>NZ_FLQX01000023.1 GCF_900089955.1 Candidatus Accumulibacter aalborgensis | reverse complement strand
CCGGGCTCGTCCAACAAACGGATCAGATCGTGGCTTCGCACGATCTATCCTTATTCGTTATGCATGGCATCGAACACGCCAGCCTGGGAGGGGGCCGAGGGCACCTCCGCCTTGAAGGATCAGCACGGCATGTCAGGTACGACTGACTTTTTGTTGTCCATGTTGCCTTCCTCCATTGCAATGATGTGATGGCAAAACCGCCCCGGACTCCGAGACGATTCCGGTAATCGGGATGTCAGTGCTTTTTGGCTGCACACGGATTCTTCGCCGCACACGGGTTGCGGGCAGCACAAGGATTCTTTGCCGCGCAGGGATTGGCCTGGCCAGCAGCTGGTTTGAATCCCTTCTGCAGGCTGCCGACATAAGCGACCAGGGCGGCGAGCTCCTTCGACTTCCAGCCCAGCGGCTTGGCTTCCATCGGGCCGATCATGCACATCTGCACCGCCTCGTCGAGATTGATAGCCCCCACGCCATAGTTTTCGCTGGCCATGCCCACCTTGTGTGGGTACGGCTGGGCAAAACTTTCGTTATAGGCGCCGTAGGACTGGTGGCAGGTGGCGCAGGCCATGCCATTGGTGGATAGCTTCGTGTCATTGAACAGCTTTTCACCAAGCTTGACCAATTGGGCCTGATTGCCTTTGTAGGGCGTGTAGTTGGCAGGGCGGGAGATCATTTTTGCGCCGCCAGGATTGGCCGCCGCGCAGGGATTCCTGGCGGCACAAGGGTTACGTGCTGCGCATGGGTTTTTCGCGGCGCAGGGATTGGCTATGGCAGCGCCACTCAGTGCGGTGGCCATGAGGCCGACCGAAAGCATGGCGGCGGTTGTTGCGCGGATATATTTCTTGCGATTCATGATGAGTCTCCTCCGGGTTGTACTACTAGGCAATCGAGGCTGTCTGGGCGGCCTCGTTCGGCGCCAGCGCGCCACCACAACTGCTCCCCTGGCCGGCGGTGCAGCTATAGCAATGATCGGCTACCCGGATTGGGCGGCCGGACAAATCGGCTTCAATCAAATCAGCCAGATGAACCGGCCCGGCCTGTGGTCCGCCCAGCTTCAGCCCAAGCATCTGGTTGAAGTCGCAATCGAAGACCTCGCCCCGCCAACCGACAGAGAGCAGTGAGCGGCACATCACGCCCTCGAGGTTGGCCGACTGATAGGCGCCCTTGAGCAGTTTCATGTAGTCATGGAATTCGTTGCGCGACACCAGTTGACTGCCGAAACGCTTGATCGGCATGTTGGCCAGTGCGAATAGGTGATTGAACATTACCCCGTAGCGAGTGGCCAGTTGCTCCTTGTAGGCGGCTTCGAGCTTGACTTGGTTGGGCGGCAGGCTCGGCCCAAGCGGGTTGTAGACCAGGTTGAGTACGCGGCCGCAGCCGGGCAGTCCGTAGCCCAGCGCATTTAGCTTACGTAGTCCGTTGATGCTAGCCTGGAAAGTGCCATCGCCGCGCTGGGCGTCGACATTTTCTTCAAGATAGCAAGGCAGTGAGGCAACGATTTCGACGTTTTTCTCGGCAAGGAAATCAGCCAGTGTTTCGTACCCCGGCTCGCTCAAAATAGTCAGGTTGCAGCGATCGATGACCCGCATACCTAGTGACTTGGCTTCGCTCACCAATCGGCGAAAATTGGGGTTCATCTCTGGCGCCCCGCCGGTCAGGTCGAGCGTTTGCACAGCCTGCCGACGCGCGAAGTCGAGCAGCAGGGACATGGTCTCCCAACTCATTTCTTCGGTCCGCTTCGGGCTCGCCGCGACGTGGCAGTGGAGACAGGACTGGTTGCAGCGATATCCGAGATTGGCCTGAAGCGTTTCGAGCTTCTGGCGTCGAATGGCCGGGAACTCCGTTTTTACCAACAGTGGAAAGGTGTCACGCATTATTCTTCTCCGAATTTGGCTTAATCATCAATGCCCCGGCCCCGATTTTTGTGGCCACGAGTTCGAGGTTAAATCGTGCCTTAAGAAGGAGCCGTGAAATGCTGAGCGCATCTAGGGTTAGGGGGGTTGCGCCGGGCTTGGCAGAAGGGTCGCGTAGCGCGACTGAAGACGCGGCCGCCGAGGTCAGGTGGTGATCAGTGGGGCGCAAGGTGGCCTGAGTTGCAAAACTGTGTCCAGACAATCCGGGCCGCCACAGGCTTAATCATTAATCGTTGCTGAAGACAATTCCTTACACTTCAATCAAGAAAGTGTGGTCAGT
>NZ_FLQX01000022.1 GCF_900089955.1 Candidatus Accumulibacter aalborgensis | reverse complement strand
ATCGGCACGTCCGGATCGGTCAGATAAACCTCCAGCCCGAATCGTCGTTCGCGGGCGTAAGCTAACGCCTTGGTCATCGGATTGCTCGGCAACAGACCCTGCGCCTCGAATTGCTGGTTGATCCAGGCAAAGAGCTGTTCAATGATCGGCTTGGCGTGCATCAATCGATAGTCGAGTTTCTTCGTAGCAGCGAGCTTTTGTACGCGGATGCGCTCTTCGACGGCGTAGAGCCCGCCGATCAGATCCAGTCCGTGCGCTGCTGTCCCCGGATCCGCATCCTGTGCCTCGAACAGCTTGCGCCGTGTATGCGCCCAGCACTGCGCGTGGATCAGCCCGGTCTTCTTGGTGTAGTGCTCGTAGGCGGTGTAGCCATCGGTGAGCAGGACGCCGCGCTCGACCGGGCTCAGCCCCAGCGCCTGCTCGACATGCCCTATCCGGCGACTCTCGAAGAAGGGGAAGCAGACTTCGTCCAGTTCGCCATAGACCGGCCAGAAATACGCGGCCTTCAACTTCCCCGGTCCGGCCCGCCCGGCCTTGATCGGGGTTTCGTCCATGGCCTTGACGCGCGAGGCACGGATCGATTCGAACTGCGCCTCGTAGATCGGTTCAAGCAGCGCAATGCCCTGCTGCCCGATCTGCGTCAGCCACGGCCGACTGACGGTGATGCCACCATCGGCGAGGCGCTGGTGCTGTCGGTAGAACGGCAGGTGATAGGCGAATTTATCAATCAGCATGCCGGCGACAAAGCTGACGTCGGCGCGGCTGCCTTCGATGACACCGACCGGCGCCGCCGGGCAGACGATCGCTTGGCTTGCCTTGAGCTTGATCACCGGCCGCCGATAGTTGAGAACGACCGTGCTGCCGGGGCGCTGGGCGAGCCGATAGCTGTTCTTGTAACTGATGATTTCGAAGTCTTCCGGGGCGAGCCCTGCGGTCTCCGGTGCAGAGAGTTCGATGACTTCGACCGGCACTCGCGACTCGTCGAAGAACGGCAGGCTGTCGTCGCTGGTGTCGGGCTTCTTGGTTGTCGGTCGCCGCGTGTGTGCAGCGACTTGGCGCTCGGTCGGCGCCGGCGGCGG
>NZ_FLQX01000021.1 GCF_900089955.1 Candidatus Accumulibacter aalborgensis | reverse complement strand
AAACAAGAGAATTTTCGTCGCCCTGGGGGTCAGACGCTGGGGGTGTGTGCTCCATAATGCCGAGGTTTCCGGCTTGGCTGCGGAAGCGTGCACCGCAGGAGGATCGGATGGCTCGGCACGTACTGATGGGGGGATTGCAGTTGCTGTGGACGCTTCAACGGTGTCCTCGACCCCAGGGAACGCAATGGATTCCTCGCCTGAAAGATCGTATTCCAGACACGGCACGTGACCATCACTTCTTGGCAACGTACTTTTTTCACGACGTTGCCTCGCCCGATGGATATTTCCTTCGATCAATCTCACATGTTCAAAGGAGAGTGTGGCCAGATGGTATTTGGCTTGCAAATGCGCATCCAATTCCCGGGCTGATGCATCTTCGCTGTCAAATTCTGCATAAATTTCACCTGATCCACTGACAGGAACGATACGACTATTGCCCCGAGCTTCAGACAGAAGCCGTTCCTCCTCTTCCTCGGCATCGGCTTCTGCTATTCTTTCCTCTTCTTCTTTCTTCCGCTCTGCCATAGCCCCACTGCGGGCGATGGCATGCCGTCTGAGCAGGTCTTCGAGGTCAACGCCTTTGCTATGCTCCGGCAATTTCAGCGATTCCAGCGAAGCGATAGAGCACTCCTTGTGTACATGACACTTCTGGCAAATCTGGGAATCACTCGCATACACTCTCGCATCAGTAAAGCAGTGAGGCTTCGGACGTACCGGCGAGTCGTCCTCCTCTTCATGGCCGACCCGCGTCTTCGGGGCATGTGAGCCGAGCGGAAGGGCCTCATTGGCGTCGGCGCTCAAAGGGCCTTTGCGTTCTTCAATTTCTCTGAGTTGCTGCTGGAAAGCGGCCTCGCAGTCGTCATCCCATTCCTCATCAAGCACTTCGTCATCGCAACCATGTGCAGCGCTAAGGTGACTTCCTCCCTTCTCGTCGGCCTGAAGAACGTGCTTTTCCTTGTTCTTGATCCGGATAGGGTTGGAACGTGCATGGCACGCTCCGATCAACTCACGGTCGTCACGGCCTAGAGGTCTTGGAGGGTACAGGTAGTCTTCAGGGAGAAAGCTGAGTACGCGATCGCTCATCTCGTGGATATTATCGGTGATCCCGTCAAGCGCTAGGCCGTCCTTGACGCCCATGACCATCTTGATAGCCGTATCGGCGCAGAGGGCGTTGTGTTTGCAGGACCGGCACGCCGCTGAACCGTGTTCCGGTGTGTCGGGCGCACCAAAGCAATCTGGCTTTCCTACCAAGAGTGCGAGCGTAATAGTGGAGTAGGAAGTATCAAGCATCAGACCCACCCCCGAAATTCTCGACGACAGCAAGCAGGTGCGGCTCTCCCTGAAGACGGTTCTGAATGCACAGAAAGGGCTTCGGCGCGTCGCCATCCAGGCCACCGACGATGACGCTGAAACTCACGAAGCTGTCGTCGCGATGAAGGACGGACGCACCGATGAGGGCGGTGTCGAGCACCTGGTCATGCACCCTGTGATAAGAAGCGCCGAGAATGGCGTGATGCTCAGGAAGAGTCACTACGCTGGACTCGTGGCCGATAGTCGCATCCAGCAACTCCTCGATCACGGCCTGGCGAAGTTCTCCCGCCATGTTGCCGGTCTGGGAGTTGGCGTCGATGATACGAGTCGCCCAATCCTGCCAGCGGATACCTTGCCGCGCCGCCAAGAGGTCGATCGCCGACCAGGTGATACCGTCGAGGCGAAGAGAGGTTTGGCGGGTTCCACCGCTGAGTGACAAAGCGCGGAGTCTTGGTTCTCTGCTTGTCTTTTGTTGATAAAGATCCATAGCGTGTTGAGCCTTATGATGAAGTAAATACGATAGTATAGCATATCTATGTCCGGATATATCGGCAACACGCAGAAATTTCCGGGCCGTTCGTCGTTCCTGGGGTAGCCCCCCAGATGGATGTCCAAGAAGATGCGGCAAGAAGGCTGTTGCCGTGCTCGGCATCGACAGCACCAGCAAAAGCCGAGTTGCCGGTCATGGTTCCGTTCGCAAAAGACGGCTCGTGCTTCCATCCTGGATTGATCCGAGCCAAGGGGACCTATCTGGTCGGAGGCAAGACCGATCGGAAGACCTTCAAGACTTTCGTGGCTGGGCTTGACTATCTCAAGTCAATGCGCACAGCTCGGTGGTGGAGACCATCCGTGAATGGCAATTCCGGCACCGTGACGGCGGTCAAGTGGGATCGGCTGCCCGCTGAGTTTGCTGCTCTCTTGGTGACTGCCAAACCACACCTCACCTGATCCGTCCTAAAGAAGATTGACCATCGGAAGCGGCGGTCTCTTGATATGAACGGATTTGCCAGGGGCTGCGGCTTTTAGCCGGTATGCGAATGCTACTGAGCCTCAGCGGACTTCACCGCAGCTCGTACCAGACTCCCCGCCCACTGCCCTGCTGACGCAGGTGCCCTCGCTCCACGAGGTTGCGGAAGTGCTGCTTCAAGGTATTGCGGTTGGCCCCTGTGAGCTTGATGGCATCGCTCATCGTGACACGCCCGTGCTCGCGGGCAAACTCGACGATCCGCAGTGACAGGTCTGGCAAGGTAGCCAGTACGATCTGCTCACGCTCGACCTTCTTCTCCAGCCTGCGGACTTGCTCGGCCAGCGAGCGCAGGAAAAACACCAGCCACGGTTGCCAGTTGGGAGCCTCGGTGCGAATCGTGCCTTGCGTCTGTCGCAGAGCCAGGTAGTAGGCTTCCTTGTTTGACTCGATGACGCTTTCCAGGGAACTGTACGGCACATAAGCATAGCCCGTCTGGATCAGCAGCAGCGTGGTCAGCACGCGGCTGAGCCGCCCGTTGCCATCCTGGAATGGGTGGATTTCGAGAAAAACCACGACGAAGATGGCGATGATCAGTAGCGGATGCAGTTGAGCCTTCTCACGTTCCTGATTGACCCAGGCCACCAGTTCAGTCATCAGGCGGGGCGTGTCAAATGGCGTCGCCGTCTCGAACACGATAGCGATTTGTACGCCATTTCCATCGAAGGCGGCAACGCTATTGGGGTGGATCTTGTATTGGCCCCGATGCCGGGTGTCCTTCTCGCTGTGGCGCAGCAGGATTTGGTGCAACTGCTTGATGTGGCTTTCGTTGAACGGGATGTCCTGCCACGAGTTGAAAACCAGATCCATCAGTTCGGCATAGCCGGCGACTTCCTGCTCATCACGAGTTGCGAAGCACTGGATGGCCAAGTTAGACAGCAGCTTTTCTACGTCGCGGTCGGAGAGCTTGCTGCCTTCGATACGGGTGGACGAGCCAATGCTCTCAATGGTGGCAACCCGTCGCAAGGCCGACAGACGATCGGGCGCGAGCGTGCCCAAAGCACGCCAGGCTCCTTTGAATTCGTCGATTCCAGCGATCAGGCGAAGGATTTCCGGGGTGATCTGTACCGTATCGGGTCGAAGCATGAACCAATAATACACCCGTTAACACCCATTTTCGAACCCTGAAGAAGATTGACCATCGGAAGCGGCGGTCGCTTGGCCCGACGCCATTTGCCAGTGTGATCCCGAAGTTGAGCACGGTTGCGGGCTGGACGACTGGCCACCGGAGTCATCACCTGATCACCTCCACCGTGATGCAGGTTCCCGTGGCGTGATTATGTTCGAGAACCCCTGCCGGATGAGCCACACTTCCGGCGCCTGTTCATTGACGCTGGCCAAAAGCTTCAGTAGATCCCCATTCTTCGTGTGGCTGCTCAAGAAGACGCTGTCCCACCTGATGTTGCCGCCCCTCGGCCCACTGATCGTCGCCACGATCGGCTTGCTGCTTCTGCCGAGGCGACGACCGCAAATGGGATTTCTGCCGGGAGTTATTGGCGAACGAAGCGTTGGCACTCCGCTTGGGGCGGTAGCGAACGTGCCGGCGCAATCAAAGGCGGATGGCGTTTTGGGGACGTGGGTGGAATGTCGGGGGTCGCTTGACGGTAACGATGGGCTACCGCAGAATGATCCGCACAAGCGTCGCAAACCCGTATGAACCAAGACTCATCGGTCAACCGAACGCAAATACAGCCAAGAAGTTGCTCCCTATTCCAAGCGCGGCCGTTGACCGCAACCAAAGATGACAAATCATTCGCGCGGACGTGCCAATTCGCGGGGGGATATCATAGGAACTCCGGCCTGACAGCGAGTCCACAGAATCCCCTGCGCTCGCGCCCCGGAGTCGGGATTGAATGTCCAAGCGCCAGCCCGCGCTTGTCGAGCGCATCAATGACCTCGTTGAGTGATTTCTTGCCGAAGTTCGGTAGTTGCAACAGTTCTTCCTTGCTGCGGGCAAGCAGGTCTGCCATCGTGTTAATATCCCCTGCTCTCAGGGCGTTTCCAGCCCTGAACGGAAGGTCGAGCACATCGACCACCTCTTCGTCGGGACCTATAGTCACCGATACGATCGGACTCTCACCCCAGCGCCACATCATGCAGTCGCTGGCGCTGCATCGACCGGGGACGTGTATGTCGGGGTCGTTAGCGGCACTTCCGGTGGGGTGACCAATCCTTGCCAACGGGCACCATTTCGCCTTTGCTTCGGAGTGTGTTGTGTTCATCCGGGATCCCTTTCTGGGCGCTCGTCGGAGCGCGTTGTGGTTTGTTAGACTGCGACCAGGCTCCGATGATTGACTGGCGACGGGTTTGCATCACTTCTTCCTGGTCATGCTGGTGTGGATGGCGCGTACGGACTCGTCGTTACTGCAACATTCACCGGAGGATTGCGCTCATTCAGTCCGAGACAAAATCGGTAGTGGGGATTGCTGACGTGATCTATCGCATTGGCCCTCTGACGGAAGCGGAGCGCCTCTCTGCAACGAGCAAGGATCGCCAACTTCGACAGCATGGCCGGCCTCGACCTTGGCAACGCAGAGAGTACCACGTGGGAACTAGCCAACGTGCAGCGCCTGCCCAAACCAGTCCCGTACCAGCATCGTTCTGGGCAAGTCACCTGGGTTACACTAGACGACGCCGCAGCGGCAGAAGTGGCTTCCCTCCTGTCGCCATGCCATAAAGCCTGGTTCAAGCACAGACGATCGGGCCGGTTGAAGGAACTGCCACAGGCTCACGGGAAAGCTCAGTCACACAGAATGGATTGGGCGAGCCTGGTCTGACGGCGTCGAGCAGGTGATCGCCGAGGCTGACCTTCACTGGTTCTCCGAAGAGTGATCCTGGTCGGTCAAATCGGCAGTGATGAAGAAGGGCTGGGTGCCCGACGCTTCCGATGGTTGCGCCGAACTGTGCCTTGAAGTTGGATGAATTGCTGAATTCATGATTTCATGAAAATCGAACACGCTCACCTTCGGCACCAGCGCGCTTGGCCAGAAACTCTCGGAGAGCCGGGATCAGCAGGATGGGACACCCCAAAGCTACAGCCGACGCAATTGACGCGTTTCTTGAGGCAAGGGGCACTCGGTTCGTTCAACGGAGCACGACAAACGAGAAGGCAAGTAGGCAGACCCATCGCCATCAGACGATCATTCGCCGAAAACGAAGATCGTCACACCAGTAACGATCGTGGCCGCCAGCAGCAAGAACGCCGACAGTCTCAATATCGGCTTGAAGCGTTCATTGCCGGGCATCCAGCCGGGAGTGACGATCATGTAGTACAGCGAGTAGAGCACTGGCAAGGTCGCGACACCCACCAGAACCTTCTGCCCCAATGGTGGCAGATTGGGAAACAGGGCGGCCACTACCAATCCCGTCGCCACGAGCAAGAGGGGAATTTCCAGCAGGTATCCATACTGCAATCGGCGTCGCGACATTGTGTTCAAAAGAGGCTACCGCAATGCGACAGGGGTGATGAGGTCAGAACCGACCATGCCGACATGGTAACGAGGACCAGCGTATCTGGATACAACTCCGCAGGATCGAACAGGGTTTACGGCGGCGGCGCTGTATCAGGTATCCGGCGTTACGCGAACGACGGTGGTGGCGTCAGCGAACAGGAGTGTCCGTTTTCTCTGAGCGACCACGACACCGCTTCCCGCCGCCGTCTTGAACGTCGTGAACGCCCCACTGCCGTTGGTAATGGGCACCTTGGTCAGTCTGGCAATAGCGACACTCGACCAAGTTCGAGGGAGATCGGACCCGATTGCATCAAACTCCGGTACGTATAACCTGACGTATAACGAAATTCTAGGCAAGAAAAAAGCCCTTAAACTTCAAGGGCTTGATTCGTGTCCTGGCGGAGAGGGAGGGATTCGAACCCTCGGTAGGCTCACACCTACGCCTGATTTCGAGTCAGGTACATTCGGCCACTCTGCCACCTCTCCGCAGGCGCGAGATGTTAACACAAGTTGAGCCCATGATGCGCCAACGGGGACATATTCCCTTTCCCCCGGCACCTTCCGCAGATCAGGGCCTGCCGATTGTTTCGCTCCCGCCGAAGTACATACGTAGCGCAGGCGGAATGCCGATGCTGCCGTCGGCATTCTGAAAATTCTCCATCACCGCCACCAGAGTGCGTCCAACGGCGAGACCGGAACCGTTGAGGGTGTGCACCAGTTCGGTCTTGTTGCGCTCGTTGCGATAGCGCGCCTGCATGCGGCGGGCCTGAAACGCTTCAAAGTTGGAGCACGAGGAGATCTCGCGGTAGGTCTTCTGCGCCGGTAGCCAGACCTCCAGGTCGTAGGTCTTCGCCGACGAGAAGCCCATGTCGCCGGTGCTCAGCGTGACGCGCCGGTACGGCAGTTCGAGCAGTTCGAGGATTCGCTCGGCGTGGCCGGTGAGTTCCTCGTGCGCCGCCAGAGAGTTCTCGGCGGCGACGATCTGAACCAGCTCGACCTTGTCGAACTGGTGCTGGCGGATCATGCCTCGCGTGTCGCGACCGTAGGACCCGGCCTCGGAGCGAAAGCACGGGGTATGGCAGACGAACTTCAGGGGTAGGACTTCGGCAGGGAGAATCTCACCGCGGACGATGTTGGTCACCGGCACTTCGGCCGTCGGAATGAGATACAAGGGCTCGCCATCCGCGCGCAGGATCTTGAACAGGTCATCTTCGAATTTCGGTAACTGCCCGGTGCCCAGCAGGCTGGCGGAATTGACCAGGTAAGGCGCATAGACTTCGGTATAACCGTGGTGTGCAGTATGCGTGTCGAGCATGAACTGCGCGAGAACGCGATGCAGGCGCGCTAGGGGCCCCTTCATCAGCGAAAAGCGCGTGCCGGCGATTTTCGCCGCGGTCGCGAAGTCGAGCTGACCGAGTGCCTCGCCGAGATCGACATGATCCTTGATCGCGAAGTCGAAGGGGCGCGGGTCACCCCAGCGCTTGGCCTCGACGTTGTCGGCGTCGGACTTGCCGATCGGCACGCTGTCCTGCGGCAGGTTGGGAAGGATCGCCAGAAAGGCATCGAACTCCTTGAGCAACTCGCCAAGACGGACTTCATTGGCCTCCAGTTCGTCTTTCAGCGCCGCGACCTGGGCCATGACTGCTGCCGCATCCTGCCCTCGGCTCTTGAGCATGCCGACCTGTTTCGAGAGGCTGTTGCGACTGGCCTGCAGATCCTGGGTACGCGTCTGCAAGGTCTTGCGCTCGCTTTCGAGGCTCTGAAAAGCCGATCGGTCAAGCGTGAAGCCGCGCGCCGCGAGCTTCTCGGCCACCGCGTCGATGTTGTTGCGCAGCAGTTGGATGTCAAGCATGGTCAGTCCTTACGTTGGCGGTCGCGCAGCGACTCGCGAATCGGCCCGCTGCCTTGGCCGCTGCGCGACGCTCGGTGGGCCGGTTTAGTCCTTCTTTTGTCTTGCCCGGCGGTCCAGCTCGCGCAGATGGGCCAGCTTCTCGCCGATTCTGATTTCCAGTCCGCGGTCGACCGGTCGATACCACTCGACCGGCGGCATGCCCTCGGGAAAATAGGCCTCGCCGGCAGCGTAGGCTTCCGGCTCGTCGTGCGCGTAGCGGTAGTCCTTGCCATGGCCCAGGGTCTTCATGAGCCGCGTCGGTGCGTTGCGCAGTTGCGGCGGCACCGGCCGCGAGCCGTCGCTGCCAATGAAGCTTCGTGCTGCATTATACGCGCGGTAGGCGGCGTTCGACTTGGCCGCCGTGGCCAGGTAGAGCACCGCTTCCGCCAGCGCCAGCTCGCCCTCGGGCGAGCCGAGACGCTCGAAGGTTTCGGCAGCGTCGAGGGCAATTCGTGCCGCCCGCGGGTCGGCCAGGCCGATGTCTTCCCAGGCCATGCGTACGATCCGACGCGCCAGATAGCTTGGATCGGCGCCACCGTCGAGCATCCGGCAGAACCAGTACAGCGCGGCATCCGGAGACGATCCGCGCACCGACTTGTGCAGCGCCGAAATCTGGTCATAGAAGGCGTCACCGCCCTTGTCGAAGCGACGCAGGCTCTGCGCCAGGGTGTGGTCGACGAAAGCACCGTCGATCGCGGTGACCCCCGCGCTCGCCGCGGCGGTAGCGATCTGTTCGAGGACGTTGAGCAGGCGGCGGGCGTCACCGTCGGCGAGGCCGATCAGGCGCACGCGCGCGTCGTCGTCGAAGGCGAGGTCCGACAGCTCCTGCAAACAGGCTCGCTCGAAGAGCTGGCCGAGTTCCTCGGCCGAAAGCGGCTGCAGCACGTAGACCGATGCCCGTGAAAGCAGCGCCGAATTGACCTCGAACGACGGGTTTTCGGTCGTCGCGCCGACCAGGGTCAGCAACCCCCGTTCCACGTAGGGTAGAAAGGAGTCCTGCTGTGCCTTGTTGAAGCGATGGACTTCATCGACGAAGAGAATCGTCCGGCGGCCACTGAGCGCGCGTATCGCTTCGGCGCGCGAAACGGCCTCACGGATATCCTTGACTCCCGAGAAGACCGCCGACAGGGCGACGAAATCGGCGTCGAAAGCGTCGGCCATCAGGCGCGCCAGCGTCGTCTTGCCGACGCCGGGAGGTCCCCAGAGGATCATGCTGTGCAACCGCCCGGACTGGAAAGCCGTTGCCAGCGGCTTCCCCGGAGCGAGCAGATGCGTCTGGCCGATCACCTCGGTCAGCGTTCTTGGTCGCAAGCGCTCGGCCAGTGGAGTGCTCGAATCGTTTTCGGGAGTCAGGCCGTTCATCGCTCTCTCATTTCATTGCTCCCGAGTCGTTGAAACTGTGACATTACGCACGGATGGTTCCGCCGACGGGAAGTATCTTCGGCATAACTTCCCGGACGACTACCCAAAGGCAACTGGCCATGAGCACGCACAAAATTCGCAGCGGATCCGACCGGCGCAAGCGCGATATTGGCCCGCCCGGCAAGATTCCCGAGCGCCGTCGTCAGCCCGACCGTCGCCTCCCCGAACTGACCGACGCATCCTTCGAGCAGTTCGAGCTGGAACTGGCCGCCCTGGGCAAACAGGCGCGGGGATGGGTGCCCCCACCCTCGCGTCGCAAGTAAGGCGGCACGACTAGGCTGCCGGCCTGAAAGCGTCAAGAACCGCCTGTTCAAGTTCGGTAAAGGCATCGGAAACGTAGAGGCTCAGACGATCCAGGTTGGGCAGTTCGTCCGTGGCGATCAATCCGAAGTACAACTGCCCGGCGTAGCTGAACAGCGTGATGTTGAGCAGGTTGCCGGGCGGCAAGGTGCTGATCGGATGCAGCTCCTCCATTCTGGCACCCTTGATGTACAGGTATTCGCCGGGACCCGGCACATTCGACACCAGCGTGTTGCCGGTCGGCGGCAGGCGGTTGCTCAGATTGAGTTTTTCCGCCAGCAAGCCGATCAGCGAAGTGACCACGGTGTAGGACTCGATCACTTCCGGTTCGACGCTGTCGATCATGCTGCGCACATTGCGCAGCGAAAAACCGATGTTGCGCAGGCGAATGTAGGGGTCGTCGGTCGGCTGCGAGAGTTCGACCTGGACGAAGCCGATCTTGTTACCGCCACCGTGCTCACCCTCCTTGCGCAGATTGACCGGCATCTGGATGGTGATCGGTCGCAAGAGGTTCACGCCTTCGTCGCGCAGATAACGGTGCATGGCACCATCCAGACAGGTCAGCGCCACGTGGTTCAGCGTCGACCGAGTCCGGGTGCGAATGCCGCTGACACGTTCCATCGCCACGCAGGCCGAGGCGAACTGGCGGCCGGCGGTCACCTGCCCGGTCAGCGGCGTGTTGCCGTCGGCGACAAAAGGCAGCGAGATGGCGTTCTTGGTCAGCTTGACGCTTTCGAGCAGCAACATTGCGGCCAAGCGCACGATGCCCAGGGCAAGCTGACCGGCACCGGCCAGACTGCCGAGCAGCGACGTCGCCATCTTCTCCTGAAGTCGCTTCGCTGTCCGCTCGCGGGCTCCCCGCCGGATCGACCAGATCGGCCGCAGTTCCAGATCGTCGGCCGCATGCGAGAGCGATTCGGTCGTCCAGCGGACCATCGTCACGCCGTCGGCACAGGCATGGTGCATTTTGAGGTACAAGGCAAAACGTGAGGCGCTCAGACCATCGATGACATGCAGCTCCCAAAGCGGTCGCGAGCGGTCCAGCCTCGGCTGATGAAGGTCCGATACCAGCCGGTAGAGTTCCTCACGACCATTCTTCCCACGCGTCATCTTGTGATAGACGAGATGCTGATTGAGATCGACCGAATGCGCCTCCTTCCAGGCCGGCAAACCCGTCAGCGAGAAATAAATGATGCTGTTGAACGGTGGCTCGACGTCGGTGAAGGTGAGCAGTTCGCGGTACAGATCGCTGGCAAAGCTGACCTTCGATCCGCTCGGACGCTTGTAGATCATCAAGCCGCCGACATGCTTCGGGCTGGCCTCCGATTCGGCAATGAAGAAGCCCAGATCCAGCAAGGACAGTTTTTTCATGAGATTTCCCTCGTGTGTGGTTCGGCAACGGCGACTACGTGGTCATCGAGCCCTTTCGTAGTCCGCCCGTCTGCCGGCGAGAGCGCCACCAGAGGCACCGCCGAGAGTGTACGAGTCCCGATCAGGTGGGGTCAATAGCGATGCGGGCTCCGGCAGTCGCCGAACAATCTCCGGGTTATCGGATCAGCAGGAGTCATGCATCCGGAGCAAGCCAGTCGGTGCGGATTGTCTGGGCGTTGATGCGTACGGCGGAATACCGTATCGTCTTGCCTCAGATTGATGATCTACAGGCTCAGGATGTTATCGTCCTTATCGTCCAGTTGACCGGGCGGAGGGCTGAGCGGGTTGATAGTGTGATACGCACTGGGTTATCACATCTCTCAGGGGGAGCGGGATGAGTGGCAGGATCAGCCGCCACCAGCGGCTCCTCGATAGGGTCAACCGGGTCTAGGAGATCGAAGACCTCGGCCAGATGCTGGCGGCGGGGCGACTCGCTACCCTTGCCAACCGTGAGCTTCTCTCTTAGGAACCCCTGATGGACCCCATCATCGCCCAAATGCAGGCCACCCTGGAACGTCAGCGCCAGGCCTTCAGCGCGCACCCCTATCCGTCGCTCGCCGAGCGCAGGGCCAGACTGATGGCAGTGAAGCGCGTTGTGCAGCGTTACCAGGATCTCATTGCGCGCGCGGTCAGCACTGATTTTGGCGGCCGCTCAACGTCGGAGACCAAGCTGATCGAGGCCATGGGCCCAATCCTCGAAACCAATCATGCTCTTCACAGCCTGCGCAAGTGGATGAAGCCGCGCCGACGCCACACGGAACTGCTGTTCCTGACCAATCGCGCCCACGTGACCTACCAGCCGAAGGGTGTGGTGGGCGTCATCACCCCGTGGAATTTTCCTCTCTACCTCTCGCTCGGCCCGCTGGTCGCCGCTTTGGCCGCCGGCAATCGGGTGATGATCAAGATGTCGGAATTCAGTCCGCGGACAACGCAATTGCTCGCGCGGATGATGGCCGAGTGCTTTTCAGAGGATGAAGTGGCGGTGTTCGGCGGCGAGATCGAGGCATCGCAGGCATTTTCGCGCTTGCCGTTTGACCATCTCGTGTTTACCGGATCGCCGGCGGTTGGCCACCACATCATGCGGGCGGCCGCCGACAATCTGACGCCGGTGACGCTCGAACTCGGCGGCAAATCGCCGGCAATCGTTGCGGACCATGGCTCCATCGAGGCGGCGGCGGAAAGTATCGCGCACGGCAAAGCGTTCAGTTGCGGGCAGGTATGCATCGCGCCCGATTATGCCCTGCTGCCCAGAGAGCGCGTGGACGCCTTCGCGAGCGCCGTCGCGGCAGCGTTTCGCCGCATGTATCCGCAGGTGCAGAATAATCCGGACTACACGTGGATCATTACCGACGCGCAGGCCGGACGGATTCGCGATCTGCTGGCCGATGCCGTCGCCAAGGGCGGCAAGGTGGTCGCCTGCGGTGACCTGGGCCCGGGACGCCAGATTCCGCTGCACGTGGTGACCGGCGTCGGCGACCACATGCGGATTGCCCAGGAGGAACTGTTCGGACCGATTCTGCCGATCATCGCCTACGACAGCCTCGACCAGGCCATCGCCTACATTACTTCCCGGCCGCGGCCATTGGCGCTGTACCCGTTCGGCTTCAACGACCAGGAAATCAAGCAGTTGACCCGCTGCACGCACTCCGGCGGCATGTCCGTCAATGACTGGGGCTGGCATGCGTTCAACCACGACCTGCCATTTGGCGGTATCGGCAACTCCGGCATGGGCAGCTACCACGGTGAGGAAGGCTTCCGCGAGCTGTCGCATGCCAAGGCGGTGTTTACCCGTAACCGCTTCTTCCCGACACAGCTGTTCTACCCGCCCTACGGCAACATCGTGCAGCGCCTGGCGCTGCACTTCTATGTCGGCAAGGCCGATCCCACACTGAAGGACTGACCGTCGAGCGTTCATTCCAGGCGTCCGCCAATGATCGGCCGGCAGCCGTCAAGCCGGTGACGTTTAGTGTGTGTCCTCTAGCGATTGTCGATAGACTTCTTCTCGTGGGCTGCACGTGCAGCCGCGAGAACTGCCACCTTCAGTTGGCTAAAGGAGAAACAAATGAACAGCACACTGACCACATGGGTCGATCGGGTGAACAACGAGCAATTCCTGATCAACGCGCGGGAATCGGCACGCAAGTTGTGGCTTTGCAGTCTTGGCGCCTACTCGCTGGCGAGCAAAAGCAGCGTCCGTGCCGTGGCCAAGCTTGTTCGTGAAGGCAAGGCTTTCAGCCCCAAGGCGCGCCAGCAGATCGAGGACAAGTACGCCGAACTGAGGAGCAGCGCCACGGCAACGATGGCGCGTGGCGAGGAACTGGTCCAGGACCGGATTGTCCGGCCGCTCGATTTCCTGGTTCTGGCCACCAAGCGTGATGTCGAGCAGCTCTCGGCACGCATGATGCGCTTGGCCTCCGAGGTGCACAGCCTCGCTGCTGCCGAGACCAGGCCGATAGTCGCGGAGAAAAAAACGGTCTAGTCCTCCGCAACCTTGGCCGCCTCGCCGAGCAACCACCCTCGGAAGGCGCTCACCACCGGGCGATCGGCAACGGCTTCCGGCACTACCAGAAAGTAGGCCTGGGTGCGGCGAATGATGATGTCGAAAGGTACCACCAGGCGACCGGCAGCCACCTCGGCTTCGATCAGCGGCTTTGACGCCAGAGCCACGCCGACGCCATCGATCGCCGCCGAGAGAACCAGTCCGGGGTCTCTGAAATGCGTCCCGGCGTCCGCATCCATGCCGGTGACGCCGGCAACCTGTAGCCATTCTGCCCAGCTTGGACGGTCCATCAATTCCATGATCGACTCGTCATGGAGAAGATTGTGACGCCGCAGATCGGCCGGGACATTCAAGGGCCGCATCCCGAACAGCAAGCGCGGACTGCACACCAGGGCATAGGCCGGCGCGAACAGGCGATCGACGCGGCAGCCAGCATAATGGCCGCGGCCGAAACGGATGAAGACTTCGGTTTCGTCTTCACGCACGTCGATTCCTTCGAGACCCGAAACGCCTGAGGCGTCACGGCCGTCGATCGTCTCCAGCGACGCAGCCATGTGCAGTTCAACTTCAGGGTGCCCGGCGGTAAACTTCTCGAGATGGCGGATCAGCCATCGGGTCAGAAAAGCCGGTGGCGAAGTCACCACCAAGCGACCACCCGCTCCATGCTGCCGGGTGCTCTCGATCGCCGCGGCAAAGCACGCCAGGCCGTCACGTACCTTCGGTAGCATTGCCCGACCTTCGCGCGTCAGCTCGAGCGCCCGCGTCAGCCGGTGAAAAAGCGGAAAGCCCAGGTATTCCTCAAGACCACGGATCTGGTGGCTGATCGCTGTTGGCGTCACCGACAGTTCGTCGCTCGCATCCTTGAAACTCAAGTGACGAGCCGCCGCTTCGAAGGCACGCAGGGCATTTAGGGGTGGCAGGCGGTAAGTCATATGCCTGAGATTTTCTCACGCATCGCCTGATATTAGATCGTTTGCCGGCACGCGCCGGACGAAATACAGTAGCACCGAGTTCTCGAACGCCGAGAACAATACCAGGAAGACACTAATGAAAACCGACCTCAACCGTGAACAAATGATGATGATCGTTGAGCGCGCACGTTATGAGCGCAGCATCGCCGCGGGCGACGCCATCGCCGCTGGCAGTCGCAAGGCTTTGTACTGGCTGGCGAAATGGACCGACAAGTTCCTGCATGCGCTGCTCATGTCGCCCACCGCGCGCCAGTGAGTCTGGCGCTCGTCATCACTTGAAGAAATACTGCCCCTGCTTTGGTTTGTCGATCACCGTCGGCGATGCCTCGCCGACGGTGATCGTACGGACCGATGCTAGCTCCTGAGCCACTTGCGCAGCATGCTGTCCATGACCCCAAAGAGGATCAGGCAGACCACCAGCGCTACGCTGGCGCTGGTCAAACCATTGAGAAACTGCGGCGCTTCGATCGGAGAAACCTTGGCGATCGAGTAGCTGAACGACTGGCTGGTAGCCGAGGGCGCCCGCGCGACCATTTGCTCCTGGGCATCCTGGATATCGGCGGCGGCCAGCCGAATGGTCTGCGTTCCGGCGGGTGTTTCAATTTTGGCGATATAGGTGTTCATGGTGCTCTCTCCGTCTCCGAACTCGAAATGAATAATGCGAGAACAATGGATCAGGCGTGAGAAGGGATACTTGAGGTCGGCACGAACGTGTTCCGACCGAGGCAACCCAGCCACCCTCCTGGACTTCCGGTTAGGGCCTGCAGCTTTGCGTCCGGGGCTTACACCCCGTTTGCCATTTATCTCGTACAATCAGTATACCCACCTGCCAAGCGCTTGGCGTGATTTTTTTCACACCCTTACGGAATCTGCCTTGCCATGCACCGCACCGAGCGGGGACAATCCTGAGCGCCACCTCCATCGTGCAGCCATCCGACCTTTACCGCTCAGCGTGTCGACCGCCGAGGGGGTCATCACAGCCCAACAAACACCGGCCAAACCATGCCCAGAATCCAGATCCAGTTGCCTGAACATTTTGCCTTCTCCACCGAGATGACGCTCTATCTCAGCCACATGAACTACGCCGGTCATCTCGACAACGCCCTGCTGCTGTCGCTGGTCTCGGAAGCCCGGCTGCGGTTCTTCAAGTCAATGGGCTATACCGAGCTGAATGTCGAGGGTCTGGGGATCGTCGTCGCCGACGCGGCCCTGGAGTACAAGTCGGAGGCTTTTCACGGCGAGGTGATGATCGTTCGCATGACCACGGGCGATTTCGGCAGCAAGGGCTGCGACCTGCTTTGGAGGATGAGCGAGCAGTCGAGTCAGCGCGAGGTCGCGCGCGGCAAGACAGGAATCGTCTTCTTCGATTACGCGGCGCGCAAAGTCGCGCCCGTACCCGATAATTTCCGTTCCCGCGCCGGAGGCTGACGATCGGGCGGGGCCCGCATCGACGGCCTTGATCGCTCGCCGGCCTCTGTTCGCTGGCCGCGCCGCGATCATGACGCGTCGCCTAGGCGGGAGCAAACTTGCGAATCAGGCGCTTCTGCAGATTCTCGACCTGCTTGAGTGATTCCT
Organism: Candidatus Accumulibacter aalborgensis; assembly: GCF_900089955.1. GTDB lineage: Bacteria > Pseudomonadota > Gammaproteobacteria > Burkholderiales > Rhodocyclaceae > Accumulibacter > Accumulibacter aalborgensis. The sequence continues at coordinate 8,219 of NZ_FLQX01000021.1, read as the reverse complement.
TGAGGATCATGCGATCCAGTTCGTGCAGATCGTCGGGATCGACCCGGTTGGTTGGCGTACCGGCACCACTCTTCACTTGCTGCTCCAGTCTGACGCGCTGAATGTACTGAAAGGCGTCAATCAACGCCGCCGCCTGATCGGCTGCCATGCCGGTCTGTTCGCCGGCGATGCGCAGGCGCTCGACGGTATTGGTATCCGGGATCTGCGTCGCCAGTGCGTAAATCCGCGCGGCGTCGACGAAAGGGCGTGAGCCGTGCTTCTTCAGATCGATGGTATGCGGAAACGCCTTGTCCCCATCGTAGCGGAAGCCTTTCCACCAGTTGAGCGGCGACTCCCAGTTCATCGTGTTTTCGACCATCGCACGCAGGAAAATCGGGTACAACGGCGTTTTCGCCAGGAGCCAGCCGCGCAGATCATTGGCCAGCGACTCCTGCCCGTAAAGCGGACGCAGATCGAAGAAGATGCTGGCATTGAGCAAGGCCTCGGGCTGCGGGGTTTCCAGCCAGCCAGAGAACGCCATCCGCCACTCACGGGTCGACAGGCACCATTGCGGGTTGCCGGCCATGATGTTTCCTTTGCACAGGGGGAAACCACAGGCATCGAGCGCCTCATTCACCGCCCGGGCAAAAGGCAGAAAGGCTTCGCGCAGGATTGCCGCCTCGTCGTCTGACTCTGCGCTGAAGATCAGCCCGTTGTCCTGATCGGTGGCCAGCGTCTGTTCGAGTCGCCCCTCGGAGCCAAACACCAACCAGCACCATTGCACATAGGGCAGGTCGAACTGGCCGGCGACGAGTTCGATGACCTGCAGGGTCAACAGGTCGTTGAGCGACGAGAGGCGATGGCAGAGCGCGTCGGCGCTCACCCGCTCGACCACCAGACGGGAAACGAAAGCGCGGATTTCTCCTGCCAGAGCCGCCAGTGTATGGACGTCGCGCGCGGCCAGGATCGAGCGCACGAGATCGCTGCTCTGCGCTCCCGGCAGCGTATAGAGATCGGTCTGCGAGACGACGTTGAAGTAACTGCCGTCCGCGTTGACCAGCACCAGATGACGTACGCCGCGACGGACCATCACCACACTGGCCTGATGAGCAGTGCTGTCGGCCGGCACGGTGATCAGGCCGCCAGTCATCACCGTCGCGATCGGCGCCTGCAGGTCGCAGCCTTCGATCGCGATCCGGCGCACCACGTCCGGGAGGGTGATGATGCCCAGCGGCATCCGGGTGCGCTCATCGACGACGACGACCGCATCGGCACGCATCTGGTCAAGCAGCAGCAGAGTCTCGCGTACGGGCGCCGACGGGCCGACGGTCAGCGGCTGCGCGCGGACCAGATGACGCAGGGCGACGTACGGCGAGCATGGTGCGGCACGCGGTGCGACCGGCGCTGCGACGGTCGCCGTGTGTTCAGTACTTGAGTCGGGCATGGTACGTTCTCTCGCTGGCTTCGCGCGCCTGCCGCAGCGTCGTGATCCCCATCTCGGCAAGCAAGGGCACCATCTTCAGGAACACTTCACCGGTCACCATCGCGTCGCCCAATGCGGTGTGGCGCCCGAATACCGAGACCCCGAGACGCTCGGCGATCGCTTCCAGACGGTGTGAGCCCTGGTTGGGATGAAGAACAGCCGACAGCAGCAAGGTGTCAAGCACTGGCTGCGCGAAACGCACGCCGGTCTGCTTTTCCTTCAGTTGCAGGAAGCGCATGTCAAAAGCGGCGTTGTGCCCGACCAGGACGGTGTCTGCGCAGAAAGACTGGAACTCGGGCAAGACGGTATCGATGGTCGGCTGACCGACGAGCAGCTCCCTGGTGATTCCGTGCACGTCGATGGACTGCTGCGACAGTGGACGCAGCGGATCGACCAGTTGGTCGAAGCACTCATGGCGCAGGAGGCGGCGATTGACGATGCGCGTCGCGCCGATCTGAATGATTTCGTCACCTTGCGAAGGCTGCAGGCCGGTGGTTTCGGTATCGAATACCGTGTATGACAACTCAGCAAGGGGTCGATCATCGAGTTCATGACTGACCGCCGACCAAGTGAAGATATCGAAGTCATAGAACTCGGGTCGGTCGCCCTCCGCCGCGGCGACGATGGCTCGCGGCAGGTCCTTCGGCGCCTCGGCCGCCGGCACCATGGTGCGAAAGATCGCCCGATGCGAAACACGTACCCGCTGAAACCAGATCTCGCCGTTGCAGCGCTCGATCACATCGACGACGCTGAGCGGCGACGATTCGCCGCCGATACTCATCGGGTCCTGCAGCCAGCTCATCGCCGTTTCGTTGTTCATGAACGTGCCGAGCCAGGACAGATCGAGCTGCGCCAACTGTCCGCTGCGCGTCAGGGACAGGCGCACCTCGCGCACCTCGTATTCATCCTGCAAACGCAGGGCCAGATAGCTCAGGGCTTGCAGTAGTCCGAAGGTGTCGACGCGCAGCCATAGATCCTCATCGACCTCCTCGGTTTTCACGGCCAGAACGCGGCGATCGCTCGCGCGTGGCTCGCCGATGCGCCGCGCCGCTACGGCAACGAGTTCGGTACCGAGAATTTCCTCCAGCAGCCAGCGCTCACGCAGATCATTCGAGAAGGCTGCCGCCGCTGTCTCGAAGTGGGCAGACAGTGCTCTTGCCTCGTCGCGGATGACGCCCAGGAAGCGGTCGCGCTGCCGCGGATCCATGTCCGAAAAATCGGAGAGCATTTCACCCGCGGCACGAATACTCCCCAGGGGTCCGCGCCCACCCTCGATCAATGACTGGATCAGGGCATCACGCCGCCCATGCCGTTCGTTGGTACTCGTCACGTCGTCAAGAACGAGGACGAAACCGGTAATCGAGAGTCCGCCCACCCGTGCGCCGTGCTGACCATCGCCGCCCAGTACTGGCGACATGTGGGCGCGCAAGAGGCGTCCAGCACGGGTGGCAGTGACAAACTGCGCCGAGCCGATCAGTTTCCTGGTATCAGCACCCGACTGGTCGAGACTGGCCTGCTGGAGACGCTCGAGCGCATGCTCGATCAGCGCCCGATCGAACACCGTGTAAATCGAACGACCGAGTCCAAGCGTGTTGCCGTCGCTACCCGCCGAGAGTTCCTGCCTGGCCCGCTGGTTGTAGAGCAGCACGCGGCCATCAAGATTGCAGACCACCACGCTCTGGCTCAGGTCGGTCATCAGTGCGGCCAGACGACCCCGTTCTTCCTCGAGTGACGCGCGCGCTTCGCGAACACGCTCGGCGACATCGTGTTCGAGCGCATCGCGTACAGCGAGCAGTTGATTGGCTGCCCTGGCCAGCACGCGCAGTTCTTCCGAACCCTCCTCAGGCAGCCGCAGCCCCCCGTGTGCAACCGTTGCCAGCAAATCTTCGGCCATGCGCAGCGGAACGCTGACATATAGTGCGTGCAGTTTGACAAGCGTCCAGCAAATGACCGTACCGGCGCCCAAGGCCACGACGACCAGGGCGACGATCCTTTCTTCGGGCGTCCGACCGCCGCCGCCGTGCGCTTCGCTGGCCAGCATCAAGGCGGCGGTCGCCGCCACCAGGACGAAAACGAACAGGCAGGCGGTGGCTGCTGCCAGGGCGAGCTTGCGCTTCGGGTTCACCTTCTACATTCCCAGCAGCTTGCGCACCTCGGCGAGCAACTCCTTGGTGGAGAAAGGCTTGGTCATGTAGCCATCGGCACCGAGGCCAAGGCCCTTGCTGACTTCGGTGTCGCGTCCCTTGGCGGTCAGCATCAGGATGCGCGTGCCACTCAGGTCGGGGTCGGCGCGCAGGGCCTGGCAGACATCGAAGCCATTCATCCGGGGCATCATCACGTCGAGCAGGACCAGATCCGGTTGCTCGGCACGCACCTTGGCCAGCGCTTCTTCCCCATCGCTGGCGACCAGCACCTCGAAACCCTCACGGCGCAGCAGGAATTCGATCGAGATGACAATGTTTTGCTCGTCGTCGGCAATCAGTATTTTCTTGCTCATCAGCTCTCCGATCATCAATGAACCACTGTAAACGAACTACTCCACCGCAGCCTCCAGATGCGGTTGCGCATCAGCAAACGGCAAGGTAAAACGAAACGTCGCACCCGCTCCGGGCACGCTTTCCACCCACAGCTTGCCACCGAAGTGCTCGACGATTCGGCGGCTGATCGGCAAACCCAGACCGGTGCCTGATGGCTTGGCAGTCATCGTGTCGCCGACCTGGCGGAACTTCTCGAAAATAAGCTCATGATCTTCCGGACGAATCCCCGGCCCGTTGTCGCGGACGCTGACTTCGAGCCCGTCGCTCAGCGTCCGCAGTATGACGTGCACACGACCGGTCGCTGGCGACAGGAACTTCGCCGCGTTGGACAGCAAGTTGAGCATCACCTGGATCAGGCGATCCCGGTCAGCCAGAATCAACGGCAGATTATCGGGCAGATCAAGCTCGACCTGCGCCTCTTTCTCACGGAAGATCTGGCTGGTGGCGGCGACCGATTGTTCAATGACTGCCTTCAAATCCAGTTCGCAACCGTTCCAGTCGGCTCTGCCAGACTCGATCTTGGCCAGATCGAGGGTCTGATTGATCAGCCGCGTCAGACGCTCGGTCTCGCTGACGATCAAGCCGAGAAAGCGCTCACGGTCGGCGAGGTGCATCTTCGGATCGTCGCGCAACAGTTCCGAGAAGGCGCGGATCGAGGTCAGCGGCGTTCGCAGTTCATGGGTTACCGAAGACATGATGTCATCCTTGACACGATCCAGTTCCTGGAGGCGTTCATTGGCCGCCTGCAGCTCGAGCGTTGCCGCCGTCAGCTCGCTCGACTTGCGCTCCAATTCACGGCTGTGGGTCCGCAACTGCGACGCCTCATCGAGAATATGCATCACCTCGTCGATACTGAGCGGCTCCTCCTTGGCCACCGAGGCCACCATCACCCGCGCCGAAGCGCTGCCGATGGCGCCGGCGAGCAGCGCTTCGGCGAACTGTACCAGTTGAGCATCGGCCTCGAGTGTGACGCCGTTGGCACTCCCGTGTCTGCGGGCAAAAGCGGAAAAGGCCGCTTGCGCACGCGTCGGCCCGAGAAAGCGGCCAACCAGTTCCTGCAGGTCACTCACTTTCGCCCGTCCGCGCCACAAGACCGGGCCGAGTTGACCGCCGTCCTTCAGCGCATCGACGAACACCGCCGCCTGAGTGGCCTCGGCGACCATTGGCGGCCGCAGCAGCGAGACGCCGACATAGGCGCCAATGTTGGCAAGAAAACTCCAGAAGAGGCAATGCGAGATCTGGTCAAACCCCGACAGCCCGAACAGTTGCTGCGGCCGCAGCAAGTCGAACCCGAGCAGCCCCTGCGTCAGGAAGTCGGCAGGAAGCCAGCCCGATTTGGCAAACGATGGCAACAACAAGGTGTAGGCCCAGACCAGAAAGCCGGCCGACAGTCCGGCCAACGCCCCGCCGCGAGTCCCTCCGCGCCAGTACATGCCGCCGAGCATCGCCGGGGCAAACTGGGCCACCGCCGAGAAGCTGATCAGGCCGATGGCGACCAGCGCGTAGGCCTCTCCCGCCAACCGGAAGTAGAGGTAGCCAAGCAGCAGGATCACCACGATCGCGCCGCGCCGGATACCGAGCAGCAGACCCGAAAGGTCCTGCGACTCTTCGTGTGCCAGTCGGTTGTGGCGGAGCATCAGGGGCATGACCAGGTCATTGCAGACCATGGTCGACAGGGCGATGGTTTCGACGATGACCATGCCGGCCGCCGCCGACAAGCCGCCGATGAAGACCAGCAACACCAGGCCCTCGTGCCGCTGCGACATCGGCAGCGTCAGAACGAAAGTATCGGCATCGACACCCTGCCCCGAAAAATGCAGCAGACCGCCGACGGCGATCGGCAGAACAAAGATGTTGATCAGCAGCAGATAGAGCGGGAAGAGCCACGCGGCACGCTTCAGATGCGCCTCGTTGACATTCTCGACGACGGCGACCTGGAACTGGCGCGGCAGAAAGAGAAACGCCATTGCAGAAAGCACGATCAGTGAAAACCACCCCGTGTAGCCCTGCCCGGATGGAATCGCGGTCGCCAGTTTGCGCAGTTCCGGATGCGTCTGGAGGTGCTCGAAGATGTCGCCAAAACCGTCGTAGAGGCCATAGGTGACGAAGACGCCGACGGCAAGAAAACTGACCAGCTTGACGCTTGACTCCAGGGCGATCGCCGCCACCATGCCTTCGTGACGTTCGGTGGCGTCGAGGTGGCGGGTACCGAAGACGATGGTGAAGGCCGCCAGAATCAGGGCGATGTAGAAGCTCAGGTCGGCGGCGACCGACATCGTCGCGCTGTGGTTCGGCATGACGATTTCCGGGTAGCTGAGCAGCAGACTGACGGTGCTCGAGACGGCCTTGAGCTGCAAGGCGATGTACGGAATGATGCCCACCACGGCGATGATCGTCACCAGGCCACCGAGAAGATGGCTCTTGCCGTAACGCGAGGAAATGAAATCGGCGATCGAGGTGATCCGATTGGCCTTGACGATGCGAATCATCTTCAGCAGCACGAACCAGCCGAGCGCCATCACCAGCGTCGGACCCAGATAGACCGGCAGAAAGCCGATACCCGACGCTACAGCACGGCCGACGCTGCCGTAAAACGTCCAGGTCGTGCAGTAAACAGCCATCGACAGCGCGTAGATGGTCGGGTTGGCGATGATCGACTTGCCCTGATCGGCGCGCCGGTCGCCCCACCAGGCGACCGCAAACAGCAAACCGAGGTAGCACAAGGAAACGGCGACGACGACGGGAGCTTCGAGCATGGTCGGCCGCCTACTTGACGCGACGTTCGACGGCCCAGGCCGTCAAGGCGATGACGGCAGCCCAGGCGGCAAAAACATAGGCAAAGATCAGCGGGATCTCGAAGACTTCGGCATCACGATCGAAAACCGAAAGCAGCGGATAATTGAAGAGCACGCAGCCCACCAGAAAGGCCGCCACCAGTCGGTCACCCGCCAGTATCCTGCGATGCATGCCATCCTCCCGCGTCGAAAGTCTTTGGTTCCATTCTGTCGTCCGCATTGTCATCAATCGGCACTGGCGACGCAATGCCTTTCGACTGGGAATGTCGCGAGCAGATTGCCTGTCGACCCGGACTGCTACGTTATACTGTGGATAATCACAGTATACAAGGAGTTATTGATGACCTTGGAGCGGGCAGTTGAACACCCACGGCAGAAACATTCTTTTCGGCCTGAAACGCGCGCAGTGGCGTTGCCGGCAAGTTCATGAAAAGGCCGGGAGGAGGCGCCGCGAGGCTGGCCGCCGACCCGCTGGCGCGACTGAATGAGGCGCAACGCGCAGCCGCCACCTTCGGCATCGGCAGCCTAGGCGCGGCCGCTGGCAGCGACGACCCGCACCCTCCGCTGTTGGTGATCGCCGGAGCAGGATCGGGCAAGACCACCACGCTGGCGCACCGCGTGGCGCACCTCGTTGCCGAAGGCGCCGACCCGAGCCGGATCCTGCTGCTCACCTTCTCGCGCCGCGCAGCCAGCGAGATGACGCGCCGCGTCGAGCGAATTCTGCGCCAGCGCTCGGCGAACCACTCGCTTCCGGGCATGCCGTTGCTCGCCTGGTCGGGGACGTTCCACAGTGTCGGGGCACGCCTGCTGCGCGAGTACGCCGGCCGAATTGGTCTCGATCCGGCGTTCACCATCCATGACCGGCAGGACTCGGGCGACCTGATGAACCTCGTCCGCCATGGTCTCGGTTTCTCCGGGAAGAACAAACGTTTTCCGCTCAAGGCGACCTGCCTGGCCATCTATTCGGCGGTGGTCAACACGCAGGCGACGCCCACTGAAGTGCTGCAGTCGTCCTTTCCCTGGTGCGCCGAGTGGGAATCCGACCTCAAGCGCCTGTTCTTCGAGTACGTCCAGACCAAACAGGCACAACAGGTGCTCGACTACGACGATCTGCTGCTCTACTGGGCGCAGATGGTCAGCGCCGCCGAACTGGGTCGGGAAATCGGCGCACGCTTCAGCCATGTGCTGGTCGATGAGTATCAGGACACCAATCGCCTGCAGGCGTCGATCCTGCTGGCGATGAAACCGACCGGGCAAGGTTTGACCGTGGTCGGTGACGATGCGCAGTCGATCTACGCTTTTCGCGGGGCGACCGTACGCAACATCCTCGATTTCCCGCACCATTTCGACCCCCCGGCACAACCTGAGCCTCCGACATACTTGACTCCGTCGGCCGCGAGCGCTATCCTTTGGGCATGCGTCTGT
>NZ_FLQX01000020.1 GCF_900089955.1 Candidatus Accumulibacter aalborgensis | reverse complement strand
TCGTTGATCCAGGTACCCCTGCATCAGGCGCCGCAACAACTCATTCCCCTCGCGCGCGATCAGTGATTCGATCTCCTCATGTTCCAGGACTCGTGCCGACTCCGACCTCAGCTCGCTCAGCAGCTTTGCAAACTGCTCGCACGCGAAGGCAAACTCGTCAAAATACGTCTCGTTTGTGTATGCTTCCATATGAAGGGGTCTCCTGTGGCGGTACGTAATCGCTTCGTCACCTGTTACATACCACCCGAGAGGCTTCTTCGCCAAGCCCATCATGCCCACACACTTTGATCTGCCTACGATCTTTCATGGCCAAAAAGATCCACACCCTAATAATATGCGCCAGGTCCGTCACCCCTGCCCGTTGATAGGGCTTTGTGTCTGGAGTCACCCGACCTTTTGCGCTCAAGACCCGGTTGATTCGCCAGTAGACGCCTTCCCTCCCTTTTTCCGTGTCATCAAAACGCGACACGCTGAACGTCCCGCGCATGATGCAGGACGCGCAGCACGGTAATGCCCTCACCATCAGCGAGGTAGAACAGGAGGTAGGGTGTCGAGCTGGGCCAACTACGCACACCTTCGGCAAGCTCGGGACGGGAGCGCCCCATCAGCGGTTGCCGAGACAGCGTATTGGCCTCATGCGCCAGGGTGTCCAGCACGCGGTCGGCAGCCAGTGGATTTTGCTCGGCCATGAACAACCAGGCTTCGAGCAGGTCGGTCTGCGCGCTCCGGGTGTAGAACACGCGCGCCATCAGGCAGACGTATCGGTTTGCAAGACGACTCGGCCTTGCGCCTTGATCGCAGCCATATCAACAGGCCCGACACGCCCGGCCTGAACATCTGCCAAGCCTTTGGCCAGATCGGACTGGAGCTGCGCCAGGTTTGCCGCCTGAAGCGATTGGTACGCCTCAAACAGGCGCAACGCTTCACGAATGACTTCACTCGCGGATCCGTACAGACCGGAGGCGACATGTTGGCGCACCCGATTTTCCAGTTCGATCGGCAGAGAGACGTTTAGCGACATGATGACCTCCTTCAATGGCAGACTTTGTCATTGTAGGCTGCGCTTGCTGCAAAGTCACGTTGCTTGCCTGTCCTCCCGTCCAGGACTGCGCGGATCTGCGCGCCACGGGGGGCACGCCAATGGATGAAGCGGTGGAACTGGCCATCGAGCGGCTCGCTCGCTGCATGGCCGAGTACCCAGAAGGCCGGTGAGTTTTGCCAGCGCAGGTCGCAGAGCATGGAGCGGGTGAGTCATCCACGCCAGGCACGGGTAAAAAAGCGGGGCCTTTCCCGGTTTCTGAGCCGCAGTACAAGCTATTTTTTTAAAAAATTGCCGAGTGGGTCCCGTTGTCCGGTCATCAGGACGATATCAGGGACGGCGGCGATGCAAAGAATGGTGGTGCTGGCCAATTCGCGGAAGTGTGGTGGTTATTGCCTGGCCGGCAAGTCGCTGGACCTCGCGGGACACGTCGGGATCTGGGTGCGGCCGGTGAACGGTTCTGCGGCCGACGGCCTGCCGCGGCAGCGCACGCTGTGCAGCGACGGGCGGCAGGCCGCGGTCCTGGATGTGGTGAGCCTGGAGTGGGGACAGCCGGCGCCGAGCCTTCATCAACGCGAGAACCGCCTGATGGGCGCGGCGACGCTTGAGCGCTGTGGGCGAGTGAACTGGGATGACCTTCCGCTGCTGGCCGATCAGGCCTCGTCGGGGCTGTGGCTCGACGGATACTCGAGCCACTGCGGTTTGAACGACCGCGTGCCGGCGCGTCAGCTCGCCGATCTGCCGGGCTCGCTGCGTCTGGTCGCGGTGAGCGAACTGGCGCTGTACGGGAAGCCGGGCCATCAAGGCCGGATGAAGCATCGCGCCGACTTTCGTATCGGCCAGCGGCGCTACAATCTGGCCCTGACAGACACGGTGGCGACCTTGTGGCTGACGGCCGGGCAGCGGCTGGAACTGGCCGACGCCTACCTGTGCATCAGCCTGGCGGCCCCGTTTCGCGACGGCTTCGCTTACAAGCTGGCGACGGCAGTGATCATCAGGGAGCACGCGAGGAGCACGGGATGACAGCCATTCAGACCATCGGACATTCGAATCACGACATCGACGCCTTCATCGGCTTGCTGCGGCTTCAGGGCGTGACGGCGATCGCCGATGTGCGCTCACATCCCGTCAGCCGCCGCTTCCCGCAGTTCGACAAGAAGGTATTGCAGGCGAGCCTGGCGGCGGCAGGGATTCGCTACGTGTTTCTCGGCGAGGGACTAGGCGCGCGACCGCGCGATCCCGGTTGCTACGTCACGGGCCGCGCCGATTTTGACCGCATCCGCGCCTCCGCTGCCTTTGCCGAGGCGCTGGCGCGCCTTCGCCGCGGCGCCGAGGACTACCGCATTTGCCTGCTGTGCGCCGAGCGCGATCCGGCCGACTGCCACCGCACCTGGCTGGTGGCGCAGGCGCTGCATGAGGCGGGGGCCATGGTCAGGCACATCCTCGCCGATGGCAGCGCCGAGCCGCACGATGCGCTGCTGCGCCGTGTCGCCGGCGCCGACTCCGCAACGGGCAGCCTGTTTGACGATGAGGCCGAATTGTTGATGGCCGCTGCCCGCCACGAAGCGCAGCGCGTGGCGTATTGCCCGGACACGCAACACAGCGAGGACGGTGGCGAATGAAGATTTACACGATCGGGTTTACCCGGAAGACCGCCGAGCAGTTCTTCGGCCTGCTCGACCGCCCGGACCTCAGGCGCGTACTTGATATCCGCCTGAACAACACCTCGCAGCTTGCCGGCTTCACCCGGAGTGGTGACTTGCGCTTCTTTCTCCGTCGCCTCATCGGCAAGGATTACGCGCACCTCCCCCAACTGGCCCCGACGGCTGATATGCTCAAAAAGTATCGCGACGGCAGGGGCGATTGGGCCGCCTACGAGGACGATTTTCTGGCGCTGATGAAAGAGCGTCGCGTCGAGGAAACGGTTTCGACCGAGCTTCTCGACGGCGGGTGTCTGCTCTGTAGCGAAGCGACGCCGGAGCATTGTCACCGGCGCCTGGTGGCGGAGTATCTGGCCGAGCGGCGGCAGGACGTGATGATCGAGCATCTGGTGTGAGTGCTGCCGCCCGGACTCGGCAATAGTCCGTAGAATCCCTTCCTTTCCTGAATGCCTCCCGCCATGACGCCTCCCAATCGTGAGCCAAGCAATTCCGGCCCTGCTTCGACGGTCAATCTCTGGCTCGCGATCGGCGACGAGACCGGGGAATTCAAGGACCCGCAGTCTTCGGGCTTCCATGGCGTCGGGTTGATTCTCGCGCGTCCGGCCACTCTTGTCGCGGCGCTGAACGAGAAACTCGATGGGCGGACAATTCGCAGCCGTATGGACTCGCCGGTTGTCGGGCTGGAAAACTGGCTGCGACAGGCTCCCGGGAAGGCCGACGAACTCGGTCGGCACCATGTGCGCGAGGCATGGCTTTTTCTTCGCGATGAACGGAAGCTCAAGGGTGAGTATCCTCTGGAGGCTACCCACAGGGAGCCTGTGATGGCCAACCTGCTGGCCGCGTTTCGCTGGCTGGCAGGGCATCCGGGAATCCTGTCTCTCGGCATTCATGGTAGTGGCAAGGAGGTGATGGGCGATTTCGCTACGGGCAGCGATCGGATGGCGGTCCTAGGGACGCTCTACGGCAGGATTCTTGCGCTGGTGAGACCGTTTCTCGGCGCATCGCCGCGAATTCGCATGCTCCCCGGTCGCCGCTCAGAAGAAATCGACGACGCATCCATTCGGCGTGCCGGACAGCATGTCCCCGCGCTTTCCGCAGGTACTACTCGGCAGACGACCAGCAAGACCGGCGGCAATCGCACGTTGCTGGACGCGATGGAGAGACAATTCTGGGAAACCCTCACCAGCATGGGCGATCAGTGGCCGGTACCCGTCATTCCCTCTGCGCGCCAAGTCGCCTTTGCCGGCTACATGGACAGGGAGGCACTTGCCACGGCGCTGGAGAGAGAACACCAGCAGGGCGCCAGCCTGGTTCGCGGGGAAGAGAGCCGGTTGTACAATCTGGCCGACCTGGCCTGCAGCTTGATGGCTGCGAGCTGCGATTCTGCGCGGCGAGATCTGCGTATCCGCTTTCCCGACCCGGTCGGTGCCAATGTCCGGTTCTTTTCGGTGAGCGAGGTGATGGCATGAGCCGCTGGCGCTTTCCGCTGCACCTCGACAGTGGCCTGGCCCTCTTCGCCGGGCAAGCGGTGCCTCTTTCGTGGTCTGCCGGCGGCCCCCGCGTGCAGATCAACGTGGCGTCGAATGCGGGCGTCAATCCGCCGGATGAGGGAGTTTTCAGCGCCTTGTTGCTGGCGCTGCAGGGGCAAGCGTTCGCCGTTACGGGCAAGGGCGGCGAGGTTGCGGCGGTGCCGGCGCCATGGCGGGTCTGGGTCAAGTCCACAGCGCTGCCGTCGTCCTTGGACCTGCTCGCGGCCGAACTGGCTCTGGAGCTGTGGTTGTTGCCGTCGCGGGAGATCAATGATCTCGATGCGGCCATGGAAGCGTTGGAAGCGCGTCGAGCAACCCTGCACGAAGATGTCCGCGAGGCCCTGGCCTATTGGCTGCTCGGCTCGACGCATCCACTCGGTGGGCGCCCGGATTTGCAGAAGTCGTGGCGCAGCGATACCGACGAGGTGCTGGTCTTGCGTTCGCCTGATTGGACGAGCCGGCGCCGCCCGCCCGAACCCTTGCTGGCCGCCGCCCAGCGACTGCTCGAGGACTCCCGGCTCAATGCCTATGCCCTGATGGGCTAGGCAGCGCTTGCACTACAGCGTAAGGATCATGCCGCCGTGATTGCCTGCCTCGATCGACTTGAGGGAACCGATGAGTCGTCGATCAATCGCGACGCCCTGCCACGCGCCGTGGTCAAGCTTGCCGCCGTCGTCGCCGGCGCCCCGCGGGAGAAAGGCTTGGCCGCGATCGCCGCGCTGCTCGATGATAACTACATGGCCGAGACGCTGGTGCTGCTGCCTCTGGTCTATCGCCACGTCGGCATGGCGAGCAAGGCGCTCAACCGAATCGCCGCCACCTTGGAGCAATGGGACAAGGCTCTGGTCGCCGTGCCGGAGTGGGTGGGCGAGCCCGTGGATAGCGACCCAACACCGCAGACTTTGCTCGCGGCGATTGCCGAAGTGAGAAAACGTGACAGTTGGCAAGCGCTGGCCCCCTGGCGCTCACGGATCTTTCCGGCGAGTCTCATCGCCATGGATAAACCAACTGCCTGATCCACGCTTGCGCACTGCCGGCGATGCCGGGAGGCGTCGTCACAACGGCATGGTGCCGAGACGCGCCGCACTTCGGCGATCCTCGGCGTCGATTTCAGCCCCTGTCCTCGTTGCCGATTTCAGCATAGGCCAGCCAGCTTCCTGCGACGGCCAGATGCGCCGAATCCTGCGTGGCCCAGGCATGGGCGGCGAGTGCCCGGAGCAAATAGGCGACGGTTTCGTTGCCCTGACCCAGGTCCTGAGCGGTCGATCCGGCAAGTCGTTGCGCGACTTCGTCCGCAAAGGCCGCGGCCTGCTCCGCGGGCACCTGGCCGGCGACGTATCCCCAGGTCGCCAGATAGAGCTGCCACGCCAATTCGCGTCCGTCGTCGGTTCTCGCCTGCCGGCGTTTCGCCGTCATGTGGTCGAGCGCGAGATGCAGCCTGCCCCGGCGGGCTTCCATTCGTGCCCTCCAGTCGAGGCGCTTGAAGTCCGCCCAATAGCGGTCTTCCGGGTCATCCCAGAGGCAGTCCTCATGGCGCGCGATGATGGCCGCGGCGCTTTCGGGGAGATTCAGGTCGATGAAGAGATTGGCGAGCGCACCCAGATAATCGGCCCTCTCGCTGACCGTCAGATCGGGAATCTTGAGCCCGAGTGACAGGTACCTGGCCATCTGCGCGTAGTTGCCGACGCGGCGTGCAGCCGAGATCAGGCCACGGATCGCCTCCGGCGATTTCGCATCGCCGCGCTGTGTGGAGAGATCCCGCATCGTCGGATGGTCGTGCTTTTCCGCCAGCCAGAGCAGCGGCGGCAACATCCACTTGCGGGTCAGTGGCCAGGCTTGCCGGGAGGTCGCGTGCTGGTAGGCGGCGAGAAATTCTTCGCGCGTGGTTTCGTCGTCGAGCGGTGGGCGGCGCCGGTTGCCGTGTTCGTTATCCCACGTCATCCGGTTCCACGGGGCGCACGGTGTCGGGTCGAGGTCGCAGCCACCCCAGATCGTCAGCGCAAGCGGACTGCCGGCGCCCTTGAAAGCGGCTTCTGCTCGCGCCAGCCACGATCGGTTCTCGTCAGGGAGATGCGCTGGTGCAAACAGACCCTCGACCACACGCGCCATTTCCGGCGCCGAGAGGTCTCCCGTGGCGGAGATGACGGTACGGCATCCCTGCCCGAGCAGGTCTTGCGCCAGGTCGTCCATCGCGCCGTCAACATTGCAGGCCAGCAGCCAGATGCGCGTTGGCATCGGGTGGGCGACGGGCAGGGCAAAGGAATTTCCTGCGGCATCGACCAGACCGTGCGATCGGCCATGCGCCATGATGATGAGGTCGCCGGTAGCGGCCATGTCGCGCTTGAGAAAAGAGGCGCGGGCAGTCCTGAGCCTTCCCGAAAGGATCAGCGGCTGGAAGCGATCGAGGAAGGAAAACTCTGCGGCCGGAAATAGATCGAGAAAGCGGGCGGGCTTGCCGGTGATCGCTCGTTGGGAATGCCAGGTGGCCTTGCGTATTACGAGAGCCTGCGCTGAAAGGGGTCGCCCCGCCAGATGGAGGGCTTCCCAGCGCAGGCGTTGCCAGGACTGCGGCAGGCTGGGTTCAAGCAGCAGTAGCCAGCGGGCCGCAGGATCGGGCGGGGGTACCGCCCGTGCCAGGTCGGGCAGGAACTCCTCGACGGCTTGCGGGTTCGCCGCAAGATCGGGAAGCGGCATCGTCTGATGGGTGTCGCGATTGAGAAGGTGCACCACCGTGTCCCCTGCGGCGTGGTCGTCGAGCCACAGGGCGACGAACGGTAACGCGTGCATCATGGCCAATCGCTGGCCGACTCCAAGGGTTCGAGAGAGAGTTCGAGCCGTCTCCCGCTTGCCGTGATCAGGAACAGTGCGGTACTGCCCTGATCCCAGGCGACCGTATCGACGCCACCAGGGGCCAGGTCGACTCGCTCTTCGATTTGCGCGCCTCTCCGGACCTCGACCGCAAGCGGCTCGGCTCCGATCGCCGTCACTTCCATCCGGCCATCGCCTGTGGCGGTCAATTCATGGAGCCGCAAGCGGGCCACGCCGGGCCAGGAAAGATCGGGAAGGTCCGAGGCGTTTTCACCGCTCATGGCCACGGCCACGCGCGGCTCGGGAAGAAGGATCTCCGCAGCCCGGCCGGCGGCAGCAATCAGGCGATTGAGCAAGGTTCCTTTCCGACCGGCAGGGATTTCCGCCAGCGCGCGCAAGGCTAGGCGAGCCGATTCACGAACGGCTTCGGCGGCGGCGAAGTAGAGTTGCTGGTAGCGGTGCCTGGTGTCGTCCTGATCGCCCAATGCGCTACCCGTGGTCACCCGCAAGCCTGCGGACGTGAGGCGCGATGCCACTCGCCCCGACCACACGACGCTCTCAGACGGTGGTTCCCCTACGGCGAAATCGGCCGCCAGCGAAAGCAGCGATTGCAGACGGCCGGGTGACAAGCTGCCGACGACGCGTGCTGCTATCGGGAGATAAAGCCGCACGGGATTCCACACCTGGACCATGGCCGCTTCCGGGTCGAAGGGGAGATCCTGCTCCTGCAGCACGAAATCCCACCAGCCGGCATAGTCGGTTTCCGCCGAGACGAGCCAGTCGTGCCAGACGGCCGGCGCATCAGCCGGCGTATCGAGCAGGATGTGCAGGGGACTCTCATGACCGTGTCGAGTTGCGCCTGCTGTGGCATCACGATCTTATCGACCGAGACGATCTGGCCTGGTGCTGGAAGGGATAGAGCGGCGAGCGAGTTCGCCGCCACGCGACGAGCGATCAAGTCGCGAATCGGGTAGGGAACGACGGGAGGTGGCTGAAAGTCTGCGGCGGACGGCGTGCTTCGATCATCCTGGATATCGGTCTGGTACGCGCTCCATTCCGGCGAGCGGCGTACGGCCTCCGCGATGCCCGGTGACATCTCCCCGCGGTCGCTGGCTTCGATGAGGCCTTCAGAAATGCCAAACAGGCGCTGCTCGATCTGCTCGATCTGCTCGATAGGAGGAGAGAGCGGAAAGTGCTTCTTCAATAGGCACCCATTCCTCGCTGGCCACGAGCCAGGCGCTGGCCGAAGCGGCCACTGCACTGGGCAGGAGGCCGGCTTCGGCCAATTCCGTGAAGGGGTCCCGATCACTGTCGACGACGGCAGAGGACTCGCCGAGCGGCGGTGGCGACTCGTTTTCCGGATCATGTTGATCGGCGACTTCGCGGCTTTCTCTCGCTTGCTTGCTGCGCAGCAGGTCACGCAAATAACGCTGATAGTAGAGCCGCAATGCGCCGACGTGATCGCAGCGGGCCAGGGAGTCGAGGCGAAATACCTTGTCCTGAAAAAACTCCAGCACGTAGACGTCACGGTCTTCGGGTAGTCCCGCCAGTTCGCGCGGCCTGTAGTTCATCAGAACGGTCATCGCGATCTCGTACAGTCGCGTCCAGCCGGCTTCATCAAGATCGCGCCGGCGGATCCAGAGAGGGCGCAGTTCGCCATCGAGTGCGTGGGTTTCGCTCATGGTTCAGAAGCGCGCAGGAGCCACGTCAGAAGCTCGATGCGTGCCGGCAGCGATATGGTGCCAATCTTGCCTTTGAGATCTGGCAAAGCTTCTGCCGGGCTAGCGACAAACATTCTTCCCCCCTGTGCCTCGCATCATTCAAGCTGCCGTCATTCTAGCCGGAAGATTTCGCTCTGTTTGGCAATTCGCGGACCAAAAATTGATTGGGGCCGTGGTCACGATCGAGGCAGACTCTGGCTCTGTTCGGTAAATGGCCCTGCGGAGAACTGCCTGGGAGGCCATGACTTAACCATACCTGCACAATTGCTGCCCACCAGGGTCGCCTCCTTGCTCTATAATCGTCGGCTTGCAGTCTGAACCATTCGACCAGGCGATCCTGCGCTCCATCGGGATGAACTGGCGCTCGCCCGACCACGAGAACAGGACACTACGGATGACGCCACGAATCGCGTTCGCAATTGCTTTTTCTCTTGCCTGCGGTGCCGCTTGCGCTGACGAAGCGACCAGCGAGACCTTTACCTCGACCCTGCAGCCCATTCCCAACCGCGCTTTCCCGCAGGCCGGGATGACCGAGTCGGCTTTGCAGATCGGCACCGATGGGGCATTGCCGGTGATCGAGCTGATCGCGCCGACGGCGCTGCCCGAGACGATCGATCTCACCGCCGAACCCGAGGAACTCTACCAGCGCATGCGTCAGGGCTTCTCGATGCCCAACATCAACAACGCGCTGGTTCTCCATCACCAGCAATGGTATCTGAATCACCCGGACTCGCTGCGCCGCATGGTCGAGCGCAGCAGCCGCTACCTGCACCACATCGTCGGGGAAATCGACAAGCGCGGCATGCCCATGGAGCTTGCCCTGCTGCCGATGGTCGAGAGCGCCTACAACCCGACGGCCTACTCGCGCAGTCATGCGGCCGGCCTATGGCAGTTCGTTCCGGCGACTGGCAAGCAGTACAAGCTCGAGCAGAACTGGTGGGCCGATGGGCGGCGCGACATCGTCGCTTCGACGGCGGCGGCACTCGAGTACCTGCAGTACATCTATGAGCTGCACGGCGACTGGCATCTGGCCCTCGCCTCCTACAACTGGGGCGAAGGGGCTGTCGGCAAGGCCATGGCCAGGAACGCGGCGCAGGGTCTGCCGACCGATTACCTGAGCCTGAAGATGCCCGAGGAAACGCGGCAGTACGTACCGAAACTGCAGGCGCTGAAAAATATCTTCAGCAATCCGAACATTCTCGCCGAACTCAATATCCGCGGAGTCCCCAACCGACCGTATTTTGCCACGGTCACCAACACCGCCAACATTGACGTCAAGCTGGCCGCCGAGCTCGCCGGAATGCCGGTCAAGGAATTCGTCGCGCTGAACCCGGCGCACAATCGTCCGGTGATCAAGTCCGAGACCCCGATGGTGATCCCGGCCGACAAGGTCGACACCTTCATCAGCAACCTCGAAGCGCACGAGGAAAGCGACAAGCCGCTCTCTTCCTGGCAAGCCTATACCTTGCGCCCCGGCGACAAGCTCGAACAGATCGCACCGCGCTTCGGCATGACCGTGGCCAACCTCAGGGCGGTCAATGGCATCAACGGCCGGATCAAGGTCTCGCCGGGACTGACGCTGCTGGTCGCTGGGCAAGAGGGAACGGAAGCAGCCGATGTCGCTGCGTCGCCGGATCAACAACTCCTGCCTGAACAGGCGCGCCTGGGCGAACAAGTTCGCCCGGCCGAACAGATCCGCCCGGTCGAGCCACCCCGTCTGCCGCAGGTCGAGCCGACACCGGTCGCTCCGACTCGCACGCACACCGTCGCGAGGGGCGAAACGCTACTCAAGGTCGCGCAACACTACGGGATGACCGTGGCCGAGCTCAAGCAGCTCAACAAGTTGCATGCCAACCAGGTCAACGCCGGCACCCGGCTGGCGGTGGCGGCGCCTGAGCCGGTCAGCAAACCCGTCGCGTCACGCATTGCCGTCGCTGAACCGGAAAGCAAAGCCACTGCGCCACGGACCGAGCCAACGGCCGTTGCCACCAGCCGCACGCACACCGTCGTCAAAGGCGAAACGCTGGCCAAGGTCGCGCAACACTACGGGATGACCGTGGCCGAGCTGAAGCAGCTCAACAAGTTGCACGCCAACCAGGTGAACGCCGGAACTCGCTTGGCGGTGGTAGCGCCTGAGCCATCCAGCAAGCCGGTAGCCGCCGCGCAACGCAGCACGCTGGCGGAACTTGACAGCAGCAAACCAGCTTCGTCAAGAAGCGACCCGGCGTCTCTCGCCGCGCCGCACACGCATACCGTGCAGAAGGGTGAAACGCTGGCCCAGGTGGCCAACCGTTATGGGCTGAGCGTCGCCGAGCTGAAACAGATCAACAAACTGCACGCCGACCGCGTAACGGCGGGAACGAAGCTCGCGCTCGCCGGCGGGTCCGAAGCGGCTGGCAAGGCGGCGCCGGCCAGGTCGCGGAGCGACGTCGCCGAGATCGAGTCCAGGTCGGCCGTCGCCGACCGCAAACTGGCCAGGGCCGACGCGAAGCTCGGCAAGAGAGCCGACGCAGCGCCGATCGAGCCGGCCAGACAGAGTGCCAGGAAACCGGCCAAGCTCGCGCAATACACCATCCGTCGTGGCGACACGCTGGTGTCCATCGCCAAGCAGTTCAAGGTGGAGAAGGATGACCTGCTGCGCTGGAACCGCATCCAGGCCAACGACATCAAGGCGGGACAGACGCTGACCATCCAGCTCGTACAGAACACTCTGTAGAGGTAGAGCGGCGTAGGTTGGGTTAGCCCGCAGGGCGTAAGCCAACATCGTGTGGCTGAGATGTCGGCTTACTCTACGCTCACCCCGACCTGCGAATTCACCTGATCGGGCGCGTACAAATGGCAGTTCACCGTATGCGTCGTCGTCAGCGTGCTCGTTTCGGGGTAGCGCTCGCGGCAGACCGCGGTGGCTTGCCGGCAACGCGGGTTGAAATGGCAGCCCGCAGGCGGGTTGGCCGGCGAAGGGATTTCACCGGGCAGGCGGATATACTCGGGCTGCGATCGTGGGTGCATCGCGAGGCGCGGGCTGGGCACCGCCGACAACAGCGCCCGCGTGTAGGGATGGCTGGGCGAGCGCAACACCTCATCGACCGTCCCCCGCTCGACAATGCGGCCCAGATACATCACCGCCACCTCATGCGCCAGATGGTCGACCACGGCGAAGTTGTGCGTGATGAACAGGTAGGCCAGGCCGAGGTCGTCCTGCAGGGTGCCGAGCAGGTTGAGAATCTGCGCCTGCACCGAGACGTCGAGCGCCGAGGTCGGCTCGTCGCAGATCACCAGATCGGGTTGTACGGCCAGCGCACGGGCAATGGCGATCCGCTGCCGTTGACCGCCCGAGAACTCGTGCGGATAGCGGTCCGTCGCCGCCGCATCGAGCCCCACCTGCTGGAGTACGGCGGTGATCGCCGCCGCCCTGCCCTGCTCTGCCTTCCCCACCATTCCCAGCGCGTGCATCCCCTCGCCGATGATCTCGCCGACCGACAGGCGCGGGTTGAGCGACGCGAAGGGATCCTGGAAGATCATCTGCATGCGCCGGCGCAGCGGCCGCAACGCGCTGCGTGACTGGCCGCCGAGTTCTTGCCCCAGCAAGCGCACACTGCCACCGCTGGCCATGATGAGTTGCAGGATCGCCTTGCCGACTGTCGTCTTGCCGCAGCCCGATTCGCCGACCAGCGCCAGCGTCCGGCCACGCGCCAGGGCGAGTGAAACGCCATCAACCGCGCGCACGTAGCCGACGGTACGTTGCAGGATGCCGCGCCGGATCGGGAAGTGAACGCGCAGGTCGTCCACGACGAGCAGCGTCGGTTCGGGCGCGCGCTGCCTAGCGGTGGTTGCGATCGTTGCGCTAAGTTCCGCAGCGCCCGTCGGCACCCCGCCATCGCCGGGACTATGCCCGCCACCTGCCTCGCTGTAGAGATGACAGCGCACGCGATGGCCGACCGCCACCTCGCGCCATTCGGGCGACTGCTGGCGGCAGAGTTGCCAGGCGTGCGCGCAGCGCGCTGCAAAGCGACAGCCGGTCGGCATCTCGGCGAGCGCTGGCACCTGCCCCGGAATCGTCTCCAGTCGGCCACCACGCTGCGCCAGGTCGGGCAAGGCGGCAAACAGCTTCTGCGTATAGGGATGACGCGGTGACGAGAAGAAGTCGTCGCGCGGCGCTTCCTCGACGATCTCGCCGGCGTACATGACGCCGACGCGCGTGGCCATCTGCGCGACGACGCCGAGGTCGTGGGTAATGAGCAGCATGCCCATCGCGCGCTCTGCCTGCAGGCTGCGCAACAATTCGAGAATCTGCGCCTGGATGGTGACGTCGAGCGCCGTCGTTGGTTCGTCGGCAATCAGCAGACGCGGGTTGCCGGCCAGTGCGACGGCGATCATCACCCGCTGCTTCATGCCGCCTGAAAGCTGGAAGGGATACTCGCCGAGGCGGCGTGCGGGATCGGCGATGCCGACCGCGGTCAGCAGTTCGAGCGAGCGCTCGTTGGCCGCTCGGCCGGTCAGCCCGAGGTGACGCTCGAGCACCTCGCCCACCTGGTGGCCGACGGTGAGCACCGGATTCAGGCTGGTCGCCGGCTCCTGAAAGATCATCGCCATGCCGCCGCCGCGAACGGTGCGCATCTCGGCTTCCGGCAACTGGAGCAGATCGCGGCCTTCGAAACGCACTTCGCCGCCGACCATCCGCCCGGCCGCCGGCAGCAGGCGCAGGAGTCCCAAGGCGCTCGCCGACTTGCCGCAACCCGACTCGCCGAGTAGCGCCAGCGTTTCGCCGGCGGCAACCTGAAAACCCACGCCATCGACCGCCAGCAAGAGCGGTTGGGTGTTGGCAGAAGTGCTGGCAAAAGCGCCAGCAAAAGCAATGCGCAGCGCGCGTACATCGAGCAGGACTCCTTCGCTCACCGGCTCCTCCGCGCTCATGCCGACCCCGCCAGACGCGGATCGAAAGCGTCGCGCATCGCGTCGGCGAGCAGGTTCGCCGCCAGTACCAGCGTAAACATGAAAACGAAAGCAGCCGCCAGCGACCACCAGACCATCGGTTCGCGCGCCAGCTCCATGCGCGCATTGTTGATCATCGTACCGAAGCTGATCATCGTCGGATCGACGCCGATGCCGACGTAGGAGAGCACCGCCTCGGCGAGCACCAGGCTGGAAAAGTCCATCACCAGCGCGATGATCACGATGTGCATCAGATTGGGCAGGATGTGGCGCACGATGATGCGCAGGTCGGCGACGCCGAAGGCCTGCGCCGCCTGGATGTACTCGAGTTCGCGCAGCTTCAGCGTCTCGCCGCGCAGCAAGCGGCACAACCCGGTCCAGCTCGTCACCCCGAGGATGAAGCACAGCGCCAACAGGCGCAGGTCGGCGCGCTCGGCGGCGGTTTCGAACCACTGCGGATGGGTGTCGATCACCACCTGCATCATCAGCACGGCGGCAGCGATCAGCAACACGCCGGGGATCGAACTCAAGGTCGTATACAGGTACTGAATCAGGTCGTCGACCCAGCCGCGGAAGTAACCCGCCAACACGCCGAGCAGGATCGACAGCGGCAGCATGACCAGCGTCGTCACCAGACCGATGACCAGCGCCGTGCGCACGCTCTTGACGATCTGATAGAGCACGTCCTGGCCGACCTTGTCGGTCCCGAAAACGTGGTAATCGACCGCCAGTGTCGCCACCGGCAGGAGGACCAGCAGCAGTCCGCCGATGGTCGCCAGCACCGCATTCCAGGCAAACGCACTCTCGTTATGCCAGATTCGCCGCCACGCCTCGCGCTGCGAGCACGCCGCGACCCGCGCCAGCCCGGCAGCGACCGCCGTCGCCACCGTCAGCCAGACCAGCACGCCCACGCCCAGCGCGCGCAGCAGGCGCCAGGCAACATCGGCGTCGCGCTCGCCCTCGTCGGCGCCGAGATGCGCTCCGCCGTGTTTCAGGCGCGGGTAATCGCGCGTTTGCCGGATCTGCCCGTCGGCAGCGCGCAGCTCGATCGCCTCCTTGGCGTAGGCGCGGGTCGCTAGCGGCTCCGAGTAGGTCTTTTCGATCTGCGTGCGCAGGGGTGTCAACAGCCGGTCGAGCAGCGACAGCACTTCGATGGCGTAGGCGGCCGGCTTCTCGCCCTGGCCGGCGTGAGCGGCGCCCTGCGCTTCCCGGTGCCCTTCCCAGTTCTCCAGGCGCGGCCGGTAGTGGATCGAGTCGAGCAGTCCGACCGCAACGAAGACGATCAGCACGGTTGCCGAAGCCATCCCGGCCCGGCTGCGGCCGACGCGCTGCCAGGCAGCGCGCAGCAGCGGATTGTGTACCGACAGCCAGGCGAGGAGAAACGCTGCCAGTACCAGCAGCCAGATCAGCACATCGGACCAGAGAATGACGGGCAGGAAAGTCATCAGTTGAAGCGAATCCGCGGATCGACGAAGGTATAGGAGAGGTCGGTGAGGATCAGTCCGACGATGTAGAGCACCGAGCCGATGAACACCATGGCGCGAACGACGGCAAAGTCCTGCGCGTTGATCGCGTCTATGGTGTAGCTGCCCAGCCCCGGAATGCCGAAGAACGATTCGGTGAGCAAGGACCCCATGAACAGCAGCGGGATGACGACGACGACGCCGGTGAGGATCGGAATCATGGCGTTGCGCAGCACGTGGCGGAAGAGCACGGTTACCTCGGACAGTCCCTTGGCGCGCGCCGTGCGCACGTAGTCACGCGATATTTCCTCGATGAAGATTGTCCGGTACCAGCGCGTCGACGAACCGATACCGGAGATGACGCCGATCGCCAGCGGCAGGATCAGGAAGCGCCAGGCGTCGAGGCCGCCGCCATAACCCGAGATCGGCACCAGCCGCCAGATCTTGCTGACCAGATACTGGCCGCCGATGATATAGAACAGGCCGGAAATCGACATCAGCGCGACACAAAGGACGACGCCCCAGAAATCGAGATAGCTGGCCCGGAAGAAGGTCAGCAGCAGGGCAAACGAGACGGTCACCAGGAGGCCCAGGACGAAGGTCGGCAGCGCGATGGCCAGCGACGGCCCCATGCGGGTGACGATTTCCCTGGCGATGTCGCGACCGTCCTCGGCACGGCCGAAGTCGCCGGCGAACATGCGCGCCGACTTGGTGAAGAAAATGGTGTCGGTGACGACGCCTATGCCGGCGGCCGACTCGTTGATGAACAGCGGCTTGTCGTAGCCGCGCTCGCCCTTCCACCTGGCGATCGCTTCCGGAGTGACGCGCTTGACGCCGAGTTGCATGCGCGCCATGTCATCCGGAGTGTTCACGATGAAGAAGAGCGCGAAAGTGATCAGGTTCACGCCGATCAGGATCGGCAGTGCATAGAGCAGGCGGCGAACGAGGTAGGCGAGCATCAGCGTGCCGTCCCGCGCTCGCGGCGGCGATAGCCGATCGCCGCCGGCAACAGCACGGCGACGAGCAAGAGCGCCGCCGCGGCCAGTGGCCACAGGACCGGCCGATTCCATTCGTGCCGCAGGCGCTGGCGCTGTGCGACGTCGAGGCGCTGGTACTTCAGGATATTGTTGCCCACGTCGGTCGGTTTGCGGTTGTGCAGCCAGACGTGGCCCAAGGTGTAGCTCTTCGGGTGGAAGCCGTAGATCCACGGCGCGTCGTGCTGCAGCAGCGCGATCGACTGGCGCAGGATGGCCAGCCGCTCGGCGCCGCGCGGCCCCTCGCTCTCCATGTTCTTGAGGCGCTCGAACAGGCGGTCGAACTCCGGGTTGGCGTAGTTGGAGGCGTTCTCGCCGCCTTTGGCAACCTTGCCTTCAGGACCGGCGAGCAGGAAAAGGAAATTCTCGGGGTCGGGATAATCCGCATTCCAGCCCAGGTAGTAGAGCTGCACCGCTCCCTTGCGGAGCTTCTCCTGGAAACGATTGAAGTCGGTCGAGCGAACGACGAGCTGGATGTCGAGCTTGGCGAACTGCCGCGTCAGCCAGTCGAGCCGCGACTTGTCGCCCATGCCGCCGCTGGTCGTGTCGAGGTTGAGCACCAGCGGCTCACCGGTTGCCGCGTTGCGGCCGTCCGGCCAGCCGGCTTCGGCCAGCAGTTTCCTGGCCACTGCGAGCGGCTTCCGCCGCGCCTGCCCGTCGACCCAGTCGTAGACCACCGGGTTGATGCCCGCCTCACCCTCTAGATAACCGAAGATTCCCGGCGGCAGCGGACTCATGGCGGCGATGCCGCGCCCGTTCATGAAGATCGAGATGAACTCCTCCTCATCGACGGCAATCGACAGCGCCTGGCGCAGCTTGGTCGGCTGCTCGGCCAAGCCACCGACGACCGGGTCGAGCAGGTTGAAACCCATGTAGAAGATCGAAGCGCGCACGCTGGTCAGCAGGCTGATCCCCTTCTCGCGCATCTCGTCGCTCAACTGCACGTCGCCGCCGACGCCGAGACGAACGGCCTGGTCGAAACTGTCCGAGGAAATCCCGGAAGCATCGTAGTAGCCCTGCAGGAACTTGTTCCAGTACGGAATGCTCTCCTTCTCGCGCGAGTAAACGGCCTGGTCGATGAACGGCAGCGGCTTGCCGCAGTCGGCGAGCAATCCTGCCGCCTCGTCGCCCGGCTCGCCGACGCAGGGGTAAGTCTCGCCGTGGAAGTTCGGGTTGCGGGTCAGCACCATGCGGCTGTTCGGGTTGTTCTGCGTCAGCATGAAGGGGCCGGTGCCGACCGGATACCAGTCGAGCGTCAGGTTCTTGGCGGCCATTCCCGGCTGGCTGTAGAAGCGGTCGACCTCGCGCGGCACCGGCGCAAAGAACGGCATCGCCAGCCAGTACAGGAACTGCGGGTACTTGCCGCGCAATGTAATGCGATAGGTGTAGCGATCGACGCGCGTCACGCCGGGGAGCGGGAAGCGATCGAGATCGAGCCAGGCACCGGCCGGCAGCACCTTGGCCTCCGCCTGCAGGGCAGCGCCGAGCTCACGCAGCCCGACGATGCGCTCGGCCATCATGCTGAAGATCGGCGAATGCAGGCGCGGATGTGCCAGGCGCTTGATCTCGTAGATGTAGTCGTCGGCGACCAGCTCGCGCGTGCCGGTGCGGGGAAAATCGGCGAGCGTCTCGATCGCCTGGGTGCCATCCACGTCGCGATAGACCGGGTGGCCGGCCTCATCGACGGCAAAAGCCGGATGCGGCTGGTAACGGATCCCCGGCCGGATGCGGATGTCGTAGACGCTGCGCGCGATGTCCGCGACCGGCGAATCGGCCGGCAGTTCCCGGCCCTGCGCGTCGTAATAGCGCGGCACCGGGACGGCCTCGGTGGTCCCCGGAATCAGCGTGTACGGCCGCTTCAGGTAGTGATACTGGAGTGGTGGCTCGTAGATCTGCGCGGTGAAGGTGATTTCGTCCTCGCTGTACGACTGCACCGGGTCGAGATGCTTAGGACGGTCGGTGAACGCCGAGTAGAGGATGTTCTTTCCGCGCTCGGCCGCCGGATAGGGATCGTTCTGCTCGCTGCTGCAAGCAGAGAGCAGGAGCAGCAGCGAGAGAAGAACAAGGCGCAGGGCAAGGCGAAGAACGGGCATGGGCCGAAGTGTAGCAAGTGTAGGCCCAGGTGAGCAGTTTTGGCTCCGACGACAACGCCGGGGGGTGCGAACGAAAGCGTGGGCCGTGGCAAGAGACGTGGATCCGTGGCTGTAGGTCGGGTTAGGCGATTCCCAGCAATGCACATACTAGCCACGGGCGCGCTCCCTCCCCTTCAAGGGGAAGGTCGCGCCAGCGACGTTTGCGATTGGACGGGTCGGGGAGGGGATGGGGTTAAAAGGCACAGAAGGGAGCAGTCTCTTTACCCCATCCCCCTCCCAACCTCCCCCTTGAAGGGGGAGGAGTACCTTTGGCAACACTGTCCCTTTTTCGGAATTCGGGGATCTTCTCGGCATTATGGAGCAGCCACCCCAACCCCCCGGGGGCCGTCCGGGCGCCAACGATTTTTTTCG
>NZ_FLQX01000019.1 GCF_900089955.1 Candidatus Accumulibacter aalborgensis | reverse complement strand
GGCCCGGGCTCGTCCAACAAACGGATCAGATCGTGGCTTCGCACGATCTATCCTTATTCGTTAACCGCGCTCCGTTCGAGTGCCTCGAAATTGCCCGTGATCCACACCGGATCATCCGGCAAGCTGCGAACGATCGGCAAGCGCCGATGCTCGGCCAGCGCCCAGGATTCGTCGGCCGCCTGATGCAGCAGCGACGTGAGGTCAAGCTCTTTCATCTGCCGGCGATCGAGCGCTTCGGCGCGCGCCAGCCACAGGAAGGACTGCACCATGCCGAGCGCGCGGCGCAGCGGCGGCAACAGTTGTTGAGGATCGCACGGCGCGCCGCTTTCGAGCTGGCAGACGACACTGGCCAGCGGCGCGCGCAGGTCGTGCGAGATCAAGGTCAGCGCCTCGTGGCGCTGAGCTTCGAGCGCCTGCATCGTTCGCTGCGCAGCCTGAACCCAGGCGATGCGCTGCTCGAAACCGAGCTGCTCGATCCTGCCCGGAAAAGCCACGTTCTCCTGGCCGTCGGGAAGGACGGCGCGCAACTGGCGCAGTTCCTCGTCCAGATGGCGGCACGCTGCCTCGAGTCTGCGCCAGCTCCACAGCGGAAAGGCAAACAGGGCAGCGACGAGGGTACCACCGGGTGCAAACCACCACTGCAACAAGCCCGGCAGCCGCGCACAGACAGCCCCCAGGGCAAGGACCCACAGCGTGCTGACCAGTAGCCCAGGCAGCGGCATCAGGCGCGGCAGCCAGAGCAGCGGAATGGCAGCCAGGAGCGCAGCCGCCAGCAGTGTCGGCCCGAGCGGCAGGACCCTGATCAGACGCCCGTCGCGCATCGACAGCAGCGCGTTGGCCTGCAGCTCGACGCCAGACATCGGCTGGTCGAGCGCCGAGACGGGTGTCGGAAGAAAATCGCCGAGGCCAACGGCCGTTGCCCCGACGAGGACGATGCGGCCGGCAAACATCTCCGGGGCGACCCTCCCTTCGAGGACGCTGGCGTACGATAAGCGTGGCACGGTACCCGGCGGGCCAACGAATTCGAAGCGGCGCGTCTGCTCGCGCACCAACGCATGGCTCGCCGCAGGGCGATCGTCCGCAGTCGGCCTGGTCACCGGTCCGCTCACCGGCCTGGCCGGCAACTGCCGTGCCACGCGCAAGACCTCTTCGGCCAGCAGTGGCCAGGTCGCCGACCCGATACCTTCGCGCAAGTCCACTGAACGGGCGATGCCGTCCTCGTCGAGACGCACACCGATTCGCCCGATACCGGCTGCCGCAGCAAGGAGCGAATGAAACGGCGGCGACTCGAGCAACTGGCCACCGACAGCGGTGGCTTCAATGACCAGCGGCAGGACCACGTTGCCGCAAGCCGCCACGGCATCACCGAGCGCCGCGTCGGCTTGCGTATCGTCACCGATCTCGCTGAAGGCGATATCGACTGCGATCGCTGCCGGCTTGCTGGCACAGAGCGTACGCAACAGGCGAGCATGCCGGTCGCGCGGCCACGGCCAGCGGCCGAGCCGGTTGAGACTGTCTTCATCGATGGCAATGATCAGCACGTCGGCCGGCATATCGCGCCAGTTCAGCCGCTGGCCAATGTCGAAGACCAGGTGATCGACCCTGACCAACAGGCCACTCACGCTGGTCGACACGGCGACCAGCGCCAACAGCAGCGCGACGCGCACGACTTCACTACTGAGCCAGCGAGCGAGACGAGTCTGGCCGGACATGACGAGAGCACTGGCCGCAGGGTGAGGCAACACTGGTCAAAGCGCCAGCGGTACCAGCAGCAACAGCGGCAGGAGCCAAAGTCGGCTATACGGAACGTCGATCTTCTGTACCGCAACCGGGCCCGGTGTCTGGTCGCTGCGATCGCGCAGGCGCACGCCAAGGTAGTAGGTGCCACCGTCCGGGCGCGGCAACTCCAGCGTTCCGTCGCTCAATGACGCCTGCGCGAGGACCGTTGCCAACGCCGGCTCAAGCGAAAGGATCGCTTCGTAGTCCAGCCCGTCGGGCGGTGGCGGCAAGTTGAGCCTGATCGTCTCCGAGGTAAACTCGGTCGCCGACCGGCCAAGGTCGACCGGGCCAGGGCCCGGTTTATAAGTGAATCCCGCGGCGACGCTCCATGGCCCCTGCTGGCCACGACCGTCGACGCTGGCCACCCGCCAGTAGAGTTTGCCGGCTGGCAGATCGTCGGGCGCGACCCAGGTATCCTCGTCGCTGGTCGAGTCGTGAAGTGGCTGGGCAAAGTCGGGTTCGCCGGCCACCTGCAGGCGATAGCGCGCCACCTCGTGCACGCTGGTCCAGGCAAAAATGGGGCGCGCACTGCGTATCGTCGCCGAGTCGCCGGGGCTATTCAGGCCTGGTGAAAACGGTCGGGCGAAAACGACGAAGTGGTGCACAGCGTCCAGCCCCTGCAGCCCGTTGCCGTCGACGGCACGCAGACGCAGCACGTAATCGCCGTTGGGCAGATCGGAAAAAGTAAGTGCCTCGCCACGCGCTGCTTTGCTGAGCAGCAGGCGATCGAACGACTTGTCCGGGGCCACTTCGCCCAGCCAGCCCTTGGCGCCGTTGACTTGCGGCAGAGGAAAGCGCAGCGGCAGGTGCTCGAACCGTGCCGGCAACGCAGAAAGGTCGGCAGCAGGCAACAAGGGGACCGGCGCGATCGGCGCTTCGCCGGCACGGGCAACCGTCCCCCTGCCGCGCGGCACGCTGACACCCCTGCCGGCGCCATTGACGCCGACCAGCCCGGCCAGCGTTTCTTCGCGCGTCACGTCGTCGTCAACACCCAGCCGGAAGTGGGTACCACGCACGATGGCCTGTGCCGATGGCGTCTGAATTTGCAGGCGTTGATGGGCGCGTTTCGCCGGGTTGGCCATGACGTCGCTCTGACCGCGCTGCAAACGCAGGCGGGTATCGACCATCAGGCCACCGGCAAAGGCACCGAGCGAGTTGAAGACGATCTGTGAATTGGGCGACAGCAGCAGCTTGCTGCCATCCGCGAAGGACAACAGCGCGCTGGCATCGTCCAGGGTTTCCAGCGTGCTGCCGGACAGCAGCCGCTGCCCAGTGGCTGCTGCCTGCCACTCGCCTCCCTCACGGCGCCAGCGCAGCGGACCGTTGCTGGTCGCTATGGTCACCGCCGCCGGAGTCCGGCGCAGCATCGCTACCGGTATGCGCAACATCGTCCCCGGCAGTAGCCGGTAGGAGTCAGCCACCTGGTTGGCCTGCTGGATTGCCGGCCAGTCGCCGACATCGATCAGATAGCGTTGGGCGATGGTGATCAGCGTATCCCCCGGCCGTACCGTATAGCACCAGATTGGCAGCTTGGCCTGAAGATCCACCGGCGCTGCGCCGGCATGAAGCGAGAGGGCGAGCAGCAGGACGAGCGGCAGCTTCGGCCAGGAGACTTTGTTCACGAAGGATGCCTTTCTCGTTCGAGGCGGTAACCATGGCCATAGATCGACACCAGTCGCCAGCCATGTTCCGGAGTCAGTTCGAGTTTACGACGCAGGCTGCTGATATGCACGTCGACGGTGCGCGTGTCGACCTCCGGCGTCAGCGACCAGACGACCTGAATCAGGAGTTCCCGGCTCAGCGCGCGGCCGATATTCTGAAACAGATAGAGCGCCAGATCGGTTTCACGCTCGGTCAGTACGACCAGACGATCGTCACTGGCAATCTGTCGGCGGCCATGGTCAACGGTCAGTCGGCCGCACTCCTGCGTGAGCGAGGTGCCGGCGTTCCCATTCTGGCGCCGCGTGACCGCCTGCAGACGAGCCAGCAACAGCGGACACGACAAGGGCTTGACGATGTAGTCGTCGGCGCCGGCGGTGAGCACGGCGACCACATCCTCCTCGCTATCGCGGGCAGTGGCAAAGACGACCGGCGGCATCGCCTGCCGCAGCTTGATCTTCAGACGGGCGAGCACTTCGAGGCCCGACAGGTCGGGAACGTGCCAGTCCAGTAGGCAGACATCGAAACGCCTGCGTTCGACCGCCTGCGCGCAGGCCACGCCGCTGTTGAAGCACTCGACTTCGTAGCCGGCGGCCCGCAACCAGTCGCTGACCGTCGCTACCTGCGCCGCGTCGTCTTCCAGATAGGCAATTCTCATGGCAACTCAGCCGACAAACTCCTGCAACGCGGGCATCAGCAGTTTGACTTCCGTACTCGCCAGCCGCGGACCCTCGGGCGCCAGATCGGCGTAGGTCGCCAGTGCATCCGCACTCGGTCGCCCGACCAGCGAGGCCAGATCGGAGAAGCGGATGCCCTGGCGGACCAGCCAGGCAATGCAGGTGTGCCGCAGAACCTCGGGCGTCAGGCTGGCGGCGGCAGTGAGATCCGCGTCGAAAGCAGCGCACGCCAGCATCGACTGGATGTCGGCAGAGGAGATCGCTGCGCCGGCCGCATCCGGCAACAAGGCAGCGTCCTGGCCACCGCTCGTCGGCGGCCGGCAGCCAGCCAGCCACGCGGGCGCAGTCAGTATCCGCGGGGCGCTGCCGGTGACCCGCAGCGTGCCGGCGGCGGCGTCGAAATCGCATTCGCGAAGCGCGATCGTCTCGCTGACCGTCAGCCCCATGAGCAGGACAGCGATAATGAAACGCGCCTCGCCGGCAGACGCCGTCAACAAGGCGTGCACCTCGGCCTGAGTCAACTCGCGCAAGGGCGGTAGCTGCGCGGCCAGGAGACCCATCGGCAGCGCGTTGTACGCATCGTGCGCATGCTGCGCATCCGGTGCCGGCAGAAAACCGGCGCCCACGGCGGCGATTTGCCCGGTAGCGCTGCCGGGCAGACCCCACTGCGGCGGGAAGACCACCGTCGTGCTCGCCTGAGACCTGGCCGGCTGACGATTGAACAACTCGACGAACCACATGGCCAGCAGGCCGAATCCGAAAGCAGCGGCGAGAACGATCAAGGCGTCGCGCAGGTAGTCAGGACGGAACGGCGATTGGGGGGCGCTCGCCGCCTCGACCAGATTGAAAACCGGCAGACGGCTGCGCTCACTGGCTTCGAGTCTGGCAAGACGCTCCAGCGCCTCGCGATTGGCGTGTTCGATCTGGGCGAGATCGTCCTCAAGCGCCTTCGCCTGCGTGAAGCGCTGCGAAAAAGTCTGCATGCTCGCGCGCTGGGCGCTGATCTGCGCCCGCAAACGCTCCACAGTCGCCCCGGCGCTGGCCAGATCTTCCTGTGCTGCGCCGAGCGCTGCCTGCCGACTCGACCCGCGCTGGGTTTCGATCTGTTGCTCCAGTTCGACCAGCCGCGCGCGCTTCGCACGCGCCTGGGAATCCATGGCCATGAAACTGGGGGTGTAGGTCCGCTCCATGTCGCGAATCTCTTCACGAATCGTTGAGGCACGCTGCTCCATGGCGGCCAGGGTCGGATCGTCCTTGGCCGCGCTGGAACCCTTGCCGCCGGCAACGGATTCGCGTAGTGCGCGCAGGCGAGCGTCGGCCACTGCGCTGCGTTCGATGGCCGTGTTCAACGCCGTGGTCAACCCCTTGATCTGGGCCACGGCTTCGTTTTCTTCCCGCTCGGGTGACATTCCTCCGCCCTGGCTGCGGAAAGCGTCCAGCCGCTCGCGCCGCTCGCGGACCTTCCTGTCGAGCAGGTCGACCTCTTCGCGAGCCTGCGCCAGGCCTTCGCTCGCGGCCACCCCATAGGCCACCTTCATCTGCTCGCGATAGGCATCGACCAGTGCGTTCAACGCCGCCGCCAGCAGTTCCGGCTGCGCACCGCTCGCCCGCAACTCGACGACCTCGGTTCCGGCGACCGGAAGCGCACTGATCATGGCTTGTAGTTGCGCCGCCGGATCACCGGCCAGCGGGTGACCGGCCCGGCCAAGCGCCTCGCCGACCTGGGCCAGCAAGGGGCGGCTGGTGAGCACCTGGACCTGGGTCAGGAGTTCGGCTGCCGCATGCGAGGAGGGCTCTTCGGCTGGCCCCACGGCAGACTGAGAAGGCCGTGGCGCGGTGCTCCCCGGAGTGATCTGAACCCTTGCAGTGGCACGGTATTCGGCCGGCCGGGAGAAATCCCAGGCCAGGCCGGGCAACAGGACGACGACAAAAACAGCGGTAAACACTTTCAGGCGTCGCCGGTTGATGCGCTGGGCCGCCATGGCGCCATCGGCATCGGGACTGACATCGAGTTCAAGAAAGCCGCGCAAGGAGGACAAGGCTCGCATAGCAGAGTCACCAGAGTTACAGAGTCACGAGAGTTACCAAGAGGAGCACAGGAGAGGCAGAAGGACAGGTGAGCAGCCCGTGCGTTGCCCTTGAGTATTCAGTCTCGGTCGATTTTGGTCAAGCGCTCATTCGGCACAGAGGGGGGCTGGGACCGGAGCTCACTCGGACGGTGGCGACAAAGCGTCCTCTGGCGCGTGCAGCGAGCCTTGGCAGCGGCCCCCTTTGAGAGTGGGGTGGTTTGACCGGCTGGCGGTCTTCAGCGATACTTCAGGGGCCTTGCTCGAGTCACCAGCCACCTGAGGACCTGCCCCCCCGCCATGCGTACCCGCCGCCTCTTCCTGAATCGCCTTGACCCGGCACACGAGCCCACTGATGCCGTGGTAGTGATCGACGTGCTGCGTTCTTTCACCACCGCGGCTTACGCCTTTGCCGCCGGCGCCAGCACGATTTACCCGGTGGACACCATCGCCGGCGCGTTCCGCCTGCAGCGCAAGCTGCCGCACGCGATGACCACCGGTGCCGTCGGTGGTGGCGACCCGATCCCGGGCTTCGATTTCGGCAATTCGCCGTCAGCGCTGCAGGGCGCCAGTCTTTCCGGTCGGCCGTTGATTCAGACCACCGCCGCCGGGGTGCGCGGACTCACCCGCTTTCGCCACGCGCGGGCACTGTTTGCCGGCAGTCTGGTCGTCGGGCGCGCCACCGCGAAAGCGCTGCTGGAGTTACAGCCGGCCGAAGTCTGCTTCGTGATCACCGGCGAATGGGTCGATCGCGACGGAGATGAAGACATCGCCTGTGCCGATTATGTCGATGCCCTGCTCCAGGGTGACGACCCGGACCCTGAACTGTACGCCGCCCGCGTGCGCAACTGCGATTTCGGGCGCCGTTTCCAGGCCGGCACCCACCGCCACCTGCCAGCCAATGATCTTGAACTCTGCGCCCAACCCGACCGCTTCGACTTCGCCCTGCTGGCCTCGCATGTCGACGGTCGACTGCAGCTCGACCGCAGCCGCGCCGACCAGGACCTGCGCTCCACGGGCGTACTGCGCAACGGCCTCAAGATGCAGGACAAGGGCTGCGGCTGCGCGCCAGTCTGCGCCTAGCCAGCCGATCAGCCGTCGCCGCGCTCCGCCGGCTTTGACCCAGCGAGCTGGCGGCCGAGTCGCAGCGCCATCCAGCCGAGCAGCGCCACTCCGAGCAGCAGGCTCGCCCACAGCGACCAGCGCTGCCAGTCGATCGGCTCGCGCAGGGCAGCGACGCCAGCCAGTGTGCGGGCGGCGCCAGTAGTCGCGCTGCCCAGCGGGACCGCTGCGGGCTGGCCATCGTCCTCGCCGCGGTAACCCGGCACCAACGTCGTGATCGGGTAGGCCACCGGCCTGGCAGCCGCCTTGCCATACGCGAGTTGAAACGGCGCCGCGCCGCGGGCGGCGAAAACCAGCCGCTGCGGCAACCAGCCGGCGCCCAGTTCGGGGGCACCGGGACCCAGGCCACCGCCACGCTGATCGACGCGCAGCAGCCACTGGCGACTCGTCGTCGGCGGCAAGACAATATCCGGATTCACTACCTCCTGCCCGGCAGCGCCCAGGCGGTACACGGCGCTCACCGCAACGCGGTGCCAGGGATCGCCAACGCTGGCGCGCGACAGGATGTCGACCGAGGCGACAGTATTCGACTGCGGCAGCCGCAGACGCAGGCGATCGACGGGGAACTGCCCGGCCAGATCGAAAGCGTATTCGCCGGCCTTCTGCGCCGGCAGCGCGCTGCCGGCCACCTGCTTCCATGAGCGCGGCGCCTCGACCACCGCTTCGCCCGCTTCGGCACCCAGTCCCGCCAGTTCCAGTGGGCGCGCTGTCGCCGGCCAGGAGAGGCGAAAATACCTGGCCTGCCGCGGAGCGAACTCGACTCGCAAGTGCTCCAGACGCTGCCCGCCCGCTTCGAGCCGAACCACCGGGGCGTCGGATACCAGAGGCGTCCACCGGGCCAGGTCATCGCTCGCCTCGACGCGCAGCCGCGTGACGACGTTATCCGCAAGCGTAGGCAATTCCAGCACCAGCGCCCGCACCGGCTGATCGAGCGCTCGGGCATCGACCAGGTAGCCGAGCAGCGCGGCCTGGCGTGCCGGCATCGTGTCGCGGGAATTCGTCGTCACCACAGTCTTCCCGGTCTCTCGTTCGATGCGCACCTCGACCCCTTCCACGCCGGCGATCGCGTCGCCGCGCAGAGCGAAAAACGGCACCTTCAGTGACCGCCCCTTGTCCCTGCGCTCGCTCGGCCGTGGTAGAAAGGCATACGGCACCGCTTCACCGGCCGCGTTGAACACCCGCAGGTCGCCAAGGTCGGCACGCACGACGCCTTCATACACCGCCGGAGGCAACTCGACGGCGAATAGCGACTCAGGACCACTGGCCTCGACATCGATGCCATAGGCAAAGTCACGCGGCGCTTCGGCGCTCGCCACGGCGGCCAGCAGGAACAGCAGCCCGCCGATAAGCCAGCTCATCACGGACTCTCTCCTTCCCTTGGCGGTACTGGCGCCAGGTAACCGATGACCAGCATCAGCACGCCGACGCCGAGGAATGACACGATACGCGCGATAGTGCCGACGTTCGCCAGATCAACCAGGAACAACTTGGCCACCACCACCGCCATCAGCGCCGCGCCGGCCAGCCACAGCGGTCGCCAGGCACGGCGGGTGGCGAGCACCATGGCAGCCAGCGCGAGCAGCGTCCAGAATAGCGACAGCGCGGCCTGCACGAGGTCCGAACTCGACAGATCGGCAAGATGAAGCGGCACTCCGGCCCAGTGGTGCAGCGCGCGCAATAGCGCCGCGTTGCCCCAGAAGAAAGCCGCCGCCGCAGCGATGGCCCAGGCCAGCGACCGCGGCAACGCCGCGAGAGGCGGCAAACCGAGGCGGCGGACTTCGACGAACCAGGTGACCACCGCCAGCACCGCGCCGGCCTGCGCCAGATCAAGCGGGTTGAGCAAGGGCACGTAAGGCAATGGCCAGGGGTCGCCATCGGAGACGGCGTTGCCGAAGACCAACCAGCCGCCGAGAAAGAGTGCCAGCGGCAGCGCTCCGGCGACCAGATAAGCGTCGAGGTGCGCCGCCACCGGCCAGGCAATCCGTTCGCCGCGCAGCGCCAGCAGCACGAGCAGCGCTGCCGGCACCAGCGCCCAGGCGATCAGCGGCCACGCCGCCCGGCCAGCCACCCAGGTGTCGATCGCCCAGCTCACCTCCCAGGCGCCAAGCGCAGCCAGCAGCCACAAGCCGCCAGCGTGCAGCCACTCAAGGTAACCCTGGCCGGAGGCCTCGTGGCGCCGCAGCAGCAGCAGTTGCACGCCGCAGGCGATCGGCCAGGCGAGGTAGCCGAGATGAGCGAACGGGTGCGCATCGTGAGCGGCGCTGCTCAGCGCAAGCAAGGCCATCAAGGGCAACAGCGCCAGCGCCGGATAAGACGCCAGCGGCCAGACCAGGCGGCGCGCCAGCCCACTGAAGATCAGACACGAGCCGCTGAAGAAAGCCAGCATCGCGTTGCCCTGCAAGGAGGGGCGAACGTGACTCTCGATCTCGTGCAGCCCGCCGAAAACCCACCACGCGACGCCCCAGCCAAACAGGACGCAGGCCAGCCAGCGCTCCGCCGGCCGCAGTTCGTCGCGCCGCCGCTGCAATAGCCAGCCGCAGAAGAGGCCGGCCATCGCCAGCAGCAGGGCGCCGAGGTAGACGCTGTTCACCACCGGCCAGTCGCCCACGCGCTGGCGCAGATCGGCCAGATAGAAGAAGCCGCCCAGGAACTGGAGCAGCACGCCGAACAGCCGAGCCGGCAAGCGTTGCTGGCGCACGCCGACCCAGACGATGGCCGCGCCTTCGAGCGCCCACGCTGCCGAGGTCCAGCGCCCGTCGAAAGCGAGCGGGATGGCCAGCGTCGTGAACACCACGCCGAGCGCCAGAAACGCTTCGACCAGCAGCCGCCGCCCCTCGCCACGGCGCACCCACAGCGCACGAGCCAGCAGCAGGTAGAAAGCGCCGAGCGCCAGCGCACTCCAGGAGGAACCCTGGTCGAACTCGCGCAGCAGACCGACCTGCAGGCCAAAGGCGATCAGCGGCACGCCGAAGATCAGCGTGCTGTCGAGATG
Source organism: Candidatus Accumulibacter aalborgensis (assembly GCF_900089955.1). Lineage (GTDB taxonomy): Bacteria > Pseudomonadota > Gammaproteobacteria > Burkholderiales > Rhodocyclaceae > Accumulibacter > Accumulibacter aalborgensis. Next base: position 19,495 of record NZ_FLQX01000019.1, on the reverse strand, counting down.
GCGCTCGACGCGCCCGGCCTCGCGTCGCGAAAACAGCACCGGGATGGCCACGTAGATCAGGAAGAACAAGACCAGGAACGGCTCCGTGGACGCATACACGTCAGGCGAGTAACGCAGCACACCCCACACCGTCGCAATGCCGAAAGTGAACGCGAAGCCGGTCACGTTGAGCAGCCGCCAGGACTTGAACCAGGCGATCGCCAGGATGCCGCCGTTGAGCACGGCGTAGTAACTGAACAGCGCGACGTGGCTGCCGTCGCCGGTCGAGGCCAGAATCGGCGCCAGGAAGCCCCCCGCGGCGCCGAGCACCGCCAGCGCCAGCGAATCCTGCAGCACCGCCAGCACTGCCGACAGCGCCGCCACCGCCAACAGCAGCACGAAGGCCGGCCCGGCCGGAAGCAGCCCAAACAGCCGCAGCGCGCCGAAGATGGTCAGGTAGAGCAGACCGACGCCGCCGCCCTGCAGCGCAAGCCCATAGCCTTCGCGCGTCAGCCGCAGCCGCCAACCGATGAGCAGCAGGACGACCGCGGCCAGCGCGACGCCAGCCAGCCGCAACTCGATCGGCACCTGCACGTGCTGGTAGGTGTATTTCAGCAGGAACGCCACGCCGAAGAAGAGGACGATGACGCCGGCACGCGCCATCAGGTTGCCGCGCAGCAGCCGGTCCCAAAGCGGCGAGGCCGGCCGCGCCGGGAGATCCGTTCGCGCTTGTTCGGCCGCCAACGATGCTTGCCGCGCGGGAGTCGGCGGCGTGCGCGTCGGCGCCTCGGGGGCTGGCGCTTCGGATGCCAGCGTTGCCGCTTCCCCCGCTGCCGCCACCGGCACGTCAACAGCTATCGGCTGGTGTTCCCGGAGAGCTTCCTCGGCGACCGACACCGGCGCTGGCGCCACCGCATCGTCTGCCTCTGTGGCGGCCTCTGGCGCGCCGCCCTTCCCCGGCACCGCCACCGGCGAAACCGGACGCTGCTCCAGACGTTCCAGCCTGGATTCCAGCCGGGCCAACTGCGCCTCTAGCGCCGTGAAGCGATCCCCTTCGGCTGACTGCCGCCGAGCGCTCAGCCGCCAGGCAAGCACGCCGCCGACCAGGGCACCGACAATTGCCAGATTGAAATCGATGCTCCCGGCAAGAATCGCCCCCAGCACCGCCCCGAAAAACCACATCCGATCGCCCCTCCCCTTGCCGCCGCCCGCCATGGCTCGACGTTGACTCCTGCACCCGTGGCCACCTCGACACCGATGCACTCGTTGGGTTAGGCCGCAGGCCGTAACCCAACATGGCAAGCCAAGAGCGTCGGCTTACCCCGCCCCGCCGCGCAAGACGACGCCAACGTGCAAAGGCGCGGGAACACAAACAAGCATCAAGACCCTGTGCTCAATATACTATCGTTTCTGGTGCGGCGTCATTTCGCCGCTCGCGGGCGTGTTGCTGCCCCGCAAGATACGGAGGTAATTTTGGTTGTTGTGGGTCCGCTGGTTCCAAAAGGACGAGGATCGGGGCATAGAGACGTGTCGGCGCCGAATGACCGATGGCGTTCGCCGCGTGAGGGTGAAATAATCTGACCCGCAGCGATTGAATGGCCTTGCATTTCGCCTCGTTCATCACCGTGCTCGACGCCTCCCTCGTCGATTCTTATCCACTCCACACCTTCATCATGACCATACCACCCTCGGGTCCCATCGCGCAGAAACTCATCCGCCGCCTGACGATTTTCAACAACCGGAAAGTCGTTGAACTACGCTCTTTCGCGACCGGACGCCAGCACTCCGAGATCTTGCAGAAATCGGTCGCCTCGCGCAAGACCCTCGACGGACTGCATCCGGCGCATGCGATCTATGTCTACTTGCAAAACCAGGTCTCGGTCCTCTCCGAGACGATCAGCGCGCTGCCGCCGCTGGCAGAACTTGCCAAGAACTACGAGGAGGCCGAACGAACGTACATGCCGTCCGGACCGCCGATGAGTCCGCTCACCTATTCGTATTTCTTCTTTTGGGGGGTATTCGACGCCGCTGTCGGTCCGGCCCGCGAGACGCTCGGCACGTCGATCATCGCCGTGATCCGCTGGGCGGGAGCGCACCCTGAATTCGTCCGGCTGATCGAAGTGATGCAGCAATCCCGCATGGGCCTGTACGTCCACGACGGTGTCGAGAAATCGATAGTCTATCTACGCGAGTTCATCACCGACGAACGCCTGCCGTGCATCGTCCCGGCCGGCTATCTGGGGCAGCGCGGCGAAATCTGGCTGGTTCGGGTGTTGCCACCGCCGGCGCCTGCTTTCACGCAGAGCGTCGTGATGACCACCCCGTACATTATCCAGATGCCGCGTAGGGACGAGTGGCAGAGCTACCTCGACCGTACCTTGCCGAAGCTGAAGGTCGCCGATCGGTTCGAGGCCTACGCCCGCCTGATGAAATACGGACTGACGTTCAACCACTGGAACGAGTACCTCGTCGATGCCTACGTCGGCAGCCAGGCATCGGCAATCTTCCTCCGTGGAATTCCCGACATCAGCTCCAGCCTGCCGCACTCGCCCCATCCCTGAGGCGATCGGCGAGCGTGTCCTGGCGATCGACCGAATCCGACCTGCCATCGGCGTCGCTTCGCTCAGCGGTCAACCGGTACCTTGGCGGGACTGCCAGGGTGGACGCGTGCCGTGCCCTCAGATGGCCGTTCAGGCTTGGCCTGGTCGCCGGTGGCTACGCCGCGGCCGTGCTCGTCGCTGCCGCGGCGTAGCCATATGGGAAACCGACACGCAGGGCCCGGCTGCACAGGCATCGGCGGGAATGTACGCGTTTGGCGATGCGCTGCTCTTCCTGGCCGTATTCGGCGTCGTGGCGCTCTTTCCGACCGGCCTCGCCATCTACTTCTGGCGGCATCGTCAGATACCGCTCAAGAAATCGCCAGACCAGCCGTAGAGAAGAGTTCACCCACAAGAGATCATTGGAGGCCAGAGGTCATGGACGTGTCAACCATCGCCGCTGTAGCAACTGAAACGAGTCAGAGCCGAACTGCCAACGCGGTGCAGATGACCGTGCTGAAGAAAACCCTCGACATCCAGGCAGAGAACGCCATGCAGCTTGTTGCAGCGGCCGCGCAGGTGATTCCCAGCAACCCGCCGAATCTGGGCAATCGCGTCGACACCTTCGGCTAGCACCGGTCGCTGGCGCGACTTTCACCGGAAGCACCCGACTGCGGCCCTCACGGCCGCAGGGATTCGAGCTTGCCGTGGTTCTCCGCAGCGCATAGACTGCGCGCGATGCGCTATACCACCCTGTTGATCGTTGCCCTGCTGGCCGGATGCTATTCCGGCCAGTCTTCTTTTCAGCCCGGCAAAATTCGCAGTTCGCCGAGTCCGCAGAGTCCATCCACCCCTGCCAGGTCCGGCCTATCAATTGAACTGGTTACCGGCAAGACAGCGGTCGGACACCGCGACTTCGCCAATGCCAAGAAGGTTCTGCCGAGGATATTTGCCGGCATGGAGGAAGAGTTCTACTGCGGCTGCCGCTATCGTGGCAACGCGGTCGACCTGGCGAGCTGCGGCTACCAGGCGCGCAAGAATGCGACCCGCGCAGCGCGAATCGAGTGGGAACACGTGGTTCCGGCCTGGGAACTCGGCCATCAGCGCCAGTGCTGGCAGGACGGCGGGCGCAAGAATTGTACCGCCACCGATGCCGTCTTTCAGGTCGCTGAGGGCGACCTTCATAATCTGGTACCGGCCATCGGCGAAGTCAACGGCGACCGCAGCAACTTCGCCTATAGCGCTTGGAGCAAGCATCCGGAGCCGATCTACGGTGCCTGTCAGACGGTGGTTGACTTCAGGCTGAAGCGCGTGCAGCCGCGCGAAGAAGTGCGCGGAACAGCAGCCAGGATCACCCTGTACATGTACCACACCTACGGCCTGCGCATGAGCAAGCAGGACAAACAACTGATGTGTGCCTGGGCCAGGACCTACCCGGTCGACGACCGGGAGCTGCGGCGCAACGAGCGCATTGTGCAATGGCAGGGAAGCGGCAACGCTCTGGTCACCGATCCGCAACGGATCAAGGCAGCGTGCAGCTAAGCCGACTGCCTGCCGTCGTACATCAGGGTGGCCATGCCAACGCAGAAGCCATGCGCCTGGCAAACTCCCGCGCGGCGGAGCAGCGAGAGGTTTGACTGGCGGGCGGGCGCGCTACTTGCCGACCGGCTCTGTCGCTGCTGTGCCGGAACGTGGCGGGTCGGTGACGATGCTGGCGCCGATATCCTTCAGCAAGCGTTGGAAATCGGGCGACGCGAGGATGATCGTCCCGGCCGCGGCGCGCAGACGATCGACGGCCTCGGCGGGGAGCACGAACGAGGTCGGCTGTTGATTCAGGTAATCCAGTTCCGCCTTGTCCTTGAGCGCCGCAAAAGACACGTCAATGGCATAAATCTCGGCATTCGGGACGCGCAGGGCAGCAGCCACGGCAGGATCCTTGTTGGCTGCCATCGCTGCCGAATTGCCGATCAGGCGCAGGGTCTGCCAGCGCGCCGCCGTGTCTCGCAATAGCTCGACCGCCTCATAGGAATAGCGGTCAATCGGGACCCCGGCCGACTTCAGCAGGATGTTCACGGTGCCGGGAGGGGCCTCCGATTCATCCCAGTTGGTCGGCGGCGAAGAAAGCGAGTTGACGATGAAGACGATGATCCTGCGCGCACGGTCGAGCGGCGTCGGTGCGCCGACCTCGTGCAAAGCCTGGACGACTTCCAGCGCGTCGAGCACCGCACGCATGCCGACGTTGTCGGATACGCCGCCGTCTACGAGATGGAGGTAGGGCCGATGGACGCCATCGTTGTAGGCCTGCATGTCTTTCAAGGTGCGCATCGCCCGTGCCGCCGGTCGCGGCGGTTCGGCGGCGTCGACAAAGAGCTTCATCCAGGCGGGGAAGTGGGCATTGCAGGTACCGCCATAGTTGTCGATCGTCACTGGCGAGAGCACTACCGGCACGGCCGAAGAGGCAGCCGCGGCGCGCGACAAGGGAACGGCATTGAGGTCAGAACAGATGACATCGAAGGTAGTCTGGCTGAAAACGAAACGGGCGCCGGTCGAGATGTCGGTGGCCGACGCCATGATCAGCGGACCGTCGCCACGGTTCAGATCGCCGAAAGTCGCGCCATTGAAGAGAATTTCGTCGTACAACTGGGCCGCCAGTTCGGAACGACCCCAGCCCAGGGACCACAGGCTGGCCCAGTTCGACGGGCTGAACGTACGTGCGATGATTTCTCCCTGCACATCGCGCTTCAGGAAGCGTTGTTCGTAGTCGGTGAACAGTTTCTCGCCGTAAAGGCCATAGGCCAGCGCGGTGAAACTGCCACCCGAAACACCGGTGATGACGTCGACATGGTCGAGCAGGCGAGCCTTGTTGCCCTTCGGCCCAACGACCTCCGTACGGCGAAGAAATTCGAGGACCCCGTATGAAAAAGCGGCTGCGCGCGTGCCACCGCCCGAGAAGGCGAGAATGACCAGGTTGTCCTTGTCCCGGACATGCGCCTGGCGCGTCTCGAAGCGGTAGCCAGTATGCGGGTCGACCTGCGTGATCGGCGGATTGACCGGGCGGCTGGCACACGCGCCTAGCAGAAGCGACAACGTCAGGGTCAGCAATGCGGGCGTGGGCAATGAAGTCATGAGTTCGGCGGAGAGGATCAGGTAAAATCCTGATTCTACACTTTCTTGACGCCGCTTTTGGGCTGGGCCAGGTTCGCCGCCGGCCGCAAGGCGCCACGCGAGCCGCTTCGCGCCGACGAATGACAGCTTCCGACCCCGACCTTCGTCTTGGCTGGGAGCGGACGTCCAATCACGCAGAACTCATTCTGCTAAACAGAACTGGCGAATTTCGCCAACTTTCGCACAACCTCCAAGTCTTCAGGAATTGCTAGCACATTTTCTGCTCTAGCAAGTGCCAACCGGGAATGGTGTATCGCGGCGTCCCGCATCTCGGCATCTCCGATCGATGACAGCGACTCAAACGCTTTTTGTAGCCGCCCCGCGACTTCAATGGCGCCAGCTCCGTCACGAGCAATTGCTGTAAAGGCATCATCGAACATGTCCCGCAAAGATATTTTTGGCACCTCCACGCGATCACATTCAGAAATCCGCGCGTCGCCTTCTTCGACAGGCTCACTCCAGAGCGCAAAAAGTCGCACGAACGTTCCAATAACGCCGATTGCCGTACCGGGATCATTGACAGCAGGTGACAACGCTCGACTTGCGATTTCAGAAAGGACGATAAGACCGAATCGAGGATCTTCGTCGAATTGCCTGCCATTACCGAGTATAAATGCCTGTGCTATCTGCCTTGCATCGATAACAGACAAATCACCCGAGTCTGCGGTCACGTAGGCAAGAGCCCGGCCAGGCGCAGAAAAAGTACCGGGCAAGATTGCTACCGTGATTCGTACTCCCGATTTTTCCGCATACGTCTGCAGCGCAGCAACATCGACGCGCTGTACATATCCGATTGACCGGCTGTAAATGGCCTGCCCGCCCTCCTGACGCCGCCCTGCAGGGACACCGCAAAGGGTAGGTGTGCGCCGCCTTCGCTGTAGGGCAGCAGCAGCGGCTGCCTCAACCTTATCGATGGTTCCCCCGATGCGCCCAAGGCGTGCGATGCGATCCACCCAACTCACGAAAGTAATAATAACCATGGCCAGAATCATTAACGTTAAAGCAAATAACGCGAAACGGCCTGCTCTATCGTAATAGCCATTTTTTAAGGCGATAAGCGCGACGATGCTGAAGATAAAGGCACCAATGAAGGTCGAGAGAGCGTTTTGGGAAACATCGTCGGCGATGACCAGCGAAAAAGAGCGCGGCGTTGCGGTGCTGCTGGCCGAAGCATAGGCGGAGACCATCGATGCGACGGCAAAGGTGGAGATCACCAACATGCTTGCGGAGATAATGGCAAGCAGGGTCTCTATCGAGTCTGGAGTAATCGCCGGAACAAGCGGGCCGATTCCGCTATCGTCCGCCGTCTTCGCAAGGAACACTACGGCCGTCGACAGCACGCACATCGCGAGAGGCCTGACCCACAGCCGCTCGCTGATGCGGTTTAGAAGGAACCTCAATCGATCGCCCATTACTCCACTCCACAGTAATTCGGTATGACGCTCCGCTACAGATCTCTCTTCCGGTGGTCAAATTACTCGGCAGAAAACCTTTCCGGCATATAGAATTCTACAGTGCATCTTGCTGGCCGAAAGCCGATGCGCCCGTTCCTGTCTGCCTGGCACTGACGGGCAGTTGCACCTGACCTGCGACGCGCCGGAAAGGTCCATAATAGTGCACCATGAACTCCTCGCCAACAACGCTGATCCCCAACCGGGCGCAGACGCTCGAGGTGCTGCGGCTGATGGGCACGCATCGGCCCATCTTGATGCTGCCCGGCAACGACGATGGCTATGGCACCCGTTGGGTGCTCGATGGCCAACAGGTGCAGCCGTGGATCGCCAAATACCTCATGAAGGCTGGCTTTCTTGCCGATACCGGTGCCACCGAGTTCGGTGCCCGGACGCTCACGTTGACCGAGTCCGGCAACCGCTTTCGGAGAAACGGCGTGCTCTGGTGGAAAAGCCTCGGCTTCCTTGAGCGCTTGACCATCACGATCCTCGGTTGAAGCCCAGGCAACGGAAGCACCGCACATCTCTGATGAAACTCTGGTCGATTTTCAGTTGGTCGAGCGACAAGCGCTTGCGGCGAGACAGCCTACTCGCCCACCCATCCCGCCGACGAGGCCACCATGACGGTCCGCAACCTCGAATTTCTTTTTCGTCCCCAGTCGATAGGCATCGTCACCGAACCCGACCAGCCGAGCCGCTACGCCGAAGTGGTGCTGAGCAATCTCGCCGCCGGCGGGTTTTCGGGCCCGGTCATTTCGATTGCCGCCCGGCAGCGCTCGCTGTTCGCCATTGGCGCCCATGTGCGCATCGACGAACTGCAGGTGGTGCCTGATCTGGCGATCATCTGCGCCGGGCTGGACAAGGTTCCGCAGATCATCAGCCAACTCGGCGCCCGTGGCACACGAGCGGTGATCGTTGGCCCCCTGCTGCGCGACACGATGAACAGCAGCCAAGTGTTGGCGGTACGCAAGGCCATCCTCGAAGCGGCTCGTCCGCACCTGATCCGTGTCCTCGGACCGGGAAGCGGCGGTCTCATCGTTCCCGCGCGCGGCCTCAATGCCAGCGCCGCCCCGGTGACCACCACTGCAGGAAGGATCGCCCTGGTCACCCAGTCGACTGCGGTCACCGCAGCGGTGCTCGATCGCGCCTGCAGCAAGGGGATCGGCTTCTCGACCGTACTGCACTTGGGCGCCGGTATCGATGTCGATCTTGCCGACGTGCTCGACTGGTTGGCGGCAGACCCGGACACCAAGTCGATCCTGGTGCAGTTCGATTCGGTCGCTGCCGGCCGCAAGTTCATGTCGGCGGCGCGCGCCGCCGGCCGCAGCAAGCCGGTCGTCGCCATCCGCGGCGAACACTTTGAACACTTCGAACGCCTCGACACCAGGAACACGGCCGCCAAGCCGTTCACTGCCGACGAAGTCTACAAAGCAGCCCTGCGCCGCGCTGGCTGGGTGCGCATTGATACCTTCGCGGATCTGTTCGAAGCGGCCGAAGCGATGGCGCGCGTGCGGCCGATGCGCGGCGAACGCCTGGCCATTCTGGCCAACGGCCACGGCCTCGGGCGGATCGCCGGCGACACGCTGCTGCGCTCGGGAGGCCAGTTGGCCACTTTGTCCAAAGAAACCATGAAGCAACTCGACGGACTGCTACAGACGAGGCTGACGGCAGGCAATCCGGTCGCACTGCCGGCCGATATCACGTCGACGAAGTGGGCCGCAGCACTGTCTGCGGTGCTCGTCGACCGCGATACCGATGCCGTGTTGACGGTCTGTTCGCCCTCACCTTTCGCGCCCAGCGCCGATGTCGCAGCGGCGCTGTGCAAAGTGGCGACAAACACCGAGCGCAACGTGTTTACCTGTTGGGTGGGCGGTACGGCGATGCTCGAGGCTCAACAAATCGCTGCCGCGCACGGCGTGCTGAGCCATGACTCACCGGAAAAGGCGATCGCCGTTTTTCTCGGGGTGGTGAATTATCTGCGCAACCGCAAGCTGCTGATGCAGATGCCACCGTCGCTGGCCGACGGTTTCTCGCCGGACATCGATGTCGCCCGTAGCGCGGTCAGTGAAGCCATCGATGCCGGCTTGGTCACCTTGCCGGCACGGCAGGCGCGCCGCCTTTTGCAGGCCTACGGGATAGCCGTGGCCGAGTATCCCCTGGCGAGCAGCATCGATTCGGCGATAGGCAGCGCCGACGACATCGGCTATCCCGTCGATCTCCATCTGGTACTGGCCGATGCGGCTGGCTTTGAACTGGAAGCGTCAGGACTGCGCTCGTCGGCAGACATCCACATTGCCGCTCGCGGCCTGCGCAAAAATGCGCGTACGCAACGGCCGGGAGTCCGCATCAGCGGCTACCGGCTGCGACCGAGCGCCGCCCGCAGCGGGATTCCCGCGCTGCGTTGCGGCGCTGTCGACGATCCGGTTTTCGGTCCGCTGATTTTCCTCGGCCCGGCCACCACCGTGACTCGAGGTGGCTGCTTCGTGGTCGCCCTGCCGCCGCTCAACCTGGCGCTGGCTCAGGATCTGGTGACGCGCAGCCGCTTTGCCGAGGAAGCGCCCAGTGCCGACCGCGCGGCACTGGAGTCCGCCGCGAGCCACGCGTTGGTCCGCCTGTCGCAACTGCTCACCGACATCGACGACGTGGTCGGCGTGGAACTCGACCCGCTCCATGTCGAGACCTCGGGCGTGCTCGCGCTGAATGTGCGCATGCGCATCGAAAGGAAACGGCACACGCGCGGCCTGCGCCGCTTTGCCATTTGCCCCTATCCGAAAGAACTGGAGCAGACGGTCGATTGGGACGGTCGCCAGATCTTGATCCGGCCCATCCGACCGGAGGACGAGATCACCCTCGGCGAACTCCTCAATTCGCTGGCTCCCGAAGATTCGCGCATGCGCTTCTTTGACTCGATGAGGAATCTGCCGCGTTCCCGCCTGGCTCGCTTCACCCAGATCGACTACGATCGCGAGATGGCACTGGTGGCCATCGAGTTGGCCAGCGACGGCCTGGAGCGCGTACTCGGCGAGGTGCGTGCCGTCGCCGATCCCGACCACGTCTTTGCCGACTTTGCCATCGTCGTCGCTTCCGCGATCAAGGGCAAGGGACTCGGGCGACTGTTGCTGCAAAGCATCATCAACTACTCGCGTAGCTGCGGAATCGCCGAGTTGCGTGGCGAAACGCTGAACGGCAACCTACGCATGCAGCATCTGGCCCAGGACCTTGGTTTCAAGTTGACGACGGGAAGCGACCGCGGCACCGTCGACCTTCGCCTTGCGCTGGATGCCCACGAGCAGAAATAGCGGATCAAAGAACGTAATACAGGATCGCCACGTAATGCGCAGCGCTACCGACCATCACGAACAGGTGCCAGACGCCATGCGCATGCGCGAGGCGGGTGTCGAGCGCGTAGAAGACGATGCCGGTGGTGTAGAAGACGCCGCCGACGGCGAGCCAGATGAAACCGGCCATTCCCAGCGCTTGCACGAGAGGAATCAGCGCCACCAAGACCACCCAGCCCATGGCGATGTAGATGACCAGCGACAGGATGCGTGCCTCGCTCTTCTGCCACAGTTCCTGCACGCCGCCGAGCACGGCCAGCGACCAGACGACCGCCAGCAGCGACCAACCCCATGGCCCGCGCAAGGTCACCAGGCAGAACGGCGTGTAACTGCCGGCGATCAGCAGATAGATGCCCTGGTGGTCCAACGCCCTCAGGATATCCTTGGCGCGTCCGCGAAAGCTGTGGTACAGCGCCGAGAAGCTGTACAGCAGGACCAGCGTCACGCTGTAGATCGAGACGCTCACCACTTTCCACGGATCGCCACCCTGCGCCGCGACGACGATGAGGACCACCGACCCGACGAGCGCCAGCACGGCGCCGACGAGGTGCGTCCAGGCGTTGAGTTTTTCGCCGTGGTACATATCCGGGGGTCTATACCTTCGCCAAGGGCAGACTGAGCGTGAAAATGGCGCCGCCCTCCGGCCGGTTCGCTGCGCTGAGGCATCCGCCGTGTCGCTCGACGATGCCGTAGCTGATCGACAGTCCCAGCCCGGTGCCCTGCCCAACGGGCTTGGTCGTGAAGAAGGGGTCGAAAAGGCGCGCCAGATTCCCGGCACTGATTCCCGGCCCATTATCGGCGAAGTGCAGGAGGATCATCGCGTCGCGCCGTTCGGCCGTGATTTCGAGGATCGGCGCCGCGCTGGCTGCGGTCGCGTCACGGGCATTCTGCACGATGTTCATCAGTACCTGCTGCATCTGCCCGGAAGATCCGATGACCGGCAGTTCTTCCGGCAGATCGACAATGACCCGAAAGGGCTGCCTCTCCGCGCGTGCTACCCAGCGCACCGCGCGCGCGACGACGTCGGCCAGGTTGAACGGGGCATCCGAGCTGCGATCCATGGCCGAGAAACGCTTCAGGCCATCGACGATGTCACGCGTGCGCTCGGCGCCTTCGGTCATTCCGTCGAGCAGCGGGGTGAAGTCCTGCATGATGCGGTCGATGCGCAATTCCTGGCGCAGCGCGTCGAGTTCAGGCGAGCGCGCGAACGCTTCCGAGTGCACCGCTTGGAGATAGGACTGCAGACGCGCGGCGTAGCGGCGAATGGCCAGGACGTTGCCAAGAACGAAACTGATCGGGTTATTCAGCTCATGCGCCACACCAGCGACCAGGCGACCGAGCGAAGCCATCTTCTCGGCCTGCACGAGCTGCTGCTGGGTGCGCTTGAGATCCTCGTGCGCCTGCCGCAGGGCATGGTAGGCACGGCGCAACTCGCCGACCGGGCGACCAGTCAGCACCATCCCGACCAGCTTGCCGGTGGCCGAGAGGCGCGGCGTGCAGTTGAGCGAAACGGGCAGTGGGCTGCCGTCGCCGCCACTGATCAGCAACTCGCAATCCTGCACCGTTGCCGGACGTGCCGCCGAGAAGAAGTCGCCGGCGCGCTGCCTTGACGCGTCGTCGGCAAAAAGTTCGCACACGGGTCGCCCGCGCAGCGCGGTCTCGTCGAGGCCAATGAAGCGCCGCAGCGAGTCGTTGACCTCCTGGATGGCGCCATGCCGATTACAGACGATCAGGATGTCCGACATCGACGCGAGGACGCTTTCAATGAACTGCTGCGAGTCTTCGAGGGCAGCGTTCTTTTGCTCGAGGGCCACTTCGTATTGCAGAAGGTCGTTATAGACCTCGTCCATCTTGCGGATCACCTCGATCCACACCCCCTCGTCAACGCCACCAAGCGCCGATTCGGTTTCCGGCAGGCTGTCCGGAGCGATCGACGGGAACTGCCGCAAGCGCCTAGCGGGCAAGTCTGAAGTGGCCATGGCACGGCCCTGGTGCGGCCATCGAGGGCGTAGCGAGTCCGCTCTGACCAGAGAGAATGAATCCTTGCATGCCGCGATCGTAGGACGAATCGATGACTGGCGCAACGATCAAGCGCCTGCGAGGTACGCATCACGGTGGAAACAAGGTTTCCACTTCAGGCGATGAACGCATAGTCAAATTCCTTTCCGACGCCCCAGATGCCAACTCATCTCACTGTTTTTAATTAGTATTCGGAACTGGCACGGTTTTTGTATGCACTTCGCAGTATTGCTGCACAGGGGCTTTTTGGGCTTTACCCAGGCAAACCTCCCGACCAACGATCGGGCGACGAGAGAGGGGACAGGAAAAATGGCAAACACCAGTCTGCTGAAGCTGGAAGGTGATGCGAGCATCGCGACCGCGAGCAACCGACTTGGCATGCCGCGAAGAGAGTTTCTGCAGTTCTGCGCCACCGTGGCGGCCAGTCTGGGCTTGCCTCCCGGCGCTGAGGCAGCGGTCGCCGAAGCCGTTGCGGCGAAGAAGAGGCCTTCGGTGATCTGGCTGCACTTCCAGGAATGCACCGGCTGTACCGAGTCCATGCTGCGCGCCGAGCACCCGACGCTTGAGCGTCTGATTCTCGACGTCATTTCGCTGGATTATCACGAAACGCTGTTCGCCGCTGCCGGCCATCAGGTCGAAAGAGCGCGCAAGACGGCCATGGCCGAGAACAAGGGCAGCTACATTCTAGTCGTCGAAGGGGCGATTCCGACGCGCGATGGCGGCATCTACTGCAAGATCGGCGGCCAGACGGCGATCGAGCTGACCAAGGAATGCGCCGCCGATGCGGCTGCCGTGATCGCCATCGGATCGTGCGCGAGCTGGGGCGGCATGCCTTCGATCATGCCCTCGAACGGCGCCCCGAACCCCACCGGAGCTTCCGGTGTCGCAGCGGTACTCGGCAAACCGGTGGTTACCATCCCAGGTTGCCCGCCGAACCCCTACAACTTCCTGTCCACGGTGGTGCACTTCCTGACCTTCGGTACGCTGCCCGCCGTCGATGAGCTCGGTCGGCCGAAATTCGCTTACTCGCGCCTGATCCACGAGAACTGCGAGCGTCGTGCGCACTTCGATGCCGGGCGTTTCGCCATCGAGTTCGGCGATGAAGGACACCGCAAGGGCTACTGCCTCTACAAACTGGGCTGCAAGGGGCCGGAAACCTACGCCAACTGCCCGAGTATCCTGTTCGGTGACGCCGGCGCCGGTACCTGGCCCGTGGGTTGCGGCTGTCCCTGCATTGGCTGCACCGAGCAGGGTGTCGGCTTCAGCAAGCCGATCCACATGCTGGCGAAAGTCAAGAACGTTGACCCACCGCAGCAGTATCCGCGCATCGTCGAAGAGAAGGGAATCGGCGCGACGATGGGATCGGCCGCAGTTCTCGCTGCCGTGGGCGGTGTCGCGGCCGGTGGCGGAGCCATGGTGGCACGCAACCTGGGGCTTTCCTACAAGGCCGAGGAGGCCGAGAAAGCGAGGGCAGCGAGCGAAAAAACGGAGGTGTGACATGCATAGCAAAATTCCTGATAGCCGAACCGATGCAGACTCGCGTCGCCAGTTCCTCAAAGGCTGCGTCAGTGTCGCCGGCGCCGCTGTGGCTGTCGCCACGGTCAGCCCCCAGGTCGAGGCGCGCGACACCTACCAGCGCCCGCCCGGGGCCCTTGGCCTGCTCTACGACGGCACGCTGTGCATCGGCTGCAAGGCCTGTGTCGCTGCCTGCAAGCGGGTCAACGACAATCCTCCCGAGTTCTCGACGGTCGACAAGCTCTGGGATACGCCGCTCGATACCAGCGGCTACACTTTCAACATCATCAAGATGTACCGCAGTGGAACGATGGCCACCAAGGACGATGAAGTCAACGGCTACGCGTTCATGAAAACCTCGTGCATGCATTGCGCCGACCCCTCGTGCGTCTCGGCCTGCCCGGTGACGGCGATGACCAAAGATCCGGAGACCGGCATCGTCGCCTACGATGCCGAAGCCTGTGTCGGCTGCCGCTACTGCGTCGTCGCCTGTCCTTTCGGAATTCCCAAGTACCAGTACGACTCGCCGACCGGCAAGATCGGCAAGTGCGAGCTCTGCCGGCATCGCACCAAGGACGGTCACTACTCGGCGTGCGCCGAGGTCTGCCCGACCGGAGCGACGCTCTACGGCCGCACCAGCGATCTGTTGCGCGAAGCCAAGCGGCGTCTGGCGCTCGAACCCGGTAGCGTGACCACCTATCCGCGCGGCAACCTCAGCGGCGGGCCGGACCAGAGCTACGAAGGCTACGTCGGAAGGTACAAGCAGCACGTCTACGGCGAAACCGAGTATGGCGGCACGCAGGTGCTCAAGCTCTCGGCCGTCGATTTCGAGAAGGTAGGTATGCCCTACCTGTCGCCCAAATCGTCAGCGTCGACCTCGGAAACGATCCAGCACACGCTTTACGGCGGGCTGCTGATGCCGTTTGCCGTGCTCGGCGCGATGACCTATGTCGCCAAACGCAACGTTCATCATGAAGACGATGCGCCCGCAGACGAGAACGACAAGGAGGAATCATGAGCGCTCAGCCACACGCCGCACCGGCGCCGGTCGGCGGCAGCCTGTTCAATGCCACAACCCTTGTTTGTGGCGTTCTGATGGCCATCATGGCGACGGTCGTCGTCATCCGCCTGTTCTTCGGACTCAGCTCGACCACCAACGTGAACGATGGCTACTCCTGGGGCATATGGGTTGTAGTGGACGTTTTCATCGGTTCGGCCCTCGCCTGCGGCGGTTTCTGCATGGCGCTGCTGGTCTATATCTTCAACCATGGCAAGTACCATCCGCTGGTGCGTCCGGCGCTGCTCGGCAGCCTTTTCGGCTATACGCTGGCCGGTGCTGCCATCACCTTCGATCTTGGTCGCTGGTGGAACTTCTGGCATATCTTCTGGCCGGGCTACTTCAACGTCAACTCGGTGATGTTCGAGGTCGCGGCGTGCATCACCCTGTACATTATCGTCATGTGGATCGAGTTCTCGCCGGTGTTTCTCGAAAAACTGGGCCTGCGCGACGCGCGTAGAAAACTCGATAAGGTGTTGTTCTTCTTCATCGCCCTTGGTGTCGTTCTGCCGATGATGCACCAGGCTTCGTTGGGCACCATGCTGGTAGTCATGGGCGACCAGGTCAATCCGCTCTGGCAAACCCCGATCCAGCCTTTGCTCTATCTGCTGTCGGCGATCACGCTCGGCTACGGGGTCATACTCTTCGAGTCGTGCGTGGCGGCATCGGCTTATCGGCGGCAAATTGAGGTATCGCTCCTCAATCCAATGGCCAAGGTGATGCTCGGTATCATGGCCGTCTTTCTGGTGGTACGCTTTGCCGACCTCGTCGTGCGCGGCGTCATTGGCGACGCGTTCACGCCGACGTACGTAGCGCTGACCTTCTGGGTCGAAAACGCTTGCCTGATCGCACCGTTCCTGCTGATCGGCACGACCGAGGCGCGCCGCAATCCGGCGAGGCTGTTCCTCGCCGGCATCGCGGTCATGGTCAGCGGCATCCTGCTGCGCCTGAACGGCTTCCTGATCGCTTTCGACACCGGTCCGGGTTGGAACTACTTTCCGTCGGTGCCGGAACTGCTGGTCACCATCGGCATATTCGCCGCCGAGGTACTCGGCTACATTTACATCACCCGCCGATTCCCGGTGCTGCCGCGTGAAGAAGCGTACGCTCAGCCGGCGCCGGCGCGCAGCTAACGCTCTTACCAGGAGACAAGACAATGTCGCAACGAGTCACGATTGATCCGGTCACCCGAATCGAAGGCCACCTGCGTGTGGATGTCGAAGTCGACGGCGGGCAGGTCAAGAAAGCGTGGGCTTCGGGCCAGATGTGGCGAGGGATCGAGAACATTTTGATCGGTCGGGATCCACGCGATGCCTGGGCGATCACCCAACGCATCTGTGGCGTATGTACGACGGTGCATGCGCTGGCTTCGGTGCGCGCAGTCGAGAACGCGCTGCAACTCGAACTGCCGGTCAATGCCCAGTACATCCGGAACATGATCATTCTGGCGCATGCTGTCCACGACCATATCGTGCACTTTTATCACCTCTCGGCGCTCGACTGGGTCGATGTCACCAGCGCGCTGAAAGCCGATCCGGGCAAGGCAGCGAGCCTCGCCGAGAGCCTGTCGACCTGGCCGGGCAACAGCAAGGCCGAGTTCACCAAGGTCAAGGAGCGCCTCGCCGGATTCGTCGGTACCGGTCAGCTTGGCATCTTCACCAACGGCTACTGGGGGCACCCGGCGATGAAACTTCCGCCCGAGGTCAACCTGATCGCCGTCGTCCACTATCTGCAGGCACTCGAGGTGCAGCGGCACGCCAACAAGGTAGTCAGCATTCTCGGCGGCAAGACGCCGCATATCCAGAACGTCGTCGTCGGCGGCGTTGCCAACGCGCTGGCGATCGACTCGCAGGCGGTGCTGACCGTCGAGCGACTGCTGGCGGTCAAGACCTGGATCAATCAACTCGCCGACTTCGTCAAGAACGTCTACCTGATCGACGTCGCTGTGGTCGGCGGCTTCTATCCGCAGTGGACGGCGATCGGACGCGGCATTGTCGACTACATCTCGGTGCCTGATATTCCGCTGGACGGCAAGAACACCCAGTTCGCGCTGCCCGGCGGCCATATTGCCGGTGGCGATCTGGCCAGTTTCAAGGAAATCAAGACCCATGGCGACGCCTACTTCAGGGATGGCGTGACCGAATCGGTCAAGCATTCCTGGTACGAAGGCGGCACGGGCCCTCTGCATCCGTACAAGGGCGAAACGCGACCGCAATACACCGACTTCCAGGAAGACGGCAAGTACTCATGGCTGAAGTCGCCCACCTTCTACGACAAGCCGATGCAGGTCGGTCCGCTGCCGCGCGTGCTGGCGATGGTTGCGGCCGGGCACCAGCCGACGATCGACTACGCAACGCACGCGCTTGAACTGGTTTCGACGATCGCCAAGACCAAGGTCGGCCTCGACGCGCTGCACTCGACGATCGGCCGCCACGCCGCGCGTGCCGTCGCTTGTGCCGTCGAGGTCGACGAACTGGCGAGGCAGTGGGATCTGCTCTTGGCAAGCATGGCCAAGGGCGACCTGAAGACCTTCAACAAGCCGGTCTTCCCGAAGGGCGAGATCGCCGGCGTCGGTATTCACGAAGCACCGCGCGGCGTCCTCTCACACTGGGTGGTGATCGACGAGGGGAAGATCAAGAACTACCAGTGCGTCGTCCCGACCACCTGGAATGCCGCACCGCGCAACGAGAAGGACGAGCCTGGAGCCTACGAGGCCTGCCTTGTTGGCACCCCGGTGGCCATTCCCGACCAGCCGCTCGAAGTGCTGCGCACGGTGCACTCCTTCGACCCCTGCCTGGCCTGCGCGGTGCATGTCGTCGATCAGGAGAACCGGCCGGTGGTCAGGGTCAAGGCCGCTTGATGCGGTCAGCATCGGGGCTGGCCATGCGTATCGTCGTGCTGGGCGCCGGCAACATTCTGTTGAGCGACGAGGGCCTCGGCGTGCGGGTGATCGAGCGCCTCCCTTTGCGCTATTCGCTGCCGCCTGAAGTCGGAATCATCGACGCCGGCACGTGCGGCATGGAGATGCTCGACGATCTGGAGGATCTCGATGCGTTGATCATGGTCGACGCGATACGGGCCGGCAAGGCGCCGGGCACGCTGATCCGGCTCACTGCTGAGGCCGTTCCAGTATTCTTTCGGACCAAGTTGTCGCCGCACCAGATCGGGCTGTGCGATGTCCTGGCTACCCTCGAACTGATCGGCAAGGCACCGAAATACACGGCCATCCTCGGCATGCAACCGGAGTCCCTGACACTCGGGATGGAACTCAGCCCGACAGCCGAAGCCGGAATGCCGCAACTACTGAGTATGGTGGTCGACGAGTTGGCAGTGCTCGGCGTCAAAGTTTCGCCCCTGGCCAGCGAGGCCGCCTGATGTGCCTGTCGATCCCGATGCAGGTCGTCGCGCTGGAAGGCGACAACGGCGACTTTGCGATCGTCGAACGCTACCAGGGGGACGCCCGGCGACGCGAGCGGGTCAACCTGATGCTGCTCGGCCCGCAGCCTATTGGAACGTGGATTCTGGCGTCGCTCGGACTCGCCCGGGAAGTCATCGATGATGCCGAGCGCGCTCTGATCGAAGATGCGCTGGCCGCGCTCTCGGCCTCACTGGTCGGTGACTACGATTCCTCGCGGCATTTTGCCGACCTCGGCAGCGACCCGTCGGCAGGGGACGGCCACCCGTGACCGGCAGTATTCACAAGGCCGCCTTTCAGGCGGAACAACCTCCACCAGCCGAAGCGATCACGACCGACCCGACAGCGCGCCTTGAAGCGATGTACCGTCGCATCTGGGCCAACAGCATGCGCGATCTGCCTTTCGTGAATCCGGCATTGTCGGTGGAAGCAGTCGGCTTTCGCCGCTGGCAATCGGTCGGCGCCTTGCGCTTGGCTACCGCGAGTTCCCCTGTCGACCAAAGTGAACTGATCGACCGGCCACTGCTCTCCGCGTCGGGTGACTGGCTTGGCACGGTGATCACACCGTGGTTTGTCAATCTCTTCCTCGTACCTGGCGGCGGAAACCTTTGGTCTGACCGACGTCCCGGCGAGCGCTGTCATGTCCAGTTCCCGATTGGACCGCTTGAGTTCATCGCCGACCATGACGCCAGCGCCGAGATCCCCTCCTACCAGTACTGCGCGCTTTTTGCTCCTCCTGGGCAGTTCACTTCGCAGGCAGCCGCACGCGCTGCCGCAGTTGCCGCGCTCACCACGCTGCTCGCGACAGCACCACCCGTGGAAGCACGCGTGCAGCCCGCGCCAAGCTCAGCGGTCAAGCCGGGCACCTCTCGCCGCGCGTTCTTCCGACGCATCGCCCGAGGTTGAGTCAGGCCCGATACGGTGATTATAGTTGCCTTCGTCAGAACCCTGTGCCACCTGTTGCCGGCGGAGTAAATCCGCATAAATCTGGCGGCAGTAATTGGCGGCGAGAAGGGCAA
>NZ_FLQX01000018.1 GCF_900089955.1 Candidatus Accumulibacter aalborgensis | reverse complement strand
ATGGGAGCACCCGGCGCTCTTGAGCGCGTGTGCGATCAGTTGCGCAAAACGTTCGCGCTCGATGACCGGCCGCATCTGGACGCGCGCCTGAATGCGCCCGGCGAGGGCTGCGTAGGGCGCCCGTTCGAGGGTCTGCGCGAGCACCGGATGGCCGACGAACCAGACGGTGATCAGATCACGCGAGTCGAAGGCGAAGTTGAGGAAAGCCGGGAAATCGCGGAAGAACTCGGGCGGGAGATTCTGCGCCTCGTCGAGAATCCACAGCGGCAGGAGTTGCTTGCCGTCGGCCAACTGGTGGATATGCGCCTTGATGTCGCGCCACAGTTGCGCTCGGCGATAGCTGGGTGGCAGGCCCAGTGACAGGGCCAGACAGCGATAGATATCGAGGCGGCCGAAGTCGGTCTCGGCATGGTAGATCACCTGATAGCGATGCGGATTGAGCTTCGCGGTCAAGCCCCGTAAAGCGGCGGTCTTGCCCACGCCGGCTTCGCCGGTCAGCAGGCCGACTCCTGGCGAGTGCAGGAGCCACTCGAAGCGTTCGGCGAGTTGCGCCAGCGCGCCGTCATCCCAAAGATCGGTTGCCTCCTTGCCCAGCGGCGGATGGCGCAAACCAAAGTGTTGCAGGTCCATCTTTACTCTCCTTTCGCGTCGTAATACTGTTGATGGACCAGTTCGATCAGGTTCGCGCCGGACCTCTCGATCTTGCCGGCGTCCACCGGCGCGGGTTTGCGGCGCTGGCGATTGAGATTGGCCAGCGCATCGAGCGGCGTGGCCAAGCCGATCGCCTCGCCCTTCTCATCCTCGACGCTGACCACCACTTCGGTATGCGGATCGACGACCAGGCAGACGGTCTTGCCGGACAGTTCGAAGGGCACCTCGAAGCGCTTGCCCTGATACGACACCGTGCCGTCCTTGCGGACCCGGCGGCTGACGCGATGGTGGAACAAGGCATCGAGCTTTGCGGCCAGCAGGCCGAGCGGGCGAATCTTCGACAAATCCTGCTGATAACGGGCCAATGGCGTGATCCCGTTCAGACCCTCATGCGGGCGGCGGTGATAGACCTGTTCCAGCCATGCCCACAGGCGCGCGTTGACGTCCTCAAGACCGGTGATGTGACGCTCGTCGAGTTCGGACAGAAACTCGCTGCGGCAGGTCCGGTGCCAGCGCTCCAACTTCCCCTTGCCTTCGGGCGCATACGGCCGGCAATAAATCAACTGAATGCCCAGGCGGGCGCAGATCCCTTGCAAGGTGTGGGCGCGGTAGGCGGCACCGTTATCGACGACCAGCTTGAGCGGGATGCCACGTTTCAGGATCGCCTGCTTGAGCACGCCCTCGATGTCCAGCGCCGTCTCCCCGGGGCAGAAGGCGCTGTGGGCGAGCAGACGTGAGGCGTCATCGAACAGGGAGACGAGATACCCTTTGGCAAGCTTGCCGCCGATGGGGACCTGCGGACCGTGCATCACGTCGCCGTACCAGATCGCGCCGGCTGAAGCGGCGACAAAACTGCGCCTCTCTTCGGGCAGGCTGGCCGAGCCGGTCATGCGGGAAAGACCGTGTTGCTGGAGCAAACGGTGGATCGTCGATCGCGACAGACTCCCGCGAGCGACGGTTCCAGCGGTTTCGAGCAACTGCCGAATCTGGCGAATCGAGCGCCGGGGATTATCACGCTTGGCCGCCAGAATCGCGGCCTGGATCGCCTCGGAAAGCTTCGATTGCCCACGGTCGGCGCGCGCCTTCGGCATCAGGCCATCGAGGCCTTGGGCGCGGTAGGTGTAGTACCACCCTTGAATCGTCTTCTCACCCAGATGGCGCCGACGAGTGCCGGGAATGGCGTACTCACGTTCGGCCAGCTCACGGATGATCCGCTGAAGTTCTCCCCGCTCCAGCCGCTCCCGGCTGACCAGCGGACCGAGGACGGACAGGCGAAACAGGGCTTTCGGGTCGATGGCTTTCATGTGGACTCCTTCAGGTGAATGGGAGTCGTGATGAGAACAGAACGGACACGTTATGACCACGGCAAACTGTGTGGGGGCCCCGCCCGGGCG
>NZ_FLQX01000017.1 GCF_900089955.1 Candidatus Accumulibacter aalborgensis | reverse complement strand
CCCCCCCTGTCCGCCACTTGTTCGGGGTCAGGTCATCAAGGGACGCTCAGCTCGTGATCAAGGACGGCCATGGCCCGCGCCAGGCCCATGGATTCGAACACGCGGCGCCAGAAAGCGTCGAATCCTGCCGCCCGCCCGAGTTCGGCAAAGCGGGCGCGCAGATGAAACTCGAACACCTCTCCGCGCGCCTTCAACCACTGCCACCAGCGATCAACGGTGCGCTCGTCAGGTCCGCCGCAGTCCGCGCGAAGGCCTTCCGAGCATCCCTTCAATCGTTGCTTCAGGGCCTCTTGCTGCACCGACCAGTCATACCAGCGCCGCGGCGCAATGCACTCAGGTAGTCGCGAACACGTGCGCTGGCATCCGGTGCAACGGTAGCGGCAGATCGGCACGGGGTTGAGCGAACGCTGCTCCAGTTGCCGACCGGCCTTGCGCTCATAGTGCCCGTGCCGCCAGAGGACCTTGATGCCGCAGTGGGGGCAGCATCGCGGCCGGTAGCGCTCGGGGTGGGTCTTGACGGCCTCGATATGCTGCTCAAGACTGGTGATGCCGATTACAATTCGTCGCATGGGCTGGGCTCCTTTCTATCCGGGTGGTCTCGATAACTTCCCACGATAGCAGAGGTGTCCCAGCCCATCCTCTTCCCCCTTCGTCCCGACCTCTTTCAGGCAGTGCTTCTTTCTTCTTCCCGACCGTACGCGGGATATTTGGAGCCCTTAGACCTTGGCCAGGGGAGGACGTAACA
>NZ_FLQX01000016.1 GCF_900089955.1 Candidatus Accumulibacter aalborgensis | reverse complement strand
GATCAGCCGCCGCGCGGCTGAGGCCCGCGCGACCGGGGTTTCGCAGCGTTGCCGAAAGGACACTGTTCATCCATTCTGACCACGGACAGGCCCGTATTTTTTGGCCCGCTTGCTGACCCCGCGTTTTTCAGTAGGGTGCGCATCGAATCGGGCGCACTGACCTGGCCGAACGGCGCAGACCTTGATCCGGCGTGGATATATGAGAACGCTTCTACCGCAACACCCTAGTCTGTGCCTTTCTGACCATGAGCCTGGCATTCGGACAGCTTCAATTCGATTTGTTTGGCGAGCCGGGTTGCAGTCATTCGCCGATGGTCGCTGCTGCGATTGAAGAATTGTCTTCCGGCGCAGGAGCCGAATCTCGCGGAGCAATTTTTACACGCGTCGAGGTGGTAGATTTCATCCTCGATCTGACTGGCTATACGGCGGATCAGCCGCTCCATGAAAAGCGACTTCTGGAGCCTTCATTCGGTGGTGGTGACTTTCTCTTGCCAGCCATCGGGCGACTGCTGACTGCGTGGAGGTCATCGCGCCACGAAAAGACCGTAGTCGAAGAGCTTGGCGACGCAATTCGCGCGGTTGAACTGCATCGCAAAACCTTTTCCACCACGCGCACAGCAGTGATCGACCGGCTCAGGCAAGAGGCGATGGATGATCAGTCGGCAATAGCCCTTGCCGATCGCTGGCTTGTGCAAGGGGATTTCCTCCTGGCACCCCTTGCAGGGCCATTCGATTTTGTCGTCGGTAACCCGCCCTATGTTCGCCAGGAGATGATTCCCGAACCGCTGTTGGCCGAGTACCGTGACCGCTACCAGACGATGTATGACCGGGCCGACATCTACATCCCGTTCATTGAACGATCGCTTTCACTTCTGGCGACAGTGGGCAATCTGGGCTTCATCTGTGCCGATCGCTGGATGAAGAACCGCTATGGCGGGCCGCTGCGCGGCCTCGTGGCGGATCAATTCCATCTTAAGATCTATGTCGATATGATGGACACGCCGGCGTTTCACTCGGATGTGATCGCCTACCCAGCGATCACCGTCATCAGCCGGGAAATTCCCGGCGCGACACGTATTGCCCATCGCCCGGCCATCGACCGGACCACGCTGGCGATTCTGGCCGACGCACTGCGGGCGCGGAAGCTACCGCCAGGCATCGGGCCGGTACGCGAACTGGCTCGAGTCACCAATGGGTCGGAACCGTGGTTGCTCGAAACTTCGAATCAGATGGCGCTGATTCGCCGCCTTGAAGAGTCCTTCCCAAGCCTGGAAGAAGTAGGCTGCAAGGTGGGTATCGGCGTGGCCACCGGCGCGGACAAGGCCTATATCGGCGACTTTGCTGCACTCGATGTGGAGCCTGATCGCAAGTTGCGGCTGGTGACAACCAAAGACATCGCGTCCGGCGAGGTGCAATGGCGGGGTCAGGGCGTCATCAATCCGTTTGCCGAAGGTGCCGGCCTTGTCGAGCTGGGGAACTACCCTCGCCTGCGCCGCTACCTGGAGGCGCGACGTGAGCTTATCGCTGGCCGTCACTGCGCCCGGAAGTCCCCGGCGAACTGGTATCGCACGATTGACCGCATCACGCCGGAGTTGGCATCGAGACCGAAGCTCCTGATTCCTGACATCAAAGGTGAGGCGCATATCGTTTTTGAGGACGGGAAGCTGTACCCGCACCACAACCTGTACTACGTTACATCCGACGAGTGGGACCTGAGGGCATTGCAAGCGGTGATGCTTTCCAACGTGACGCGTCTATTCATGGCCACCTACTCAACCAAAATGCGGGGCGGATTCCTCCGCTTTCAGGCGCAATATCTGCGGCGTATTCGCATCCCGCAATGGGCGGATGTGTCGACAACGTTGCGGATCGAACTGGCCGAAGCGGCAACAAAGCGGGATTTTCAAGCCTGCAACAGTGCAGTATCCAAGCTGTTTCGACTCAGCAACGAAGAACGATCCGCCCTTGCCGGCAAAGAATGAATGGCACTTGATCTTGTCGATTACGAGCAAAAGACCCTTGAGGCGGTAAGAGCCTTCTGGGGAAACCGTGAGGCAGCGAGACAGATTGTGACTGCTCTGGCCGGTCATGTGGCGGCAGCGGCAGCCAGACTTGGGTGACCTCCCTGATAAGCGATCTGGCGCAACGCCTGCTCGAATATCTCGGGCGGCTGGCCGCCCGAGATCAGGTGCCGGTCGTTCACGATCACGGCAGGCACCGAGTGGATGCCGAGTTGCTGCCAATGCTGCTCGCTCGCGCGCACCTCGGCGGCGAATTCGTCGCTGGCGAGGATCTCTCGTGCGCGCTCGCTGTCGAGGCCCACTTCAGCCGCGAGTTCAAGCAGCACGTCCGGCGCACCGGGGTTGCGGCCCTCGTCATGGTAGGCACGGAGCAGCGCGTGTTTCAGCCGGCGGGGCTGGTCTGCGGAGCCTTCGACCCCGGCCCAATGCAGCAATCGGTGCGCATCGAAGGTGTTCCAGACGCGCACCCGTTCGCCGAAGGCGAAGCCGACTGCTGCGCCGCGCTCGCGTATCGTCGCGCGGTTGCGTGCCAGTTGCTCCGGCGACAGCCCGTATTTGGCGCGCAGGTACTCGGCAGCGTCGGCGCCTTCGGCGGCCATCGTCGGGTTCAGCTCGAAGGGCTGGAAGTGTAGTTCGACCACGATCTCGGTGCCGATGCGCTCCAGCGCCCGCTCCAGCGCATTGAGCCCGACGGCGCACCAGGGGCACGCCACATCGGAAACAAAATCGATCTTCATGGCGGCTCCGAGTGGGTTGGCAGAAGCGCCATGTTAGACCATCTTCCTGCTGCGCACCCGGCCTTCCCCACCAGCCGCCATCCGCTCGCCGATTGACCACTGTTAACCCGGCCACCTATACTGGCACCGGCGGCAGCGACGTGGCCATTCTGCATCTTGCCGGTGCATCTCCTGCCGTCGTCTTCAATCGCAAGCGGAGAACCAAACGTGTGCAATAGACTGAATCTGTGGGCGACGCTGGCTGTGCCGGCCTTGTTGCTGTCGGTATCTGCGCCGAGCCAGTGTGCCGACAGCACTCCCCCCACACGGGTCAGGGTCGAAGGGACGCCCTATTTTCTCGACGAGGCAGCGGTCAAGATCAAGAGTGATGTGGCAACCTTCAAGCTCTATACGTCGCCGGAGGCGAGCGACCAGGGAACCGATTCCGTGCTCAATTGCGCCAGCCGCGAGTTTTCCGCGCTGACCGGCGGGCAGTGGTCGGCCCCGTACCGGGTTCTGGCCGGTGAATCTCTCTACCCGGTGGGCAAGAAACTGTGTGACTGGGATGCCAAAGGCTTCTTCCAGAGATTCTCGTTTTGATCGAGCATTGCCGAGTGGGCTATACTCTGTTTGGCAGCGATGAAGTGCCTGTCCCTGCCATGCCATGGAAGTTGTACCGGCTGCGTGGACCCCGCGTGGTCTTGTAGTCCTGCATTTTTTGACTTCGGGGTCAGTCTTGGTGAGACGAGTTCTGTGCGGTATTTAACGGGAATTCGTCGGTTTTTGCTGCAAACTGCATCGCGTCGACCTGGGAGAGTCTACGTGCCGCCCCGCAAAGCCCGCTTGTGCACCTGTCGCCAATCGTCTGTTTCAGCGCCTCGACTTACGACGAGCAGTGGTGCTATGCGGTCATCGGATGGCGCGGACAAAACGCCACCTGCCACTGATCAAGCCGGGGGAATTCACGATGCTCGAACGTAGCGCCCAGGAAGCGGTTTCCTGCCGTCCGGTAGACAAGATACCGACGGCCATGAATGATACAGATACACCTACTTGTTCTTCATAGGGCTTGATAAATCATGACTACGAAAGCGCTTTCCTTGCTGGCACTCGTTCCTGTAGCGATTCTGTCCGGTTGTGCGGGCAACCCCATGCGCAGTTACGACAGCGAACTCAAGGCGACCGTGACCTTGGTCAAGACGGGGCAATTGCAGCAAGCCCTCGACGGCATCGAAAAGAACAACACTTCCATGTTCGCCAGCAAGAAGGATGAGAAGACCGCCGCAGGCGGAAAACACGCCAACGGCACGCTGGATAACAAGGATATCCTGTACTTCCTCGAGAAGGGCGAGATTCTGAACCTGCAAAACAACTACGTCGAAGGGCGCGATACCTGGCTCCAGGCCGACGAGTATGTGCGGACCTGGGAGGACGAGTACAAGACCAATCCGAGCAAACTGCTGGGCGACGTGGGCAGTTACCTGGTCAGTGACCGAGTGCGACGCTACGATGGACAGGACTACGAAAAGGTTTCCCTATCGACGGAACTGACTCTCAACCACATCATGCTGGGGGATTTCGACAGCGCCCGCATTGAGATGAAAAAGACCTTCGAAAGGGAAAAGCTGATCGAAAGCTTCCGCGAGAAGGAATACGACAAGCTCAAGGAAGAAGGCGAAAAGCAGCATATCAGTGCCGACACCAAACAACTGAGTGAAAAAGGCTATCCGATGGCGGATCTGGACACGCCGGACGTGCGCAACCTGAAGAATGGTTTCCAGAACGCCTTTGCCCATTATCTGGCCGGCTATTTTTTCGAGGTGACCGGCGAATATTCGCTCGCCGAGCCAGGCTACCGAAACGCTCTGGCGCTGCAACCCAACAGCAAGCTGATCAACGATGGCCTCAAGCGGGTAGGCAAACGCAAGCCGGGTGTGAATGAGTCTGACGTGCTGTTTGTGATCGAATCCGGCTTCGCCCCGGCATGGAAGTCGGTGACCATTCCCATTCCGATTCCCACCGGCAAGTCGATGGTGGTTACGCCGCTCTCTTTCCCGGTCATCAAGGCCGAGGACAAGGGTTTCGTACCGCCCAGCGTGAATGCGGGCGGCAAGGAGCTGCCGGTGGAAACTCTGGTCAATATCGACGCCATGGCCCGTCGCCTGTTGAAGGACCAGCTTCCCGGCATCATGCTGCGCACCGTTGTCCGTGCCGTGGCCAAGTCGGTGGCCCAGGACCAGGCACAAAAGGGCGGCCTCATGCTCGGCGCCATCGTGACTATCGCCGCCGTGGCGACCGAGCAGGCCGATGAGCGCGCTTGGCGCACTCTGCCCGAACGGATATCGGTGGCCCGAGCGACCCTGCCCTACGGCAAGCTGCCGGTGGAATTCCAGAGCGGCAAGGGTGTCTACCGTACGGAGGTCAACATCGGCAATCGCTTTACGGTCGTGCCCATTCGCCTGACCGGTGGCGCGGTCTACATGGGCAAGCAGAATGTGGTGAACAGCAGTTGGTCGGGCGTCGCGGAAAGCCAGCCCGTCGGTGGCGCGGCAAAGGTCGGCAAGAGGCCGGCGAAGAGCGCCAGGCCGACCAAAGCAGCGCCCGTTGGCAATCAAACCACTACCGTAGGTCAACAGTGAGGTCTCATGAACAAAAAAACACTGGGTCTGGCTTTCTGTGCCTGGCTGCTACTTAATGTAGGCACGGCCTTCGGGGTAGACCGACGGGTCGCGCTGGTGATCGGTAATAATGATTACCAGAGCGTTCCCAAGCTCGAAAAGGCCGTCAACGATGCTCAGTCCGTGAGCCGTGAATTGGCGAAAATCGGCTTTGAGGTCATGTACATATCCAATGCCGGCCAGAAAAAAATGAACCAGGCCATCAACGAGTTCGCCCAGAAGGTGTCGGGCGGCGGCATCGGCATCTTCTTCTTTGCCGGGCACGGCTTGCAGATCAACAACCAGAATTTCCTGTTGCCGGTCGACATGGATATGCCCAAGGACCCCAATGATGTCGATGACCAGGCGATTAGCCTGGTCAGGATCCAGGACAAGCTGGCCGACGCGAAAGCCAGGTTCTCCCTCTTGCTGATCGATGCCTGTCGCGACAACCCGTTACCCAAGAAGGCCGGGCGCAGCATCGGCGCAACGCGTGGCCTGGCGCAACCCGCCTCGCCCAACGGTCAGATCGTCCTCTTCTCGGCCGGCGCCAACCAGCAAGCCCTCGACAAGCTGAGTGACAACGACAATGACCCGAACGGCCTGTTCACGCGCGAATTCCTGCCCATGATTTCCACCCGTGGCCTCAGCGCTGCAGATGCCTTGAAGAAAGTCCGCTCGTCGGTCACCAGTAAGGCAAAGGCCGTGGGGCACGAACAGAATCCGGCGCTTTATGACCAGACCGACGGCGATTTTTTCTTTGTTGCTGGCTCGCCGTCGGCACCCGCTGCGGCACCAGCGGGTAACGGTGCCGCGCCGGCGATCCAGTCGGTGGACCCCAAGGCCGTTGAACTGGCCTTCTGGGACAGCATCAAGACCAGCAATACTCCTGAGGACTTTCAGGACTACCTGAGCAAATACCCCAACGGCCAGTTCGCCCAGTTGGCCAAGCGCCGGAGCAGTGCGGCGCCCGCCCAGATGGCCACGCGCCGCAGTGGTGAGGCCGCTCCGGTTCCGGTTGCGGCACCGGTTGCGCCACCTGCCCCGGCAGCGACACCCGCCCCGGCGCCAGCGCAACTGGCCATGGCGACACCCAATGCCGCGGGTCCATCCATGGCCAGCAAGATCGAAGAAATGGGCAAGATGCTTTACCTGACGGTAACCGATCTGAGGGCAACCAAGCGCGACAATCTGCTGCGCATTCAGGCCGAGGTCAGTAACTCCAGCGCCGGCAACCAGCAGCTTTACTATCGCTTCAAGTGGCTGGATCGCGACGGCTTCACGGTTTGGGACGATGAACCGTGGAAGCCGTTGCTCGTCTACGGCAACCAGAGACAGACCATCAGCGTCGTGTCGCCCACTTTCAAGGCCACGGATTTCCGGCTGATTCTGCAAAGTCCGGACAACGCCGCACGATAACACCGTAAACTGAAGGCGGTTTCCTGCGGCAAGCGCGCGCTTGCCGCGCTTGTTTCGTCGTCCGACTGTTCGTCGGTCAATACATCGCAAATTCTAATCAGGAGGAAATTTGATGCGCTCGAAACTCAACTTTGATCACCGCATGCACCTTGTTGCCGGCGCGCTGGTAGTGGCTCTGGCGGGCTGCCAGACGACTTCGTCGCCGACTACCGGCTCGTCCGGAGTGAGCTATGGCGATTCCAAGGCGGTTGAAACGGTGACCACCGATCTTGGTTCGACCGACATCCAGATGATTTCGGAGAAGATGACGCAGTCACTGATCCAGCAGCCACTCATTCAGGATCTGATCAAGAAGCGTCAGTTGCTGATGGCCTCACCGGTCAAGAACAAGACGAGCGAATACTTCGATACCCGTCTGATTACCGACACGATTCTCACGCAGTTGCAGAAAAATGGCGTGCGCTACGCCATCGAAGGCGAAGACATGCAGAACCAGACCGATGAACTGCGTCGCCAGAACCAGTCCGGTCTCTATGACAAGTCCAAAGCCGTGAAAATGGGCAAGATGCAGGGTGCCAGGTACCGTCTGGACGGCAGCATTTCGTCGATCATCAAGAAGAGCAGCGACATCAAGGACGTCTATTACAAGATGAACCTGCGCTTGATCGAGATCGAGACCGGCATTGTTGAATGGTCTGAAGAGAAGGACATTCGCAAGTCAATGAAGCGCTGATCCATTCACCGTCATGGCAACCTGGAGAACTTGAGATGAATCCCAAGTGGCTCACCCGAGCGGGTCTTTGCGCCCTGTTGGCAATCATCAGTCTTGCTGCATCGGCCGCACCTGCCGGGCCGCCCAGGGTAGCCGTGACCGATCTGGCCTATGAGGAACGCGTCAGCGAGTATTTTCGGGTCGTCTCCGCCTCGTCAAAATCGTCCTTGCGGGCTTCCGGTCGCGAAAGCGAGCGCGATTCAGACGACGCCTATTCGCGCCGCAGCAGCGGTTCCTTGAACGCCAGGTCGGAGAGCAACTACTCCTCCACCGAAGGCACCTACAGCTACATCGACCGCGGGGAAATGCGCAAATTCACCGCCGACATCAAGGGTGGACTCATTAAGTCCGGTCGCTTCGAACTGGTCCAGGGTAAACCCTTCACCGACACCAAGCATACGGAAAAGCTTTACGACATCATTGCGCGCATCAAACAGGGCATGTATCCGGGCGCGGATTACGTGTTGTTCGGCTCGATCAACAGCATCGAGTTCCGCCAGGAAGCCAATCCCATCGACCATACCAATACCGTTTCGCATACGCTGAGTCTTGAACTGGTCGGCGAATTCAGCCTGATCAACACCAGGAATTACGCCATCAAGTCGTCGTTCAGTGCCATGGGTACCGGTCAGGACGTCAAACTGTTGACCAGTCAAGGCGGGCGTGTGGTCCTTAACCGTGGCAAGGTCGTCTCGGAGGTTTCCAGGAGCCTCGGTGAAGACGTGGCTCGCCAGGTTGAAGAACAACTGACCGGAGTCAGCAGCGCTGAAGAGCGCGACAACAGCTATCGCCCGCGCGGGGAATCAGTGCGCGAAGAAGTGATCATTTTCAAGTAAGGATGCTTGCGTTACCGGCGGTCTGTCGGCTGGTAGGGGCAATAGGCGACGGGCACTGCGCCAGAGCGGCCAGTGCGCCCTTGCTCGTCTGATGTCTGCTTATCGTCGAGTCAGCCAGTCGGTGCCATGCTGTCCGCCATGAAAGAGCTTGTCGATCCCTTCTGCCTGCCGATTAGAAGTGTGGACGATGCACAAACGATCGTCCGGGAGATTGAAGCCCTGCTCAGCAGACAAAATCTCAGCCTACGTCCGCCGCCACCAATGCCGAATACCTGTTGCGGCCGAGGTTGCAACGGCTGCGTATGGCAGGGATACTACGAAGCGCTGGCTTACTGGCGAGAGCAGGCCGAGAGGCTCTTGCGCTGATGCCCGAGTCCTGTGACGACCCGGGAGCCGCACGACGGCCGGTTTTGGCGACCGCAGGGCGGCCCTCGGGGCGGGCCCCGCCCCGCCGCCTAACCGCCAGGCTGGGGCGGCGGCCGCTGACCACCACCTGGCCGCTGACCACCACCCGGTCCCTGCCCTTGCGGTGGCCGCTGACCGTTGCCCGGCCCTTGGCCCGGAGGTGGTCGCTGACCACCACCTGGTCCCTGCCCCTGCGGCGGCCGCTGACCACCACCCGGTCCCTGCCCCTGCGGTGGCCGCTGACCACCACCCGGTCCCTGCCCCTGCGGTGGCCGCTGACCACCACCCGGTCCCTGCCCTTGCGGTGGCCGCTGACCGTTGCCCGGCCCTTGGCCCGGAGGTGGTCGCTGGCTACCTCCTCCGGGTCCTTGACCATGAGGAGGTGGTCCCGGCCGGTAGCCTGGTGGCGGTAGCTGCGCTGGGCCACCCGGTCGGTAGCCTGGCGGTGGACGATGATGCGGTGGGCTACCTGGTCCGTAGCCTGGCGCGGGCGGACGATAGCCGCCCGGCCCGTAGTAGCCCGGTGGCGCCTTGCTGATCCAGACCTGTCGCTGCGCATACCAGGGGCGGCCAACATAGTATCGATCCCAGTAGCTGGCCACGCTGAAGGCGACCACACCGATGCCGATCATGGCGCCGTAGGTGAGCACGGGAACATTCGCACCCTGGTAGGGGTAGACGATGTTGGCACCATAAACCCAGCCCCGCGTACGGCCGGCGACGACGTCACACCACTGGTAGTCGCGCAGACAGCCCTCTACCGAGATCGCCATGCCCCGCGGCAGCCTGGCGACCAGAGGATAGTCCTTCGCCGGTCCGGCACGAACATTCACGTCCTTGGCGGTATAGGCCAACTGCGCGTACGCAGTCGCCGGTGCGGTGGCCAGGGCCACGGTCAGCAAACCCAATGCCTGCCAGTATCTCATGTGATCAGCAGCCGACCGATCTCCGCCAGCCCCGCCGAAAGCATGGCGAGATCCTGCGGTTCGTTGCACTTGATTTCATCGAGCGCTGCACGCGCCTCGTCGGTGGCCGGCAGGGTAGCGCTGAGAACCTGTCGTAGCAGGTGCTGCCGCAGGGCTGCCAGTTCGGTGGTGAGCTGCGCGCGTGCTCGCGCTTGCCAACGGTTGCCGGCTGGCAGATGGTTCACCGCGGTGCCTAGCCAATCGAGATCGATTTGCGCTTCGAGGCCGCTCAGCGCGCTGGCCACGACGTCGATCGGGTGGCCGCAAGCGCGGGCGAGGTTGACCAGATCGAAAGCTGCCACGATCGCGGCCCGCTCCTCGATCAGTGCCACGATCGCCTGCGCGTCGGTCTTGCCGCGAGCGATGCGGTCGATGGCTTCGACGACCGCCGAGCGGTAGTCGGCCACCAACTGGCCAATCGTGGCGCCGCCCAGATGCTGCGTCAGCAGGAGCCGGGTCGCCGCCGCGGTCATTGCGCGCAGCCCTTCCATCAGTTCCATCTGACGCGCCGCGTCCAGGGTCAGGTCAAGCGCCTCGAGCGCACGCCAGCGCGCTTCGGCATCGAGCACGCTGCTCGCCGCGTACCATGCGCCAGCCACCTGCGCCGGTGAAGCGCCGGTCTCATCGCCGACCTGCATGACGAAGGTCGTCCCCATGCGGTTCACCAAACAATTGACGAGCTGGGTGGTGATGATGTCGCGCTTCAGAGGGTGCGCCGGCAACAGTTCACGGCCGCTGGCGAGCAAGGCAGCGGGAAAGTAATTCACCAGCAGTTCATGAACGTCTTCACTGTCGGGCAGGCTGGCGGCCAGGATGGCTTCCTTCAGCGTGATCTTGGCATAGGCCAGGAGGACCGCGATCTCCGGTGCGGTCAAACCGCGCTTCTGCTGTGCCCGTTCGGTGAGACCCTTGTCGTCAGGCAGGAACTCGATACCGCGGTGCAGCGAACCCGTGGCTTCCAGGCTGCGGATCAGACGACCATGAACGTCGATCAGGGCCGCGCCTGCCGCCGCTTCGAGCGCAATGGCCTGCGTCTGCTGATAGTTGTCGGCCAGGACCAGACGCCCGACCTCGTCAGTCATCGACGCGAGCAGCGCATCACGTTGTTTGCCGGTCATGTCGCCACGACTGACCAGGCCGGCGAGCAGGATCTTGATATTGACTTCGTGGTCGGAACAATCGACGCCGGCCGAGTTATCGATTGCGTCGGTGAATACCCGGCCACCGTTCAGCGCAAACTCGATGCGCCCCTTTTGCGTCAAGCCGAGGTTGCCGCCTTCGCCAATCACTCTCGCCTTGAGCTGGCTGGCATCGACCCGCAGGATGTCATTAGCCCGGTCGTTGGCTTCCTGATGGCTCTGGCTACTGGCCTTGACGTAGGTGCCGATGCCGCCGTTGTAGAGCAGGTCGACCGGCGCCTGGAGGAGGGTCTTGATCAGCTCGGGAGGCGTCATCTGGGTCGCCTCGGTGCCCAGCCACGAGCGCACCTCGGGCGACAGCGGAATCGACTTGGCACTGCGCGACCAGACGCCACCACCAGCGGAAATGAGCGTCGCGTCATAGTCGCCCCAGGAAGAACGTGGCAGGGCAAATAGACGTTGCCGTTCGGCAAAGCTCTGCGCCGGGTCCGGCGTCGGGTCAAGAAACAGGTGTCGGTGATCGAAGGCAGCGAGCAGTCGGATCTGGCCCGAGAGGAGCATGCCGTTGCCGAAGACGTCGCCGGACATGTCGCCAATACCGACGACTGTGAACGGCTGCGTCTGGGTGTCCACTGCCAACTCGCGGAAGTGCCGCTTGACTGCCTCCCACGCGCCACGGGCGGTAATGGCCATTTTCTTGTGGTCGTAACCCACCGACCCACCGGAGGCAAAGGCGTCGCCGAGCCAGAAACCGTACTCGAGGGCGATGCCATTGGCGATGTCCGAGAAGGTCGCCGTTCCCTTGTCGGCAGCGACCACCAGGTAGGGGTCGTCGCCGTCGCGACGGCGTACGCCGCGCGGCGGCTCGACCTGTCCATCGACCAGGTTGTCGGTCAGGTCGAGCAGACCGCGAATGAAGGTCGAATAACAGGCGATTCCCTCGGTCTGAAAGGCTTCCCGCTCGCCTGCCGGTGGCAGTTGCTTGCAGACGAAACCGCCTTTTGAACCAAGCGGAACGATTACCGCGTTCTTGACCATCTGGGCCTTGACCAGGCCGAGCACTTCGGTACGGAAGTCTTCCATGCGGTCGGACCAACGTAGCCCGCCGCGCGCCACCCTGGCACCGCGCAGGTGAACACCTTCGACGCGCTCGCTATAGACGAAGATCTCGTACAGCGGCGCCGGTGCCGGCAGGAAGGGGATCGCCCTGGAGGAAAACTTGAACGACAGATAGTTCTTCGCCTGGCCGTCGCTACCGAGCTGATAGACATTGGTCCGCAGCGTGGCTTCAATGACCGTTTGCAGCGCCGAGACGATGCGGTCGTCGTCGGGGTTGCTGACCTGCAAGAGGGCCGTATTCAGTTCTTCGACCAATGCTTTGGCGCGTGCATCGTCGGCTGCGGGTGAAAAAAGCGCCGCGAACAGCTCGATCAAGCGCCGCGTGATCGGGAAATGGGTGGCCAGACAGCGCTGGACATAGGCCTGGCTGAAAGGCAGGCCGGCTTGTCGCAGGTAACGGCTGTAGGCCCGGAGGATACTGATCTGCCGCCCGTCGAGGCCGGCCAGCAGGACCAGGCGGTTGAAACCGTCGTTCTCAGCCTGGTCGCGCAGCAGACGTTCGAGCAACTCGATGAAGGCCAGCCGCGTCGCCTCGTCGTCGAGTGCCGCCGGTGTTGGCAAGAGCACCGCGAAGTCAGCGATGTGCAGGTCGCTTCTGGGCAAGGTGAACGGTTGCTCGGAAAGCACCGTCAGCCCCATGTTTTCGAGAATCGGCAGGATCGCCGACAGCGGCCGCGGGCGACCGCGGCCAAATAGTTTCAGGTGCTGGTGCGAGCCGTCATCGCCTTGCGCCGCGCTCAGCTTGACCTCGACGCGGCCGCTCCGCTCGGCGGCTTCGAGGTGTTCGAGGTCGGACACTGCCGAGGCGGGTGTGACCCGTTCCTGGTACGACAGGGGAAATTCGAGCGAGTAGCGGCGCAGCAGGCTGTTGCCCCGTTCCTCGCCGTAGTGCTCGACGAGATTATGCTTCAGTTCGTCGGCCCAGCCGCGAACGATGCGCGCGACCTGCCTTTCGATCGCTTCGGCATCGTAGTGGTAGCGGCTACCGACCGGCGTGCGGGCAATGAAATGCAGGCGTGCCAGCCGGGCTTCGCCGAGCATGATGAAGTAGTCAACGCGCTCTGCCGCCAGCGTCTCGCCAAGCAAGGCCGAGATGCGCGTGCGGACCGTCGTGTCGAAGCGGTCGCGAGGCATGTAGACGATCGCCGAGACATAGCGCCCCCAGGCGTCATTGCGCAGGAAGACGCGGACCTGCTCACGTTCGTGCACCGAGACGATGCCGCGAGCGATGCGCATCAGATCGTCGTGCACAATCTCGATCAACTCATCGCGCGGATAAGTTTCGAGTACGTTGACCAGCGTCTTGTCGCGATGGCTGCGCGGCAGGAAGCCGATGGCTTCGCGCACGGCGCCGATCTTGCGCCGCAGGAGCGGGATGTCGGTCGCCGCGACGTGGTACACATGCGCCGTGTACAGACCGACGAAAGCGCGCAGACCGACGATATGACCGCTGGTGTCGTAGCACTTGACAC
Organism: Candidatus Accumulibacter aalborgensis; assembly: GCF_900089955.1. Taxonomy (GTDB): domain Bacteria; phylum Pseudomonadota; class Gammaproteobacteria; order Burkholderiales; family Rhodocyclaceae; genus Accumulibacter; species Accumulibacter aalborgensis. The sequence goes on along the minus strand of NZ_FLQX01000016.1, from coordinate 12,413 downwards.
CGATGAAATCGAGGTAGGCCGAGCGATGAACGGTCGAGCGGGCGTCGGCCTTGGCCAGAATCACGGGCAAGGGGTCGATCGCCAGTTCCGCGACGACGTCGGGAATTCCGGTCAGACAACGGCCAAAGCCCGGGTGATCACCGTCGCGGAGAATCCCCAGGCCGCTGCCGGCGACACGGACGAGGTTGCTTTGCCCGACGGCAACGCGGTAATCGGCGTAGCCGAGAAAGACCAGGTTGTTGGCCGCGATCCACTGCAGGTATGCGGCCACTTCATCGGCCTCGGCCACAGTCGCGGCCAGCATTTCGTCATGCGCTTCGCGCATGCGCTGGTGCATCGCCGAGCCATCCTCGACGGCCGCACGCACATCGGCGAGGACGGCGATGATCTCCTGGTGCAGGCGACCGGTCAGTCCGCGATCACCGACGCGGTCGATTTCGATGTGAATCCAGGATTCCGGATGGCTGCCGGCAGCGCCACGCGGCCGGGTCGCTTGCAGGGTGCCTTCGGCGTCGCGCTCGGCACCAAGAAGGGGGTGCACCAGACGGTGAATGACCAGTCCATGGCGGTACACGACCATGGTGATCGAATCGACCAGAAAGGCCATATCATCGGTCACGACATCGATCACGGTGTGCGGCGAATGCCAGCCGTGGCGGTCGAAATCCGGCGTGTACAAGGCCACCACAGCCTGTCCCGACGGTCGCACCTGGCCATGGCGAAAATGCTGAAGAGCCGCGCCGAGAAGGTCCTCCGGACTGGCGTCACTGGCGTCGCTCAGTTCGACATCAGCAAAATAGCACTCGAGATAGTCAGCGATCGGCTGTGAAAGATGCTGTTGTTCGACCATTTCACGCAGGTTGCGGCGCAGGTTGATAGCCGCTTCGGTGACCATTGCCATCTCGCTCTCCTCGTCAGTGGTGAAGGATCTTGGCCAGGAACTGTTGCGCCCGTTCCGATCGCGGATGCTCGAAGAAGGCATCCTTGCTGTCGTCCTCGACGATCCTGCCCTGGTCCATGAAGATCACTCGGCTGGCAACCCGCTTGGCAAACCCCATTTCGTGCGTGACACACATCATGGTCATCCCCTCCTGCGCCAGTTCGGTCATCACGTCGAGGACTTCGTTGACCATCTCGGGGTCGAGCGCCGAGGTTGGTTCGTCAAACAGCATGCAGATCGGGTCCATGGCGAGAGCGCGGGCGATCGCGACGCGCTGTTGCTGGCCGCCCGAAAGCTGGCCCGGATACTTCTCGGCCTGCACCGCCAGACCGACACGTTCAAGCAGCTTGCTTCCCTTCTCCCGAGCCTGGTCCTGGCTGCGTCCGAGCACCTTGATCTGGGCAATCGCCAGGTTGTCGATGATGCTCATGTGCGGGAACAGTTCAAAGTTCTGGAACACCATGCCGACCGTCGAGCGCAGCTTGGAAAGGTTGGTCTTGGGATCGCCGACGGAGACGCCGTTGACCACGATTTCACCGCTCTGAAAGGGTTCCAGGCCATTGACACACTTGATCAGCGTCGACTTGCCCGAACCAGAGGGACCACAGACGACGATCACCTCGCCCTTGTGTACCTCGGTCGTGCAGTCGGCGAGAACCTGAAACGAACCGTAATTCTTGCTGACCTTGTTCATCGAAATCATCGAAAGTCTCCTCTGTTTGTTGCCTCGGGACGCCCTCAAGCCGTCTTGAGCTTGTGCTGGTAGTAGCGAACGATTCGTGAGGCGGTGAAGCAGATCACGAAATACACGGCGCCGGCAAAGAGCAGTAGTTCGACCAGGCGCCCGTCGCGATCACCCACCTTGTAGGCGGCACCGAAAAAGTCGGCCAGTGCCGACACATAGACCAGCGAGGTGTCCTGGAACAGGATGATTCCCTGGGTCAGCAACAGTGGCACCATGTTGCGGAAAGCCTGCGGCAGAACCACCAGGCGCATGGCCTGGCCGTAGGTCATACCGAGCGCGCTGGCGGCGCCCATCTGCCCTTTAGGCACCGACTGAATTCCAGCACGGATGATTTCGGAGTAGTAGGCCGCCTCGAACAGGGCAAAGCCCGCCATTGCCGAGCCAAGGCGCATGTCCGAGCCGCGCGGGAAGCCGAAAATGCTTTCCAGCAGATGCGGCACGATCAGGAAGAACCACAACAATACCATGACCAGGGGAATGGCCCGGAAGAGGTTTACATAACCGGCGGCAAACCATGACAGGGGCGCGATCGGCGACATGCGCATCAGCGCCAGCAACGTGCCCCAGACAATCCCGAAGATGACGGCACTGACCGTGATCTGGAGCGAAATCTTCATTCCATCCCAGAGGAAAGGCAGCGAATTGGGGATCGAAGACCAGTCGAATTCATGCATCTCATTTCCCTCCCAGATAGCCGGGCACGCGCACGTGTTCTTCAACCCAGCGCATGCCGAACATCACCACGATGTTGATCACCAAGTAGGCCAGAGTCACCGCGATGAACGACTCGTAGGGCTGTGCCGTGTAATCGACCAGTTGCCTGCCCTGAGCCGCCAGTTCCAGCAGACCGATCGTCGAACAGACCGCCGAGTTCTTGAAGATGTTGAGAAACTCCGAGGTCAACGGCGGCACGATCAGACGCACGGCCATCGGCAACATCACATAGCGATAGGTCTGCGCCAGGGTGAAGCCCATCGCCAGACCAGCGTTCTTCTGTCCGGGTGGCAGCGAATTGATCCCCGAACGGACCTGCTCGGCGACCCGCGCGCTGGTAAACAGCGCCAGACAGACCATCGAGGCGAGAAACTGCTGCATGAACGGGTTGCTTTGCTTGAAGGCGTCGCCCATTCTCTCGGGCAGCAACTCGGGCATCACGAAATACCAGAGGAACAGTTGCACGAGCAGCGGAATGTTGCGAAAGAGTTCGACATAGGCCGTCGCAAACCCGGACAGCCACTTGTTCGGCACGGTGCGCAGGACGCCGACGACGGCGCCAAGCGCCAGCGCGATCAGCCAGGCGGACAGCGACAAGGCGATGGTGACCTTGAAGCCATAGAACATCCAGCCCAGGTACGTGTCATCGCCGGTTGACGTCGGCTGCAGAAAAACACCCCAATTCCAGTTGTAGCCCATCGACGCTTCTCCTTACCGTGAAAGTCGCGAGCGACTCACGAAACTCCCCTCGCTCGCCTGCGCGGGAAAGGGGTCGGGGGTGAGGGCAACGGTCATGACTTTCATTATCAGGGGTGTCCTGAGAAGTCATAACCGTTGAGGCAAGGCAGGAAAGGCACGCTGAGGCCGCCCTGCCCGGCGAACGGCAATCAGTATTCCCAAATCTTGGCCACATCGTGCCCGTTGTTGATCTCGTCGTTCATCGCCACGAGCACGCCTTTGCCGCGCGCATCTGTGCTGGCCCCAACGCGCTTGCCCAGCGTCACCAGATTCTCATTGGTGAGGCTCTCAGAAGTCATCTGGAAAACCTGTTCGCCGCGCACCTTGGCAATCGTCTTCAACTGTGGAATTCCGGCGAACAGCTTGTCCACCGGCCCCTTCGCCGCCTGGTAGGTGGCACCGTTGGTGACCTCGGCACCCGCGCCGGCAATGGTGCCGCCAGTAGCGAGAATGACGACCTTCGGCAGGTCGGCAGCCAGTGCAGCGCTGATGACCACCAACATCGAGGCGAGGGCCAGCAGCCAGCGATTGACGCTCTCGTTCAACATGGCTTCCTCCTTTGAGTGTGCTGCCAGTGCCAGAGGCCGCCAGGCCCCTGGAATGAAACGACTTACTCGAATGCCTTGTCGTTGGGTGCCTTGTACAGCTTCTTCATGGCGTCGGAGAGCGGGAAGTTGAGGTTAAGACCCTTCGGCGGTATCGGTTGCAGGAACCATTTGGCGTAGATCTTCTCTGCTTCGCCCGAAGTCATCACCTTGGCCAGAGCACCATCGACAATTTTCTTGAACGCCGGGTCATCCTTGCGCAGCATGCAGCCGTACGCTTCGAACGACTGCGGCGTGCCGACGACGACCCAGTCGCTGGCTTTCTTGGCTTTGGCCATTTCGCCGTAGAGCAGGGCGTCATCCATCATGAAGGCAACAGCTCGGCCGGTTTCCAGGGTCAGGAAAGATTCACCGTGGTCCTTCGCGCTGATGACGTTCATCTTCATCTGCTTTTCTTCGTTCATCTTGCGCAGCAGGCGTTCGGAAGTGGTCCCGGCGGTGGTCACCACATTCTTGCCGGCGAGATCCGAAAAATCGTTGATCCCGGACGTCGTCTTGGTCATCAGACGAGTTCCGATGATGAAGATGGTATCCGAGAAACTGACCTGCTTCTGTCGCTCAATGTTGTTGGTCGTCGAACCACATTCGAGGTCGACCGAGCCATTCTGGACCAGCGTGATGCGATTCGCCGAGGTGACCGGCATCAACTTGATGTCGAGCTTGGCGAGTTTCAGTTCAGCCTTGATGGCATCGACCGCCTTGAGCATCATTTCCTGCGAGTAGCCGATGACCTGTTGCTTGTCATCATAATACGAGAACGGGATCGACGACTCGCGATGCCCCAGGGTAATGACTCCCGTCTCCTTGATCTTCTGCAGGGTACCGGTCAACTGTTGCGCCAGAACCGGCGCCGACGACAGGGTGGTGGCCAGCATGGCAGCCAGGGCTACGCGCTTGCAATTCTTGATCACTGTGTCTCCTCCTCTTCAGTCAGACGAATGGCCGGGAGGCTCCCGGACCGCGCGATTGTGGCACGACTGGCGCCGCGCGCCAAGCATGATCCAGTCATCAAGCGCTACTCAATCGACTCCACAGGCATGCCTAGCGCGTTTCTGTCATTCCGGGACAGGGAACTCTATGGACTGGATCGACTCGATGGCTGTTTTGGCCACCCCGCGTATTCCGACACTGCGCACGCCGTACAATTCCGCGAACTTCCCGAATTCCTCGAATCCCCCGACACGACGCACCGAGCCCGCCATGACGCCTGCCGCCATCCGCTACAGCATCCGCCCCAGCAATCCCGAAGCGCATCTCTTTGAAGTCCGGTGCACACTTCCCGACCCCGACCCGGCGGGCCAGCGCTTCGCCCTGCCGGCGTGGATCCCGGGTAGCTATTTGATTCGCGACTTTGCCCGGCATGTCATGGCGATTCGCGCCGAGGCCGGCGGCCAGGCAGTCGCCCTCGACAAGATCAACAAACATACCTGGCAGGCAGCTCCTTTGGCTACCGGCGGAACGCTCAGCGTGATCTGCGAGATCTATGCCTGGGATCTCTCGGTACGCGGCGCACACGTCGACCAGACGCACGCCTTCTTCAACGGCAGCAGCGTCTTCCTGCGCGCGCATGGGCACGAACATCGGCGCTGCCTGATCGAGCTCCAGCGGCCGATCGGCCAGCGCTTCCAGGACTGGCGCGTCGCCACCGCCCTGCCCATCGCCGAGGGCGAAAAAGGCGCTGCCGGGAGCGATGGATTTGGCCTCTACCAGGCTGCCGACTACGACGAACTGATCGACCACCCGGTCGAGATGGGCACCTTCACTCTGGCCGTTTTCACTGCCTGTGGTGTGCCGCACGAAGTCGCCATCAGCGGCCGCCACGATGGCGATCTGGCGCGTCTCACCGCCGACCTGACACGTATCTGTGAATGGCAGATCCGTTTTTTCGGCCAACCAGCGCCGATGTCGCGCTACGTTTTCCTGATTACTGCCGTCGGCGACGCTTACGGTGGACTCGAGCACCGCGCTTCGACGGCCCTCCTCTGTGCGCGCGATGACCTGCCCTACCCCGGCATGAAAGGGACGCCGGAGCGCTACCGAACATTCCTGGGTCTGTGCAGCCACGAGTATTTCCACGCATGGAATGTCAAACGCATCAAGCCGGCCGCGTTCGTGGCCTATAACCTGGATCGCGAGAACTACACTACCCTGCTCTGGGCTTTCGAGGGTTTCACGTCGTACTACGATGATCTGGCCCTGCTTCGCTGCGGCGTGATCAAAGCGAGGGACTGGCTGCAACTGGTCGCCAAGACGATCGACAGAGTCCTCAGCAACCCTGGTCGGCGGCGGCAGACGCTGGCCCAATCGAGCTTCGACGCCTGGACAAAGTACTACCGACCCGATGAGAACACGCCCAATGCCGTCGTCAGCTATTACGCCAAGGGCGCTCTGGTCGCGCTGGCCCTCGACCTCACGCTGCGCCTCGGAACCGAAAACCGGAAATCACTTGGGTGCGGCTCTTTTCGGCCACGCCTTTGAAGCCAAAAAATGGTCAATTTCCGCCTGCTAAGAGCGTCAAAAGCTCGGTTTAGGCCTGAGTAATGCCGGCCCGAAAAGTTACGTGGCGCCTTCGGGGTAATCTGCCAAGCCATTGATCTGCTACATATTGGATTCTTTTAGAGTCCTCCGTGGCCGAAAAGATCCACACCCAAATCACTTGACCACGTGATGCGCGTGCTTTGGCTGCGCCACGGCGAGCGTAGGGGCCACTGCGGCATTGGCGTCGGCGACGAGGACATCCGACTGATCGCCGAGGAACTGTCGGGCCTCGACCTGACGCGCTTCTTTACCGATGCGGTGCACGGCACACAGGAACTGGCCCTGGCAGAACTGCTGAAGCCCTTCGGCATCACGCTGAAGAGCGCCTCTGCGTCGCGGACACCGACGATCGGCGCGCAAACGACTCAGGAAGGCAACGAGGTCAGACTGGCCACCGTGTACGCTGCTGGCCCCGCACAATCAGCCGGCCTCTCGGCCGGCGACCTGCTGGTGGCGATCGATGGATTGCGCGTCACTCCGTCCACCCTGGAGCGTCTGCTCTCTCGCCGCAAACCAGGAGCCACCATTCAGGTTCAGGCATTTCGCCGCGACGAATTGATGGCCTTCTCGCTGCAGCTCGGACCACCGGCCAGCGACAGGCATACGCTGCTGTTGACGCGATCAGCCAATTCCCTGCGCCGGGCATGGCTGGGAACATAGCCGTCGCCAGAGATCATTTCCCCCGGGATCTTGCATGCCAAGCGCTACTTATTTGACTTAAATTAAATTTCTCTGGAATTCCGCGCCCACTCTTTCTATACTGCATGGATAAGAAAAATGCGCCCGATCATTGACATAGGAGACTTGCCATGAATATCTATCTCGCCACCTTATTACCGGAGGCTCTGCTGGTCGATTTACCTGAAATCGACGCTCAGCATGAAGAAATCTTCAACCGTATCGAATGGCTCAAGACCGCCTGTTTTGACAGTGGTTACGTGCCCATAGACGAGTTCCAGTCATTACTCGACCTGTTTGCCCTTCACTTCGCTACTGAAGAGCGCATCGCCGACGAAGCGGGACTTGACTTTACCCATCACGCGGGGGTGCATGGAGATACCCTGCGCCTGTTGCACAGGGCGCTGGGCGAAGTCCTCAGTGGTGGTCAGGACGCGCACTCCTTCCTGCGTTACGCCGAGTGCTGGTTTGAGCGCCACATCAGAGAAGACGACAGACTCTTCGTCGCCGCTCTGCAGTCCGGCAACTACATTCCTTCACGCCGCCAGCAAACGGTTGCAAGCCACTGTTTCTCAGCCCAGGCCTGAGCGACAACCACCGCCCATGCGCGCCACGTTGCCCCTCCTCTTGACCACCAGTTTCCCGCCTTTGACCCGACGCTCGGTTGACACTCTCCAGGTCAACCTCGGCTATCGCTGCAATCAGAGCTGTGTGCACTGCCACGTCAATGCCGGTCCGCAGCGCAAGGAGGAGATGACCGGCGACACGGTCGACGCACTGCTCGCGTTTGTCGCCGCCAGCCCCGAAGTCAAGGTCCTCGACCTGACCGGCGGCGCCCCCGAGCTGAACCCTCATTTCCGCCGCCTGGTCGTCGCCGGGCGGCAACGCGGTCTGCGGGTCATCGACCGCTGCAATCTGACGATCCTCGAAGAGCCCGGTCATGACGATCTGGCCGTTTTCCTGGCCGCGCACCACGTTGAGGTGGTTGCCTCGCTCCCCTGCTACCTCGAAGAGAACGTCGACCGGCAGCGCGGCAAGGGAACCTTCGACGGCAGCATCAGGGGCCTGCGGCGACTCAATTCCCTGGGCTACGGCGTCGCCGACAGTGACCTGACCCTCAACCTGGTTTTCAATCCACAAGGACCCGCGCTACCGCCGCCGCAGGCGCCGCTGACTGCCGCTTACAGGGAGCACCTGGGGAAAGAGTTCGGAGTCGTCTTCAACCAGTTATTCACCCTGACCAACATGCCGATCCAGCGTTTTGGGTCGATGCTCGTCTCGAAGGGTCAGTTCAATGGCTACATGCAGTTGCTGCGCAGCGCTCACCGCGACGAAAACATCGAGCAGGTCATGTGCCGCAACCTTCTGTCGGTCGACTGGCAGGGCTACCTCTACGATTGCGACTTCAATCAGCAACTCGGTCTGCCGATCGGCAGCGCCGGCCACCCCCGACTGCACATCACCGAGGTGAACGGTGCGGATCTCGATGGCTGCGCGATTCGGGTCGCCGACCATTGCTACGGCTGCACGGCCGGACAGGGATCGAGCTGCGGCGGCGCGCTCGGTGACGAGATGGCCGCTGCGCCGACCTGCAACGCCTGATTGAGCCGCCGGCACCCGCGGCGGCAGCTTCTTGCCCTTGACCGGCAGACCACACCAGCACAGGAACGATGAATCATGGACCAACAGCGTCTCGACGGAATCCAGGCCTGCGTTTTCGACGCCTACGGAACGCTCTTCGACTTCAACAGCGCGGCGCTGGCGGCCGGCGACGAGCTTGGTGACGATGCGCAGCGCCTGTCCGACCTCTGGCGTCAGAAACAGTTGCAGTACACCTGGCTGCGAGGACTCGGTGGCCGCCATGCGGATTTCTGGCAGGTGACCGGCGAGGCGCTCGATTTTGCCCTCAGCACGCTGAAGATCGATCGCCCCGCTCTGCGCGCGCGGCTGATGGACCTCTATCTCCACCTGGCCACCTATCCCGAGGTTCCCGAGACCTTGCGTCGGCTGCACGCTGCGGGAATGAAGCTGGCCATTCTCTCGAACGGAACGCCGGCGATGCTGGCCGCCGTCGTCGGCAGCAATGGTCTCGAAAGGGTGCTGGACGCCGTCCTGTCGGTCGAAGAAGTCGGCGTCTTCAAGCCACACCCGGCGGTCTATCGCCTGGCTTCCGAGCGCCTGCAGATCGCCCCGGCGACCATCTGTTTTCTCTCTTCGAATGCCTGGGATGCCTACTCGGCCAAAGCCTCCGGTCTGCGCGCGTTGTGGTGCAACCGCTTCGGACAGGCGCCGGAGCGGATTCCGGAGACCCCTGACGGCGAAATCAAGAACCTCTCCGAGCTACCGGAGCTGCTGTTTCCCCCTGCGTAGTCGCCTGTTCGGCCAATTGCGCAGGCGCCGCTTGATGATCGCCAGAACGACGATATCGTCAGAAGCAAGCCGGGGCTTTGCGAGCGGCGCATCATCGCGTATGGTGTGCGGATGAGCGTTCATGGAGTCATCGCAGCATCGGACCCACATACGGCGATGGCCGGCGCCCGGCTGCTACGCTGCGGCGGCAACGCGGTCGACGCGATCGTCGCGGCCAAGTTCGCCGCCACGATTACCGAACTGCCGCTGACTTCGCTTGGCGGTGGCGGTGCCTGCCTGTGGGGGGACGCCGACCACGGCTACAAAGTCCTCGATTTCTTTGCGGCTACGCCCGGTCGCAGCCTCGATGCGCTGCCGGCATTGGACTTCGCTCCGGTCACCGTCGATTTCGGGCAGACGACCCAGGTATTTCACGTCGGGAAAGGAGCCGCTGCCGTTCCCGGTGAACTCGCCGGCTTGCTCGAGTTGCATCGGCGCGCCGGCCGCTTGCCGTTGCGTGAAGTCCTTGCGCCCGCGGTAAGCTGGGCGCGCGATGGGTTCGCGGTCAGCCCGCAGATGGCGCGCCTTGCCGATGTCATTGCCCCGATCGTTAGCCGATCGCCTGCCGTGGCGCGACTGTTCTTTCCCGGAGAACACATGCTGCAAGCGGGTGATCGCCTGGCCAATCCCGATCTCGGCGACTTCCTGCACACGCTTGGCGAAGGAGATCCTGACACCGTGGTGGCCAGTTATTGGATGTCCCTGGTCGACCACTTTGGCCCGGCACACGGCGGGCTGATCACGCGGCAGGATGTCGCGGCCTACGCGCCGGTGGTACGCGAACCGCTGTGCGTGCCATTCGGCGCTTACACTGTGTTGACCAACCCGCCGCCGTCTGCCGGTGGCGGCCTGATCGGCATTGGCCTGCAGATCGCTGACGGCCTCGGCCTCGGCCAGGAACAGTTTCTGTCGCGCGAACATCAGCTCGCCATAGCTGCGCTGCTGGCCACCGTCTCCGATGTCCGCCAGTCGGGCTACGACGAGCGCCTGCACGTCGACCCAGAGGCGATTCGAGTCCTGGCAGCCGGCGGCAGCCTGCCCGCATGGATCGAAGGAGCGCGCTCGCGGCGACGGGAAAACCCTCTCGGCGCTACCACGCACATCTCGGTCATCGATGCGCAGGGCATGGCGGCGGCGATGACCACCAGTAACGGCGAGGGCTGTGGGCATGCTCTGCCGGGACTGGGAATTCACGTCAATAATTTCCTCGGCGAGGACGACATCAACCCGGCCGGCTTCCATCAATCGCCGGCAGGACGCTGGCTGAGCACAATGATGGCACCGACGATCGTCGTCGCCGGTGATCGACCGTGCGTTGCGCTCGGCAGCGGCGGTTCGAACCGGATCCGCAGCGCCATCCTGCAGGTGCTGCTCAATCTGCTGAGCTATCGGCGCCCGCTCGACGAGGCAGTGAACGCCGCTCGCCTGCATGTTGACGGCAGCCAGCTCTGGTTCGAGGACGTTGGTCTCGCAGCAGGAACGGCCGACGCTCTGCAGGCTGCTTGGCCGGGGGCGACCCGCTTCGACGCCGCGAGTTTTTTTTTCGGCGGCGTCAATGCCGTCGTCAGCGTCGACGGTCACTTGGCCGGTGCCGGTGACCGACGGCGTGGGGGCGTCGTGCTGCTGGCGGAGGATTAGCCAGAGTGGAATGGCATGCTCAGAGCGTGTTGGGTGACGAACGAACGCCCATGTTGAACGGTGGGGATAATGTTGGGGTTCCTTCGTCACCCCAACGAACTGGTTTGGCCACGTGGCTGCTACTCCGCCACCACCAACCATATGCTAGGGAAGCCCCCGTCGACGGCTGCCTTCGCGGTATACTAATAGCTGTGTTGCGCAACTGGTTTTTGGCGATTGACGCGTCGGTAGCGATCAAGCGATATCACCACAAGTAATGCCCTTTCCACTTGACCGTGGCCTTGACCGCACTCTTCGCCGCTGGCACGGACCAAGCTGTGAGGCAAGCAAACGTCTACCCGGCAAACGCCGGCACCACTGAGAAAGCTGATGATGTCCGCCATCACCATTGACCAGGCCGATGCCCGGTTGGCCGAGCCCTTCCCGGTGCCACACGCGAGCAATTTCGTCGAAGACTCGTTCGGTGTGTCGGTGGCGCTGAGCCTCGGCGACGCGCGCCAGGTTTTTCGCTGGGTCGCGCCGGGGCGATTCCTGATGGGATCGGCGCCCGGCGAGGCGCAGCGTGGTGGCGCCGAAGTGCTGCACGAAGTGACCCTCAGCCACGGCTTCTGGCTCGCCGATACGAGCTGCACGCAAGCCTTCTGGCTGGCGCTATCGCCGGCAAACCCGAGCCATTTCCAGGCGCAGGCGAACAACCCGGTCGAAAACGTTGCCTGGCACGACGCACAGCGTTTCATCGCCGAGTTGAACCGACGGCTGCCGGGATTGCCCGCTCGCCTGCCGACCGAGGCTGAATGGGAATACGCCTGCCGGGCGGGAACGACGACGCCGTTCTCGTTCGGCGAGCAAGTCACTCCCGCGCAGGTGAACTACCATGGTGACCATCCCTACGCCGACGGGCTCGGTGGCCTGCATCGCCAAGGCACGGTGCCCGCCGGCTCACTACCGGCCAACCCCTGGGGTTTGTACGAGATGCATGGCAATGTCTGGGAGTGGTGCGCCGACTGGTATGCCGAGTACCCGACCGAAGTACAGATTGATCCGCGCGGCCCGAGCTTTGGCAAGATGCGCGTCTTGCGCGGCGGCACCTGGAGCGACCCGGCGCGTTACGCCCGTTCGGCTACGCGCAGCCGTATCGAACCCGCCTACCGGCCACGCAGCACCGGCTTCCGGATCGTTCTCGGTCATCCCTGATCGGCCCGTAGGTCGAAGGCCAGGACCTCGGCGGCTTGCCCGACGATGATCTCGATCGCCGTCCCGGCGTCCAGCCGAGGTTCAAGCTTCCACGCTGGTCGGCGCGGCGTATTTGGAGAATGGGTCGATTCCTTTCAGTTTGCCGTTTCGTGGCCTAACGAATAAGGATAGATCGTGCGAAGCCACGATCTGATCCGTTTGTTGGACGAGCCCG
>NZ_FLQX01000015.1 GCF_900089955.1 Candidatus Accumulibacter aalborgensis | reverse complement strand
CTGCGGGCTACGCTGCAAAACTGTCGACGCCAGATTTCTACGGAATGACGACGCCGTTAACAATAGGGATAAGCTAAGTGCGTTCCCCGCGCCCGCGGGGATGAACCGTCTCGTAGGCGATGCGCCGACGGACCTTGACGGCGTTCCCCGCGCCCGCGGGGATGAACCGTAATTTTGATCTGTCAATAGCTTTTGTAATTTGCGTTCCCCGCGCCCGCGGGGATGAACCGAATGCCAAACATACCGTCAATGAGAATCGTTTGCGTTCCCCGCGCCCGCGGGGATGAACCGACGAGCGTCGACTTCATTTTGGCGCCGGGGTGGCGTTCCCCGCGCCCGCGGGGATGAACCGCCGTTTGGGCTGCGGGCGATTGATTTGCTCGCGCGTTCCCCGCGCCCGCGGGGATGAACCGGCAGTTCTCGGCGGAAGCCTGGCATGAGTTTTGCGTTCCCCGCGCCCGCGGGGATGAACCGGATTCTTGTCGAGCAATTCTCAAAGCACCTTGGCGTTCCCCGCGCCCGCGGGGATGAACCGGAATAATTGATCTTCTGGTCTGGAAATACTTTGCGTTCCCCGCGCCCGCGGGGATGAACCGCAATGGTCCTTACATCGACAGGTTACGTCCCCGCGTTCCCCGCGCCCGCGGGGATGAACCGCCGGCCAGCGGCTGGTCGATTACAACCTCATCGCGTTCCCCGCGCCCGCGGGGATGAACCGGATGTTGAGCTTATCAAGTGGGCCACTGAGATGCGTTCCCCGCGCCCGCGGGGATGAACCGGAGATTGGACAGTGATCGACACTATTCACGCGGCGTTCCCCGCGCCCGCGGGGATGAACCGGGAGTCAAAGGAATGCTGGCCAGCTTCGGGACGCGTTCCCCGCGCCCGCGGGGATGAACCGAAATCCCTCGGAGGATTCGACCCGATTACTCAGCGTTCCCCGCGCCCGCGGGGATGAACCGACACAAGATTATGGATCTTTAGCGCGTATTGCGCGTTCCCCGCGCCCGCGGGGATGAACCGGAGTTCTCTTCCTTGAGCATGAGCTTCTGCAGGCGTTCCCCGCGCCCGCGGGGATGAACCGACCTTCCTGAAGTGTCATTACCTCCTTGTTGAGCGTTCCCCGCGCCCGCGGGGATGAACCGCGATGCTGAAGCTTGCGGAACAAGTTGCTCCGGCGTTCCCCGCGCCCGCGGGGATGAACCGGATTCAATACGGGTCTCATCTATCAATTCATCGCGTTCCCCGCGCCCGCGGGGATGAACCGCCGCCCGGGTAGTATTGCTTGAACACCACGACGCGTTCCCCGCGCCCGCGGGGATGAACCGTCGAATGGGGCAGGGTCATCAGCACGCTATTTGCGTTCCCCGCGCCCGCGGGGATGAACCGGCGGCGACCGGCAACGTCGAGGGCGCGTGGAAGCGTTCCCCGCGCCCGCGGGGATGAACCGTTGGCGTTGGGTGGATCGATGACGGGGTGCAGGCGTTCCCCGCGCCCGCGGGGATGAACCGAGGGGTATCAGGACGTGGTCGACCTGCTTGAGGCGTTCCCCGCGCCCGCGGGGATGAACCGGATTCGCCACTGCACTGACGCTGCACGAGACCGCGTTCCCCGCGCCCGCGGGGATGAACCGATTCCTGGGCCGGCGGGGAGTCCTGCTACGCTGCGTTCCCCGCGCCAGCGGGGATGAACCGCCGCCTTCGCCAGGGCCGCCCTGCAGAAAGGCGCGTTCCCCGCGCCCGCGGGGATGAACCTTTTGCAAGATGCCATCAGCACCGGCTTCCACAGCGTTCCCCGCGCCCGCGGGGATGAACCGGCTTGTAACAACGTAACGGGTATTCCTTTAGGGCGTTCCCCGCGCCCGCGGGGATGAACCGGATTCGCCACCGCACTGACGCTGCACGAGACCGCGTTCCCCGCGCCCGCGGGGATGAACCGCCTGTCTGGTACGCCAACCGCGCCCACAGCAAGCGTTCCCCGCGCCCGCGGGGATGAACCGTCGGGGCGCATCGTGCCGCAATTGCCGGTCGTGCGTTCCCCGCGCCCGCGGGGATGAACCGACGATGCGCTGGAGCTACTGCGCACCGGCAGCGCGTTCCCCGCGCCCGCGGGGATGAACCGATTTCGGCGAAGTACCCCGGCAAGGCTATCGAGCGTTCCCCGCGCCCGCGGGGATGAACCGGTCGTCGATCTTGATCAGCAGAGCGCTCGTCTGCGTTCCCCGCGCCCGCGGGGATGAACCGAGCCGGAGCCAGTCGCCGACAACACCATCAGCGCGTTCCCCGCGCCCGCGGGGATGAACCGCTGGTCGGTGGTCAATCGGAGAGTGGCTTTGGCGCGTTCCCCGCGCCCGCGGGGATGAACCGAATCTGCTCGGCGGGGTCGGATATCTCCCAGAGCGTTCCCCGCGGTTCGCCGTTAAATCATATAATTGAACTTCAGATCCGGCGGTACGAGTGGCGTCTTCTGGAGATCATGGTCTGCGCCGGCCGCGTTTTTCGAAAACCGGGTGGGCGAGAGGGGCGATGAAGTCCTTCAAACACTCGCACTCGCCAGGGGTCGGAAGAGCGCACTGGAAACAGCCGAATTCCCCATCGCCGCAGCGAAATCGCTTGTGTCAACAACCTCCTTGGCGAATGGCAGTTGTAGCCAAGGTATCCGGCCAGTGCGCCCGAAGCGTTGAGGCGTGAGAGGCAGTCGCGGTTCTTTTCACCGCTGCCAAGTCTTTGACAAGGCTAGGCAACATCAGAACGAGGAGTATGCTATGTCATTGTGGCTGTTGGTCATCTCTTGTTCGGTTGGCGTTGCTGGCTGGCTCTTGTGGTCGCGCAATCGCGTCATGCTGCAACCAAAACCTGCTGATGAGCGCAGCGCCGGCACTTATCGCTGTGTATCCATCAGGCCTCACAGCAATGCCTGCGCGAGCGCGAGACAGCTTGAAGATCAGCGTTTCCTGCCCCGAGATGCTCCGCGGTTTCCGCTGGGGACTTGTGATGCGGCGGCATGTCGATGCCGGTATGTCCACTTCAAGGACCGGCGGGACGATGAGCGTCGACACTCGCATGCCTTGCAGCGTGGTCTCAACCGTGGGCCAGGCACTCTGGAACATCGTAGCGGAGGGGAGCGCAGGAGGTCCTCGGAGTTCGCGCCGCACGTATTGCAATGACTTTGACGCGGCCAGGCGCTGGCTTCTGAGATCCAACTCACTGTGCGTGGTCGCCCCGAGCGGCGGCGGCTGAAGCCCTGCCTTGCCTGTTAGCTGCTGGAAGCGATCCTTTGTCGCAGCGTCTTGCCGACCGTGAAATGGGGTGTTCTTCTGGCTGGGATCTGCACTGCACGAGGGGCAATCAAGGTTCTTGGCGCTAGTGGCCGCTTCAGGTCCGCGAGCGGACAACAACCGGAAGGAGCGTGCGATGTCATTTTGGCCGGTCGTCCGTTATGGGGTGCTTGGCGTGACTCTGTGGTCCTGGATGAAGCGCATGCGCGTCGGACCGCAACCCGAGTCACCGACCAAGGACGCGGTGCCATTTGTCTTGATTTCCATGCACACCGGCGACGATGCCTGCGCAGCGGCCAGGCGTCTGAAAGGTAAATGGTTCCTGGCCCATGCTGCGCCGCTGTTGCCTCTGGAGGGCTGCGAAGCAGTTGATTGTCTTTGCAAGTATGTGACCGTGGTGAACCGCCGAAAAGCGGAGCGCCGACGGTCGCATGCGTTGCAGCGCGGCTTCAATTCAGCTCCGGGCAACAGGGAAAACCGCAGTGGTGGGGAGCGCAGGAACTCATTGGGCTTCCCATCGCACGCCTTGCGATGACGCTGAAGTTGCCGCCCCCACGCACCTTCAAATGACCTGTGCGAGCGGCCCGAGGGGGCTGCGAGTGAGGGCGACGGACACGATGTAGGCAAAGGCGGCCAGCGCCGCAACAAAGAAGGCGGCGCGCTGCGCCGGGGTGCGCGCGCGCTTGAGGGCCATCGTTCCGCAAGCAATGTAGATCAGGAGACCGATCAGTTTGGCGGTCAGCCAGTCGGTGGTGAAGGGATTCCGGGCGCTGATCACGGCCATGGCGATGGCGCTGGCCAGCAGGGTGGTGTCTACCACGTGCGGCACGACGCGCACCGCCGGACGCCGCAGCCATGGCGATTGCCGCAGCATCCACACGCCACGCAGAAAGAAACCGGCACCGCTCAATACGACGCAGCCGACGTGCAGGTCCTTGAGGAGCAGGTAGGTCATCAGGGGGCGGGGGCCTTCGTTGCAGGGTGAGAGGTCAGGGAAGGTTTTCCGTCGCTGCTCGTAGCCGCCGCGATCAGTGCCGCGATCTTCGTCCGCTGCTGCCGGTAGAAAGCGACGGCGGCCAGCAGGTTACGCAGCAAGGCCCCATTGGCGACGAGCAGCGCGATCCCTGCCGGGTAGGTGAACCACTCGGGCCAGATCACGGCGGCCAGCAGGAGGGCCAGCGCCAGGAAGTGAGCCCGCATTTGCCGCTTGATCTGCTGCCCGGCAATCACCTTGTTCATGTTCGGGGCCAGTACGCGCCCGCCGCCGAGGTTCTGCAGGTGCAACCAGACCAGAAAAGGGAAGATCTTGTAGAGCATGCCGATAATCACCGACATGAAGCCGCCGCACAGGAGCAGGACGCCGCAGAGCCATTCCAGACGCTCGGCCAGTGCCGCCATGCGTTCCGGCAGACCGCGTGCCACCAGCCACAGGGTGCATGCCGCCAGCGTGCACAGCATGCCGACACGCCAGTAGTGCTGGGTGGCGTCGAAGCGCGCGCGTTTGCTACGCCGCTGCAGGTGCAGCGTCAGAACGGCAAAGGTGGCGGTGATCAGCAGCAGCGCACCGGCAAGCAGCGCCGATGGCGCTGGCCAGTCGGCTGCTTCGGCGAGGCTCCACAATGACAGCAGAGCGAGTGCCGACCATGGAAGAAGGTGCGTAAACCATGCCGGGTAGGCAGGTGTCATCTGAAACATCGGAACGACGACGAAACCGACGGCAGCGAGAAGAACAAGGCCCCAGCCGACGAAGCCCCAACTGAAGTGGATCGACGTCACTCGCGGCAGGGGCAGATCAAGCGCTCCGTCAAGTGCGATGGCCAGCAGCACACCGAGGGCGACCGTCACGCTCAAACCAAGCAGCGAGATCTGCAGGCCGCGAATCGTCGCCCTGCTTGGCGGCACGCCGTACAGGGCATGCCCTGCGCTGCCGACGAAGAGCGCCACGCCGCTGCCGAGAAAAAGTGCTGCCAGCCTGAAAGCAAGCGGTTGGAGGCCGAGAAAGCCGGCCGCGAGGAGCAGCGCGCCCAGCGTGATCGCCAGATGCACCAGCGTCGCCAGCAGCCGCGGTCGCGCCATGTTCGCACCGGCCACCACCGGCAGAATCTGGAGCATTGCGCCGAGCATGACCTGCAGCATGAAGCCGACGGTGATCAGATGGGTCAGTGCCAGGGCCTCAGGCGTCCAGCGTGAGGCAAACAGGCCGGGGCCGCTCCATAGCAGGAGCAAACCGGCAAGGATGGCAAACAGCGGCGCGGTGAGAAAGAAACGGGCCGGCGCGCCAAACGGTGGCGCCTGGTCGAACGACAGCAGGGCCTGCATTACTGGCGTTGGTGGCGGATCAGGATTTCCACGGTGCCATCTGGTCGGCGCGCCGTTTGCCAGGAGAAGCCGTTGATTTCAAGTGCCCTGTAGAGCGGGTAGGGCTCGCGCGGGAGGAGGAGCACGAGCGTTGCCTCAGCACCGAGGTGTTCGAGCGCTTCCATCGTGCGCACCATGGGTTCCGGCGGCTCGAGGCCACGCGCATCGATGACGATATCCGCATCCGTCGGCGTCATGCCGCGACCTTCCCGCCTGTCGCGAGCTGCTTCTGAAGTTCCGGTAGCAGTTCAAGCAGTTGGTCGGCCAATTGCTGATCGCACATCGGATAGAGGACGTTCTCTTCCTTGACGTTGTGTTGCTGCATCATGATCAACAGTGTCTCCGCGTGACCGGCATATTCGTCGGCGTCCCTGTCGGCCAGCGCCGCCTCGGCAGCCGCCAGCAACTGCCGCATTTGCACATGCTCGCTGCGCATGACCTGCGTGGGCCCCAGAGACATTCCGGTGCGCTGCTCGAAGCGCGGAAAGAGAACAGACTCTTCGGCCAAAAAATGATACAACAGCGCATCCCTGAAACGGATGAATTCGGTCCCCGCCAGTTCCCAGGCGCCGTTGACGATTGCCTGCTCGACCGCGACCAGGCAATCATCGCAAAGCCGATGGTCTCTGGTCATGAAGTCCGTAATCTCGTGCATGGGAAACCTCATCAATTGGGATGAGGCATTGTCGAGCGTGGCGGTGCGGCCGGCGTTGATGAACATCAAGTAATACGTTTGATTTCGATCAAGCTCGACGTACGGGATCATGCCTATAGTAGGTTCACTGCTCTCTGGAGGAAGCGAAATGTTCAAGCACATCCTTGTTCCGACCGACGGCTCGGAGCTGTCACAGGAAACTGCTCGCCGGGCGGTTTCGTTTGCCAAGGAGGCTGGCGCGCGCATCACGGCGTTCTACGCCAAGCCCGAGTACCCGGTCACCTACTACGGCGAAGGGGCGCTTATCGACCCGACCACGCCCGAGAAATTCGCCGAGCTTGCCGAACAGCAAGCGCAGCAGACGCTTGATTTCGTTGTCTCGCTGTGTGGCGATGCCAAGGTCGAGGTTGATAGGCTGTCCATTACCAGCGACGTGCCGTACCAGGCGATCATTGACGGTGCCACCCAGGCCGGCTGCGACCTGATCTTCATGGCTTCGCATGGCCGCCGCGGGTTCACTGCCCTGTTGCTTGGCAGTGAAACCAACAAGGTGCTCACGCACTCGAAAATCCCGGTCCTCGTCTATCGCTGATCAAGCAAGTGATCATGCGTGGTTGGCCTGGATCCGCCGACAAGTGTCTCTCGGCGGTGGCTCTGCGGGTGATCGTGGTCCTGTCCCTGATGGTCGCCGGTTTGCCAGCCCTGGCGGTCGACGCCGGCCTGGCTGGCGTCTTTCCGGGGAAAGCGCTGTTGATCATCAACGGCGGCGCGCCGCGAACGGTGGCCGTCGGTGCCACCACCGCTGAAGGCGTCAAGGTGCTGGCCGTCGATGGTGAGACGGCGACCATCGAGAGCGACGGCAAGAAACGTATCCTGCGCGTCGGACAGAACGTCGTATCGCAGCCGTCGGATCAGAGCGCTGCCAAGGCCGTGTTGACCGCCGACGGGAACGGCCACTTCTTGACCACCGGCAGCATCAACGGAACGACCGTCCGCTTTCTCGTCGACACCGGCGCGACGATGATCTCGCTCGGTGCCAGTGAAGCTCGGCGAATAGGCATCGATGGCGGCAAGGGCCAACCGGGGATGGTCAATACGGCCAATGGTCAAGCGCCTGTCGTACTGGTCAAGCTGGATTCCGTGCGCGTTGGCGAGATTGTCATGAATGGTGTCGATGCCCTGGTGCATCAGCAGGATCTGCCTCTTGCCTTGCTCGGCATGAGTTTTTTGAACCGATTGGAAATGCAGCGTGATGGTCCGACGTTGACCCTCAAGAAGCGCTACTAGGAGATGTCGATGACACGTCAACGCGCCAAGAAAGTATCGATGTTGGGCCACGAACTCGACATTCTGATGGGCGAGAGGCAGACGCTGCTGAAGGTCGTTGGCGCTACGGCGGCATTGATTGCTTCTCTCGACACCCGCCTGCTGCCACCGGGGGCCGTCGAGTCGGCGGATCTGGTGGCGACGGCGATCAATGCCTTGCCCGACGAGACCCTGCGCGATGCGCTTGCCGCGGCGAGTGCGCAGATCGCGGAGGACGACCGCGTTGTCAGCGACTGAGGCGAGTCTCGCCCTGCCGACCGGCACGGGCAACGTGGCCGTGGATCTGGCTCGCTTGCGACACGCCTTGCTCGCCGAGCCTTCGCGAGCTGGCGTCGTGCTCGAAGACGGTGTTGGCGACGAGGACCTGCTGCCGGCCGCCGTACTCGTCCCGATCGTCCGGCGAATGAGTGAGCCAACCGTTTTGCTCACTCAGCGCACGGCGCATCTCAAGGATCATCCGGGGCAGATCAGTTTTCCCGGAGGGCGTTGCGAGGTGGCCGACCGTTCCCCGGCACATACCGCGCTGCGCGAGGCCGCCGAGGAGATCGGCCTGGCGTCGGGACAGGTTGAAATCGTCGGCTATCTGCCCGAATACCTGACCAGTACCGGTTTTCGGGTGACCCCGGTGGTGGCCCTGGTGACGCCACCCTTCGAACTTCGGCTCGACGCTTTCGAAGTGGAGGAAGCATTTGAGGTGCCTCTGTCATTTCTTCTCGATCCCGCCAACCACCAGCGGCACTCGCTCCACTACCGCGGCAAACTCCGTTACTATGACGCGATGCCTTACCGTGGCTACTTCATCTGGGGTGCGACGGCGGGAATGATCATGTCTCTCTACCGGGCACTCGAGGTCTCGCCGCGATAGTGTGAAAGTCGCGCCAGCGACCCACGAACCTCCCCTCGCCCGCTCGCGGGAGAGGGGTCGGGGGTGAGGGAAACGGTCAAGATTTTCATGGTTTGGCGTGTCTGGAAGAGCCATGACCGTTAGGCGAGCACCAGCGCGAGTTCGTCCAGGAAGTGCCGCACTTTTTTCTGGTCGGCGGCAGCGCCGAGAGCCACGAGCAGTTTGCCGACCTGGCCCTGGAGTTCTTCGACGTTCCGGGCTTTCTCGATCTCGGTTATCAGCGCACCTGCTTGCGAACCCAGCAACTCGCGCAGAGTCTGGACGATGTAGCTCTTGGTAAGGCTGATGTCCTCGTCGGGTGGCGCGGGGTCAGGTTGCGCCGCGGCTGCTGCGGCGTGGATCGACGCCGCCTCGTGCTGTATGAACCCTTCATTGAGCAGGGCAGCAAGCTGCCGTTCAGCGTCTTTGGTCGACGTGCTGAGTGCCAGTAACTCGCTTACCGTCCGGTGGCCATCGACCATGATGAGCAGCGCGCGCCTGCGCGCAGCGAGGCCATGTGTGCGGGTGGCAATCTCATCGAGGCCTTTTGCCGTTTTGCTGTAGACAGACGACGGATTCATTCCGAAATTCTTCCTGATGCGGCAGTGTGATGTTGCGCGAAGTGGTGGCGTTCTGCAAGCCCTGATGAATTATGGTATGGTACTCGTTCGCATCCTGCGTACAGAGCGTCGGCGGGCGCGTCCGGCGTACGGTGGTGTTCATCGCTATGGTTGGGGCTTGCCGGTCTGGCAGGCGATTGATCGATTAATTACAGGAGTTTCTTCATGAGCAGAGAAGTCGTCGTACTAAGTGCAGTCCGTTCAGCTATTGGCACTTTTGGTGGTTCCCTGGCCAACATGGAGCCCCATGAGCTGGCCGGCACGGTGATGAAGGAGTCGATCGCCCGTTCCGGCGTCGACCCGCAGCAAATCAATTACGTCGCCGTCGGCAACGTAATTCCGACCGACTCGCGCTTCGCTTACGTCTCCCGTGTCGCTTCGATTCAGGCCGGTCTGCCGATGGATTCGGTGGCCATGGCGGTCAATCGTCTGTGCGCTTCAGGTCTGCAGGGCGTCGTTTGCGCGGCGCAGAACATCCTGCTCAACGATTCCGACTACGGTATCGGCGGCGGTGTGGAAGTCATGTCCCGCGGTTCTTACATGCTGCCGGCGATGCGCTCGGGTGCTCGCATGGGCGATGCCAAGGCGATCGACATGATGGTCGCCACGCTCAGCGACCCGTTTGGTGTCGGTCATATGGGCGTCACCGCCGAGAATCTGGCCAAGAAGTGGAATATCAGCCGTGAAGAGCAGGACGCCTTGTCGGTCGAGTCGCAGCGCCGCGCTGCGGCCGCGATTGCCGAAGGGCGCTTCAAGTCGCAGATCGTGCCGATCGTCATGAAGACCCGCAAGGGCGATGTGGTGTTCGATACCGACGAGCACGTCAAGGGCAGCACGACGATCGAAACTCTGGCCAAGATGAAGCCGGCCTTCATCAAGGACGGAACGGTCACCGCCGGCAACGCCTCGGGAATCAATGACGGTGCAGCCTTCCTCGTGCTTGCCGCGGCCGATGTCGCCGCGCAGGCCGGTCAGAAACCGATCGCTCGCCTGGTGTCCTACGCGGTCGCCGGCGTGCCGAACGAACTCATGGGCGAAGGTCCGATTCCGGCGACCAAGCTGGCGCTCAAGAAGGCCGGCCTGACGCTCGATCAGATGGACGTCATCGAAGCCAACGAAGCTTTTGCCGCTCAGGCAATTGCGGTCAGCAAGGGCCTCGGCCTCGACCCGGTGAAGACCAACCCGAACGGCGGCGCCATTGCCCTCGGTCACCCGGTCGGCTGCTCGGGCGCTTTCATCGCCACCAAGGCGATCTACGAGCTGCAGCGTACCGGCGGCAAGTATGCTCTGGTCACCATGTGCATCGGTGGCGGACAGGGTATCGCGGTGATTTTCGAGCGCGCCTGAGAAGGCTTGTCGTAGCATTCAAGAAGCCCGACCGGTTTGCCGGTCGGGTTTTTTTTCGCGCCTCGCCAGCCAAGTGGCAGAATATGACAAAACGCATCAAGATACCAGTTGTCGCGGTAACGGAAAGGACGAGCAAACATGAACCCTCTGCGCCAAGTCTATGAAGACGCCCCTGCGTTTATCCCTATTCCTGAGGTCTTTCAACATCGCCGGATTGAAGTTGTACTTAGTCCTCTGGAAAACACTGAGCCGAAAAGCCAGTTGGGCAAACGCCGTACTGCCCCGCCCAGACTGGCCGGCAAGGCTCGCGATGTGGGTGATGTCATGAGCAGTATTGCCGCTACCGATTGGGGGATGCGGCCTTTGCCTCCTATGTGGAACTGCATGGCCGCTTGATCAGCGACAAGCCCTGAATCTGAACAAAGCCAAACTCAGAACACGCTAAGGGTCGTATTGTCAGAAATGAGGTCAATCGTTTCAGCGCGAAGAGTGGGTATCTGGACGATAAGAGTCCGTCGAATATCGCGAGATCGTCGTCGGCGAGCGTCATTTCACCCCTTCGGATGCGGCCCGCTTCGTCGCGGCCAACCGCGAGGCGCATGGCTGGATTCCGTCCCCGGTCAAGCTCGGTCACCCGATCAATCAGTCGGCACAGGAACTGGTCCGGTTTTATGCGCTCGGCACGTCCTGTAGCGCCGAGGAAGAACAGGATGCTCGGCATCGGTTGCCGGAGCTGAGCTCACTCCCTTCCGAGCGCCAGTTCCAGGTCATGGTTGCCGAGTATCAGCAGCTCACGACCACCGATCTGACACCCGGCGCGGATCACTGGCAGGCAACGGAGCTTGGCAGCGAGTCGCTCGAGAAAGTGGCCGGTGATCTGGCTGCCGAATTCTCTGACGATCTGCGCCGGCAGGCTTGGCGCCCCTACGCCATCGTTGCCGGCATTCCCGGCGGCACCGAGCGGGAGGTGTGGGAGCGGCTCATCGCGACTATCGAGGAAGCCGCGGAGGCCAACGCAAGACCTGGCAACTGAGGTAGATCCGACATCGCCCGACCGTGGTTGCGTCGGCCGCATAATCGCCGCTGTCCGCTCGCGCAATCCGGATGCCTACACCAGGGCCATGGAGTATGCGCGTCGCCTGCATGCCGTCAAACCGCTGGTCGTCGAACGTGATGCACTGACCGCAAGGCTTGCGCTGGTCGCTCCCGGATGGGCAGAGCAGATTACCCACCGGGTGCCGCCACACCACGAGGGAACGGTTCCCGGTGATGTGGCGATGGCCGGGACATGGCGGCAACTGCACGACACGCTGGCGGAACGTGACAAGCTCGATGCTGATGACTTGCAGCGACAGATCGACCGGACGCGGGAAACACTTCATCAGATGACCGAGTGGCTGATCGACGCCAAGGCATGGGGCAAACAACTTGAGCGGCTGCAAGGGAATCACTCGATCCGGCAAGCACTCGTGGGCTGGCTTGATACCACCAAACGCCTCGTTTCGACGCGGCAACTTGATGGACGGCAGTCGCTGCTCGCGGAAGCTCGTCGGCTGATGAAGAGGTGCGCCGACGCAGTACGGGTCTGGATCATGCCGATCTCGATCATGGCTGAGAGCTTCGATCCGACCACGACGCGCTTCGACGTGGTGATCATCGACGAGGCCAGTCAGGCGGATCTGAATGCGCTGATTCCCCTCTATCTCGGTAAGCCAGTCATTGTCGTCGGCGACCACGAACAGGTGACACCGCTGGGTGTCGGAAAAGGGCAGATCATTCTCGATAACCTGCGCAAGTCGATGGTGCAGGACATCCCGAACTCGCACCTTTTCGACAACCTTTCGTCGATCTACGACGTCGGCCGGCAGTCCTTCGGCGATGCCATCCGTCTCGTTGAGCATTTCCGCTGCGTGCCGGAGATCATCACCTTCAGCAACCAGCTTTCTTATGGCGGCAAGATCAAACCGCTGCGCGAGTCGAATTCGACGGACCTGAAGCCGGCGTGCGTCGGCTGGCGGGTAGACGGTGTGCGTGAGGGCGACACCAACAAGGCCGAGGCGCGGCGCATCATCGATACCATCAAGGCGATGATTCAGCATCCCCGCTACGCCGACAAGTCCATCGGGATCATCTCGCTGCTGGGCGAAGCACAGGCGCTCCTGATCCAGTCCATGCTGCACAAGGAGATTCCCGGCGTCGAGATCGAGCAGCGGCGTATTCAGGCGGGCATCTCCGGAGAATTCCAGGGCGACGAGCGCGACATCATGTTCCTGTCGATGGTCGATAGCCCGGCCAGCGAAGGAACCTTGCGCGCCACCGGCGAAGGCGCTTTCGAACTGATCAAGAAGCGCTATAACGTCGCTGCCAGTCGTGCTCGGGACCAGATGTGGGTGATGCACTCGTTCGACCCCGACGTACACCTGAAGAGCACCGATCTGCGCCTCAAGCTGCTTCAGCATGTCCGTGCTCCGCTTGCTTTGCTGCATGCATTCAACCAGGAGGTCGGCAAGACCGAGTCACCTTTTGAGCGTGCTGTGCTCAAGCGCCTGACCGATGCCGGTTATCGCGTGAAATCGCAATGGCAGGTGGGCTATTACCGGATCGACATGGTGGTCGAAGGTGCCGGCAAGCGCCTGGCAGTGGAGTGCGATGGTGATCGCTATCACCCGATGGAAAAGCTGGCCGACGATATGGAGCGACAATCGATTCTGGAACGTCTCGGCTGGCAATTCGTCCGTATCCGCGGCAGCGCGTTCTTCCGGAATCCCGAACTCGCGATGCGGCCGCTGTTTGATCGGCTTGAGGAACTGGCCATTCCGCCCGAGGCCAATATCGACCAGGCTCCGGCGTCAGACATGACGCTCATTGATGAACTGGATGATCTCATCCGCGACGGATTCACCGCCGATATCGTGCCAGCCCCGATGCCAACTCGGTCGCCACGCGCGCCTTCAGCGCTTCCGGTTCGATGACCATGCAGTCACTGCCGTACTTCATGATGTCCATGATCAGTTCGCGATCGTCGGCGTAGGGCACGCGCAGTTCATAGCTGCCATCGTCGAGCAGCTTGCCTTCCTGTTTCGGATGCCAGCGCTCGGACGCTACCCAGCGCGCCCTTTCGGGCGTGAAGCGCAGCACGGCCCAGGAAACCTGGTCGCCCGAGAAGATGCCGTAGCCGGAGCCGAGCATCTCGTCGAGTCGCTTGTCGGCCACGTCCCTGGCCCGTTTGTCGAGGATCTCGGCGTATTCGATGGCGTCGACCAAGAAGGCGCGCAAACCATCGCGCAGATGACACCACACATCGAGATACCAGTTGTCACGGTAGTAGTTGAGTCGTTGCGGCGAGACCTCTCGTTCAGTCACCTCGTCAGTGCCGCGCGCATGGTAGCGGATGACGAGGCGCTTTCTCCGCAACAGCGCGGAACCGACGGCCTGAAAGTGCTCTAGGTGGAACTCGCGGGCGCCGACCGTCTGGATGCGGATACGGCGCCGCACTTCCTCGACCGGGTTGTCGGCGGTGCCGAGCAGGCCGGACAGGCGGGCGAGCAGGGGCTTGATCTGCGGGCCGAGCAGGCCGCCGGTGTCGAGATTGGAGAGCAGATGCTGCATGGTCAGCAGAGCATGGATCTCCTCGGCGGTGAACCACAGCCCCGGTAGCTCATACTGCTGGCCAACCCGCTGCTCGGTTTTCTCGAAGCGGTAGGCGCCCAGACTTCGGTCGAATACGAGGGGCGCGTTCAGTCGATCCCGCATGTAGGCGATGTCGCGCTTGAGCGTCGCCCAGGATACGCCCAGGCGCTCCTGCAACTCGCTACGCGTCACCGAGTGGCGAGCACCGAGAATCTGGTCGATCTGGTAGATACGTTCCATGCCGCTCATGGTGATGTCTCCGGATCACGAGGCCTGAATTGCAGGCTCTTCAGGTGAGCCTGTTGCCGCGTATCATGACATACGCTGGCGCCGCCATGGCAGATTGTTCAATGGCCTGTTGGAAACCGGGACGTCGGAACGTCGAGATTCCTTGCCAATCAGGGGATCGTTTGCGGTACCATTCGACGGTATTCCTGGAGCATCATCGCTGCAGTGGCCATCAAGCAGGACGCGCTCACATTCCTCCCCAGCGCAGTCGCCGCCAGGAAACGGCGCACTGGTACCCGGCCCTGGGGGAGAAGGATCACATGGCAAGCGAGCGACGAGTGATGAGATCCCGCGCTACACCACGGCCTGTCGCGTCGCCAACGTGATGCAGTCGCATCTGGAGAGCCTTGGACGGGCATGTTCTGTGCAGAGATCAAGCTGATGAATACCTTGAAGTGCTTTCGAGCCGGCGATCTGGCCATTCCGGCGTCGACCGCGTGGTATCTGTCGGACCTTGGCGAATTCCGCGGCAAGCAGGAACTCTACACGCGGCAGTCTCCTCAACGCCTGAGGGTGCTGCGCGAGCATGCGATGATCGAAAGCGCGGTGTCCAGTAACCGCATTGAAGGAGTTTCGCTTGAGCCTTCGCGGCTCAAGGCGGTGCTTGCTGCACCAAGTCCGCTGTTCCGTGATCGCGATGAGGAGGAGATTCGCGGTTACCGTGATGCACTGGCCTGGATTCATCAGGAGGCGTCGACGATTCCGAACTCCGAGGGCACGATCAAGCGCCTGCATGCCATGACACGCGGGCAAATATGGGATGCCGGCCATTACAAGGAAAGGGATAGTGACATCATCGAGCGTTACGCTGATGGTGGCGAACGGATGCGTTTTCGTACCGTGCCGGCAGCAAACACAGCGGACGCGATGGCGCAGTTGATGACGATCTGGCAGGACAGCCTCGACGAGCGCCACATTCCGCCCCTGATTGTGCTGGCGGCCTTCAACCTGGATTTTCTGTGCATCCATCCCTTCCGTGACGGGAATGGTCGTGTCTCGCGCCTGATCTGGCTGCTGCAAAGTTACCAGCTTGGTTTCGAAGTGGGGCGTTACGTCAGTCTCGAAAGGTTGATCGAGCAGAACAAGGTGCGTTACTACGAAACTCTGGAGATGAGTTCCGAGTGCTGGCACGAAGGCAGGCACGACCCTTGGCCGTATGTGAATTACGTTCTCTTCATCCTGAAAACGGCGTACCGGGAATTTGCCGAGCGCGTCGGTGAGGTCAAGGCGCCTCGCGGTGCCAAACGCGACCTGGTTCTCGCCGGAATTGAGCGCCTGGTCGCAAGGCCGGGCGGGCGGCCTTCCGCCGGGCAATTCACGATCAGCGAACTGTGCCAGGTTTGCCCGGGGGTTAGCCGGGACATGGTGCGCACGGTCTTGCGCGACGAACAGAAACAAGGTCAAGTGGAGTGTCTAGGCCGCGGACCGGCCGCTGCGTGGAGGAGGAAGGGGTAACACCCCTTTGGTAAGGGTAATAATGAGGGTAACACTGGAAAGTGCCATCTTGCCCCGGACGCACAATGGCCACGAAAGTTGAGTGATGCTTGACCGGAAAGGCGAAAGTTGGCGCTGGCGGGATGACGCCCGATGTCGATCTGTCTCTATCTTGCGGAGTGATGCACATGAATGGCGCGGGTGAATTTATTGCAGTGGATTTGCATGCCGATGAAAAGAAGCTCATCCTGGATCTTGGCGGTTTCTGGGTTAAGGATGAGACGACACAGGCGGACCTCAAGAACGGCCGCAAGAAATGGATAAGATTCAGACCGCATCTTTTTTCCGAGCTCATTGGTGAGTTGTCCTATCACTGCAACCGGTGCAGGAATGCCTATAAAAGGCAACTGCTGGATACGCTGATCGACCATCTTGAAGGCACGCTTTTCTCCAGTCGGAGATAGTCACCCCGATGTTGCCTTCACTGCTCGCCGGCGAGATTCAAAATGGTCTTGTACGCAACCGATCGGGGATTGGGTGTCAGTATCATCAAGTCTCGAAAAATCATTCTCTTGCCGGATTCTTGAATACCTCTTTCCGGTGCCAATCGAGGAATGCCGGCCGCGGGAAATACTCCCTGGCTTGCGGCAGGATCAGTCCGGCACCTTGGTAAGCCAGAAATCGGTCGGTGGTCTCGTGGTTACCGTTGAGATGCTGGCTGAAGACGATCTGGTAGGTTTCGGGAAGCACGGTGAACGCACCCAGGTCGAATACCTTGTGGTGCAGCGAGCAAAGCGCAATGCCATTTGGTACCACGTCCGGCCCCTTTGCCTGGAACCATTTGATATGGGCTGCTTCAAGCCCGACGGTCTGGTGCCCGAGGCGAAGATCATGGCCGCAAACGCCGCAGCGGTGCTGGTAGGCAAGCAGCACTTTCTCGCGGAACGAGGGATCGCGACGGCGACTCTGCTCGCCGGAGGGTAATGTTTCGGCAAGGTCAGTGGGCAGCCCAGCGACAGCCAGCACATCGTCGCGAATGGATTCCGGGAAATGTGCATCAACGATGCGCCGGGCGAGCGTTGCGAGCAGTACCGGGTCGCGCGACAAGGCTTCGCGCAACGCAGGAGGGAAGCCACCCCGTACATGGTTTTCGCGGAGCTCGGTAAGGGTCGGCGTTGCTCCGGCAGGACGACTGAGCATTTCCGCCGGTCCATCGAGTTGCCACAATCCATCGGTCTTGAGGTGCCAGAAGGGATGGTGGCGCGTCTGGCTCGACCCGTCCGGGCCGAACTCGTCAAGCAGCTCCTTGAGGCGCCCCTCGGCGACGTTCCAATCTACCATCGCAGTGTCGCCATCGAGGACTCTCGAGAGCGCATAGAGGACGAGTAGCGGCTTGTGCACGGCGCGCCTGTCGCCGCGTTGCCATACGCGCATGCGGTCGAATGCCTCAATGATCTCGTCTCGGGCCATCACCAGTACTTTCTCTTTGCAGGTGCATGCAGCGCACTTTACTGCGCGGAACGTCACTGTCACCGACGTGGCGGCGAATGTCCAGAGCGATGACGCTCATGATGCGATCTTCTTCCCACACCAAACCCGCCTACGTCTGCGACTCGTCCGGCCTGCCGAACTGAGCCTTGCCCTGGGCTATCTTGCGGCGCAGGAAGCTGGCGCTGCCCGATTCGCTCGCCGGGCTGTCGTAGGCGTTTTCTTCCTTCGCCGAAATCCGCGAACTCATCTTGCGGGCCGAGTAGAGCGCCTCCTTGCGGAAGCGGGCCGTATCCATCGAGCCGGCAAGCTCGGCCATGCCCTCCAGCACATCGATGACCCAGGGCTGCCCGGCAAAGCGCTCACGGGCCTCGGCGAGGAGGCGCTCGACGGTTGTCCAGTCGCCGTGTTCGGCGGCGGCGCGCGCCTGTTCGAGCAGCTTGCCGGCCGCCAGTTCGGATTGGCGAGCGACGACCAGCGGGTCGGTGGGCAGGGCCTCCCAGGCAGAAACCGGCATGGCCGGCAGCGTCAGCAGTGCATCGGCGAAGGGTAACGGCTTGCCTTCCGGCGTCGATGCGCTGACGGCTGCCTGCAGCAGTGATCCGGCGCCGTTGACGGCGAGCCGGGCCGGAATATCGAGTTCGACCAGCGCCCAGGCTTCGGCGCCGAACGCGATGTCGGGCAGGCGGATCACCGGACTGCCGGCTTTGCCATCGACCGGATAGTCGTTGACCAGGCGAATCCTGACACGCGGTGCGGCGGCGAGCGACAGACGGACGTGGCGGGCGCAGAGCGCCGAGATGAAATCGAACTCCTCGACGAAGGGCTCGAAGAGGTCGGCGGCAGTGTCTCCGTAGTAGTGGTTGCCGCTCCCGCGCCTGGCCATTTCGACCATCAGGTCCTCGTTGAAGTGAGGTCCGAGGCCATAGGTCGAGGTGGTGACGCCGCGTTCGGCCGCTTGTGCGCAGAGGGCAGCGATGCCGGCCGTGTCAGTGATCTCGCCGATATTGGCATTGCCGTCGGAGAGCAGGATGACGCGTGCCAGCGCTGCCTGGCCGGCGGCCGGCAGCAGGCCACCGGCGCCTGCCTGCCAGCCACCGTTGAGGTTGGTCGAGCCGCCGCTATGCACCCCCGACAGCGCCAGATGCAGCGCCCTGCGGTCACCGACGAGGCTGGCGGGAACGAGCGTCTGCACGCGGTCATCGAAGACGACCAGCGAGGCCATGTCCGTGGGCTCGAGCTGGTTGGTGATGTGCTTCGCGCAGCGAACCGCTTCGGCCAGCGGTGGCCCGCACATCGAGCCGGAGCGGTCGATGACCAGGGCAATGTGATAGGGCTTGCGCGCTTTCTGCCCAGTGGACACGGGGTCGGGTGCCTGCACTCGGATGAGGACCGGCAGCTTCTGGGCGACGCCGGCGATGCGGGCGACTTTGAGCGGCTGGATGAGGATGCGGAGGGTGTCGTTGGCCACTGCGGCTCCTTTTCGTCCGGCACCATTGCCGGCAGATGAGATCAGGATAGCAAGCGGCAGGCTCACAGGATGCGCCACCGGGTGCAGGAACCCACCTTTCGCTGGCACTGCTCAGGTAGTCGGGGTAAGACTATCGTGCCGATGATCATCAAATGATGTTATGATCGACGCGTCAACAAGAAGGAGAAAGCCATGCGGACCACAGTGGCACTCGATGATGATTTGCTCGCCAAAGCCCAGGCGTTGACAGGCGTTTCTGAAAAAACGGCTTTGCTTCGAGAAGCCCTGCGCGCCCTCATTCAGCGCGAAAGCGCAAAACGCCTGGCACTCCTCGGCGGCTCGGAGCCGCAACTGGAATACGTGCCGAGACACCAGACGGAACCGGCATGATCCTGGTCGATACCTCCATCTGGATCGACCACCTTCGCCGGGGTAACGAGCGGCTGCTCCGCATGCTGGAGCAGGGCCAGGTGTTG
The DNA here is from genome assembly GCF_900089955.1 of Candidatus Accumulibacter aalborgensis. Classification (GTDB taxonomy): domain Bacteria; phylum Pseudomonadota; class Gammaproteobacteria; order Burkholderiales; family Rhodocyclaceae; genus Accumulibacter; species Accumulibacter aalborgensis. The sequence goes on along the minus strand of NZ_FLQX01000015.1, from coordinate 2,564 downwards.
ATCCACCCCTACGTGATTGGCGAAGTGGCCTTGGGCAACCTCCGGAATCGTGCCGCGATCCTCAGCGCGCTACACGATTTGCCGCAGGCAGCCGTCGCTACGGATGGCGAAGTGCTGCGTTTCGTACACCAAAATACTCTCTACGGTGTAGGTATCGGCTATATCGACGCGCATTTGTTGGCGGCGGTACGCCTTTCGCCTAGAGCCACCTTGTGGACGGGGGACCGTAGGTTGCTTGCTGCTGGCAAGAGCTTGGGGTTGGCGGAAAACGAGATTCATTGAATCGAGTGGCGCCGGCTGACCACTGTGTTTCTGCATTTCTGCCTACGACCGACTTCTTTTCAAACAAGCCGATAGCTCAACTGGATTCCCACCTTCGTGGGAATGACGAGAGCCGGAATCGGGCCTTGGTGGCTTATTCACAGGCTCTTGGACCTTGCGATCTCGGTTGTCCACAAAAACCTTGGCCAGTATCGCGGCCATAAAGGAACGGCGGCCCACCCCGCCAGCATCCAGCACGCCGCCGCGGATGACCACCGAAACCCATCTATTTCTTCGTTTCGTCCGGCTTGTCGAACTCTGCCTTGCCCTGGGCCGTCTTGCGGCGCAGGAAGCTGGAGCTGCCTAATTCGGTGACCGGACCCTCGTAGGAGCTTTCCTCAGTCGGCGAAATTCGCGTATGCATGAAACGGGAAGAATAGAGCGCTTCCTTCCGGAAGCGCGCCGCATCCCTTGAACGGGCGAGTTCCGCGATGCTCTCGAGCACCTCGATCACCCAGGGCTGGTCGGCAAAGAGTTGGCGGGCCTCGGCCAGCAGGCGCTCGACGGTGGCCCAGTCCCCGTGTTCGGCAGCGGCGCGCGCTCGTTCGAGCAGCTTGCTGGCTGCCAGTTCGGCCTGACGCGTGACCACCAGTGGATCGGCCAGCAGTATTGCCCAGGCAGAGGCCGGCATGGCGGGCAGCGTCAGCAGCGCGTCGGCAAAGGCCAACGGCTCGCCGTCGGGTGTGGACGCCGTGACCGCCGCCTGCAGCAGTTGGCCGGTGCCCTCTATCGCGAGACTGGACGGAATCTCCAGCTCGACCAGCGCCCATGCTTCGGCGCCGAAGGCGATGTCGGGCAGGCGGATCACCGGCATGCCGGCATCGCCATCGACAGGGTAATCATTGAGCAGACGGATGCTGACGCCCGGCGCCGCAGCGAGCGACAGACGGACTTGGCGGGCGCAGAGCGCCGAAATGAAATCGAATTCCTGGGCGAAGGGCTCGAAGAGGTCGGCGGCGGTATCGCCGTAGTAATGGTTGCCGCCACCGAGTTTGGCCATCTCGACCATCAGGTCCTCGTTGAAGTCGGCTCCGAGGCCATAGGTAGAGGTGCTGACGCCGCGCTCGGCCGCTTGCGCGCAGAGGGTGGCGATGCCAGCCGTATCGGTGATCTCGCCGACATTGGCGTTGCCGTCCGAGAGCAGGATGACCCGCGCCAGAGCGGCCTCGCCGGCGGCCGGCAACAGGCTCTGGGCGCCCGCCTGCCAGCCGCCGTACAGGTTGGTCGAGCCGCCGCTATGGACACGCGACAGGGCATGGTACAGCGCCTTGCGGTCACCGACCGGGCGGGCCAGGACAAGGGTCTGCACGCGGTCATCGAAGACGATCAGCGAGGCGATGTCGGTGGGCGCCAACTGGTCGGTGATGTGCTTCGCGCAGCGCACTGCTTCGGCCAGCGGCGGACCGGACATCGATCCGGAACGGTCGATGACCAGCGCCAGGTGATAGGGCTTGCGCGCTTTCTTCTCGGTCGACACGGGGTCCGGCGCCTGCACACGGATGAGGACGGGCAGCTTTTGGGCGACGCCGGTGATGAGAGCGACTTTGAGCGGCTGGATGAGGATGCGGGGGGTGGTGTTGGCCATGGAGTCTCCTTTTCGTCCGGCACCATTGCCGGCACATGAGATCAGTATAGTGACCCGCTGGCTCACAGGATGCGCCACCCGGATGGCGAAAAGGCTGTCACCGGCGAGGCGAAGGCCTGCCGGTCAAACGTTCCGGTTTGCCGGCAAGTGGTTTCGGTTAGTCTGCGAGCACTCGCGAATCGTCTGCTCGCCCGATTGACCGGGCGCCGCCCGTCGGTCGGAGGTTTCTCGCGATCAGCGCAGTAGCCGGTTGCTGCTGCACCGCACCGGCGGGACCTCCATCCCTCCGGACATCACTTCATGCTCGCGCGCAGATCCACCAGAGCCTGTTCAAAGGTGTCGACCCGGATCAGGCCCAGGCGCGGATACTCGAGGTCGATGATGACGTTCACCGCCAGCGCCATGGTCGCGGCAAAACCGATCATGTGAATCCAGCTGCGCGCCTTGCCGCCGGCCATGCCGTAGCCGGCAAGCAGCGCCGCGATCAGCGCCAGCCCGAAGAGCAGCCCGAAGATGACCATGGGCGGGTGCGTCTGCGCGGCCATGGTGCGGGTGGTGGTGATGTCGATCATCTGGTTCAGCGCCGGCAGGAGCAGCGTAAGCGTTTAGCCCCCCTACCACACGTACCGAGCAGGTTGGTGCGGAGCGCAGCGCTTGC
>NZ_FLQX01000014.1 GCF_900089955.1 Candidatus Accumulibacter aalborgensis | reverse complement strand
ATGTTCTCAATGGTGGCGACGGCAACGATTCCCTCTACGGCAACGACGGCAACGACACCCTGACCGGGGGCGCCGGCACCGACTATTTCAGCGTCTGGAGCAGCGATACCGACACCTCGGTGGATACCATCACCGACTTCACCGCCGGCAGTGGCGGCGACCAACTGCCAATTCCCACGTCGCGGTTGAGCCACTACAACTACGGCAATCCTTTCGCCAGCGGTCACGTCCGCCTCACGCAATCGGGCGCCGATACGCTGTTCGAAATCGACACCGATGGTCCTGACAGCGCCGCGGTTTTCCAGACCGTCGCGATCTTGAGTCATGTCACGAAAGGGGATCTGGTCGCTGAGAATCTTGGTGGCTTTGATCCCAACGTCGGCACCCCGTGGGACGACTTACTGACTGGCACCGCAGGCAATGATCAGTTTTACGGTGGCGCGGGTAACGACACCATCAGCGGACTGGCTGGCAATGACACCCTTAACGGCGGGCCAGGCAATGATGTCCTGAATGGCGGCGACGGCAACGATTGGCTTTACGGCAACGACGGCAACGACAGCCTCAGCGGTGGCTCAGGTGATGACAATCTTGCGGGCGGTGCCGGTAACGACACGCTGGATGGTGGCGCAGGCTTCGACTCGGTGAATTACGATGGCGCCACAGGCCCGATCACGGTCAACCTGGCCTTGGGAACGGCGACGGGCGTCGGAATAGGAACAGAAACCCTCGCCAGCATAGAAAACGTCATGGGAAGCCCGTATGCCGATATTTTGATTGGCAGTGCGGGAAATGACTCCCTGAACGGTGGCGCTGGCAACGACACGCTGACCGGGGGCGCCGGCTCCGACTTTTTCAGTTTCGGGGACAGTAGTACCGACACCTCGGTGGACACCATCACCGACTTCACCGCCGGCAGTGGTGGTGACCAGATCTCAATTCCCCGGGGGCGGTTGAGCAACTACGCCGCAGGGGATAACCCCTTCGCCAGCGGTCACGCCCGCTTGACGCAATCGGGCGCCGACACGCTGCTCGAATTGGACACCGATGGTCCTCAAGGCGCCGCTGCTTTCCAGACTATAGCGATTTTGAACCATGTCACCAAAGGCAATCTGGTCACAGCCAATTTGAGTGGTTTTGATCCGAACCCCATCGTGGGCACCCCGGGAGACGACACACTGACCGGCACCGCTGGTGACGACCAGATTTATGGCCTGGCTGGCAACGATACCCTGAACGGCCTGGCTGGCAATGACATCCTCAGCGGTGGGCCGGGCAATGATGTATTGAATAGCGGCGACGGCAACGACCAGCTTTACGGCAAGGCCGGCAACGACAGCATCATCGGTGGTGCTGGCAATGACGACTTGCGAGGCGACGTGGGGGCGGACACGCTCGTCGGTGGCGATGGCGATGACAACCTGCTGGGAGGCGGTCCAGGCGTTTACTGGTCAGGAATTCAATACCTTCCGTCACCCGGTACCGATGGGGACAACATGACGGGCGGACAAGGGAACGATACCTATGAGGTGACAGCTAGCAGCAACCAGCAGTACGCCTCCTATCACTTCACATTCGAGTCTGGAAGCGTGCTACAAACTGGCGGAGTATTTGCGCCCGATCAGGTGGTGGAGAACCCCGACGAGGGTACCGACACAGTTCGGTCCTACGTTTCGTACGTACTTCCGAGCAATGTGGAAAATTTGCAATTGATGGACGCGCCGTCCGACATCAACGGCACGGGCAACGCGCTCGACAACATCCTGACTGGTAATAGTGACACGAACATTCTTGACGGTGCGGCCGGCAACGACACGCTGACCGGGAGCGCTGGCAACGACACGCTGACCGGGGGCGCTGGCAACGACAGCTTCGTCTTCGCTGACCATGGCAACGGCCTCGACACCATCACCGACTTCACGCCGGGCGACACCATCGACGTCACCGGTGTCACCCTTGTTGGTCATGTCACCGCTGGTGATGGCAGCACCGTCGGACAGGGCGAGGTACAGTTCGCCTCCGGTACTAACACCCTTTATATCGGCACCGACACCACGTCCGGTGCGGAGGTGCAGATTAAGCTGATCGGCAGCTTCACCGCCGCCGCATTCTACGTGTCCGGCAGCGACCTGTCTTTCGGCCCTGCCCCAACGGTCCTCAGCTTCAGCCCGAGCGACGGCGCCACCGGAGTGGCCACCAGCAGCAACATCGTGCTGAGTTTCAGCGAACCCATCGCCGGCGGCACCGGCAGCATTCTTCTCAAGACCGACGCCGGCGCTACCGTCGAAACCTTTGACGCTGCGACCAGCAACCGGCTGACGATCTCCGGCAGTACGCTGACCATCGACCCGACCAGCAGCCTCGCAGACGGCACCCACTATTACGTCACCCTTGCCGCCGGAACGATCAAGGACCTGGCGGGCAACAGTTACGCCGGCACCAGCGCCTACGACTTCACCACCGCCGCCGACACCACCGCCCCGACCGTCACTACCTATAGCCCGACTGATGGCGCCACCGGAGTGGCCACCAGCAGCAATATCGTGCTGAGCTTCAGCGAACCCATCGCCGGCGGCACCGGCAGCATTCTTCTCAAGACTGCCGCCGGCGCTACCGTCGAAACCTTTGACGCTGCGACCAGCAACCGGCTGACGATCTCCGGCAGTACGCTGACCATCGACCCGACCAGCAGCCTCGCAGACGGCACCCACTATTACGTCACCCTCGCCGCTGGAACGATCAAGGATCTGGCGGGCAACAGTTACGCCGGCACCAGCACCTACGACTTCACCACCGCCGCCGACACCACCGCCCCGACCATCACTACCTTCAGCCCGAGCGACGGCGCCACCGGAGTGGCCACCAGCAGCAATATCGTGCTGAGCTTCAGCGAACCCATCACCCGCGGCACCGGCAGCATTCTTCTCAAGACCGACGCCGGCGCTACCGTCGAAACCTTCGATCCGGCGACCAGCAACCGGCTGACGATCTTCGGCAGTACGCTGACCATCGACCCGACCAGCAGCCTCGCAGACGGCACCCACTATTACATCACCCTTGCCGCCGGAACGATCCAGGACCTGGCGGGTAACAGTTACGCCGGCACCAGCACCTACGACTTCACTACCGCCGCCGACACCACCGCCCCGACCGTCACTACCTTCAGCCCGAGCGAC
>NZ_FLQX01000013.1 GCF_900089955.1 Candidatus Accumulibacter aalborgensis | reverse complement strand
CCGGTACATTACGCCTGTCGCGGAACACGGTTGACCAGCGCAGTACGGGCGAAAGGGGGTCGCCATGGCCGAAATGATACCCGCTCGCAAGCCACGAAGCCGCCAACACCCATCAAGAAGAAATCGCCACGAGCCATCAGAAAGCCGCATGAACACCAAAGAACTGATCGACCGCATCTTCAAGGAGCCCGGCATCAAGTTCGAGCTCACCGAGTTCGAAAACCTCGGCAAACCCATCCACGAAGTCCTCACGATCTATCCCAAGGTGGTAGCCACCGGCAAGGATGCAGGGAAAACCAAGTACTACCTGAAGAGCCTCATCCCGTTTTCGACGGGCAATGAAGAGGTGCAGGTCTATGCTGAAGGGGGCAAGTCAGCACCCGAAGAGATCGTCCGCCAGCTATGGGTCTACAAACTGATCCACCAGTACGGCTACCGGGCCAACGAAATCGATCTGGAAAAAGGGGTGCAGTTCGGCACCGAAGTAGGCACCAAGGCGGCGGACATCATCGTCTACTCCGACTCGACCAAAGTGACACCAAAGATCATCGTCGAGTGCAAGCGGCCCAACCGCCGGGACGGCATTGAGCAGCTCAGGAGTTACATGAACGCCAAGGGCGCGCCGGTAGCGGTGTGGTCCAACGGTGATGACCGGGTCATCCTTTACCGGCCCTACCCAGGGCAGTTCGACGACACCCTGTTCGACATCCCGAGGCGCGACGAAGCGCCCAGGGATGTACTCGAAGCCAGCAAGACGCTCCTGCAACTGGGCAAGAACTTCAACTTCAAGAAGATCATTCAGGGCCTCGAAGAGCTGGTGCTGGCGGATAGCGGCAAGGACGAGTTCAACGAAATCTTCAAGCTGATCTTCGCCAAGATCTGGGACGAGAAACAGGCTCTGGAGAACCGGCCGAACAAGGTCGTCGAGTTCCGCAAGGCCCTTGATCCTGAAATTACCTACGACCGCATCAATAACCTTTTCCACAAAGCCTGCGAAGAGTGGCCGGGGATTTTCAAGGAAGGCGAGGACATCGAGCTGGCCAAGCGGCACCTGCAGGTATGCGTCGGCCCGATCGAGGGCGTGCGCCTGATGGGCTCGAACTTGCGCATCATGGATGACGCTTTCGAATACCTGCTGCCGACCGAGGCGAAGAAGAAGAAAGGGCAGTTTTTCACGCCGCGCCAGGTGGTCGAGATGTGCGTACGCATGCTCAACCCGAAACGCAGCGAGTATGTCATGGACCCGGCCTGTGGTTCGGGCGGATTCCTGCTGCACGCCATGGACTGGTGCTACCCCGCCAACGACAACGAGCAGCGCGAGCTGCGCAAACACCGCTATGCGGCCAAATATCTTTGGGGAATCGACTTCGAGCAACGGGCGGCCAAGACTTCACGCGCGCTGATGCTCATTGCCGGCGATGGCCACACCAACATCTTCGGCCCGGATGTCAGCAGCCTCGATCCGCGTACCTGGTACGAAAACGCCTCCGGTCAGGCGCTGATGTCCGGGCTGCGGCAAGCCAGGCTGACAGCGAAGAAGATCCCCGAAGGCGAAACGCTCAAGGACGACGACAAGGCCTGGGAGTATTTCGATGAACTGAGATTCGACGTGATCCTCGCCAATCCTCCTTTTGCGGGAGAAATGAAGGACCGCAAGATGCTCGCACACTACGAGCTGGCCAAGCGGGCCATCAGGCGCGCCGGCGACGACAAGGCAGCGAAGGAAGAGCGCGACGTGCTCTTCATCGAGCGCATCCTGAAGATGCTCAAGCCCGGCGGCCGTGCCGCCATCGTGTTGCCGCAGGGCAAGTTCAACAACTCCTCGCTGGCCTTCATCCGCGAATGGATTCTCAAGAAAGCCCGGCTGCTGGCGGCCCATGACGGCGACGACGACGTTCCGGATGACGCCATCCCCGAGGCCGTCGCCGACCTCATCGCCGAAAACTTCAGCGAGGCTGAATCGGACGAAGCTACGGCCAACGGCGAGGAAGAGAGCGATGAAGGAAGCGAGAAGGCATCCCCTGCCGAGGACCGCCTGGCGGCGGCCGAAGAAAAGCTGCGCAGCCTCAAAGCCGCGCTGCTGAGCGCCAAACAGAAGCTGATGGACCTCGACAGCGATGCCGAAGCGCTGACGCAGAAACAAACCCAGGAAATCGAAGCACTGACCACGCAATGGACGGGGGTGAAGAGCGCACTGCGCTTGCAGCTTCAGGAGGTCCGGCTGGCCTACAAGGTCAGCGTGCAGAAGCTCAAAAACACACAGAAAGATCAGCAGAAAGTGATCAAGGCCGAAATCAAGGCGCTCGAAAAGCAGATTCCACGGGCCGAGATCGATCTGAAGCTGCTCAGCAATCGCGGCAAGCTGGAGCTGGTGCTGGCCGACGAGGAACTGATCGGCACGCTCAAGGAGCGCTGGATCGCCGCCGAAGTGGCCAAGCAACTCGATTACCCGATTTTCATGGCGGTCAGCGAGCGCGGCGGTAAGGACAACTCCGGCGACTACAAGTACACGCTCGATGAGCAAGGCAGCCTCGTCGAATTCCCCGATGGTCACCCGCAGGAAGGGCAACTCGTCATCGATCAGGATTTGGTCAACTACGACTTGCGCGCCGCCGACCTGGCCGACGCGGCCGGAATTTCCGACGATCAGCTCTGCGTGGCGGAGGCGTTTGTGCGCTTCGCTCAGGAGCAGAAGTTCAATTTCTGGGGGCAGCAATAATGGCCATCTGCATGACCGCGATGACCAGCGAACTCTATAGCCACTCGCGCTCTGATCCGGAGTATTTCTTGCCGAGTCATACACGAGTGGAAGCAGATCTGTGTGCCGTGCCGACACTCCCGCTGCGAAAGCTCGGGCAGTTTTCATGCAGCGCCTTCTATCCAGCCGCAACGCATCTCTACGCATCGGATGGAGTGCCATTCCTTCGCTGTGTGGACATCGTCGATTTTCCTCTCATTTCACCGGATCAACCGTTCGCCCGGCTTCCTGCATCTTTCGCGGATGAACATTCAACGATTCGCAGCCTGCATGCCGGTGATGTCGTGATTAGTAAGGTTGGCACGCCCTGCTATGCAGCACTTCTGGCCGAGGACATGCCGCCTTCTGCAATGACTCGCACGGTACTCGGAATGTCGCAAATTGACCAAAGCGTCATCGACCCGTACTACCTGATTGCCTTTCTCAGATCCCGGCACGGTTTCGATCAGTTGATGCGAGAGCGTGAACTGACGATTCAATACCAGTTGACCCTGGAACGTACGCGCAAAATCAAGGTATATGTCCCCGAACGCCAAGTGCAAGAAATCGTTGGCGACATGGTTCGGCGTTACTACCGTGCCTTGCGTGCCAGTGTCGCGGCCTCTTCTTCAGCGCGGCACATGATTGAAGCCGCGCTTGGCCTGGATAAGCTGGCTCTTCACAAACCAGTGGGCTACACCGCGCAGTTGAGCGAGGTTGAAGAGTCTCGACGTTTGGACGCCGAACACTACTTCCCTGCATTTCGGGCGTTCAGAGGTGGATTGCCGGCAGGCTTGGCTCTGTCGCCTCTTTCCGGACACCTTGACTTCTGCCAGCGAGGTAGACAACCCGCCTACGTAACGACGGGGCTCCCTGTCATCAACTCGAAACACGTTCAGCAGAACCGCGTGATTGAAGAGGACAATCGCTTTGCATTGGCAAATCCGGACGCTAATTTGCAGATTCGCTTCGGTGATACCCTCTTGAACGGCACCGGACGAGGAACTCTTGGGCGCGCCGCGCCGTATCTTGGCGACAAGTTGGCGGTTCCCGACAACCACGTCACCATCATCCGATCCGCAAGCCTGGACCCGGTCTTCCTGTCCCTTTATCTCAACAGCGCAGCAGGGCAGATGCAGGTCGAAATGCATCAGCGCGGCACATCGGGGCAACTTGAGCTTTACCCCTCAGACATCCGAAGGTTCCTTGTTTGGGCCGCGCCAACTGGATTTCAGCGGGAAGTTCGCGACCTCCACGATAAAGCGGCTATGGCAGAACGCGAATCTCGTCGCCTTCTCGAAGAAGCCAAGACCCGCGTCGAACAACTCATTGAAGCGGCCGTCAAGCCATGAGTCAGAAGCCAACCAACCAGAGCGACGGGATCGAGCGCGGCGGCCAGTTTCTGGTTTACGAGGCGGAAGACGGCAAGCTCAAGATCGACGTGCGGCTGGAAGATGAAACCCTCTGGTTGCCTCAGGCACAACTGGCCGAGCTGTTCCAGACCAGCCAGCAGAACGTCAGCCTGCACATTCAGCACATCTACGAGGAAGGCGAACTGCCGCCGGAGGCAACCCACAAGAAATACTTGTTGGTTCGCTCCGAGGGCGGGCGCGAGGTCAAGCGCCTGGTCGATCACTACAACCTCGACATGATCATCTCGGTCGGCTACCGGGTGAAAAGCCACGTCGCCACGCGCTTCCGCATCTGGGCCACGCAGCGCCTCAAGGAATACATCGTCAAGGGCTTTACGCTGGACGACGAGCGGCTGAAGAACCCGCAGCAACCCTTCGATTACTTCGAAGAGCTGACCCGCCGCATCCAGGACATCCGCACTTCGGAGCGGCGCTTTTACCAGAAGATCACCGACATCTATGCGACCAGCGTCGACTATGACCCGACGCTGGAGATCAGCCTCACCTTCTTCAAGACCGTGCAGAACAAAATGCATTGGGCGATCACCGGCCAGACTGCCGCCGAGATCGTCCATGCGCGGGCCGATGCCGAAAAGCCGAATATGGGACTGACCACCTGGCGCGGTGCCAAGGTGCGCAAGCAGGATGTCGGCATCGCCAAGAACTATCTGGCCGAAGACGAACTGCGGGCCTTGAACAACCTGGCGGAGCAGTACCTGATCTTCGCCGAGGGCCAGGCCATGCGGCGCATCGTTATGCACATGCGAGACTGGATCAGGAAGCTCGATGCCTTCCTGAACATCAACGACCGCGACATCCTGACCCATGCCGGGAAGATCTCGCATGAGATGGCCCAGCAGCGCGCGGAAAAGGAATACGAGTTGTATCACCAGCGACGGATCGAGGAACAGGGGCGCATCGGCAGCGACTTCGATCGGATGACGAAGCAATTGACGAACGACAGGAAGAAATCATGAAGATGACCCTGGAGGACTCTCGGCTGTTGGCGGATCTGTGCGACCAGCACGGCGTCAGCCCGGACAAGGTCCTGAAACTGCTCGATGCCGTGCGCGAATACGAGTTCAAGGATCGGCGCACGGGCGTGTACGACGCGCTGCGAGAGATTCTCAAGAGCACCCCAGCACGCAGTGGCGGGCGGCCAGCGGCCAGCATGAGTGACAGGCCAGACATCGATCGGTTCGTCAAAGAGAACGCGCAATGAAGTTCCGCAAGCTGACCATCGAGAACTACAAGTCCTTTCAGTTTCCGACCGAGATCGTCTTTCCCATGGGCGAGGACGGCCGCAGCATCTTCCTGATTGGCGGCATGAACGGCGCGGGCAAGACCTCGATCATGGAAGCCGTGACTTACTGCCTTTATGGCGGCAAGGCCGACGACATTTTCCGCCACATCAACCGGCGCGAGAAAGCCAAGGGCAATGCCAACGTGGCCTTCGAGATCGTCATCGAAATGGACGACGGCTCGGAACTGGTCGTCAAGCGATCGTGGACGGCTGGCGCGATCAGCGAGCCCCGGCCGCGCGACCTGACCGAGCGGCTGGTGGTGGTGCGCGACGGCAAGCGGGTGTCTGTGCAGAATCAGGAGATTTGGCAGGACTTCATCCGCGCCGCGATTCCGCCGGGAATCACGCAATTCTTCTTCTTCGACGGCGAAAAGATTCAGGAGATTGCGGCGGACGACCATTCGGAAGTGCGCCTGAAATCCTCGCTGGAAGCGGCGCTGGGTATTCAGTACATCAACCGCCTAGCCAGCGATATCATTTACATCAAGCAGGAGGAACGCAAAGGCTTTGTCGAGATTTCCGACGAGGATCTGGAGTTCAAGCAAAGCGAACTGAAGCGCGAGAAGAGCAAGCTGGCGCGAAAAGTTCAGGAACGGGAGTCTCTGCGCTTGGAGCTGGAGGGCTTCAAGGGGCAGTTGGACGAAGCCAGGAAACGCTTCGAGGCAAGTTTCCACGCCGCTCCGGAATCGCGGGAAGCGATGCGCGAGCAGGAGAAAAAGCGCGTATCAGCCGCCAACCGGCTCGCGCAGGTAGAGAGCGAGATTCGCGGTCTATGCGAGAAGGTGCTGCCGTTCAGCATCGCCGGCAAGGTGTTCGATGGCATACGACGGCAGATCGACGCTGAACGCGAGTTGGCCAGCGGCGAGGCCATCAAAGAGAATGCCGCCACGCTCGCCAAGCGGATCGTTCGCGTCGTCGAGGAGCCAGAACCGATCTACACCGAGAAGCTGTCCGCCGAGCGCATGGCCGAACTGGAGCGGCGCATCTTTCGGCTGCTCAAGGAAGGCGATCCAGGATCGGATATCACCAAGGTGCTGGACCTTTCTGAGCGCGACGCGGCGCGCGTGTTGAACCGTATGGAGGCTCTGGACGGTAGTGACGTCTTTCTCCTGAAACCCTTGCTTGACGAAGCGCGCGGTCTGGAGGTACAGAAACGACAGTTCGAGGGCTTTGGTCAAGGCGGTGCGCTGACGTCCACTGAGCGTGACTTGTTTGACGAACTACAGGGCATGATGGAGGGTTGCTCGACGCAGATCGGGCGCAAGACCGAGCAACTGCGCCTGGTCGAGGAAGACATTTTGACGCTCGGCAAGAAGATCCGCGACATCGAGGTGGAGATCGAGAAACTCTACGAGAAGCACCACATCTCGAAGGAGAAAGCAGAATTCATCGAAGAATGCGACGCGATCGCCAGTGTGCTGAATCAGTTCATCGTCCGCCTGCGCAAGAACAAGGTGCATCTGCTCCAGGAAAAGACCTTCGAGATGTACCGGCTGCTTTCCAGCCGTAGCGGGCTGATCAAGGACATTACCATCGACGACAAGACCTACGAGGTCCGAATCACTGACCGCAACGGCCACCAGATTCGCAAGTCGTCGATGGCGGCCGGCGAAAAGGAAGTGTTCGCCGTGTCCCTATTGTGGGGACTGGCGCAAACCAGCGAACTCAAACTGCCGATCATCATCGATACCCCCCTGTCGCGCCTCGACAGCACGCACCGCGACAACATCGTGAACCACTATTTCCCCAACGCTGGCGAGCAGGTGGTCATCCTTTCGACCGACACGGAAATTGACACCAACTACTACCGATCGCTGAAGCCACGGCTGAGCGGTGCCGGCTGTCTGGAGTTCGACCAGAGACAGGAGCTGACGACGTTCCGCAAGGGTTACTTCTGGGAGAAAAACCATGGCTGACCGTCTCTACACCTCAAGCGAGGCCGATGAAGTACTGAGCGCGCTCCGTTTCCAGACCAAACTGGAAAAGGCCACGCTGGCGCGGATCGCCTTCACGCTGTCTTTGGTGAAGGAGGGATCGAGGGTTGCGCAAAGCCCGAGCTTCAGCGGCGGTGAAATGAAGCGGCCGACCTTCGTTGGTGAAGATGAGGTGTTTCTACGCACGCTGATTGCTCACACCTACGGCAAACGGGATTTCAGTGAGGATGAATTTTTCTCCAATCGATCGATCGTCAAGAACCACGTCGACAGCGGTGCTGCGCTGCTGGCGCAGATGTTCCACGAGACCGGCGACAGCGGCGAGGCCCTGATCCGACGGCTGGTGGATGAGGTGGAATTCGCCGGCCGGCGCGAGCAACTCGGCAGTGGCCTCGATATCTTCATCGGACGGACTCTATTGCAGCGGACCGAGCTGGTCATGGAATTGAACAACACAACCAGACACGCCAATTCGCACTTGGCCATCATGGGCAAGCCCGGCGTCGGCAAGACGCAGTTTCTCCTGAAAATACTGACCGACATCCGTATACAGTCGAGTTTCCAGATCAACTTCGTCTACTTCGATTACAAAGGAGACGTGGTTGATAACGCAAGGTTTCTGGAACTGGCGCGGGTGCAGCCCTTCCGCTTGCTGCAAGGCGGGCAAAGTCTGCCGATCAATCCTTTCATCCTGCCGGCGTACGACGAGCAAACGATCAACGTATCGGCGCGCGAGAAGGCCGAGAGCTTTGCGTCGATCAGCAGCAAGCTTGGCGTCGTGCAGAAGGGCGCACTGACGGAGGCGATTCGGGCCGCCTACGCCAAGCGGGCCGGTTCGGCCACGCCCTATCCGGACTTCCCCGACGTTCTCGAAATCGCTGCAGCGGCGTACGAAGAGGACGGCAAGAAGGACGACAGTCTTATTGAGGTCCTGCGCGACCTGTCCGACTTCGATCTGTTCTGGCGCCATGGCAGCGAAGGCGCACCCATGGACCGAGTCGCCAACCGAACGATGCTGATCGACGTGCACGCGATGCCCGTCCTCAAGGAACTGGTGGCGTACCTCGTCATCGAGCGGCTCTACAAGGAGATGGCCACTCTGCCCGATAGCCCCGTGATGGAGGGCCGGCGGACGATTCGAACCATCCTGGTCATCGACGAGGCCCACAACTACCTCAGCCAGAAGAACATGTTCCTCCAGCGCATAATCCGCGAGGGACGTTCCAAGGGCGTCGTGGTCTTCTTTGCCAGCCAGTCGCCCAATGACTACCAGCAGAAATTTTTCAACTTTCAGGAACTGCTGGAATTCGCGTACATCTTCCAGTGCGACGGCGTTGCGGCGGCGTCGGTTCAAGACATCCTCGGGTGCAGCGCCAGGACGGCGAGAGAGCTGCAGACCGAGATAGCGCGACTGGAGCCGTGGCAGGTCATTGCACGCGGTCAGCAGAAGACGGAGGAGTTTGTGAAGTTTACCGCTGAGGCGTTCTACAAGAGCTACTCGTGATGCGACGTGGCTCTCCGCCGCGACACAGAATCAGCCCGTCCTCCTGCCGGAGCCACGAGTTGCGGCCCTTACAGACAGGGTTGCAGCCGGCCGGGCGAAAACGCGGCCAGCCGCGCTCATCGTGCCCCGATCAGGCGACGCGAAGCTGGGCCAGAGAAGCGACCGCGTCGTTGTTGCCGTCGTTGCCGATGTCCGGGGTAATGATCAACTCGAGCACCTTGACCCCGGCAAGCTCGACTTGATGCTCTTCGGTCTCGGAAGTCGACGCTTGCGGGCTGAAGTTCCATTGCTGTCGGACGATCTCCCGAAACGATTGTCCGCCGTCGGCAGACCAGCGCAGCAGATACTCCTGCGTCCGCTGCACGGACGTCTCGAAAAAGCTGATCCGTATTTTACGCAGCCGCTGCGGCTGCGTAAAAAGGATCCGGATCGACTGCTTGCCGGGCGCCGCGGCGCGCCATCCGCTGCCTTCACCGGGCAAGAGAGCGGATTCGATGGGATAGGCGGGGTCTTCGGAGGTGATTTCCACCTCCGCCAGTTGCTCGATATCGAGCCAGTCGGCAGGCGCCGGTGGGCTACCTTGCTTGACGTCGGTGATCAGTCGCTTGCGCATTCGTTCGTCCTCGTTGTCAGTGGCGCACGATCCGCAAAGCGGACCGCACGTTGCTAGGCTGCCGTTTCGCCGAGTTGAGCGGCAATCTCCTGCTCGGCAAGCGCCCAGTAATGCGTATCACAGCCCTGGAAACCATTCCTTTCGGCGATGAAATAGGCTGCCGACTGGACCATTAGATAGCGTTCCTCGGCACTTGGCTTCGCCGGCGCTGGTGTCAGGTCTGGCGTGACCGTCTCGGCCGGTGTGGCCGCGGCGATGATGGTGACCGGCGCCGCTGCTGTCTCGGCTGCAGGAGGCGGCTGGGTTGCGATCTCCGGCGTCTGGACGGCTTTCCTGGCTGGCGTTTTTTTCTCGGCGGCCGCCGGTGGCGCTTTCTTGACCGCCGGCGTCTTGCTTGCCTCGCTGGCAGTCGGCGCGGCGCTCGCTGCGGTCTTCTTGGCAGCGGTCGCCCTCTTGGGCGTGCTCTTTTCTTCCATCATGATAATCCTCTTGTCGATGTGGGTGGAGTGCGGGGAGTGAGTGCTTCTGGAGCGGTTGTGGCTAAGCACAGTGTACGCTTGCAGGATAGAAAAAACAGGTCTGCCGGTCAAGGCGCGTGCAGAAAAGTGCCTGGAGCGACTGATCTCGCCCGCCGGATCGATGGTCTCCCGACGCTGTTGAAGGGGCTGAGCGGCCACCCGCTTGCCAATCACCCCTGCCGCTTCGGGCGCAGCCTCTTCAGGTGCCCGACAGCGTCGTCGACGTAGGTGAAGACGACCGGGATGACCAGCAGGCTGAGGAAGGTCGAGGTGATCAACCCGCCGATGACGACGATGGCCATCGGCGCGCGGAAGCTGGGGTCGGTGCCGAGGCCGATGGCGATCGGCAGCATTCCGGCGCCCATGGCGACGGTGGTCATGATGATCGGTCGGGCGCGCTTGCGGCAAGCGTCGAGCAAGGCGTTCCAGCGGTCCAGGCCGTGTTCGCGGCGGGCCAGGATGACGTAGTCGACGAGCAGAATCGAGTTCTTGGTGGCGATCCCCATAAGCATGATCAGGCCGATCATCGAGGGCATCGACAGCGCCGTTCCGGTGACGAAGAGCGCCAGGAAAGCGCCCGGCACCGAGAGGACGAGGGCCGCGAGAATGGTTGCCGGCTGGACGAAATCCCTCAGCAGCAGGACCAGCACGATGTAGATGCAGAGCACTCCGGTGAGCATCGCCAGACCAAAGCTCTGGAACAGTTCGCCCATCGCCTCGGCGTCGCCGACCGTGCTCTGCATGATCCCCGGCGGCAGGTCTTTCAGGCTGGGCAGGGCGAGCGTGTTCTTTTCGACTTCGCCCAGCGGCTGTCCGTTGAGTTCGATTTCGAAATTGATGTTGCGCAGGCGGTCGTAGCGGTCGATCTCGGCCGGGCCGCCGGAGAGGCGCAGGCTGGCGACGCTGCCGATCATCACCGGGCCGTTCTTGCCGGCGACGGTCAGGCGTTCGAGCAGGCCGAGATCCTGGCGCGCTGCCGGCGGCAGCTTGACGACGATGGGGATCTGGCGCTGCGCGAGGTTGAGCTTGGCCAGGCTCTGCTCGTAGTCGCCGGCAGTGGCGATGCGCAGCACGTCGGCGATGGCTGCCGTGGTGACGCCGAGGTCGGCAGCGGCGGCAGAATTCGGCCGCACGACGAGTTCTGGACGAACCAGGCTGGCGGTCGTGGTGATCGCGCCGACTCCGGGGATGGTCCGCAATTCGCGTTCGACGGTGCGGGCGTGTTCGTCGAGCAGCGGGCCGTTCTCGCTGGCCAGCACGAGGACGTATTTCTCGTTCGATCCGCCGAGGCCGACTTTCACCTGGGCGCCGGGCAGCAGCGTCAGGGCCTCGCGCAACTGCCGCTCTACCTCCTGCTTCTTGACCCCGCCGCGTTCGCCACGCGGCGTCATGTTGATGGTCAGTGTCGCCTTGCGCACCTCGGCGGCCCCACGCGCGGCAAACGGGTCGCTGCCCGTCGCGCCACCGCCGATGGCGGTGTAGACCATTCTCACGTACGGATTCTTCTCGACCATTCGCCGGGCTGCTTCGGCGGTGGCGAGCGTCTCCCGGAAAGTGCTGCCGGGCTGCAGCGACAGGTAGACCTGCGTCTGCGACAGGTCGTCCGGCGGCACGAAGCCGGTCGACAGCAGCGGCAGCAGGGCGAATGAGCCACAGAAGAATATGGCGGCGGTGAGGGCCGTCGTCAGCCGGTGCCTGAGACACCAGGTGGCCCAGCCGGTGTAGATGCGCAGCCAGCGCGGTTCGCCGGGTGTTGTTTTTGGTGGTCGCAGGATATAGGCGGCCATCATCGGCGTCAGCATGCGCGCGACGACGAGTGAGAAGAAGACGGCAATCGCCGCTGTCCACCCGAAGTGGACGAAAAACTTGCCCGCCACGCCGCTCATGAAAGCGGTGGGCAGAAAGACGGCGATCAGCGCGAAGGTCGTCGCGATGACCGCCATTCCGATCTCGTCGGCGGCTTCCATCGCCGCCTGATAGGGCGT
Source organism: Candidatus Accumulibacter aalborgensis (assembly GCF_900089955.1). Classification (GTDB taxonomy): domain Bacteria; phylum Pseudomonadota; class Gammaproteobacteria; order Burkholderiales; family Rhodocyclaceae; genus Accumulibacter; species Accumulibacter aalborgensis. The sequence continues at coordinate 50,288 of NZ_FLQX01000013.1, read as the reverse complement.
CTTGCCCATGCGCAGGTGGCGCATGATGTTCTCGATTTCGACGATGGCGTCGTCGACCAGGATGCCGACGACCAGCGACATCGAAAGCAAGGTGACGACGTTGAGCGTGAAACCCATCAGATGCATGGCGGCAAAGGTCGGGATGATCGACAGCGGCAGCGCGGTGGCGGAAACGAAAGTCGCCCGCCAGTCGCGCAGGAAGAGCCAGACGACGATCACCGCCAGGATGGCGCCCTCGATCAGCAGCCACATCGACCCCTCGAAATTGTCCACTACCGGGTCAACGAAATTGAAGGCCTCGGTGATCGTGATGTCGGAGTGCTCGCGCTTGAGTTGCTCCAGTTTGCTGCGCACGCCATCGGCGACCTCGACTTCTCCGGCGCCGCGCGCGCGGACGATCTCGAAACCGACGACCGGCTGACCGTTGAGGAGCGCTGCCGAGCGCTGCTCAGCGACCGTGTCGCTGACCTTCGCCAGTTCGTTCAGGCGAATCCGGCGGCCGTCGGTGAGCGCAATTTCCATCGCGCCGAGTTCCTCGGCCGACGCGACCGTGGCGATGGTACGCACCGACTGCTCGGCGCCGCCGATATCGGACTGGCCGCCGGAAGCTTCCTGCTGCGTTTGCCGCAACTGGCGCGAAACGTCGGCGGCCGTGGTGCGCAAGGCGAGCAGGCGGGCCGGGTCGAGCTCGATACGGATTTCGCGGCTCACCCCGCCGACGCGCGACACGGCGCCGACGCCGCGGACACTCAGAATGGCCTTGGTGATGGTGTTGTCGACGAACCAGGAGAGCGCTTCGCCGTCCATCCGGCTGGAAGCGACGGTATACGTCAGGATCGGCGCTCCGGCGAGGCTGACCCTGGCGATCACCGGGTCTTTGAGGTCGCCCGGCAGATCGGAACGGATGCGCGAAACGGCATCGCGCACGTCGTCGACAGCCTCCTGGCTGGGCTTCTCGAGGCGGAATTCGACGGTGACCGTTGCCGTGCCATCCTGCACCTTGGTATAGATGTGCTTGACACCCTGCAGCGTGGCGACCGAGTTCTCGATCTTGCGCGCCACTTCGGTTTCCATCTGCGCCGGTGCAGCTCCGGGCAGGCTGGCAGTGACCGTGACCGTCGGCAGGTCGACGTCCGGGAACTGCTGGATCTTCATTCCGCGGAAGGCCATCAGCCCGAGCACGGTGAGCAGGACGAAGAGCAGAATCGACGGAATCGGGTTCCTGATCGACCACGAGGAGACATTCATGGCTGTCGGCCGGCAGCGATGACGCGTACCGTGTCGCCGTCGGCGAGAAATGCGCCGCCGTTGGCGACGACCTGCGCGCCAGCGTCGAGCCCGCTGGTGATCTCGATTCGGTCGCCGCTACGGCGGCCAGTGCCGACCTTCGTTTGCACGACCCTGGCCAGGGTGTTGCCGGCCGACTCGCTGGCGGAGCCGCCGCCCGAGTCGAGGCGGAAAACGTAGGCAAAGCCCTCGCGCAGCAGGACCGCCGACTGCGGTAGGGTCAGCGCCGGGCGCTGCGCCAGCTCGAAGCGGCCGCGGGTGAACATGCCGGCCGCGAGCGCCCGGGCGGCCTGCGGCGTCAGGTCTACGTAGATCAGTCCGTTGCGCGTCTGCGGGTCGACGGTCGGCGCAACGGCACGGACGATGCCGGCGACGCTGCCGCCGTCAGGCGTTTCCAGGCGTGCGGTCAGACCGGGTTTGAAGTGCGCCAGTTCGGCGGCGGTGACTTCGGCGCGCCATTCGAGCCGCCCACCGCGTATCAGGCGAAAAAGCTCCTGGTCGGGCTGCGTCAGCGAACCGACGGTGGCGCTGCGCGCCGAGATGATGCCGTCGTCAGGCGCGAGGACTACGGCCCGGGCGCGCCGCAACTCGGCCGAGTGCAGGCGTGCCCTGGCAGCGTTCAGCCGGGCAAGCGCCGTATCGGCGGCGGTCTGGCTCTGAATCCCCTGCTGCGGGCTGTAGAAGCCCTTGTCGCGTAATTGCCTGGCGCGCTCGTTGTTGGCGCCTGCCTCGGCCAGCGTTGCCTCGGCTTCGGCCACTGTGGCGCGCGTTTCAGCCAGTTCGCTGTCGACCGTATCGCTGGCGATGCGCGCCAGCACGTCGCCCTTCCTGACCCGGTCGCCGACGTTGGCACGCACTTCGGTGATCCGGTAATTGCTCAGTTCAGGGCCGATGATCGCTTCCTGCCAGGCAGCGATATTACCGCTGGCGGCGATCGTCAGCGGCCAGTCGAGCGCTTGCGGGGTGGCGGCGGTGACGGTCAGCGCCGGTTTCGTGGTCGGCGTCTTGCTTGGTGATGCCGCCTTGTCCTGACAGGCGGCGAGCGCGACGGTGAGCAACAGGGTCGCCAGCAGCGCCACAGGGGTCTTGTTCATTGCGTGTTTTCTGACTCGATGGAGGGGCGTGGAAGTAAGCGGCAACGCCTGGTTTACCGACATTGTCGCCCAGATTCGCCGCTGTCGTGTGGTCAGCGCTTGCAGGGCGCGTCTCCGACATTGACAGCGTCAGCATCGCGACGGTCATTGACCTCGACGACAAGACCCGTGCTTGGGGTGAGCGGTCGAAGGTTGGGGCGAGGAACGCAGCCCAACAGCGAAGGGCAGGGATTACGTTGGCGTTCCTTCGTCACCCCAGCCTACGGAACGCGACGAGCGCAGCGGCCGGACGGCCAGATCGGAAAGTTTGCGATCAAGTCAAGGCTTGCTAGACTGAAGCCGCAGTCCTCGATTGACCATCGACCGGCAGGAGGTAGTGATGAGCAAGCGCGCACTTGATAGTGGCCTCAACAACGTCTGGTACGAACTGGGCGTTCGCCACGCGCTGCGCGCGCGCGGCGTGGTGCTGGTGCGGGGACCGCGGCCCAACCAGCCCTTCGACATCTACACCGACCGCAAGCTGCACTACTCGCTGCGCGACGGAGCGCCCGACCCGGCGACCCTGGCGGCGGACCGTCACGCCATGACCGAGATGGTGCGCGCCAGCATGGCCAGTTCGACGCGGCGCAAGGTGAGTCCGGTCTTTCAGTTGATCCCCAACCTCGAGCAGCCGGAATGGCGCCGCCTGCTACTCGCCGAGCGCAACGAGTTCTCCGACGCGTATGCCAGTTGGGCTAGCCGAATGGAAGTCGCGCGGCAGAGAAACCGGCCCGGCGACATCCTGCTGCTCGCCGACGAAACGCCGATGCGGGCCTTGCACGTGGAAGCCAAGCGCTGCGCCGGTAACGCCTTGCTCAAGCTCAAGCAGTACGATCTGGCGCTTGAACAGTTCGAACGGGCCCTCGACATCGACAGCGACGACAAGATTAGCCGCGAGAAGAAGTCTCTCTGCCTCAGTCGCCTGGGACGCTTCGAAGAAGCGCGTGAATGGGTGCGTCAGCTCACCGATGACTATCCGCAGGATGCCGAATGCTGGGCGCAGGCCGGCCGCGTTGAGAAGGACAACTGGATGGCGCGCTGGCGGCAGGCGGAGCTGACTCCGGCACAGATGCACGCGGCCGCCAGCGACGAGGACGCCGCTCTCGGCGAGGCGATCGATCCCTATTACCGGGCCTTCGTCGCCGACCCAACGCATCATTATGCAGGCATCAACGCGCTGACGCTGCAAGTGCTGCGCCAGCACTGCGCAGGCGACAGCGAGCAGACGGTGATCGAGCGGCTGATCGGCGGCGTGCAGTGGGCCAGCCTGACCGCGCAGGAGCGCAACCGCAAGGACTACTGGGCGCGCGCCAGTTTTGCCGAGCTGTGCCTGCTGGTCAAGCCGGTCGACAGCGTGCGCAAGGAGTACGGCAATATGGTGGCGGCGGCCAATCGTGACTGGTTTGCGCTGGAATCGAGCCGCCTGACGCTGACCCTGTTCCAGGACATCGACTTTCGCCCCGCCGAGACGGCGGTGGCTCTGGGCATTGTCGAACGTGAGATCGCGCGCAGCAAGCCACCTGTCGAGCCGAGGCAGGTGCTGCTCTTCAGTGGGCACATGATCGACCCCGCAGGCCGTGTACCGCCGCGTTTTCCGGCCGAGCGCGAGGCCCTGGCGGCCGAGAAGATCGGTCAAACCCTCGACCAGCTCGGCGTCGGTACCGAGGATCTGGCGCTAGCGCAGGCGGCTAGCGGCGGGGACATGTTGTTTCTCGAAGCGTGTCGGGCGCGCGGCGTCCGCTTGCAGCCGATGTTGCCCTTCGACGAGCCGGAATTCATCGAGCGCTCGATCCTTCCCGCCAGCAACGGCGAGCGCTGGCGCGAACGCTACTTCAACCTGCTCGCCACCCTCGAAGAGGCGCCGTGGATCATGCCCATTGAAATCGGCGCCCTGCCCAGGAGCGCGAGTGGTGAAGAGGCGAACGCCTTCGAGCGCTGCAATCTGTGGCTGCTATACACCGCGCTCGCCTGGGGGGTGAGCAAAGTGCGTTTCATTTGCCTGTGGAATGGCGGTGGTGGCGACGGGCCGGGTGGAACGGCGCACATGTACAACGAAGTGAAGCGCAGGACCGGGCGGGTGAGCTGGCTCGACACGCGCACCCTGTGGTGAACCCGTTCGCTTGATGGGCGAGAATTCAGAGAGAGGAGAGCACAGATGAACTGGCGTCACTGGCTGTTACCGTTGGCCATCAGAATCCTGCTGCTGAGCACGGGACATGCGCTCGGAGCACCGCCGGCGCTCACGGCCGTGGGGGAGATCATCCATGTCAGCGCTGGAATCGGCGAGGATGATGCGATCGAAGTCGAGATGCTGCGGCGTCTGCATAACCTGGAACTGGTTTTTGCATTGCAGGGCAGTGGATCGTACGTCGCCGACGTCAAGGTGAGCGTTTACAACGCGGCGGGTGCGAAAGTGCTGGCCGCGCAGTCGCCTGGGCCGCTATTTTTCGCGACGCTGCGACCCGGACAATACCGGGTCGACGCCGAGTTCCGGGGCCGCGTGCTGAGCAAGGTGACCAGCGTCACGCAGGCCGGGCGCCGGGACCTCTATTTCTACTGGGCAAGCGAGTAGGCTGCGAGCGCATGGTCGGACGAAAGGCGGCCAGGCGCGAGTCGGCGAATACAGGTCCTCCGGTCTTCGGATAGAATGCCGAAATCCCGATGTGCTCCTCAACCTGCGTGAATGGTGAATGCGGCCTCTCGTTGCAATCACTTCTTGACTGACTGCCGCTCCATGCCGTTTCCCCTCGTCTTCGCGCTGCTACTCTGGTCGACAACCGCTTATGCGCAGGCGGTGCTGGAGCTTGCCGCGCCCTCGCCCGAGCGCCGGAGGGAGCTTGTCCATCTCGTCCGTCAGGACTGCGGCTCGTGCCACGGCATGACCTTGCAGGGCGGTCTCGGCCCCCCGTTGACGCCCGCCGCCCTACGTGACAGGCCGGTCGACTCGATGGTCGCCACAATCTACGGTGGTCGGCCGGGGACGCCGATGCCGCCGTGGCATCGCTTTCTGAGCGAGGCAGAGGCGCGCTGGATCGTCGAGCAGTTGCGGGCGGGCTTTCCGCAGTAGGCCAGCCGGGCCGAGGTTGTCGCTCGCAACTCGGGCGTGTTCGTTCGGCCATGTTGGGTTACGGCCTGCGGCCCAACCCAACCTACGAGCTTGTCGAAGGAGCCAATAAACATGGGCCAGCGGAGCAGCGCACGCTGCTCCGCTGGCCCGCTGGGTAAGCTAGACCGAGAACGACGAGCCGCAACCGCAGGTTGATGAGGCGTTCGGGTTCTTGATGACGAACTGCGAACCCTCGAGGCCCTCGGTGTAGTCGATTTCGGCGCCGACCAGATACTGGTAGCTCATCGGGTCGACGAGCAGGGTGACGCCATCCTTCTGCAGCGCCGTATCGTCGTCGTTGGCAACCTCGTCAAAGGTAAACCCGTACTGAAAACCCGAGCAGCCACCACCGGTGACAAAGACGCGCAACTTCAAGTCCGGATTGCCTTCTTCCTCGATCAATTCCTTCACCTTGCCGGCCGCGCTCTCGGTAAAGACAAAGGGCAAGGGTATTTCTGTCGCTGCATTCATGGGTGAATCCTCCTGAATCTGATCTCTATGGCCTCATCCGACCCCCGCCTCAGGCAGGAGTTCCAGAGAGGCCTACATTCGCCGGTGTCCTGTGCGGCTGGCGACCGAATAATCATAACAGCTTTGTCGCCCTGCTGAAGCGGGATTCGATCGTCAGGGAAGCACCGCCAACTGCGCCAGGCCCTCTGTTTCCGGCAGCCCGAACATGATGTTCATGTTCTGCACCGCTTGGCCGGCAGCGCCCTTCACCAGGTTGTCGATGACCGAAAGGACCACCAGAACGTTGCCTCCCTGAGGACGATGCACGGCAATACGGCAGACGTTCGCGGCGCGCACCGAACGCGTGTCGGGATGCGATCCGGGCGGCAGGATATCGACGAAGGCTTCGCCACCGTAGCACTGCTCAAACAGTTGCTGGAAGTCAGCTTCCCCCTTGATGCGCGCGTAGAGGGTCGCATGGATGCCGCGAATCAACGGCGTCAAATGCGGTACGAAGGTCAGGCCTACGGGGTGTCCGGCCATGGTCGACAGACCTTGCTGAATCTCCGGCAGGTGGCGGTGTCCGGAAACCGCATAGGCCTTGAAATTGTCGGCAGCTTCAGCGAACAGGGTGGCGATTTCCGCCTTGCGGCCAGCGCCCGACACGCCTGACTTGGCGTCGGCAATCAACTGGTCCGTCTCGACCAGGCCTGCCTCGACCAGCGGCATGAAGCCCAGTTGCACCGCCGTCGGATAACAGCCGGGGTTGGCGACCAGGCGAGCGTTACGGACGGCGGCACGATGGTATTCCGGCAGTCCATAGACCGCTTTTTCGACCCATTCCGGGCTGGCATGCCGCATTCCGTACCAGCGCTCCCACTCGGCCACGTTCTTGATGCGGAAATCAGCCGCCAGGTCGATCACGCGGACTCCCGCGTCGAGCAGGGCCGGCGCCTGTTCCATCGCCACACCGTTCGGCGTGGCAAAAAAAACCAGATCACAGTTTCTCAGATTGGCCTTTGCGGGATCTTCAAATTTCAGATTCACTCGCCGCCGCAAGCTCGGAAACATGGTTGCAACGGGGATCCCCGCGTCGCCGCGAGAGGTAATGGCCACGACCTGCACCTCGGGATGCTGGGCAAGCAAGCGCAGTAATTCGACACCCGTGTAGCCGGTGCCGCCGACGATTCCAATCCTGATCATGAGAGCCTCCGCGATAGCCAGTAATGATAGTCTCGACCTTCTGAAAAAACAAAAGCCGCCCTCGGGCGGCTTTTGTCGTTCGGCTGGATTCGATCAGCGCTTGGAGAACTGCTTCCGACGACGTGCCTTGTGGAAACCGACCTTCTTGCGCTCGACTTCACGAGCGTCGCGGGTGACAAAACCTGCCTTGGACAGTACCGGTTTCAGAGACGCATCGTATTCGATCAGCGCCCGCGTGATGCCATGCCGTACCGCGCCGGCCTGGCCGGATTCGCCGCCACCGCCCACATTGACCAGGATGTCGAAGCCCGTCAGTTGCTCGACCAGTTGGAGCGGCTGGCGGACGATCATGCGCCCCGTAACGCGGGTGAAGAACTCATCGACAGGTTTGCCATTGACGACAAAATTGCCGCTGCCGCGCTTCATGAATACGCGCGCCACGGCGCTTTTCCGCCGACCAGTGCCATAGAATAAATTTTCAGCCATGGTGATCCCTTAGAGTTCCAGAGTTTTCGGCTGCTGGGCCGCATGCGGGTGGGTTGCGCCCGCATAGCACTTCATTTTCTTGATCATTGCGTAACCGAGCGGTCCCTTCGGGAGCATGCCCTTGACGGCCTTTTCCAGGACGCGCCCGGGGAAACGCTGCTGCATCTTGGTGAAGTTCGTTTCGTAAATTCCGCCCGGATAGCCCGAGTGGCGATAGTATTTTTTGTCTTCGGCCTTGTTGCCGGTCACGCGCAGCTTTTCGACGTTGGTGACGACAATGTAATCGCCTGTATCAACGTGAGGAGTGAATTCGGGCTTATGCTTACCACGCAAGCGGCGAGCAATCTCGGTCGCAAGGCGTCCGAGCACCTTGTCCGTTGCGTCCACCACAAGCCACTCGCGCTTCACTTCATGCGATTTGGCGGAGAAAGTCTTCATCAAAAACGCCGTCCTTTTTGCCTGATAACGGAAAGCCCAGCATCTTAGGGCAAAGCCGCAACTCGTGTCAATCGCTGTTTCCTTTTCACGCACCGTAGATCTGTGGCCCGGCGATCCTTGCATCACCGGCAAAAAAAAGCGCGGCTCGTTGGAGCCGCGCTAAATCCACACCAAAGGAGGAGGGTGGAGGAGACAAGCGGGAGAAGCCCAAGGCAAGCAATCAGTAAGGAACCACTTCATGACGCCGCTTCCGTTGAAAAGATTATGGCTCATCCAAGTGGAAAGATCAAGTATTTTTGGTGCGTTGCGCCATTATTTGTTCCGGCGGCGGACTGGCCCTGGCAGTGAGTCTGAAAGCAATTATGGTTCAGATGTTTGCTATCTAAATATGAGATAGATTTCACAATATGCAACTTATTAAGACGTTCTGAAGGTCGAAAATACAGACCGAAATGGTGCGGTGCAGCATGTGTGGTGAGGGGCTGCGAACCGATGCTCCTGGTGCCACGGAGTACGGATCACGGAACTGGCGGTGGCGCTCGAATCGTTGCTTGCAGCCGCGTCGAAGGCATCCGCCGCTCACTCGCGCCCGCCTCGCTGCGTGTCGCATGGCGCCTTTGATGCGATCATTGGGCATTGACGCGCTGTCGCGTTCGTTCGAAGAAAGGGAGCAGGCCATGGAATGCAAGGTGAAGTGGACCGGCGACGGGATGTCTTTTGTCGCTGAAACGGGGAGTAACCACACCGTCGTGATGGATGGCGCGCCGGAGGCCGGCGGGCGCAATCTGGCGCCGCGGCCCATGGAACTGCTACTCGCGGGGACCGGTGGGTGTACCGCGTTCGACGTGGTCCTGATTCTGAAGAAAGGCCGTCATGCCGTGACCGGATGTGAAGTGAGCCTGCAGGCCGAGCGCGCCGAGGTCGAGCCAAGGGTATTTACCCATCTGCATTTCCACTTCCGCGTGACCGGCAAGCAGTTGAAACCCGAAGCAGTTGCGCGCGCCATCGATCTGTCCAGGGAGAAGTACTGCTCGGCTTCGATCATGCTCGCCAAGACCGCCGAGATCACGCACGACTTCGAGATCGTCGAGGCCTGACGGGGGGCGGGCAAGCTGGGGACCTGGCGTCAGACGTAGTAGGCGGTGCGAGTCATCATCCGCGATGCTATGGTCATGGCTTTTCGGGCGGCCGCGGGCAACTCGCGTGCGCCGAGACGGACGGCGGTTTCAGCGTGTGAAATCTCGTCGAGCCTCATCTGCTTGACGATCGCGCGCGACTTGATGTCCTGCGCCGGCAGAGCGCTCAGATGATCGTCGAGGTGCGCCTCGACCTGTCGTTCGGTTTCGGCAAGAAACCCGAGACTCCAGGGGTCGCCAAGCTTGCCGGCGCCCACTCCGAATGCCAGTGCGCCAAGGTACCAGAGCGGGTTCAGCAGGCTCTTGCGTCCTCCCAGTTCGACCAGGCGACGCTCCGTCCAGGCCAGATGTTCGGTCTCCTCGTCAGCGGCTTTCTCCAGAGCCTGGCGAAGTACCGGATTACGACAGGCCAGTGCCTGTCCCTGGTAGAGCGCCTGCGCGCACACCTCGCCAACGTGATTGACCCGCATCAGCGCGCTGGCGTGGTTCCGCTCTTCGCTGGACAGTCCACCTTCCGCCTCCTGGCTGCCGGGCACCTCACGGGTCGTCGCTGCGGGCGCGAAAAGGGTCCGCAGAGCCTTGTCAAACTCGATGAGAAATCGGTCGGTGATGATCATGGGTCCGTTGTTCGGTGGCCGTTCAGCTTCCAAACGTGGTTGCTGCTAGTGCTGCCTGAGCGATGGGTCGCCGCCAGAGCGAAGTATCCGGCGTGCGTCATCGGCATCGCGAAGGAATGTGCCGATCGGGCAGAAATAGTCCTTGTAAAGCGCGGCGTGATGTCGATTGAGAGAATTTTCCCCGATTCGCGTCCACTGATCGTTGCGTGCCTTCGACCAGGTCTCGTCGGAGCGGCCCAGGGCATAGAGCCGGCGCTCGCCCGTTGCACAGCGCATGCCTTCGTAACTCACGTTTCGGGCCCCGGAAGGACTGATGATCACCACCGTAAAACGCACCACGCCGTCGGCCGCCACGCTCAGGGACTCGCCGTCGATCATGAACTTGTTGTCACTGGCCGAACTGACAAAAAAAGGAATCAGGTTCTCGGGCTGTGGAAACGGCGGCAGTTGCGCGGCAATTTCCTGCCAGGGTTTTTCGTCGACATCACGGTCGGCGCTGGCTGTGAAACCTGCGCACGGAAAAGCCACGGCCAGGACGCACAGCCAGCGTGCGATTCTCCCACTCGCCGGCAGATGGAGGGTTGCCAGGGTCAGCCTTGGCGCAGGCAGCAAACGATTCATCCCTTTTTTACGCTCTCGGGAGCCAGAAAGGCTTCTCGGTCGTGCCCGGCAGGCGGCCGGGTACGGCGGTGGTCTGCGTTGAGGAAACGCGCCAACTCGTTCAGGGCCTGCTCATAGACCCTGCGCTTGAACTCGATCACCGCGTCAAGGGATACCCAGTAGGTGTTCCAACGCCAGGCGTCGAACTCGGGATGATCGCAGGCGCGCAGCGATACGTCGGTGTCCCGGCCAACCAGACGAAGCAAGAACCAGATCTGTTTTTGCCCTCGGTAACTGCCACGCCACTCGCGTCTTACCCAATGAGTCGGCACGTCGTAACGCAACCAGTCCTTGGTCCGCCCGAGGATATGCACATGCTCGGGCAGCAAGCCGATCTCTTCATGCAGTTCCCGGTACATCGCCTGTTCGGGCGTCTCGCCCCGGTTGATTCCACCCTGCGGGAACTGCCATGAATGCTCTCGAATACGCTTGCCCCAGAACACCTCGTTCTTGGCGTTACAAAGAATGATGCCGACGTTCGGGCGATAGCCTTCACGGTCAAGCATTTATAGCACCTGCAAATTGTTTGATTGAACGCATTTTTTCACATTTCCATGAGCTTGGAAAGCAAACCGTCACTCTCGCTCCGACTCGCGTAAAATCGCGCTTTCCTCCTTCGCCGCCCGAATGCCATGCGCACGTCCCGCTTTTTCCTGTCCACGCTGAAAGAGGCACCGTCTGACGCGGAAATCATCAGCCACCAGCTCATGCTGCGCGCCGGCATGATCAAGCGCCTCGCCGGCGGGATATACACCTGGATGCCGATCGGTCTGCGCGTGATGCGCAAGGTCGAGAAGATCGTCCGTGAGGAAATGGACCGATCCGGCGCGATCGAGCTGTCGATGCCGGCTGTGCAGCCAGCCGAGCTGTGGCAGGAATCCGGGCGCTGGGACAAGTACGGTCCCGAGTTGCTGCGCTGCAAGGACAGGCACCAGCGAGACTTCGTCATCGGCCCCACCCACGAAGAAGTGATTACCGACGTGGTGCGCAAGGAAGTGAAGAGCTACCGTCAGTTGCCGCTGCATTTCTACCAGGTCCAGGTGAAGTTTCGCGACGAGATCCGGCCGCGTTTCGGCATCATGCGCGGACGCGAATTTCTCATGAAGGACGGCTACTCCTTTCACAGCAGCTTCGCCGATCTGCAACGCGAATACCGCAATATGTTCGACACCTACACGCGAATTTTTACTCGCCTTGGACTGAAGTTCCGGGCGGTGGCTGCCGACACCGGCTCGATAGGCGGGACCGGATCGCACGAGTTTCACGTCCTCGCTGAGTCGGGAGAGGATGCGCTGGCCTATTGTCCGGACTCCGGTTTTGCGGCCAATGTCGAGTTGGCAGAGGCTCTGGCGCCGTCGGAGCCCCGCGCTGCGGCGTCTGCTGCGCTGGAGAGGGTTGCTACGCCGGGCCGTACGCGCTGTGAGGATGTCGCCGCGCTGCTCGCCCTGCCGCTGACGCGGACGGTCAAGGCGATCGCCATCGTCCTGACCTCGGCGACCGGTGCTTCGGGTCAGTTCGCCCTGATTCTGCTGCGCGGCGATCATAATCTGAACGAAATCAAGGCCCAGAAGACCGTAGGCGACTTTCGCTTCGCACGCGACGACGAGATCCAGACGGCTCTGGGATGTCAGCCGGGCTATATCGGGCCGCTGGGTGTGGGCGCCTTGCCGGTTTTTGCCGACCGCAGTGTGGCGGTGATGAGCGACTTCGTTTGCGGCGCCAATGAAGCAGGCTTTCACCTTGTCGGCGTCAACTTCGGCCGCGACCTGGCGGAGCCGGCGATCATCGCCGATCTGAGAAATGTCATCGCCGGCGATCCATCTCCCGATGGCGAAGGCAGGCTGGAACTATGCCGTGGCATCGAGGTTGGGCACATCTTCCAGTTGCGTACCAAATACGCCGAGGCGCTAAAGTGCAGCTTCCTCGACGAAGGTGGCCACAGCCGGATCATGGAAATGGGCTGTTACGGCATAGGCGTGACACGTATCGTCGGCGCGGCGATCGAGCAGGGTCACGACGAGCGTGGGATCGTCTTCCCGGCGGCCATCGCCCCGTTCGAGGTATGTATCGTTCCCATGGGCTACGCCAAGAGCGACGCGGTGAAGGCCGCTGCCGATGCGCTGTACGCCGAACTGACCGGCGCCGGCATAGACGTGCTGCTCGATGACCGCAATGAGCGGCCCGGAGTGATGTTTGCCGAAATGGAACTGATCGGCGTCCCCCATCGGGTGGTCGTCGGCGATCGTGGGCTTGCCCAAGGCAAGCTCGAGTACAAGGGCCGTCTGGACGCAGAGTCGCAGATGCTGCCCGTAGCCGAAGTCGGCCAGTTCCTGAAAGGCAGGCTTTGCGCCGGCTGACGGCACTCGTCGCGCTGCTCGTCCCGCTGGCGGCGCACGGTGGCGCGCAGCTCTATGAACCGCTGTCGGCCAGCGTGCAGGCGGCCCTGTCGCGCGCGGTCTCCGATCAGGCGCCAAGGAAAAGTTCGTTTCAGGATTCAATGGCGGCGATCGACTGGCTGGCCGAGATGTCACGGCGCCTCGAGAAGCGCATCCCGGACCGTGAAAGTCGTCTCGAATTCCTGCGTTCGGTGCATTACGAAGCGACGCGCGCCGGTCTCGACCCGCAACTCGTTCTCGGACTGGTCCAGGTCGAAAGCGGTTTCAAGAAGTACGCCGTGTCCAGCGCCGGCGCCCGCGGTTTCATGCAGGTGATGCCTTTCTGGGTCAAGCTGGTCGGCGGCAGTGAAGACAATCTTTTTCATTTGCGCACCAACCTGCGCTACGGCTGCACCATTCTCCGCCACTATCTGGACATCGAACGCGGCGACCTCTATCGCGCGCTGGGTCGCTACAACGGTAGTCTTGGCCAGCCCGGCTACCCGAACATGGTGCGCGCCGTATGGGATCAGCAATGGTCCTACACGCGGAGCAAGCTCGCGCTGCGCTGAACCGCCGGGTTGGTGTGAAAGTCGCGTAGCGGCTCAGACCTGCTCGCTGACCCCGGCTGACTCGAAGCTGGCCATCTCGTTGAGAAATGCGGCCGCGGCGCGGACCAGCGGCCAGGCGAGTGCAGCGCCGGTTCCTTCGCCGAGACGCAGGCCGAGGTCGAGCAGTGGTTCGGCCTGCAGGGCGCGAAGTTGCGCCAGATGCCCGGTCTCGGCCGAGCGATGGCAGAAGACACAGTAGTCGCCAATCGCTGGCGCGATACGCGCGGCGACGAGCAGGGCCGAAGTGACGATGAAACCGTCGATCAGCAGCAGCATCCCGCGCTCGGCGGCGGCGAGCATCGCGCCAGTCATCATCGCGATTTCGAAGCCGCCGAACTCGGCGAGCACGGTCAGCGCGTCGGTGTCCGCTGGCAGTGCGGCGCGGTGTACCGCCTGCGCCAGCAGAGCCTGCTTGCGCGTCAGTCCGGCGTCGTCGAGGCCGGTGCCGCGGCCGACGCAGTCCACCAGTGGCGTGCCGGTGAGCAGATGCGTCAGCAGCGAAGCGGCTGCGGTGTTGCCGATGCCCATCTCGCCGAAACCGATCACCCGGCAGCCTCGATCGGCAAGGTCGCGGGCGATGGCGGCTCCGCGGGCGAGTGCTGCGTCGCGTTCAGGCGGGGTCATCGCCGCCTGTTCGAGATAGTTGCGCGTGCCGAGGGCGATCTTGGCGTCGACGAGGCCCTCACGGGCGCCGAAGTCGTGCGCCACGCCGGCGTCGATGACCTGTAGTTGCAAGCCGTTGTGGCGAGCGAAGACGTTGATCGCCGCGCCGCCGGCGAGGAAGTTCTCGACCATCTGCCAGGTCACTTCCTGCGGATACGCCGAAACGCCGGCGCGGGCGGCACCGTGGTCGCCGGCAAAGACCAGCAGGTGAGGGTGGTCAAGACTCGGGGTCAGCGACTGCTGGACCTGGCCGATCTGCAGGGCCAGGCGTTCGAGCTGGCCGAGCGAACCGGGCGGCTTGGTCTTGCCGTCGATCCGCGACTGCAGGCCGGGAACGATGGCGATTGGCGGGATGGAGAAGTGCATCTTGCGGCGAGCCTCTGATAAAGGCGCCGATTATACGCACCAATTTGCGCACTATCGTACGCAAAAGCGGGGCATGCTAAGCTGTGCAGCATGCGAGAACTGATCCTTGGTGGCGCCCGTTCGGGCAAGAGCCTGCTGGCCGAGCGCCGGGCCGGCGAAAGCGGTCTGCGCGTCATCTACGTGGCGACCGCGCAAGCGCTCGACGCCGAGATGTCGCGGCGCATCGTGCACCATCGCGACCGGCGTCGTGCCGACTGGGGACTGGTCGAGGAGCCGCTCGAACTGGCCGCTGCGCTGCGCCGGAACGCGGCACCCGAGGTTTGTCTGCTGGTTGATTGCCTGACGCTGTGGTTGTCGAATCTGCTCTTTGCCGGCGAAGCGGCGATCCAGGCCGAAGCCGGTAAAGCGGTCCGCTGCCCACGCCTCGACGGCGCGACGCAGGCCCTGATCGACCTGCTACCGCAACTTCCGGGGCAGGTGATCCTGGTTTCGAACGAAGTCGGCTCGGGCGTCGTGCCGATGGCCGCGTTGTCGCGGCTGTTTGCCGATGAGCAGGGGCGGCTCAACCAGCGCGTCGCGGCGGCGTGCGAACGCGTGACGCTGGTCGTCGCCGGCCTGCCGCTCAGTCTCAAGTAGCCCGTTGCCGGCCACGATCAACGGCGGGGATGTTCAGCTTGTCCGACCGCCATAAAGGAGCCGATAGCCAATGTACAAGCGAATCATGGTTGCCGTTGATGAAAGCGTCATGACCAGCCGGGTGATGGACAACGCCATCGAGTTGGCCAGGACCACCGGCGCGAAAATGGCGATTTGCCACGCGATCGACGAGACGCTATTCGCCCACCGTGAGCTGGCGATGCTGCTGCCGAGCAGCGCCGGCAAGACCGAGGCGCGCTTGCGCCTTGGCGCTGAAGGCTTTCTCGGTCGGCTGCTGCAGGTGGCGCTGGCGGCCGGGGTCGAGGCCGAAATCAAGCTCGTCGAATCCGAGCAGAAGCACGTTTCGGACATGCTGATCGACGCGGCGGCCGACTGGCAGGCTGATCTCCTGATTGTCGGCACACACGGCCGGCGGGGCATCGAGCGCTTTTTCGTCGGCAGCGTCGCCGAGCGTTTAGTGCGCAAGGCGCAGACGTCGCTGCTGCTGGTGCGCGGCGAGGAGTCGGACGAGTAGTGTTTCAAGGCGTAGGGTGCAATAAGCGAAGCGCATTGCACCGGATACAGGATGCCGGATGCCGGAGTGGACCGCCATCAGGCATCCTGCCAGTCATGCAACACTTGGCGCAATGCCCTTCGGTTATTGCGCCCTACGAACTGACGGATAGCCGGCGAGCATCTGCGCTCAGGCATTTTCCTGCCGCATGGCCACACGAGCCGCATCAGCCAGAAATCCGGAACGTGTCTCGCCGTGGGCCTTGGCGTAGCTGTCGATTTTCGCCAGCAGGCGGCGGGGAAGGGTGGTATTGACCTTCTCGGCGCGGCCATCGAAGCGGGAAACGTTCACGTCCACTGTCGCCCACGCGCCCTTTTCGAAGCCCGGATTCGCCAGGTGTTCGCCGATGGCGCGCGGCACAGCTATGCAGCGTGCAGCAGGAACTCGACCTTGACCGCCTCGAACGGAAACTCGATTCCGCCCCCCTGCGCCCGGCTGAGTACACCGGCCTCGAGGAGCGCGCTGACATCTCCGTGAACGGCCTTCACGTCTCGACCGAGACGCCGGGCCGCTTCACGAATCGATACCGGCCCGGCACCGCAAAGCGCCTTGAGAAGTTCCCATCGCTTGGCGGTGAGCACCTTCCACAGGAGTTCCGGAGTAGCGAAAGCAATCCGCGCCGACTCCTGGGGCTTGCCGGTCTTCCACGTCTGCACGAAGTCAGCCATTACTTCGGATGGCGCACACACCTCAAGAGTCACGGTTTTCATCATTCCACCTCGCAATATCACTCTGGAAGTCAGCGACCAACGCCTCGGGCGTAGAGAACGAGTAGCTCTCCTCAGCGGCGCCGTAGTGACGATGGTCGCCCTTGCCTGATTCGTTATCGTATCGAAGCACGCAAGCGCTATGGACGACGTACGCCAACCTGTATTTGTAGCGATGCGTCGAACCAGGCAAAGCTTCGGGAAGCTGCCATAGCACCAGTTCCGCGAAGGCATCCGCGGAGAAGGCGATCCGTCTGCGAAGGAGCTCGACTGCGTGCATGTTGGAGAATTTACCAACGGTCGCGAGCGTTGTCAATATCGCCAACCAAAGGGCAGACCTCGCTCCTGCTGGTGCGCGGCGAGAAGCCTGACGAGTAGGGCGTCAGTGCGCGCGGCGCCGCGCCGCGGCTAACGCATCGCCTGCGCCGGCAACCACTCGGCCAGTGGCCGCAGGTCCATGTGCTCCTCGACGGCGTCGGCGAGGCGGTCGATGTCGTTTTCCCGACGTTGGCGCGGATCGAAGTCCTGCGTCGGGCGGTGGCCAGCCCAGGTGAGCAGCGCCGCCAGCGCTGGCGGCGAATCGAACACGCCGTGGCAGTAGGTGGCCAGAATCTGTCCGTCGTCGGACAAGGCGCCATCGGGCTGGCCGGCGAGGACTGCCGCCGGATGCGCCAGCGCCGCGCCGCGCGTGACGCCCATGTGGATGGTGTAGCCGCCGACCTCCGGCGATCCCGGCAAGAGCAGGCAGCCGCTGACGTTGTCGAGCGTTTTCTCGGTGGCCAGTGTCGTTTCGTAGTCCAGCCATCCCAGTCCCGGCGAGCTGCCCGCGACGCCTTCCAGCCCCAGTGGATCGTGCAGTTGGCGACCGATCATCTGCAGGCCGCCGCAGATGCCGATCAGCTTGCCACCGTAACGCAGATGGCGGCGGATGGCTTCTTCCCAGCCCTGCGCGCGCAGCCAGTCGAGATCGGCCTGCACGGCCTTCGATCCCGGCAGCACGATCAGCTCGCAGGGCGGTGGCGGGTCGTTCGGGCCAACGAAACGAAAATCCACTTCGGGGTGAAAGCGCAAGGGGTCGAGGTCGTTGTGGTTCGACATCCGCGGGTAGGCCGGGGCGATGACGCGCAGCCCGGCCGCTGCCTTGTGCGCCGGCTCGCGTGGCACGGCATCCTCGGCATCGAGGTAGAGACCGTGCAGATACGGCAGCACGGCGAGCACCGGCTTGCCGGTCCGTTCTTCGAGCCAGCGCAGGCCACTTTCGAGCAGGCCGATGTCGCCGCGAAAGCGGTTGATCACGAAACCCTTGACGCGCGCCTGCTCGGCGGGCGAGAGCAGATCGAGCGTGCCGCACAGATGAGCGAAGACGCCGCCGCGATCGATGTCGGCAATCAGGATCACCGGGCAGTCGACTGCTTCGGCAAAACCCATGTTGGCGATGTCACGGTCGCGCAGATTGATTTCCGCCGGGCTGCCGGCGCCTTCGACGAGCAGGCACTCGTACTGCGCCGACAGGCGTTGCCACGACTCGAGCACGGCGGTCATCGCACGCGGCTTGTAGGCGTGGTAGTCGCGCGCATCGAGGTCGGTCAGCGCCTTGCCGTGGATGATCACCTGCGCGCGCTTGTCGGTCGCTGGTTTGAGCAGCACCGGATTGAAGTCCGAATGCGCCGGCAGGCCGGCAGCGAGCGCCTGCAGCGCCTGTGCCCGACCGATCTCGCCACCATCGATGGTAACCGCCGAATTGAGCGCCATGTTCTGCGGTTTGAAGGGCGCGACGCGGACGCCGCGGCGGTGCAGGATGCGGCACAGCGCGGTGACCAGCACGCTTTTTCCCGCGTCGGAAGTGCAACCCTGAATCATCAGGCTGGGAGTGCGGTGCTCGTTCATCGTAGAATCCGGGTTTCGATGCCCCGATTCTCGCATGCTCACCCCCTTGTCTTCACAATTCCTTGTCTTCAGCGTGCCGGCGGCGCTATCACTCTCCATGCCGCTCGCCGCGATCACCGGTGCAGCGCTCGATCGGCTACTTGGCGAGCCGCGGCGCTGGCATCCGCTGGTCGGTTTCGGGACGCTCGCCAGCCGTCTCGAAGCGATCCTGAACGCCGCTGGCTGGCGTCGCCTGCGCGGTCTGCTGGCCTGGTCGCTGCTCGTTCTGCCGCCGGTCGCGCTGGCTGTCTGGGCGATCCCGCCGGGGCTGCCCGGCTGGCTGATCGACACCCTCCTGCTCTACCTGGCGCTCGGCGGGCGCAGCCTCGGCGAGCATGCTCGCCGCGTTGCCGTGGATCTCGGCAGCGGTGATCTGCTTGCGGCGCGCGAGCACGTCGGCTGGATGGTCTCGCGGCAGACCGAGAACCTAGACGCGGCGGCGGTTGCCGGCGCGTGCATCGAATCGACGCTCGAGAACGGCAACGACGCCGTCTTCGGCGCGCTGTTCTGGTTCGCGCTGCTCGGCGGGCCGGGCGCCGTTCTCTTCCGGCTGGCCAATACGCTCGACGCGATGTGGGGCTACCGCAACGAGCGCTTCGCCGATTTCGGCTGGGCCGCTGCGCGCGCGGACGACGTGCTGAATTATCTTCCCGCCCGGCTGACGGCCTTGTCGTACGCACTGGGCGGGCGTACGAGAACGGCGCTGCGCTGCTGGCGGGTGCAGACAGCGGGCTGGAAGAGCCCGAACGCGGGGCCGGTAATGGCCGCCGGTGCCGGTAGCCTGGGTCTTGCCCTGGGCGGGCCAGCGGTCTACCACGGCCGGATCGAACAGCGGCCGGTGCTCGGCGAAGGCCGGCCGGCGTGCGGCGAGGATATCGCGCGGGCGCTGAACCTGGTGCGCGGCAGCCTCGGCGGGTGGTTGGCGATACTGTTCTGCTGGGGGCTGGCGCGTGCTTGAGCACGGCGGCCGCTTGCGCGCCGCGGCCCGCCAGTATGGAACCCGCGGCGAAAGCGCTCTGGCCGACTGGCTGGACCTGTCGACGGGCATCAACCCGCGCGCCTATCCGGTGCCGGTGATCGACCCTGACTGCTGGCGGCGCCTTCCCGAGGACGACGACGGGCTCGACGCGATTGCCGCTGCCTATTACGGCAGCGATCGCCTGCTCGCGCTGCCGGGTTCGCAGGCGGCGATCCAGCGTTTGCCGGCGCTGTTTCGGCCGGTCGTCGTCGCCTGCCTGACGCCGATCTACGAAGAACATCCTCAAGCCTGGGGGCGTGCCGGTCACAAGTTGCGCCGCCTGCAGCAGGCATCGTCGGCAGGGGGGCTGGAACGTGCGCTGGCGCGTGCACTCGCCGCGGCGACGCCGGTCATCGTCCTCTGCAACCCCAACAACCCAACCGGTGGCACTTTGCCGGTCACCGCCCTGCTCGACGCGGCAGCGCAATTGCAAGGCCGCGGCGGCTGGCTGGTGATCGACGAGGCCTTTGGCGACGCCGACCCGGTCAATTGCCTGACCGCACTGGCCGGTGGCCCGGAAGCGCCCAACCTGATCGTCCTGCGTTCTCTCGGCAAGTTCTTCGGCCTTGCCGGAGCGCGTGTCGGCTTCGTCTTTGCCGCGTGCGAAAAGCTAGCCCCGCTGCGTGAAGCAATTGGCCCCTGGCCTCTGTCCGGCCCGGCGCGTGCCGTCGCCAGGCTGGCACTGGCCGATACCCCCTGGCAGGCACGGACGCGCGCCGAGCTGATCGCCGCTGCGGCGCGTCTCGCCGCGCTGCTGGCGCCACTCGGCGAGGTGACGAGCACGGCCTTGTTCGCCACTGTGGCCATTCCGCAGGCCTTGCCGCTCTTTGAACACCTCGCGCGACAGGCGATCCTGACGCGATATTTTCCGGCCCACGACCTGCTCCGCTTCGGCCTGCCCGGAGCCGAAGCCGAATGGCAACGCCTGGCCAGCGCGCTGGCCGGATGGACCGCCTGACATGAGGCCGCTGTCGCGAAAGCTTCTCGCCGCCTGGCTGCTGGCCGCCAGCAGCGTGGCGCTGGCCGAGGTCAGCGTCGTAGACGATACCGGCGCCACGGTCCGCCTCGCGCAGCCGGCGAAACGGATCGTCAGCCTGGCGCCTCACCTGACCGAAACCTTGTTCGCCGCCGGCGCCGGCGAACGCATCGTCGGCAGCGTCGACTTCAGCGACTACCCGGCGGCAGCGAGCAGGATCGCGCGCGTCGGCGGCTACTCGCGGATCGATCTCGAACGTGTCACGGCGCTGCAGCCGGATCTGATCATCGCCTGGCAGAGCGGCAATGCGGCAGCGAATCTCGACCGCCTGCGAGCGCTGGGTTTTCGGATCTACGTCTCGCAGCCCAATCGCATCGACGATGTGGCCACCGAGATCGAGCGCCTCGGCGTGCTCGCCGGTAGCGCTCCGGTCGCCAATCGCGCCGCCGAGAGCTTTCGCCAACGGCTGGCTGGCCTGCAGAAGCGCTACGGCAGCCGCCCGCCGGTACGCACCTTTTACCAGATCTGGAAACAGCCGCTGATGACCGTCGGCCGCCGGCAGATCATCTCCGACATCATCCACTTGTGCGGCGGCGACAACGTTTTCGGCCAACTGGAGACCATGGCGCCGACGGTGACCGTCGAAGCGGTGATCAATGCCAACCCGGAAGCAATCGTCGCCAGCGGCATGGGCGAAGCGCGGCCCGAGTGGCTCGACGACTGGCAGCGCTGGACCTCGATCACCGCGGTGGCGCGCGGCAACCTGTTCTTTGTGCCGCCGGATCTCATCCAGCGCCACACGCCGCGCCTGCTCGACGGCGCCGAGTTGCTGTGTCAGCATCTCGAAACGGCGCGCAATCGGCGGCCAATGAAGTGAGATCTTGTGAATAAGTCAGTGAATCCAACCGCGCTCAGCGGCGCAAGAGCGGGTGGCGAATACGAATTGCCCACGGTCAGTTGCATCGTTCCGGCGCTCAACGAATGCGCCAACCTGCAAGTCCTGCTACCGAGTCTGGAAGCCATTCTCAAGTCACACAGTTCGGACTGGGAAATCATCGTCGTCGATGACGGCAGCACCGATGCCACCGCCGATCTGATGGCTTCATGGGCCGCCAGGCACGGCTTCCGATATCTGCAGTTGTCGCGCAACTTTGGCAAGGAAGCAGCGCTCAGCGCCGGTCTGGAGGCCGCTGACGGCCAGGTCGTGATCTGTCTTGACGCCGATCTGCAGCATCCTCCGGCGCTGATTCCGCAGATGCTGGAACGGTGGCGTGCGGGGGCTGATGTGGTTTGCGCCGTGCGCGTCAATCGCGATGACGAGTCACGCGTCAAGCGTTATGGCGCTTCGTTGTTGTACGCCATCCTGGGTTCCGGCAACCGCCTGCAGATCCTGCCGGATGCAGGTGATTTTCGCCTGATGGATCGCAAGGTCGTTGCCGCATTGATTCAGTTGCCGGAGCGTACGCGTTTCATGAAGGGCCTGTACGCCTGGGTTGGCTTCAGGACAGAAACGATCGAGTATCTTCCGCCCGAGCGCCTGCATGGCGCCAGTCGCTTCGACTTCATAGCCCTGGTGCAGTTTGCGGTCGACGGCATCACGGCGTTTTCGACCTGGCCGCTGCGGCTGCTGAGCTTCATCGGCTTCATCGTTGCCTTGCTCGCCTTCGCCTACGGCGCCTACCTGGTGGTCGAGTACATGCTGATCGGCAATCAGGTTTCCGGTTGGACGACGATCGTGACCACCATGCTCTTCCTGTCCGGGGTGCACCTGCTCGGCCTGGGAGTGATCGGTGCCTACCTCAGTCGCGTCTTCGACGAGGTCAAGCAAAGGCCGCTCTACGTCCTCAAGAACGATGTCGGCACGGGTTTGAAAAAGGCTTTGCCCGATAGCGAACAACCATGAGGAAAATCCTGTCTTCGCTTGCCGAAGGTGTGCTGGCAAACCGCTCGCCGGGCTTGCTGCTGATTTTCTGCGCGCTCTGGTTGTGCATGACGGCAGGCATCAGGCCGCTCATGTTGCCGGACGAAGGGCGCTACGTCGGCGTTGCCTGGGAAATGCTCACCAGCGGCAACTGGCTGGTGCCCACGCTCGATGGCCTGCCTTTCTTTCACAAGCCGCCGCTGTTCTACTGGCTGACCGCGCTGGCGTTGAAGCTCTTTGGCGGCAACGAATGGGCCGCGCGTCTGGCGTCGATGCTGGCGGCGGTGCTCGCGGCCGGAGCGCTGCATCTCTTCTTGCGCCGGCAGGCGGACAAGCGCCTGGCCAATCTGGCCGTCGTCGTTCTTGTCACCCAGCCCTTGTTCTTCGCCGCTGCCCAGTTTGCCAATCTTGACCTGCTGGTCGCGGCGATGATCTCGCTGACCATCCTCGCCGGAGCGGACGCTGTCTTGAGCCTGGAGCGTGGTCTACCCCATCGCATCGCTCTGGCATCGACCTACATTTTTGCGGCGCTGGGCGTTCTGGCAAAGGGCCTGATCGGTCTGCTGCTGCCGGGCGCGGTGCTGTTTGTCTGGCTGCTTCTCGGCAAGCGTTTCAGATTGATTCCAGCCTTGCTGCCTCTGCGCCTGATCGCGCTTTTTCTGGTCCTGGCCACGCCGTGGTTCTGGTGGATGGAGAAATCGTATCCCGGTTTCTGGGATTATTTTTTCGTCTACCACCATTTCCGACGCTTCGCCGAGACCGGCTTCAACAACCAATTGCCATTCTGGTTCTATGTCCCGGTTTTGCTCGTGGGCACACTGCCGTGGTCGCCCTGGATTTATCGCGCATGTTCGCGACACTTCCTCATCGGCGGCGAGCGCTTCGCGATCCGTAGCCTGATGATCATCTGGTTGTCGGTGATTCTGGTTTTCTTCTCCTTGCCCAGTTCAAAGCTGGTCGGCTACATTCTGCCAACACTGCCGCCGATGGCCTACCTGATCGCCGACGTGCTGCTCATCTGGTTGCCGGGCACGCGGAGGGCGGATGCCGCGGCCTGGCCGGGACTGTGCCTGGTGGTCGCCGGAACGGCCTGTCTTTCGCTGGTCCTGCTGGTCGCGCGCCTTGATCACGGGTCCTCGCGCAGTCTGGTGGACCAAGTCTTGCCGATGTTCCACACCGACGATCAAATCGTCATGATCGAAGACTATCAGTACGACCTGCCGTTCTATCTGCGGGCAAGAAAACATCCCTGGGTGGTCAGCGACTGGCGAGACCCGGATTTGCCGGCCAAGGACAACTGGCGCAAGGAGTTGTACGACGCCGGCCAGTTCGATCCGGTGAACAGGCAAGAATATCTCGTTCTTCCCGGTGAGTTCACGGCCAGGCTCTGTGGCTATTCCGGTGGCGCACTATGGCTGTGGGGGAAGAACCGGCTGTCGTCGCAATATCCCTTTCTGCAGGACCAGGCCGTCGTCTTTTCGGATGGCAAGAGAAGCCTGTGGCGGCTGGATGCCGCATCGCGCCGTACACTCAAGCCTTGTGCCGAAACGCCCAGTAGCGGCTGAGGACGAAGGTCAGCCCGGCGACGGCCACGAGAATGATCGCCAGCAGCCAGTAATACGGGATGTCGGTCGTTTTCAGAAGAAAGACGAAGGCGAATTCGTTGAGCGCGAAACCACCGCCGGAGATGAGCAGGAAGCGCCTGAGCGCTGGCCACAGGGACTTGGTCTGGTAACGAAAGGTGAGAAAAAAATGTCCGCAGAAGGAAACCAGCAGTGCGATTGACCAGCCGATCAGATTGGCCAGCGCCGGCGGCAGGGCAAACACCGCGATACCCCCCACCGCAGTTGCCCAGTGGGTCGCTGCCGCCGTGCAGCCGACCGCGATGAAGCAGCCGATTTGTCGCAGGAATGCTTTCATGGCCTCGGATCAGTGGGGTGGCGATACCGGCACGCAGGCAGTGAAACCGATGGTGGTCTGTGCGGACGATTTCGGCATGGCTCCGGGGGTCAATGCGGGCATTCTTGAATTGGCTCACGGCGGACGGCTGTCCGCAGTCAGTTGCATGAGCCGAGGGCGGTTTTTCCGGCTCGCGGCGCCAAGTCTTGCCGGCCTTCCTGTCGACAAGGGACTGCATCTTAACCTGACCGAGCGCTTGCAGGGCGATGAGTTCGATGAGTTCGATGAACGCGATGAACGCGATGAACGCGATGAATTCGCCCTGCCTTTGCGCCGTCTGCTGTGGAGCTGTTGGTCGCGGCAAATCGACGCCAGGCGGGTGGTACTGGAGATAGAGCGGCAACTCGATGCCTTCGAAGCGGTGCTCGGCGTGGCGCCGGATTACGTCGATGGACACCAGCACGTGCATCAGTTCCCGGTCATCCGCGATTGCCTGCTCGAGGTGCTCCGGCGACGCTATCCCGCACGCTTGCCGTGGCTCAGATCGACCTTGCCGCCGGTGGCGTCGACAGCGCTTGCGTTGCCGCAGCGGTTCAAGGCCAAGGGGATCGGCTTCCTGGGAGCGAGGGCGTTCACGGATCTTGCCAGCCGCCTCGGATTTCGCATGAATGCCCATTTGCTTGGCGTTTACGGCTTCGAAGGCGGCGAGGAGGTCTATGCACGGCTGCTCGGGGACTGGCTCGCTTGCGCCGGTGCCGGAGACTTGCTGATGTGCCACCCGGCCGGATTTGCCGATGAAGGAGTTTACGCTGGGAGGCAGCGCGTTGCGGAATACGCCGTCCTTTCCGGTGAGTGTTTTCGGAGTCTGCTCGAAGAGCATGGGGTCGTCGTCAGACGTCTGGCAGAGAGTGATCGCGGGGCGAGGGGCGAACGGCTCGCCATCCTGGCGCGCGAGGTTGATGCGCTACCGCCGCAGCAAGCCGCCGACACGCGGAGTGACGTCGACATCCTGGGCTACAACGAGCGCGGCGAGTGGTGATCGATTCTGCGACC
Organism: Candidatus Accumulibacter aalborgensis; assembly: GCF_900089955.1. Lineage (GTDB taxonomy): Bacteria > Pseudomonadota > Gammaproteobacteria > Burkholderiales > Rhodocyclaceae > Accumulibacter > Accumulibacter aalborgensis. Next base: position 25,047 of record NZ_FLQX01000013.1, on the reverse strand, counting down.
GGACGATAGTCCACGTCCAGCCGTTTGAAGCCGCATGAGCCGCCCGAAAGGCGGGATATGACTTGACAGGTGTCGGAAAATTTTACACTGCGTGGCGTGGCGTGGCGTGGCGTGGCGTGGCGTGGCGTGGCGTGGCGTGGCGTGCAACCCGTTGTTGTAATTGATTGAAACAGTTTTCGGCATAATTCTTGCTCTCATGTGAGGGTCAATACCCAACGGAGGAGATCTCACATGTTCAGCCAAACGTCTCGCATGACCCCGCGTGCCCGTGCCCTGAGTGGACGGTGCCGCACCATCGCATTGACCATCGTTGCCTCGGCCATCGCTGCGAGTCTGATCGCCACGCCGGTCGCCGCCACGACTCTGTTTCAGGAAGACTTCGAGGCTTACGCGGTCGGCAGCAACGTGACCGGGCAGGGTGGCTGGGTGCCAGATTATGTGAACAACGCGCTGAACGTTGGCAACGGTTCGTTCCTGCCGACCAAGGTCTTGAATGGGCTGGCTCCGACCAATGGCGCACTGAATTTCTCGGCCCGTCCTCTGGGGTTTGCCCTCGACCCGAACCGCATCACGACGTTTGCTTTTGACGCCTATGCAACATCCAGTGGAAGAACACACAACGCGGTGATCGGGCTCGGCAACGCGAGCATTCCACTGTTCACGACGAGCGGGTTGTACTGGGAACCGTTCTTGCTCACTGCGGCTGGCCCTCGTTGGCGCTTTGAGGTTCAGAACTTTACCGGCAATCCCAGCGACTTCATTGATGTGTCGGGAGGCTACGACACTCCGGTGAAGATGAGCATCGTTATTGATGGTGTCGCCAACGAGGTCTACGGCGTCTATGACTTCGGCAGCGGCGCCCACCAAACACCGCACTACGCCATCACTGACGCCCAGATCGCTACACTCAACGAGGTCGGTGTCGCGTTCGACTTCCGCGGTACTCGGGGTCCCGAGTTGGACAACCTGCGGCTGTTCGACAACGTTTCCGCCGCTGTGCCGGAGCCAGGTACCGCGTTGCTCTTCGCCGCTTCCGTCGGTCTGCTCGGCTTCACCAGACGCCGTAGCTAGCCCCGTAGGTCGGGTTAGGCCATAGGCTGTAACCCGACACTTTCGCCGCAGGATGTTGGGTTACGCCCGGTGGGCTGACCCAACCTACGACTACGACCGTTGGCCAAGTCTCTCAACGTGATGACCGCTTGAGTGCTCGTTCGTGCGCTATCGTGGCTACGCGTCGGGAAGCCAGCCTTCGTCGAGGACTTGTGCTTCAATCGCCCAGGGACACTCGTCGGGGAAGCAATCGACGTTGGTCTCCTGCACGGCCTGGGCAACAGCCTTGGCCCATACTACCTTGAGCCACCGCGCCTCTTGCAGTCTGGGAATCAGACTTGGCGTGTCGTCCAGTCCGTAAGCGATTTCCATGCGTTGTGCGCGGATGGTCCTCTGCCAACTGGCGCAGCGCCTTTCTGCCTGGTACTTCCATTTGAGCAAATGCGCGAGGAGCACCGCCATCCGGCTTGCCAGTTCACGCTGTTCGCTCTTGCCCACGTCCTCGATCTCCTCGGCGATGTGTTCCCGGTCGAGCAACTCGAAGCGTCCGGCACGAATGAGTTGGGCCTGTTCGTTCGCCCACGCCACGACATCCGTTTCGTAGCTCGTTCCCACGCCGACCTCCAGTCCAAAAAAACCTGTGCCCGCTTGATTCTAGCGCACAACGGGCGTTGGCGAACTGATGAACAGGCGAATGAGCGTCGCAGACGAGGAGTCGACACGACGCCGTACGCAGCTAATCGTTCACTCCTGCTTGCCGCTCCCGGGATGGCAGGGAGCGCGGGGAGCAGCGGATGCGTTCCTCAAGGCATTGGCAAGTGCGAGAATCGGAAATCGGAGTGTTGGAAATCGGAGTAGCATGGATCAATGGGATTCTGTATTGTCGGGAAGATCGCGAGTGTGGAGACCATCGCCGAAGGCAGTGGTATTCGGGACCTTGCCCTGCTGCGGCAGCGATACGGAGTTGGCTATTGGCGCAAGAAAAAGGGTATCGCCATCCTGCGCCTCCCTGATGGGACGACGGCCAGGGCCGAAATTCACTGGTATGAGGCGCACGGCATCGGCAAGGCGACACTGAAGATAAAGGGATGGCTATGAAGTTCGTGGTTTGCCTGTCTCGCGAAGGTTTTGGCGAGTTCTCGACGGTTGATCTGACGCTTGGGCGGCTCTATGAAGTGCTTGCCCCGGCGGACAGCCACGGCATGCTGCGGATCATCGACAATTCCGGCGAGGATTTTCTTTATCCGGCTTCTCTTTTCGAAGCTGTGGAGGTGTAGGAGCAAACATCATCGCAGCGGAGCTATCGATGACCACCCTCAAGCCCACCCAGATTGACAATACAGACAGCCCTCCGCGGAGTGGGGCAATGAAAATCTTCCGAAAGCCGGTCACATGAATTCTCCCGAGACCATCCAGCAGGTCCTGCAGCGCTTGCTTGCCTCCCAGAGGTACGCGGTCCTGGCGACCGAGAACCAGGGGCAGCCCTATACAAGCTTGATGGCATTTGCCGTCACCGACGATCTGAAGGCGCTGATTCTGCTCACCGGGCGGGGGACGCACAAGTACGTGAACCTGATGGCCAATCGTCGTGTGGCGATGTTCATCGACAACCGCGAGAACGTCGGCTCCGATACCGAGGAGGCGGTGGCGGTCACCGCGTTGGGCGAAGCTGAGGAGGTGGCCGGCGACGAAGGCGCCGGGCTGCGGCATTCGTACCTCGCGCGCCACCCCTATCTGGCCGTGTTCGCGACATCCCCCTCATGTGCCGTCATGCGCGTCCGGGTCAAGTCTTACCTCGTCGTCAGGCGCTTCCAGGAAGTCGAGGAGTGGCGTCTTGGGCCGCAAGGGCCGGAGGATGTGCCGACCGAAGGGAAGCACCTCGGTCGCAATTGATGCGCTTCGTACCTCAGCGCGTCCTGCGGATCTGCTCACCCCGTCAGGCGCAGCGCGTGCAGGAAGGCTGCCTCAGGGTTGCCGTTCGAGCCAGTCGGCGATTCTCTCGGCGGCTGCCTGCCAGTGAGCGTCGAGCATCAGCGTATGGCCGGCGCGCGGAATCACCGCCACGTCGGCCCGCCAGCGCGTAGCGGTGAAAGCAAGCATATGCGGCGGGAAGACCGCATCGGCTTCGCCGCCGACGACCAGAACCGGCAGCTTCGGCCGTTTCTTGCCGACGCGCATCGCCAGTAGAGTCAGGTCGAGGATGGCACGGCGCGATTCGCCCTGGAACAGGGCGCCGAAGCGCTTCAGATCGTCGGTGCTGGTCTCCGGCGAGTAATAGACGTCGCGAATCGTTGCCAGCGTTTGCTCGCTGTACTCGCCGCGGCTGGCACGCGCCTGTTCGCTGAAGAAGGCCGGCTCGGTGAAGGCGATCTTCATCGTCGCGCCGAGAATGCCGGTGGCCGGCACCGGCGCCATGAGGATCGCTGCGCGCGCCTGGTGCCGTTCGAGGAAGCGTTCGACGACCACGGTGCCCATCGAGTGGCCGATCAGAATCGCTTCTCCGCCAAGTCCTTCCGCCACCTGCGCCAGGTCGTCGGCATAGTCGTTTATGCCGTAAGAATCGAGTTGCTCGCGGCCCTCGCTGCGGCCGTGGCCCGACAGGTCGAGCGCATGGCAGTCGAAGCCGCGGCGGCTGAACCAGGGCAGGAAGTAGGCGTCCCAACAGCCCGCCGTGGCGTAGCCGCCATGGACAAAAATGAGCCGCGCCGAGCGGCTGGGGCCGACCGCTGGTCGGTGCAGGGTATGGATGTGTCGACGTTTCATGATCTACCGGAATGAGCCAACAGACAGGGATGTCAGGCGCCCTTTCCGAGAGTATCGCTGGCCGTGCCACGCGCGGTCAATCAGCGATTGCCAGACAGAACCCCTCCGCCAGCCGCGGCGTCAGCCCGACCTTGCCTGCCTTGCAGTACAATGAACGTTTTGCTGCCGTACAACCTTTGAGAAAGGACGTCGCTGTGCTGGAATCCTATCGTGCCCATGTTGCCGAGCGCGCTGCGCTTGGCATTCCGCCGCTGCCGCTGACTGCCAGGCAGACCGAGGAACTCATCGGACTGCTGAAGAACCCGCCGCAGGGTGAAGAAGAGAACCTCGTCGAGCTGATCACCCATCGTGTGCCGGCCGGCGTGGATGACGCAGCCAAGGTCAAGGCCGAGTTTCTGGCCAGGGTGGCCAAGGGCGAGGAAGCCTGCGCGCTGATTTCGAAGGAGAAGGCAACCGAACTGCTCGGCACCATGCTCGGTGGTTACAACGTCAAGCCGCTGATCGACCTGCTCGCTGGCCCGACCGGCGTGATCGCCGCCGAAGGCCTCAAGAAGACCTTGCTGGTCTTCGATTTCTTCCACGATGTCAAGGAACTCGCCGACCATGGAGTCAACCCAGGTGCGGCCAACGCCAAAGGCGTGCTGCAGAGCTGGGCCGACGCCGAATGGTTCACTTCGCGCCCGGAGGTTCCCGCCTCGCAGAAGCTGACCGTTTTCAAGGTCACCGGTGAGACCAACACTGACGACCTGTCGCCGGCGCCGGACGCCTGGTCGCGTCCCGACATTCCGCTGCACGCGCTGGCCATGCTCAAGAATGCGCGGCCAGGAATCGAACCCGACACCGCCGGCGAGCGCGGCCCGATAAAGCAGCTCGATGAACTAGGCAGACAAGGCAACCTGATCGCCTACGTCGGCGATGTCGTCGGCACCGGTTCGTCGCGCAAGTCGGCGACCAACTCGGTCCTCTGGTTCACTGGCCAGGACATTCCCTTCGTTCCCAACAAACGCTTTGGTGGCGTCTGCCTGGGGTCGAAGATCGCACCGATTTTCTTCAACACCATGGAAGATGCCGGGGCGCTGCCGATCGAACTCAACGTCGATCAGATGGACATGGGCGACGAGATCGAGCTGAAGATCGATACCGCCACCTCTAAGGTGACGGCGCTCAAGAACGGTGCCGTGATCGCCGAATCGCAACTGAAGACGCCGGTGATCCTCGACGAAGTGCGCGCCGGCGGCCGCATCCCGCTGATCGTTGGCCGCGGCCTGACGACACGGGCGCGCGAGGCGCTGGGCCTGCCGGTATCGACGCTGTTCTGCCTGCCACAGAACCCGGCCGATACCGGCCAGGGCTATTCGCTGGCGCAGAAGATGGTCGGCCGGGCCTGTGGTTTGCCGGAAGGCAAGGGCATCCTGCCGGGCACCTATTGCGAACCCCGGATGACCACCGTCGGCTCGCAGGACACCACCGGCCCGATGACCCGCGACGAACTCAAGGACCTGGCCTGCCTCGGTTTCTCGGCCGATATGGTCATGCAGTCGTTCTGCCACACCGCCGCTTATCCGAAGCTGGTTGACGTCAAGATGCACCGTGAATTGCCGTCGTTCATCAGCACGCGCGGCGGCGTCGCGCTGCGTCCCGGCGACGGAATCATCCACTCGTGGCTCAACCGCCTGTTGCTGCCCGACACCGTCGGTACCGGCGGCGACTCGCACACGCGTTTCCCGATCGGCATCTCTTTCCCGGCCGGCTCCGGCCTCGTCGCTTTCGCTGCCGCCACCGGCGTCATGCCGCTCGACATGCCGGAATCGGTGCTGGTGCGCTTCAAGGGCTCGCTCGCCGAAGCCGGCAAGCGCGGCGTCACCTTGCGCGACCTGGTCAACGCGATTCCCTATTACGCCATCAAGGCGGGCCTGCTGACGGTCGAGAAGAAAGGCAAGAAGAACATCTTCTCGGGCCGCATCCTCGAAATCGAGGGATTGCCAGACCTGAAGATCGAGCAGGCCTTCGAACTCTCTGACGCCGCGGCCGAGCGGTCGGCCGCCGCCTGCGCGGTGGCGCTGAACAAGGAACCGATCATCGAGTACATGCGCTCGAACATCACCCTGATGAAGTGGATGATCGCCAACGGCTACCAGGACGCGCGCACACTTGGCCGCCGCATCAAGGCCATGCAGGCGTGGATCGCCAGGCCCGAACTGCTCAAGGCCGATGCCGACGCCACCTACGCGGCGGTGATCGAGATCGACCTCGCCGAAGTCACCGAGCCACTCGTCGCCTGCCCGAACGACCCGGACGACGTGAAGCTCCTGTCGACTGTCGCCGGCGACAAGATCGACGAAGTCTTCATCGGTTCGTGCATGACCAACATCGGTCACTTCCGTGCCGCCGCCAAGGTGCTCGAAGGGCGGACCGACATTCCGACGCGGCTGTGGATCGCCCCGCCGACCAAGATGGACGCGACGATCCTCAACGAGGAAGGTTACTACGCGATCCTCGGCAAGTCGGGCGCGCGCATGGAAATGCCCGGCTGCTCGCTGTGCATGGGCAACCAGGCGCAGATCCGGAAGGGCAGTACGGCGATGTCGACCTCGACGCGCAACTTCCCGAACCGCCTCGGCATCGACACCCGCGTCTACCTCGGCTCGGCCGAACTCGCCGCCGTCTGCGCCTTGCTCGGCAAGATCCCGACGCCGGCCGAGTACCTTGATCAGGTGCAGGCGGTCAATGCCAAGGCGGCCGACATCTATCGCTACATGAACTTCGATCAGATCAAGGAATTCAGCGACGTCGCGGATACGGTGACCGTGTAAGCGTCAAGTCAGCGGCAGTCTGAAACGCCCCTGGAAGGAGACTTCCGGGGGCGTTTTTCAAAGATCTTCTCGATACGGTGTCTCATGCAGGACTTTGGCCAATTTCTCTTCAAGCTCAGGCAACGACATTTTGATCGTATCCCAAACCACTTCCAGATTTATCTCGAAGTACCCGTGGGCCAGGCGATTTCGCATGCCGCGCATCGACCGCCATGGAACCTCCGAGTGCTGCTCTGCCCATTCAGGGTATGCGTTACCAAGCTGCGTGGCCGCTTCGCCAAGAACAAGGATATTCAGAATGACCGCCTGCTGAGTTTTCCTGTCGGCGAAGAATTCTTCGCGGCTCGTTCCTTCTACGTAGCCGTGCACCAGACGAATCGCGTCGATCATGTGTCCGACATAGTCGAGTTGCCGCAATCGCCGTGCATTCACAGGGCTCGGGCTTCCTGCAACACCTGTTGGCGAAATTTTTCGGGTAGATCGCCCGGCGTCAGAACGTCCACCGGGATTCCCAGCAAATCTTCAAGATCGATCTGGATGCCGCCTAAATCCAGCAAGGTGGCACCCGGCAAGGGGTCAACGAGCAAGTCCAGATCGCTGCGTTCGGTATCCTTCCCGTGCAGAACAGAGCCGAACACCCGCGGCTTCGCAGCATGGTGGGCGGCGACGATCTCCAGAATTTTTTGGCGGTTCTGCTCGAGAAGTTTGGACGGAGTCACTGATTCCCTTATTCCAGTCTGATGACGGCATTCACGAGTTGTGCTTTGAACCCAAGTGCGCTCTTGCTGCCTGGCATTCTAGTCTGATTTCGAAGCAGAGCCCTGAGCGCCTGTGAAAACGGCTTCATTCATGGATTTCGTCCGTTCAGTGAGCGCGAATGGCGCCCGTTGCGGCTGCGCTAAGGTCATGGATCGAGCACGTTGCCCATCGCTACATGAACTTCGATCAGATCAAGGAGTTCAGCGACGTCGCGGATACGGTGACCGTGTAGCGTCAGCGCAACAGCCGAAGCAAAGTCGCCTTGCCAGGAGACTGGTGGGGCGTTCGTTTTTCGAAGGCGACGGTCGCGTCTTCTTGCGCGACTGGCACAGTGAGCCGCAGGCCGGGGCGGCTTGTCAAGCGCGTCGAGTTCTGCGTGTTCGTCTGCGCTATACTTTCCCCCGTGGGCGCAGTCACTTTCGATACTCTGGAGGCCATCCGGCGCCTACGCGATGCCGGCTTCGACGAGAAGCAGGCGGAAACGGTCGTTGGCGTGCTTTCCGACGCGCAATCGAATCTGGTAACGCGGGAGCACTTCGACGCCAAGTTTGCGGTGGTTGAGGCGAAGATGGACAAGTTGTCGTGGATGATGGGTGCCTTGATCGCCATCGTCGCAGCCAATTTCGCCAAGCGGTTCTTCTGACTCACGCCAGCACCGAGTTTCACGGATAGCAAGGAGCCGGATATGACCATGAGCCGACAACGCTCAACGCGCATCGCCCGCACGCTATGCGCCTCGCTGACGCTTCTCGCACCGCTTGCCGTCTCTGCTGCCGCGCCCGATCCTGTCGCGGGAAGAATCGCCCTGGTGATCGGCAACGGCGCTTATGCCGCCGCGCCGCTCGTCAATCCAGCAGCGGATGCCCGCGCAATCGCCGAGCGTCTGCGCGAGGCGGGTTTCCGTGTGACGCTGAAAACCGACGCGCCACGTCGCGAGCTGCAGGATGCGATCCGCGGTTTTGGCGATGCGCTGGCGCGCGATAACCAGGCAGTTGGCGTCTTCTACTACGCAGGCCATGGGGTTCAGCTCAACTGGCGCAATTTCATGCTGCCGGTGGATGCGCGAATCCGGCGTCCGGCGGATATCGCGGCGCAGGGCGTCGACGTCGGCTTGTTGCTCGACAGCCTCGGCCGAGCGCGCAATCCACTCAATCTGGTGATCCTCGACGCCTGTCGCGACAACCCCTTCGGCCGCGATTTCCGCACCGACGACCGCGGATTGTCACAGCTCGACGCGCCGCCCGGCACGCTCCTCGCCTACGCCACTGCGCCCGGCAATACGGCCGACGACGGCGAAGGCGCACACGGGTTGTATACCGAGAACCTGCTGAAGGAAATGAAAGTGCCCGGAGCACCGGTGGAAGATGTCTTCAAGCGCGTCCGTCTGGCCGTCCGACGGGCGTCTGAAGGAGCGCAGATTCCGTGGGAGAGCACCTCGCTGGAAGGCGATTTCGCCTTCGTTGGCGGCAGCGGCCGCGACCCGAGCCGTGAGCAGAAGGAGTTTGAAGCGGACCTGGCCACCTGGAACATGCTGCGCGAGGCGACGACGCCCGAGCCGCTGGAAGACTTCATCCGGCAGAGGCCGAGTGGCAAATTCGCCGAGCTTGCCCAGTACCGGCTCGATCTGGTGCTGCGCAAACGCGGCGAAAAGCCCGTCCACGCCGCACCTCCACCGCCGCTTGGACCCGAGATGTGCGTGCCCATTGCCGCTGACGGCAAGGCCAGTCCCTACAGCGGCCAGACGGCTTCTTTCCGTCCCGGCGAGCGCTACACCTATCGCACCGTCGATCTCCTTGCGCAGACCGAGACCGCGCGCAGCACCGATACCGTCCTCAGGATCGTCGGCGACGAGGTGTTGTACAACGACGGCAGCAAGGTGTCCGACCTGTTCGGCAACAATGTCCGGGCGCCCGACGGCAAGCGCTGGACGCCCTACCAGTTCTTCATCAACGACTACGCGCTCGGCAAACGCTGGCCGACGCAGTTCATCATCACCCAGCCGGACGGCACGACCGTCGGCGTGCGTTTCGAGGTGCGCGTCGCCGGCCGCGAACGTATCACGCTTCCGGCGGGCACTTTCGACAGCTACCGCATCGAAGCCCGAGGCTTCGACCTGGCCAGCGGCGCTCAACTGGAGCGTACTGCCTGGGTCGCACCGGAACGTTTGCGCGGTGTTCTGGCGATGGAGAGCCTGTCTCGCAAGGGTGGAACCGTGGTCAGCGGGGAGCGGGTCGAACTGACCGATTACGCTGCCGGCGTTCCCCCTGTGATTCCTGCGGCGAAACCGTCAGCGCCTGCGGAAGAGAAGCAGGACGGACGCCGATGGCCGTTTTCGTATTGAGCAACCGACGGCTGCCGACGCTTGGGTCTCATTTCGCTGCGCGCAGCAAGTGAGGGAAACGGTTATGTTTTCATGATCCGGGGTGTCTTGATAGGTCATGACCGTTTGGGGACCCACGACCCAGGCACAACTACTGCCGGGCGCCATGCGCCCGCGACGGTCTGCGCCAGCAGGCGGGCTTCTGCAGGCGTGAGACATCCACCCGTTGAGCAGCAAAGATCTCCTGCGCCAGCGCCCAGCGATGATGCTCGGCCAGCGAAACTCCGGCAATTTGTTGAAACCACTTCTGAATGCGATTCATGGTGAGTGACTCCTCCCTGGGGACGATTGGATCGAAATTCGCGACCACTGGGCAAGAATAGCAGACAACTGTATGGATGTACAGTATTGAGTGACGATCATGAGTGACTATCCACAGGATTTGGTCAGCACGCGCCGCTTGTCCGACGGCCGGGCGGTGACCATCCGCCCGATCCGCCCCGAGGACGGTGAGTTGGTGCAGGGCTTCGTGCGCCATCTCTCTGATGAATCACGGTATTCGCGCTTCATGGCCCAGTTGCACGAGCTGTCGGCGAGCAAGCTGAGGTACTTCACCCAGATCGACTACGATCGGCATCTGGCGCTGATTGCCGTAGCCGTGCAGGCTGACCGGGAAGTCGAAATAGCCGTCGCGCGCTACGCCGACTTGCAGCCGAGCGACACTTGCGAGTTCGCCATCGCCGTCGATGATGCCTGGCATGGCTCCGGGGTGGCGGGCATCCTGATGACGACGCTGATCGAGGCGGCGCGCGAACGCGGCTTCAAAAGGATGGAAGGTACGGTCCTGGCCACCAATCACAAGATGCTGAAGTTTATCCGGCCGCTCGGTTTCGCGGTGCTCGTCGATCCCGACGACGCCGGCACGTTGCGGGTCGTGCGACCACTCTAGCGCTCAGTGAAGCACCTCGGGCCGCAGCGGATCGAGATGTGCTGTGGCCCATGCGGTTTCACTTGTCCTGATCGATACTGGTTGAGCGGGGTAGCGCGCGGCTGACGAGTGGTCCGGCCAGCAGCGCGATGGATTTTGTCGGGCGATAACGTTCTGGTCGGCGAGAAGCCGTTAGACTACGGTTACCAGCCCCGGAACATCGCCATGACCAACGCCACCAGGCCGCTGCCCAAGACGCACGATCTCGAAGTGATTTCGCTGATCGGCTTCGTGCATGGCGTTTCGCATTTTTTCCACCTGCTGTTGCCCCCGCTGTTCCCGTGGCTGATGAAGGACTTCGGGCTCAGCTTCACCGGCATCGGAGCGACGATGACGATCTTTTTCATCGTTTCGGCGATCGGCCAGGCGCTGGCCGGCTTCCTCGTCGATCGCTACGGCGCGGCCAGGGTCGTCGGGGGCGGTATCGGCTGCTTTCTCGTTGCTGCGCTCCTGCTCTCGGTCGCCGAGGGGTACGCCGGGCTCGCCGTCGTCGCCGCACTCGCCGGGCTGGGCAACAGCGTTTTCCATCCTGCCGATTTCACCGTTCTCAACCGCCACGTTTCGCCGCCCAGGCTCAGCTACGCCTTTTCGATTCATGGCCTCTCCGGCAATCTGGGCTGGGCATTGGCGCCGGTGTTCATGACCGGAATTGCCGCCGCCGCCGGCTGGCGGGTAGCTGCCCTGGCCGCTGCCGGAGTCGCCGTCCTGGCGCTGGCCTTGCTCTTCTGGCGCTACCGCACGCTCGCCGATCCACCGGGTAACGTCCATGCCAGTGACTCCGGACAGGCGGTTTCAGTGTTTGCCTTTCTGCGCTCGACAGCGGTCTGGCTTTGTTTCGCCTTCTTCTTTCTGATCACCACCGCTTTCGGTGCCATCCAGAATTTTGCCACACCGATCCTGCAGAACCTCTACGGGCTGTCGCTGGCGGCCGGGGCGACGGCGCTCTCTGCCTATCTGCTCGGCGGCGCCGGCGGCATTCTTACCGGCGGCTTCCTGGCCCGGAAGGGCGATCAGGAACGCCTGATCGCCGGCGCCCTCGGCGCCGGGGCGATCCTGGCCGTCGCCCTGGCGACGCTGCCGCTGCCGGCGTCGGCCGTATTGCCGCTGATGGTGTGCATTGGCTACTGTACCGGCATTGCCGGCCCCTCGCGCGATCTGCTCGTGCGCCGTGCGGCTACGTCGCGTTTCGGCCAGGCTGCGTACGGACGCGTTTACGGGTTTGTCTACTCCGGACTGGACGCGGGATTGGCGCTGGCGCCGCTGGCCTTTGGCGGCTTGATGGATAGTGGACGCTTCGCGGCGGTGCTGGTGGGTATTGCGGTCTTGCAGGGCCTGGCTATCCTGACTGCTTTCCGGGTGGGCGGCGTTACTGGGCAGGCAGTGGCCTGAAGGCCTTCCCGGTTGCGCAAGTCAGGGCGGGTTAACGTGGTAAATACAGAAAAGGGGGGTCCATCATGATGCTGACTCTGGAATTGCTGCTCATTCTTGCCTGTCTGTTCTACGGCGCGCGCAAGGGTGGCGTGGCGCTCGGATTGCTGGGCGGTATCGGCATCGTCCTGCTGGTCTTCGTTTTTCACGTGCCGCCGGGCAAGCCGCCGGTCGACGTGATGCTGACCATCGTCGCGGTGGTCGCCGCGTCGGCTACCCTGCAGACTTCGGGTGGCCTGGAGGTGCTCTTGCTGCTGGCGGAGAAGGTCTTGCGACGTAATCCCAAGTACGTATCTATCCTGGCCCCCTTCGTCACCTGCTTCCTGACGATGCTGTGCGGTACCGGGCACGTGGTCTACACGATGCTGCCGATCATCTACGACATCGCGATCAAGAACGGTATCCGGCCGGAGCGGCCGATGGCAGCGTCTTCGATTTGCGCCCAGATGGGAATCATCGCCAGCCCGGTTTCGGTGGCCGTCGTTTCATTGGCCGCCTTTCTGGCCAAAGCGCCTGCCGGTGCGCCGGTGATCGGTTTCGTCACGCTGCTCTCGATCACCATCCCGTCGACACTCGTCGGCGTGCTGATGATCGGCATCTTCAGTTGGTTCCGCGGCAAGGATCTCGACCAGGACGAGGATTTCCAGAAGTTGATCAGTGACCCCGAAAACCGCAAGTTCGTTTATGGCGAATCGGTGACGCTGCTCGGCAAGACGCTCGAGCGTAGCCAGTGGCTGGCGATGTGGATCTTCGTCGCGGCGATTGCCGTCGTCGCTGTCCTGGGCGCGTTTGAGGCGCTGCGGCCGCAGTTCGACGGCAAGCCGCTGTCGATGGTGCTGACGATTCAGATGTTCATGATGATGGCCGGCGCGCTGATCATCATTTTCACCAGGACCAACGCGGCGGCGATCGGCAAGAGCGAGGTCTTCCGTGCCGGAATGATCGCCGTCGTCGCTGTTTTTGGCGTTGCCTGGATGGCCGACTCGGTGTTCGACGCCAACCTGCCGGTGATCAAGGCCGGACTGACCGACCTCGTCAAGACGCAACCCTGGACCTACGCCGTCGCGCTCCTGATCGTCTCCAAGTTCGTCAACTCGCAGGCGGCCGCGATCAGCGCGATGGTGCCGGTGGCGCTGTCGATCGGTGTCCCACCGGGCTATATCGTCGCGTTTGCCGCGGCGTGTTACGGCTACTACATCCTGCCGACCTACCCCAGCGACCTGGCGGCCATCCAGTTCGACCGTTCGGGAACGACGCACATCGGCAAGTACCTGATCAACCACAGCTTCATCGTGCCCGGCCTGATCGGTGTTGGCACTTCGTGCGTCATCGGCTATCTCCTGGCCACGGCGCGCGGGCTGGTGTGAGCCTTTTTGCAGTTGCGTAGGGTGCATAACCAACGGGCATTGCGCCGGCCTGACGAGGCATGTGGTGCAATTCGGTGCAATGCGCTGCGCTTATTGCACCCTACATGCGCACCCCACATGCCTACGAACCTTCCCAGCAAGGCCGGCTGCCGATTCGTTCGGCCAGATAGTCGACCAGTACCCTTACGCGCTGCGGTACGTAGCGATTGCCGGGGAGGATGACGTGGATGCCGAGTTCGGGCATCGGGTAATCGCTCAGGATAACGCGTACGCTGCCGGCCTCGATCGCTGCGGCGGTCATGAAGGTCGGCTGGACGGTGATGCCCAGTCCGCGACCGGCGGCGTCGAGCAGCGCATCGCCATTGTTGGCCCGCATTCGGCTGCGCATCGGAAAGGTGGTCATCACCCCGTCGACCAGGAACATCCACCCCTCCTGCTGGGTCGGCAGGTAGACCAGACACTCGTGCTCGGCCAGTTCCCCCGGATGCTTTGGTTCGCCGCGGCGGCGCAGGTAGTCCGGCGAGGCGACTGCCAGCAAGCGACTGTTGCCGATTCGCCGCGCGACATCGAGCGGGTCCAGGCGCTGCGTGATGCGAATCGCCAGGTCCAGTCCTTCGTCGACCAGCTTGACGCGGCGGTCGGTGAAGTCGATCTCGGTGGTCACCTCCGGGTAGGTAATCGTGAAATCGATCAGCAGCGGTGCCAGGTGGCGCAGACCAAAACTCAGGGGGACGCTGAGGCGGATGATGCCGCGGGGTTCCTCGCGTTCGTCGGCGAGGCCGGTCTCGGCCGCTTCGACCAGGTTCAGGATTTCCCGGCAACGTTCGAGGTAGGTCGTCCCGGCCGAGGTGAGGGTCAGACTGCGCGTGCTGCGAGCGATCAGCTTGACGCCGAGGTGAGCTTCGAGCCCGGCGATCTGGCGCGTGATCACCGAGCGCGCCACGTCCGTTTGACGGGCCACCGCGGCGAAGCTGCCCAGTTCGGCGACGCGCAGGTAAATGCGCATGCTGTCGAGACGATCCATTCTCCCTCCTCATCGTTGCTGAAGAAGCAACAAGCAATTGCAGATTGTCGTCTATATCGCTGCCAATAAGTGAACTACAGTTCGGCCATCGCAACCGTTAAAGAATCGTGCAAATGGCCAACCCATCGCTTCCCGCTCTTTTCGTTGCCCACGGCGCGCCGACCATGGTGCTCGAACCGGGAGCTGCCGGCGCCGCTCTGGCCCGAGCAGCCGCCAAGCTGCCCAGACCGCGGGCGATCGTCGTCGTCAGCGCCCATTGGCAGACCGAACTGCCGACCGTCGGCATTGCTCCCCAACACGCGCCTCAATTCGAGACGATCCACGACTTTTCGGGTTTCCCGTCGGAACTGTACCGAGTCCGCTATCCGGCGCGCTGCGACCTCGGCGTTGCCGAACAGGTTCGCGGCTTGCTCAACAGCGGCGGCTTTGACACGCAGGTCGACGACAGCCGCGGCCTGGACCACGGCGCCTGGACGCCGCTGCTCCTGATGTACCCGGCGGCGGACATTCCGGTGATCCCCATTTCGCTGCACAGAGGCCGCGGTCCCGTGCACCACTTCCAGGTCGGGCGCGCGCTTGGCGCTCTGCTCGCCGATGGCGTGCTGCTGCTGGCGTCAGGCAACCTGACACACAACCTCGGCGACTTCCGCCGCTCTCTCGGCGATGGTGGGCGAACCCCGGCGTACGTGCGCGAGTTCGCCGACTGGATGTGGCAGCACATCGCCACCGGCGACGAGCAAGCGCTGCTCGCCTACCGCCAGCGGGCCCCGCACGCCGTCCGTGCGCACCCAACTGAAGAGCATCTGTTGCCGCTCTACGTTGCCCTCGGCGCCGCCGGCCGCGCCTGTCGGCCCGAGTGCCTGTACACTGGCGTCGATTTGGTCGTCCTGGCGATGGACAGCTTTGCCTTCTGGCCGGCCCGTTCAAGCTGACGGAGAACCCCATGCCCGATACCCGCTACACCCTTACCGCGATCGTCCTGCACTGGCTGATGGCCCTGCTGCTGGTCGGCCTGTTCACCGTCGGCCTGTACATGAGCGATCTGCCCTTGTCGCCTCAGAAGCTGAAGATCTACTCCTGGCACAAGTGGGCCGGGGTGACCGCTTTCACCTTGGTGCTGATCCGCCTCACCTGGCGTATCGGTCACCGGCCGCCGGCCTTGCCCGCGATGCCCGGCTGGCAGAAAGCCGCCGCGCACGGTATGCATCATCTGCTCTACCTGCTGATGATCATCATTCCGCTCTCGGGCTGGCTGATGAGTTCGGCCAAGGGCTTCCAGACTGTGTACTTTGGCGTCCTGCCGCTGCCCGACCTGGTGCACAAGAACAAGGAACTCGGCGACCTGCTGAAGACCGTGCACGCCAGCCTCAACTACGGCCTCGCCGCTTTGGTCGTCGCCCACTTCGGCGCCGCGCTCAAACACCATCTGCTCGACCGCGACGACGTGCTGTCGCGGATGTTGCCCTTCCTGGCCGGAAGTCGCTGAACCCGGCCGCAACGCTACGCATGGAGAAGCTCATGATCACCCTTCGCCTCATCCTTGCTGCGCTGGCGTTTGCCGCAGCAGCTTCGGTCAGCGCGGTCGAGTACAACCAGTTCCTGGCCGACAAGAGCACGCTGAGCTTCGTTTCCCGGCAGATGGGCGTGGCCATCGACGGCCGCTTCAGGAAGTTCGTCGCCACCCTGGCCTTCGATCCGGCCAGGCCGACGGCCGCCCGTGCTCGCCTCGACCTCGATCTGGCCAGCATCGACGCCGGTTCACAGGACGCCGATGACGAAGTGGTCGGCAAGCCGTGGTTCAATCTCAAGGCCTTTCCGACGGCAAGTTTCGTTTCCTCCGCCATCCGCCCGCTCGGCGGCGACAAGTTCGAACTCGCCGGCAAGCTGACGATCAAGGGCAAGACGCAGGAGATCAGCGCTCCCTTCACTTTCCGTCAGGACGGCAGCAACGCTGCATTCGATGGCGCTTTCACGCTCAAGCGCCTCGATTTCGGCGTTGGCGACGGCGTGTGGTCCGATGTGAGCACCGTCGCCAACGAAGTCCAGATCAAGTTCCACATCGTCGCCGCGCCGGTAGCGGCGCGCAAGTAAGACAACCCACACCAGGAGTTCCATCGTATGAAAAAGCCAATTGCCCTCTTTGCCCTCGCCACGGTGTTCGCCTCCGCGGCCTTCGCCGCGGCGGAAACCTATGTCGTCGATCCCAACCACACCTATCCGCGTTTCGAATACAACCATTTCGGCTTCTCGAACCAGATCCAGCGCTTCGACAAGACCTCCGGTACGATCGTCGTCGACCGCGCAGCGAAGACCGGGTCGGTGGACATCGTCATCGACGCGAAGTCGGTCGACACCGGTTATCCGCTGTTCAACGAGCACCTGCAGGGGGAAGACTTCTTTGACACCGCCAAGTACCCGACGATTACCTTCAAGTCCACCGCCGTCAGGTTCGACGGGGACCAGCCGGTCGCCGTGGACGGCAGCCTGACGATCAAGGGAATTACGCGGCCGGTCACGCTCAAGGTCACTTCGTTCCAGGCCATGCCGCACCCGATCACCAAGAAGGAGGCTATCGGCGCCAACGCCGTGGCGACGGTCAAACGTTCCGAGTTCAATGCCGGCAAGTACGTTCCCAACGTCAGCGACGAGGTCAAGCTGATCATTTCTCTCGAAGCCATGCAGCCGTAAAGGACGCACGATGCCTGCCCTGACCGCCGAAGCGCTCGATCAACTTTTCATCAGCGCCCGAACCCACAACGGCTTCGCCGCCGAGCCGATTCCCGAGGCCACGCTGCGTCGCCTCTACGACCTGATGAAGTGGGGTCCCACCTCAATGAACTGCCAGCCGGCGAGGCTGGTTTTCGTGACCACGCCCGAGGGCAAGGCGAAGCTCGCCCCGGCGCTTTCTCCCGGTAACCTGGACAAGACTCTGGCCGCACCGGCGACGGTGATCATCGCTACCGACAGCCTCTTCCACGAGCATCTGCCGACGATGTTTCCCTCGTACGACGCCCGGCCAATGTTTGCCGGCAACGCCGAGCTGGCTGCCGGAACGGCGTTTCGCAACGGCACGCTGCAAGGCGCCTACCTGATCATTGCCGCGCGCGCGCTGGGTCTCGACTGCGGTCCGATGTCCGGCTTCGACGCCGGCAAAGTCAACGCTGCGTTCTTCCCCGACGGGCGTTGGCAGGCCAATTTCCTCTGCAACGTCGGCATCGGCGACCCGGCCAGGCTGCATCCGCGCGGACCGCGGCTGAGTTTCGAGGAAGCGTGTCGGATCGCCTGACCAGGCGATCGATCACGAGAGGGGAAAGGCTGCCGGTGGCGGGGATGCGGTGGCGGTTGGCTTTTCCCTGCCGGGAGTGGCTCCTTGGCGCTGATTGCTGCTGCCCGCGTCGGTGATCAACACTGCGGCACCGCGTAGCTGGCCGGCCCTCAACTGCTGCAAAGCCTCGTTGGCCGCGGCCAGCGGAAATGTGGCCACTTCGGTTTGCACCCCCGCCTTCGGCGCGATGGCGAAAAACTCGTCGCCATCGCGCCGGGTCAGGTTGGCGATCGAGCGCAGGTGCCGCTCTCCCCACAGGAGGGCATAGGGGAACTCGGGAATGGGGCTCATGTGGATGCCGGCGCAGACCACGGTGCCACCTTTCGCCGTGTGCGCCAGTGCCTGCGGCACCAGATCGCCGACCGGTGCGAAGAGAATCGCTGCGTCCATTGGCTGCGGTGGTGCCTGGTCTGCACCTCCGGCCCAGGCGCATCCCAACTGGCGTGCGAAATCCTGCCCATCGACATCGCCCGGCTTGGTGAAGGCGAAGACTTCACGCCCTTGCCAGCGAGCCACTTGCGCGATGATGTGCGCGGCGGCGCCAAACCCGTAGATGCCGAGGCGCTGCGCGTCGCCGGTAGCGACCAACGAGCGATAGCCGATCAGTCCCGCACAGAGCAGCGGCGCCGCCTCGGCGTCCGAGTAGGCGTCGGGCAGGGCGAAGCAGTAACGCTGATCGGCGAGAGCGAAATCGGCGTAACCGCCGTCGAGCGTGTAGCCGGTGAACTCTGCCGCGTCGCACAGGTTCTCTGCACCGCGCGCGCAGTAAGGGCAGTGACCGCAGGTACTCCCCAGCCAGGGAACGCCGACCCGCTGGCCAAGAGAAAAGCGTTCGACCCCGGGGCCTTTTTCGACGACGATGCCGACGATTTCGTGGCCGAGAACGAGCGGCAGTCTGGGCTGCGTCAGATCGCCGTCGATGACGTGCAGGTCGGTCCGGCAGACGCCGCAGGCCCGCACCTCGAGCACGATCTGCCCAGCCCCGGCGCTTGGCCGAGGCACTTCGGCCAGTCGCAAGGGCTCGCCCGGTGCATCCAGAATCATCGCTTTCATGCGGCTCTCTCCGGCACGTGATCCGCTGGCCAGCGCCTGGGTGGCACGGGCAGGCAAGCCGATTCTATTCCCCCGCGGTCGGTGGACGCAACGGCGGTGGCGAGCGGGAGCGGCGAAAGACGGCTTCACAGGCAGGGACTTCCTGCGCTAGACTATCTCCCACCATGGCCCTTCTCGATATCCGCAACGTCAGCCGGCGCTTCGGCGACCTCAAGGCCCTTGACGACGTTTCGCTGTCGATCGAGGCCGGTGAATTCTTCACCCTGGTCGGCCCTTCGGGCTGCGGCAAGACCACACTGCTGCGCATAATTGCCGGTTTCGACGATCCCGACGGCGGCGATCTGCTGCTCGATGGGCAGTCGCTGGCCGGTATGCCGCCCGAAAAGAGGCCGGTGCACACGGTTTTCCAGAGCTACGCGCTGTTTCCGCACCTGACCGTGGCGCAGAACGTCGCTTTCCCGCTGCAGATGGCCGGCAAGAGCGAGTCCGAGATCCGCAGCCGTGTGAAGGAAACACTCGAGTTGGTCCATCTGACTGACAAGGCGCGCCAGTTTCCACACGAACTCTCCGGCGGGCAGAGGCAGCGTGTCGCACTGGCCCGCAGTCTGATCAACAATCCTCGCCTGCTACTGCTCGACGAACCGCTGGCCGCGCTCGACGCCAGGCTGCGCGTGCAGATTCAGGGCGAACTCATCGCGCTGCAGCGCGAGGTTGGCATCACCTTCGTCTTCGTCACCCATTCGCAGGAGGAGGCGCTGGCGCTGTCGCACAGGATCGCGGTAATGAACGAGGGACGCATCGTTCAGATCGGCGCTCCCGAGCAGATCTACAGTAGCCCGAAAAATCGTTTCGTCGCCGACTTCATCGGCACCATCAACCTGCTTTCCGTCGACGTGCGGGAAGCGACCAGCGATCACCTGCGGCTCCATGCTGCCGGGCTTGGCGAGATCACCAGCGTGCCGGCCAGCGGGGTTGCCGCCGGCCAGCGAGGGGCTTTCGCTTTACGTCCGGAACAGGTGAATGTGGTCGCGCCGGGCGACTTTCAGGAACTGGACAACCACTTCCATGGCACGGTGCGTGACCACCTGTACCTCGGCGATGTCACCCTCTACAAGATCGCGCTCGATAATGGTGTCGTGCTCGAGGCGCTGCTCACCAATTCGCTCCCCGGATGTGTCCGCTTCCTCGAACGTGGCGACCCGGTCGGCGTTGGCTGGCGGCGCGAGGCAGGGGTCTTCCTGCATGACTGAAAAGCGGCGCCATCAGGTCAGCCAGAGAGATGCGCCTACCAGGTGGCTGGTCAGCCTGCCGCCGACGCTGTTCCTGCTCGTCTTTTTCCTCGCACCGGCGCTGCTGATGATCGGCGCCTCGTTCCAGCAGCCGGGCGATTTCGGTGGGCTGGCACCGGCCTGGCAGAATGGCCAGTTGAACCTGTCGCTGGAGACCTACCATTTCTTCTTCGGCGACTGGATCTATGCGGAGATCTTCTTCCGCTCGTTCCTCGTCGCTGCGGCGACAACGCTGATCTGCCTGTTGCTGGCCTACCCGCTGGCCCTGGCCATTGCCGGCAGCGCCAGGCGCCATCGCCACCTGCTGGTCCTGCTTGTCATCCTGCCGTTTGCCAGCAACTTCCTGATCCGCGTCTACGCCTGGATCATCCTGCTCGGCCCGGCCGACCTGCTGTATACCCCTTTCGCGGTGATCGCCGGCATGGTCTATGTACACCTGCCGTTCATGGTTCTGCCGCTGTACACCAACCTGGACAGGCACGACTTGGCGCTGCTCGAAGCGGCGCAGGATCTCGGTGCCGGCACCTGGACGCGCTTCCGACGCATTACCCTGCCACTCTCACTGCCCGGAATCTGGGCCGGTTCAGCGCTGGTCTTCATCCCGGTACTCGGCATGTTCGCCATTCCCGAACTGCTCGGCGGCACGCGCGACATCCTGGTTGGCAACCTGATCAAGGAGCAGTTCCTCGACAACCGCGACTGGCCGCTTGGCTCGACCCTGTCGATCGTGCTCACCGCCGCCGTGCTGCTGCTGGCCGCGCTTTCTGCGCTGGTCGGGCGGCCGCGCCGGAGCGCCCCATGACGGCGGGCCGTGCCAGCCGCAAGAGATGGCTGTGGGCTGCGGCGCTGACTGTCTACGCCTTCCTCTACGTTCCGCTGGCGGTGGTCGTGCTGTTCTCGTTCAACGACTCGCTACTCAATGCCGAATGGGTTGGCTTCACGACGCGCTGGTACGTGACGCTGTTCGACGATGAGCAGATGTTGCGCGCCGCCGGCAACTCGCTGTTCATCGCCCTCAGCGCGGCGAGCGCAGCAACCGTTCTCGGGACCATGGCCGGGCTGGCCATGCACCGCTGGCGGTCGGGTTTCCAGCGCGTCCTGCCGTTTCTGGTACTGACGCCGGTGGCGATGCCCGAGATCCTGCTCGGCGTGTCGCTACTGATTTTTTTCCGCCAGGTGCTCGACCTCACCCTCGGGCTGACCTCGATTCTGCTTGCGCACATCACTTTCTCGATCGGCTTCGTCGCCATCGTCGTCCGTACCTCGCTCGCCATGCAGGACGAAAGCCTATTCGAAGCGGCGCGTGATCTCGGCGCCAGCCCTTGGCAGACCTTCCGGCGCGTCACGCTGCCACTGATTCTGCCGGCCGTGCTGGCCGGTTTCCTGATGAGTTTCACGCTCTCGATCGACGATTTCGTGATCACCGTTTTTGTCGCCGGCGTCGGTGTCACGACGCTGCCGCTGCAGATCTACTCGATGATCAAGGTGGCGGTGAGTCCCGAAGTGAATGCCGTCTCGACGCTGCTGATGGCGCTGACGCTGACGCTGATCGCGCTGGCCGCGAAACTGGCGCCGGACGCGCTGAAGGGCAGGGCGTGAAGGCGTGAGAACACTGCTCGCTCGCTTTTCCTCGGTCTCCGCGGTCCTGCTGGCCGTCCTCGCGCCGCTGGCGCACGGTGAAGAAGTCCTCTACCTGTATATCTGGAACAGCTACCTCTCGGAGGACACCGTCCGCCGTTTCGAGGCGCATTGTCATTGCCGCGTGAACCAGGATTTCTACTCCGACAACGAGGAGATGCTGGCCAAACTAGAAGCCGGTGCCAGCGGTTACGACCTGCTCGTGCCGACCGGCAACGCCGTCGAAGCGCTACTGCGGCAGCAGGCGCTGCGCCCGCTCGACAAGCAGAAGCTGCCGAACCTGAAGAACGTCAAGGCACGTTTTCGCGACCCCTGGTACGACCCCGGTATGCGCTACGCAGTGCCTTATGCGACGACGCTGACGCTGCTCGGCTACAACGCCACCAAACTGGCCGAACTCGGCTTGCCGACCGACACCTGGGCGCTGATCTTCGAGCCGCGCTACCTCGAAAAGCTCAAGGGCAAGGTGACGGTACTCAACAGCCAGCGCGAGCTGATGGCAGCGGCGATGAAATACCTCGGCTACTCGGTCCAGGAGACCGACCCCGCCCGCTGGGCAGAAGCCAAGCGCCTGATCCTGCGCGCCAAACCGTACTGGGCAACGTTTTCCAACAGCACCTACATCAAGGACCTGGCGATCGGCAACATCTGGGTCGCCCACGGCTATTCGAGCGACATGTACCGCGCGCAGCAGGACGCGCGCGAAGCCAAGCGGCCGTTCTCGATCGATTTCCGGCTGCCCAAGGAAGGCGCGGTGCTGGCGGTCGACAGCTTCGTCCTGCACAAGGGAGGCAGTCGCCCGGACCTCGCGCACCAGTTCATCAACTTCATGCTCGACGGCGCCAACGCCGCCGACGGCTCCAACCTGATCGGCGCGGGCAATCCGAACGCTGCCGCGACCGAGCACATCGTTCCCGAGATTGCCGGCAATCCAGGCATCTTCCCGCCCCCGGACGACCTGCAGCGCCTCGAAATGCTGCGCGACTTCGACCCGAAAACGCGTCGCATCCTGTCGCGGATGTGGACCGAGATCAAGGTTCGCTGAATTCGTCGGGGTCAGCCGGCGGTGCGCGACGAAGCGCGCGGACCGCCAGCCGCGGCGGTTCTCTCGCGCCGCTGGGCTCAGTAGGGCGGATTGATGACCACGTACTCGACCGTGCTGCCGACATACTGCGGTTGATACCAGGAACTGCCGCACTGCTGATAGACCATGCCGTTGTAGTTGACCGGCGCGCAGTTGGCCGGCACGGTTCGTACGACCGAGCCGACGACGGCTGCGGTCACCGCAACAGCGGCGGTGACCGCAGCGGCGGTAGCGACCGGGTGATAATTGTTGTCCCAGCCACCTCTGCGATTGACATCGACATTGACATTGCGGTTGACGTTATTGACGCTGGTGTTGCGCACGTTGGTGGCGCGTACGTCGCGATGGCTGTTATTGACCTGCATGCCGCGTCCACCGCCGCCAATATTGCCACCACGGCCACCGCCACCACCACGGCCACCGCCACCGCGGGCCTCAGCGATAGGGGCCAGCGCGAAGCTGGCCAGGAGAACAACGCTCAAGGGAGCCAGGAACAGTTTGCTGAATGACTTTTTCATGTGGGCGCTCCTTTACTGGCTATTCAGTGGACGAATTCCGATGGCGCGGGCATCACTGGGCGGCGTGAACTTGAAGATCGTATCCTTGAACGTCGGCTTCAGGTTCCAGGCCATGTAGGAGACCGATTGCGGGCGGGCTTCGTCAGCGCGGTTGGTGATCACGAGCTTGCGCGGCAGCGGCGCCTCGCCGGTCGTGATCCAGATCTGCCAATCGATCGTGCCCTGACGAAACGCGTAGTGATCGCACAAATCCTTGCCGATGAAATCCTGGCCGGCGTTCATCGCCGAGTCGATCTTGTCGAGTGGCGCTGCATCGGTGCCCCAGAGGAAAAGGTCCTGGAGCGGAACCTGCACGCCGTACTTGACTTCCAGTTGGTCGATCATCCCGCCGATCGTCGCGGGCACTTCGGTTGTGGCGTAGTACTTCAGTGCGGGCGTATAGAGAGTGGCTGTCTTGCCGTCATAGATCAGCTCACGCTCGGCGCGCGCGCTCCACATCAGGGCGCGCAAGCTGTTCGGGCGCTGCACCTGGATCTCGGCCGACGAGCTCTGCTGCAGTTTTTGTCCATCCTCGAGAACCGTCTCCGAAGACAGCTCCGTCCTGGCCTGAAAACGGTGCAGCGTCTGCAGGTAGGCGCCCATCTTCTTCAGGGCCTGAATCGACCCAGGATCAACAACGTTGACGACCGGTTGGGCAGTGCTCGCTGGAGCAGGCTCGGCGTAGAGGCCGGGTGCTGCGAGCGACAGCGCCAGCAAGCTCAGGCAGAGTTTCTGACGTACCATGGTTTTCTCCTGGGTTGGGCAAGGGTTTCCGAAAGGAAAACAGCACAGCGGCCGCCTCCGTTCGCCGATGATTATATAGCGGCCGGGCAAGGCGAGACAGCTTCAGCTTCCATGACCGGCAGGCGCGTGAGCCTGAAAGTGGCCACTCGCTGATCATGGCTCCGCTGTGATGGAGGTGATCGCTGCCCAGCGGGGCGCAGCCCTGAAGCATGACCTCCTAAGCGCAGTCGTAGGAAGGCTTTGCCACGACCGAGAAAAATAACTTTCGCAATGGGGGGGTGGCTAAACGCTCGCGCGGGCTTCTGGCAGAATACCGGTGGCGAAAAAGTTGGCATTACAGCGGCAGGGTCTGCGATGGAAGTGATTGAGTCGAGAAGTTGGGTGCACTGCGGTCGCGAGTTCAGTGCGGCTGATGTGGCCGAGATCTGCACGACGGTGGCGTGGCTGCCGGGATTGGCGCGCCAGGAATTGGCGGCGACGCTGTGCGAGCATCTGAGTTGGCTCACGCTGACGGGGACGGCGAAGATCGACGCCTGCCTGGAGTTCCTGGCGCGTTTGCAGGCGGCCGGGCTGCTGGTATTGCCGGCGCTGAGGCCGTCGCCACCGCGCCGCCGGTTGGCAGTGGCTTGGGGAGACCAGCGGGCGCGGGCTGGCCCGCCCCGGCCAGTCCTATCACAGCACGCCCCGCCAGGTGTGGGTCAAGCCGCTGAGCCAGCAGTTCTCATTTCAAATTCCATGGTAGCGAGTGGTGAGGGTAAGGACTGTTGGATGGGGTAAGTCAACCGGTGTCTGGGGCGTTGGGAGCGAGGCGCTGCTGCATGAAGCGCATGAGGTGATCCCAGTCA
>NZ_FLQX01000012.1 GCF_900089955.1 Candidatus Accumulibacter aalborgensis | reverse complement strand
TGACTACGCCAACGACACCTGGAACCTGGGCACCTACCTAAAGTAAGGACGTCTCAAATGCTTGACACTGCAGAAATCGTAGCCCTTTGCCGGGCAGAACACGGCGACCCGTATGCGGTCCTCGGAATGCACATCGACGCGGACGGCGGACTATGGGTCCGCAGCCTGCAACCGGGCGCTCTTTCGGTCGTCGTCGTCGACGCCAAGACCGCCAAGCCCGTCGTCGCACTGGAAGCGCGCGCGGTCGACGGCGTCGAAGGCTTCTTTGAAGGACTCATCCCGCGCCGGCGCACCGCTTTTCCCTACCGCCTGCAGATCACCTGGGAGTCCGGCGTCCAGGAGACCGATGACCCCTATCGTTTTCCCACCGTGCTCGGCGAGATGGACGTCTGGCTGCTGGCTGAAGGCTCGCACCTGCGGCCCTTCGAGCGACTCGGCGCGCACCTGTGCGAGATCGATGGCGTCGCCGGCACCGCTTTCGCCGTCTGGGCGCCCGATGCGCAACGCGTCAGCGTCGTCGGCGACTTCAATATCTGGGACGGTCGTCGCCACCCGATGCGCCTGCGCCGCGAATGCGGGGTGTGGGAGATCTTCCTGCCGGGCGTCAGCGCCGGCGCCCACTACAAATACGAAATACGTTCGCACGCCGGCCACCGGCTGCCGCTCAAGGCCGACCCCTACGGCTTCGAAGCCGAAATGCGGCCCTCGACCGCATCGATCGTCTGCGCCCTGCCGCCGCCCGTCGACCCCTCGTCGGTGCCCGCCGGCGACCTCCTCGGCGCGCCGATGTCGATCTATGAAGTGCATCTCGCCTCGTGGCGGCGAGCCGACGACGGCGGCTTCCCCGACTGGCAGCGGATCAGCGAAACGCTGATCCCGTACGTCGTCAACCTGGGCTTCACGCACATGGAACTGCTGCCGATTTCCGAACATCCCTTCGACGGCTCCTGGGGCTATCAGCCGCTCGGGCTTTATTCGCCGACCGCCCGGCACGGCAACCCGACCGGCTTTCGCGACTTTGTCGCCGCCTGCCACGCCGCCGGGCTGCGGGTCCTGGTGGACTGGGTGCCGGCACATTTCCCGACCGACGAACACGGTCTCGGTCGCTTCGACGGGCAAGCGCTCTACGAGCACGCCGACCCCCGCGAGGGCATGCACCAGGACTGGGGAACGCTGATCTACAACTTCGGCCGCCGCGAAGTCAGCAACTACCTGATCGGCAATGCGCTGTTCTGGATCGAGCGTTACGGCATCGACGGCCTGCGCGTCGATGCGGTGGCCTCGATGCTCTACCGCGACTACAGCCGCGAGGACGGGCAATGGCTGCCGAACCAGTACGGCGGCCGCGAGAATCTCGAAGCGGTGGCCTTCCTGCGCCGGATGAACGAGGTTCTCGGCCAGGAACACCCGGCGGCCGACACTCATGCCGAGGAGTCGACCGCCTGGCCGATGGTCAGTCGGCCGCCGTCGATGGGCGGCCTCGGTTTCCACTACAAGTGGAACATGGGCTGGATGCACGACGTTCTCGACTACATGACCAAGGACCCGGTGCATCGCAAGTATCACCACAATCAGTTGAGCTTCGGGATGATGTATGCCTTCACCGAGAATTTCGTCCTGCCGCTGTCGCATGACGAAGTGGTGCACGGCAAGGGCTCGCTGATCAGCAAGATGGCCGGCGACTACTGGCAGAAGTTCGCCAACCTGCGCTCGCTGTACGGCTTCATGTGGGCGCATCCGGGCAAGAAGCTGCTCTTCATGGGCGGCGAAATCGC
>NZ_FLQX01000011.1 GCF_900089955.1 Candidatus Accumulibacter aalborgensis | reverse complement strand
GCCGCGATACGCCTGCGCTTGGACCGAACGTCCTCGGGGCGGCAGATAAACGCTATTCGTTAGAACCCACGGGACACACCATGTCAGCGGAAAGAATCTCTCTTGTTGCCCAGATCAGCCGGCGCCTCTTCATTTCAATAGGGGTACTCATACTTGCCTTAGTGGGTCTCGGCCTACTGGGTGGAAGTCTTTGGCCCAGCCAGAATGAGTCGCGGACACTCCCTGCCGGCGCCGCTGCCAGTACAGCCGATAGTTCAGCGGCAGTGAGCGGAGGTGACTCACAGGCGGTACGTAGCCCGCCGATGGTGCTCGTTGTAATCGGCCTTGGGGCTTTAGGCGGGTTTGTAGGCCTTCAGCGCCGCCTAAAGAACCTACCGAAAGACGATCTCCGCCTTCTTGCTACTTCGTGGCTGCATGCTTTGCTTTCGCCGCTTGTCGGAGGCGTACTCGCGTTAGTGATGTACGCTTTGTTCATGTCGGGGCTTCTCGCAGGTGAGCTGTTTCCTCGCCTCTGTCCCGCCACCGCAAAGACCGGCAGCGATACATATGCGAACCTGCTTGGTTGCGCACCCGAGAGTGTGTCTGCCTACGCGAAACTCTTCTTTTGGAGTTTTGTCGCTGGGTTCTCTGAGCGGTTCGTCGTGGACATCATTGGACGATTCGAGCATCAAGCGAATCAGCCACCGGACGATGGCTCCTCTCCACCCGCTGGCACGTGAGTTCTAACCCCTCCATCGAGCGGACGTCCCAAAGGCCGCTTCGCGCCCTTTGCGCCGCCGCTCATGTCGAACGTTGGGCGTCACATTGCTGCGTCGCCATTTGCCGAAAGAATCGTCATGACCCCCGCTGAGCGACTTGAAGAAATCAAAGCAAAGCTCTCTTCCAACCAAAGCGTTGAACCTATAAGCGTTCGACAATTCATTAGTTGGTTTGGAGCTGAACGCCGTGGGTACATGGTGGCGTGGCGCATCAGCCGAGCACTAGAAAGAGCCAAGCTAGTCACGGTGCCAAATTTCAATGGCGTCCACATTGACGCAAGAATTCGCTTCGCGTTAGTGGAGCCGCCCGCAACAGAGGCGGCCACCGATCAGCCAATTCAGGAGAGTCCGCCGATCGGGGAAGGTCCCCTCGACACTCAGCTAGTGGAGTCTTCACCACTTATTGTTGGCGCCTCGGCCGACCCTGCCTTTCGAGTTGGCCGATTGGGCTCTGCAAACATTAGGCCGCTCAGTGTTGTCCCAGATTGCTGCCTAGCGGAAGCAGTCACTTTGATGCTAAGGCATGACTATTCGCAATTGCCGGTGATGACTAATGACCGCGATGTCAAAGGAATCGTTAGCTGGGAGAGCATAGGTTCTCGGCTAGCGCTTCGGAAGCAACCGATTAACGCGGTCCGAGAGTGCATGAAGGAACATTACGAAGTCCTGTCCACTGATTCGCTCTTTCGAGTTATCGGGCACATCATCGAACACTCCTATGTTCTGGTCCGCGGCGACGACAAGACGATCACGGGCATTGTCACTACTGCCGATCTTAGTGCTCAATTTCAACAACTCTCAGAACCATTCCTCTTGCTCTCGGAAATTGAGAACCATGTCCGTCTAGTAATTGATGGCAAGTTCACCGCTGACGAGCTCGCCTCAGCAAAAGATACGGCGGATCCTGAGAGAATCATAGAAAGTGTGGCCGACCTCACTCTCGGCGAGTACATTCGTTTGCTTGAGAACCCCGCCAACTGGGAGAAGACGGGGCTCACGGTGGACCGAAAGGTGTTCGTCCGGGAACTAGACAATGTGCGGCGAATTCGCAACGACGTGATGCACTTTGACCCGGACGGTATTACGCCGGAAGATCATCAGCTACTTCGTCACTTTCTGCAGTTCATGCACGAGCTTCGCGAAATTGCAGGAAAGTTGTGACGCGACGCCCAACCCATCATTCCACCGGACGCTGCGCGATGAAGCCGCGCAGCGCCGGTTATGTCAAACGTTGGGCGTCTCATTAACCAGGATTGCCATGCCCATGAAAAAACCGGCCTTGATCATCATTCCGGCCAAGGCCCGGTGCTGGGCTTGGTGAAAGTCTTGCGGGAGAGTGGCAGGACCCCCGAAATCTCGTACCCTTGGAAGGTAAGCGTTTAGCCCCCCTACCACACGTACCGAGCAGGTTGGTGCGGAGCGCAGCGCTT
>NZ_FLQX01000010.1 GCF_900089955.1 Candidatus Accumulibacter aalborgensis | reverse complement strand
ACGCATTATGACATAGAACTTGGCGCTGTGGCGTGAATTCTTGAGGGGGTGTGAACGGTTACAAGTTGTCGGCACTGACGCAGGACATGGACGCCCTGCGCGAATACGTCCTCAAGGATTGCCTGCTGCTCTACGCGCTGCTTGGCGGAACTATTTACTCCTCGCCATCAGGCATCAGCGGCAGCTTTCCTTCGACTTTGAAGGGCACTGGGGACGATAGACCAAAGACATGGTACCATCTTGAAGAAGTGTTCAAGAAGAAAGCCACAAGGGGGATACGTGAAAGCGACTGAAGCAAACCTGCTCAAATTCTTGAAGAAATCGCCTCAGTTCGTCATCCCGATTTATCAGCGCAATTACTCCTGGACCGAAGAGCAGTGCCGGCAGCTATGGACGGACCTATTACGTGCCGGTCGTCTTGAGAAGGTCACCGCGCATTTCATCGGGTCAATCGTCTATGTAGAGCGCGGCCTCTCAAACGTTATTCAGCAAGAAGCGCTCTTGGTTATCGACGGCCAGCAACGGCTAACCACGTCGACACTCCTTGTCGCCGCACTCGCCAAGCATTTCGAGATGAAGGGCGTCGGTGAGTTGCTGGAAACCTTCTCTGCCAAGAAGCTGCGCAACTATTACCTTCTGAATCCCGACGAAGAAGGCGAGCGTCATTTCAAGTTGCTGCTGTCTGAAACCGACAAGGAAACTTTGCTCGCGATTCTTCAAGGTTCGCCAATGCCGGCCGAGCGCAGCACACGGATCAACGAGAACTACGCGCTGTTCCAACAGTTGATCGGGCAGCACGAAAATGAGCTGGGAGCGATCTGCCAAGGCCTCGCCAAGCTGGTCATTGTTGATGTCTCGCTTGACCGCTCGCAAGACAACCCGCAGCTGATTTTCGAGAGCATGAACTCGACCGGCCTTGAGCTGAGTCAGGCCGACCTCATCCGCAACTTCATTCTCATGGGTTTGGAGCCCAAGCTTCAGGGCGACCTGTACAAGAGCTACTGGCGACCGATGGAGAAGGGTTTTGGGCAAGCTGCCTACGCCATTCATTTCGATGCCTTCATGCGCCACTACCTGACGGCCAAGACGGGTGAAATCCCCAATGTGCGCGACGTCTATACAGCGTTCAAAGCCTACGCACGATCCCTCAAGGGCGATACGCGGGATCTCGTCGCCGATATTCACTCGTATGCGACCTACTATTGCGCCATCGCGCTGGGCTCGGAACCCGATTCGTCGTTGAAGCAAGCATTCCATGACCTTCGAGAACTGAAGGTTGAGGTTTCCTATCCCTTCCTGCTCGACGCCTACAACGACTTCAAGCACGACCGTCTTACCGCCGCCGAATTGGTGCAGATTGTCCGACTGGTGGAAAGCTACGTCTTCAGGCGCGCCATTTGCGCGATCCCCACCAATTCGCTGAACAA
Source organism: Candidatus Accumulibacter aalborgensis (assembly GCF_900089955.1). Classification (GTDB taxonomy): domain Bacteria; phylum Pseudomonadota; class Gammaproteobacteria; order Burkholderiales; family Rhodocyclaceae; genus Accumulibacter; species Accumulibacter aalborgensis. The sequence continues at coordinate 24,774 of NZ_FLQX01000010.1, read as the reverse complement.
AACGTTTGCTGGCCTTTCGCGGACTCTGAAAAAAGATCGCTACCTCGAAAGCGTAAAGGCAGCCTTCTTGTTACTGCCGTCCTACCGGCGCTTCCCCAACGACGAGGAATTTCAGCGCGACATCAAACTGCGTGACCTCTACAACTTCCGTAGCCGCAGCTACTGGCTGCGCCGCTTGGAGAACCACGGCAAGAAAGAGCGCGTCGACGTCGAAAACTATACCATCGAGCACATTCTTCCGCAGAGCGAATCGCTGTCCAAAGAATGGCAAGCCGAGCTTGGACCGGAGTGGCAACACCTTCAGCAAAGGTGGCTACATACCTTGGGCAACCTGACGCTGACCGGATATAACAGCGAGTACCGAGATTTCCCGTTCGCCTACAAGCGCGATCAGGTCATTGACAAGGACGGCAACCAGATAGGGTTCGCGCATAGTCCGCTGAAGCTCAACCTCGGTCTCGGAAAAGTAAGCACTTGGAACGAAGATGCCATCAAGGCCCGTGCCGACCGCTTGGCGCTGGAGGCCGCGAAGGTGTGGTCAGTGCCGCAGCTACCGCCAGACGTGTTTGATGCCTATCGCCCCGCTGCGGTAAAGGCTGGTCAGCAGTACAGCATTGACGATCATCCTTTCCTCGTTTCCGGTCCGATGCGGGAGTTGTTTGATCTATTCCGTGAAGCCGTCGTCGCGCTCGATCCCTGTGTCAGCGAAGAGTTCTTGAAGTTGTACGTTGCCTACAAGGCCGAAACGAATTTCGTTGATGTCGTCCCGCAAGCAAAACGCTTGCGTCTCGCGATCAACATGCCCTTCCATGAGATCGACGACCCCAACGGGATTTGTCTCGATGTAACCAATCTCGGTCGCTGGGGCAATGGCGATGTTGAAGTACGCCTTCCCACCAAGGAAGACCTGCCTTACGTCATGGGGCTGGTTCGGCAGTCGTTCGACCGCCAAATGGGGGGGCCACAGGATGCATAGGGCGATCTTCGTGCCCGTATTCAGCTTGCCGAATGATTGGCGAGTCCTGTTCGCTACTGTGATTGAAGCCCGGCATGTCGCCGGAAGAACAAGCCCACCTAAAGATCGACGACAAGCTTGCTCAGGTAGGCTGGGCCATTCATGACATGAAGCAGCTCAACCTCGGCGCAGCAGTCGGCGCCGCGGTTCGTGAATACCCGACCGACACCGGTCCGGCGGATTACGCGCTGTTCGTCAATCGCAATGCCGTGGGTGTCATTGAGGCCAAGAAAGACAGCGCAGGTGAAAACATCACCGTCGTCGAGAGTCAGACTGAGCGCTACGCTACCGCCAATCTGAAATGGAGTGAAGAAAAAACGCAGCTTCGTTATTTGACTTCATCAACCTCTTGCGCGAGGTCAACGGCCACGGGAACGCCTTCTGCAAAAAGGTGACCTACCGCGCTGAAGAAGATACCGACAGCATCCTGTCCAGCTTTCGCAACGATTACAACCCGCGCATTGCCGTCACCGTCGACATGATCGCCACCGGCACCGAATTTGCTCGCCACCGCGCGGGGCCACGCCGTGAAGCCCCGCGCCGGGAACATCTGTTCCTACTTGCTGACCGACTCACCCGGTGTGACGATGCCCAGGAAGCTATCGGCCTTGAGCGCGGCGCCACCGATCAAACCACCGTCAATATCCTTCTGCGCCAGCAGCCCCGCCGCATTTTCCGGTTTCATCGATCCGCCGTACTGGATGCTGATCGACTGGGCGACGCTGTCGCCGTACAAATTGGCCAGCAGGCCACGGACAAAGGCATGTGCTTGCTGTGCTTCTTCGTCGGTCGCGGTGACGCCGGTGCCGATCGCCCAGACCGGTTCGTAAGCGACGACGGTGCGCAGGGCGTCGTCGGCGGAAAGCCCGTCGTAAGCGCCATTTACCTGTGTCGTGAGCACCGTTTCGAGCTGGCCACCCTTGCGCTCGGCGAGCGTTTCACCGATGCAGACGATCGGTCCCATGTCCAGCGACAGGACTTTCTTGACCTTCTTGTTGACCGTTTGATCGGTCTCGCCGAAGTAGGTCCGCTGCTCGGAGTGGCCAATGATGACGAAATCGACGCCGATTTCCTTGAGCATGTCGGCGCTGACTTTGCCCGTGAAAGCGCCCTGGTTTTCCCAGTGCACATCCTGCGCCGCGAGCTTGACATTCGTTCCCTTGACCACTTCGGCAACCTTGGCCAGAGCGAGGCAGGTCGGCGCGATGGCGACGACAACGTTCTTGATGTCCCTGGCTGCGGCCACCACGTCGGTGGCGAGCTTTACTGATTCGGCAACGGTCTTGTTCATTTTCCAGTTGCCGGCGATAACGATTTTGCGCATGGTATTCCTCAATGTGGTAATGCATGACTTGGCGAGCGGGTTCGCCCCGGCATCATCGCCGGGGCCCGTCGGCCTATTTCTCGGAAAGAGCCGCGACGCCTGGCAGGATTTTTCCTTCGAGGTACTCGAGGGAAGCGCCGCCGCCCGTTGAGCTGTGCGTGACTTTCTTGTCAGCGCCGTACTTCTTGGCGGCGGTAGCGGTGTCCCCGCCACCGATCACCGTAATCGCACCGGCGGCGGTGGCCTGGACGACTGCATCGGCCATCGCCTTTGTGCCGGCTGCAAATTTTTCGAACTCGAAAACGCCCGCCGGACCGTTCCAGATGATCGTTTTGGCTTTCAGGATGGCAGCGGTGAACATCTTCGTCGACTCGGGACCACAATCGAGCCCCAGCCAGCCATCGGGAACGCCGTCGACATCGTTGGCGCTGCCGGTGTTGGCTGCGGCGTCAAACTTGTCGGCAATGACGAAGTCGACGGGCAGCAGAATCTCCTTGCCCTTCTCTTTGGCCTTGGCCATCAGACCCGGCACCAGCTTGGCGCCCTCTTCGTCGAACAGCGAGTTGCCGATCGGCATTCCCGAGATGACTTTCTTGAAGGTGAAGGCCATCCCGCCACCGATGATGATCTGGTCAGCCTTGTCGAGCAGATTGTTGATCAACTGAATCTTGTCGGCAACCTTGGCGCCGCCGAGAATCGCCAGCAGCGGCCGTTGCGGCGACTCGAGAACGGCCGAGAAGGCTGCCAGTTCCTTGTTCATCAGGTAGCCAGCGGCACGCTCGGGCAACTGGACGCCGGTCATTGACGAGTGGTCGCGGTGCGCGGTGCCAAAGGCATCGTTGATGTACACGTCGGCCAGCCGGGTGAGCGAAGCGCGGAAAGCTTTCACGTCTTCCGGGCTGGCCTTGATCTTGGTCACCGAACCGTCGGCGTTGGTGACACTGGCTTTGCCCTCTTCCTCGATGTGGAAACGGAGGTTTTCAAGCAGGATGACCTCGCCGGGCTTGATCTGGGCACAAGCGGCTTCGACTTCGGGACCGACGCAATCGGAAAGGAACTTCACCGGCCGCCCGAGCAAACCTTCGAGCGCGGTGGCCACCGGGGCGAGGCTGTATTGCGGAATGACCTTCCCGTCTGGACGGCCGAGATGCGACATCAAGATGACCGCAGCACCTTTCTCCAGAGCCGACTTGATCGTCGGCAAGGCGGCCTCGATACGCTTGGTGTTGGTGATGGCGCCGGTCACCTTGTCCTGTGGGACATTGAAATCAACACGAATCAGGGCGCGTTTGCCTTCGAGGGCGAGATCTTCGATGAACAGTTTGGGCATGATTTCCTCGACAGTGAGTTGCTATTTAAAAAGTCTGGAAGCAGGATCGAAAATGGCATGGTGTCTCCGTTTTGGCTGTCACACGACTCCTCGACAGAGATCCCTTGGGCCACTGCGTTAAGAAAATGAAACATGGGGATAGGCGTTTCAACGACGCAGACGAAGTATCCTTGGCGCCGCTGCCGGAGTCAATTCCCTGTTGTCAAGGGTGCTGTGTGATCAACGACAACTCTTCGCACCGACGACGAATGAGGCGGGGCAATTACCGATCAGCCGACACGACTGACATCAGCAGCGCCCGTACGGTCGCCTCATCCCGCGCTTCAAGCGCCCTGCTCAACTGTTCGATCAGACTCGCCAAGAGCTGTCCATCCAGATGCGGTTCGTCGGCCTTCATGATCTTGGGGTGCGGCGTACCTTCGGCATTGCTGCTGGCGATCAGCAGTTCCTCATAGAGTTTCTCGCCCGGTCGCAGACCGGTAATGGTGATTTCAATGTCGCCATGCGGGTTGGCTTCGTCTTGTACCGTGTGCCCTGCCAGGCGGATCACGTTGCGCGCGAGGTCAAGGATCTTCACCGGCTCGCCCATGTCGAGCAGGAAGACTTCGCCTCCGCAGGCGAGACTCCCGGCCTGGATCACCAACTCGACCGCTTCATGGATCGACATGAAATAACGCGTCACTTCGCTATGGGTTACGGTCACCGGGCCACCCTGCGCGATCTGGTCCTTGAACAGCGGAATGACCGAGCCGGAAGATCCCAGGACATTGCCGAAACGCACGGCACAGAATCGCTGGCCAGTGGCTTGCGTGCTGGCCTGTCGGGCGAGACTCTGGACGATCAGTTCGGCCCAGCGCTTGGTCGCTCCCATGATGTTGGTTGGCCGGACCGCCTTGTCGGTGGAGATCAGGACGAAGGTCTCGACGCCGGCAGCGAATGCCGCCTGAGCCAGGGTCAAGGTACCCAGAATGTTGTTGCGCGCCCCCTCAACCACATTGGCTTCGACCAGTGGCACATGTTTGTGCGCTGCTGCGTGGTAGATCGTGTCAACCCGGTGCTCCGCCAATAGACGCGACACCAGGCTGGCGTCGCCCACCGAGCCGAGGCAGGGAATGACCTCGCACGCCGCCAAGGGGCTCAATACCCTGTCGATCTGGTACAGCGGGTGCTCGTTCGCTTCGAGCAGCACCAGACGAGCGGGCCCAAGGGCAGTGATCTGCCGGCACAGTTCCGAGCCTATCGAACCGCCCGCGCCGGTTACCAGCACACTCCTGCCGGTGATACACCGCCCGAGCAGGGCCGGGTCGCCTGCCACGGGGTCACGCCCGAGCAGGTCCCCCACGTCTACCTCGCGGACCATGTTCACCAACAGCCGGCCGTTGGCAATATCGGTCAGGGCGGGCAGGATGCGCACGCGCACCGGTTGGTGTTCAAGAAAGGCCACCACCTCGCGTCGGCGGGCACCCGAGGCGCTAGGCAGGGTGACGATCACATCATGGATGTCGAAGCGTTCAATCAGGATCGGCAAGTGCTCAGGCGGATAGACACGCAACCCGCCCACATCTTTCCCGTGCAGCGCCGCGTCGTCGTCGAGGAAGCCCGCCGGAAAAAGGTCCCGTCCGCGTCTCAGCAAGGCCGCGAGTTGCCGACCGGCCTCGCCCGCACCGTAGATCAGCACCTGCCTGCCGGCAAAACGGCCGCGCACCGGCAACCAGAGCAGCCAGCGCGCGGCAAAGCGCGACCCGCCGACCAGCAAAATACCGACCAGCCAGTAGAGCAGCGGCACCGCCCGGGGTACGCCCTCCAGCCCGGTCATTTGGGTCATGAAAGCCAGAGCAGCCCACAGCAGCGCCGCCAGCGACATGCCCTTGAGCACCGACCACAGGGCTTGTTCACCGAGGTAACGGATCACCGAGCGGTACAGCCCCATCTTGAGAAAAATCGGCATCGCCAGAACGGGCGCAACGACCATCAACAGCATTTGCGAACGATTCGGGACGAACCATTCGCCAAGGCGCAGCGCGTAAGCTACCCAAACGGCAAAAATGAGCAGCGCGACATCGGCCATCAGCATCAGCGTCTGTTTGAGCGATCGCGTCATGAGCACCAGGTGTCGGGAGACGCTCTCGGGGAAACGCCTGGGAGTCATCGGGCCACTCTACGCCGGCAAGCGGTGATCATGCGACGTCCTCCTGCGACAGCACGAATGCCCTCGGCTCGAAAGCAAAATCCCGTTGCGCATCATGGTGATCGAAAACCAGGTCCTGGTTCATGCGCTCGGCCATGGCGGAAGACCAGTGTCGGTAGCGCGGCAGACAGTGCAGCAGGGAAACGGCGACGCGGAAAGCTGGCAGTGGAACAGCGAGCAGGCGCGGCGGACAGCCAAGCGCCGCAAAGACGCGAACGACCATCTCGCGATAAGGAAGCGTTTCGCCGCCGGAAATATTATAGGCCCTGTTGGCCACATCGACCGCTTGCAAGGCTGCCAGACACGCGCCAGCAACGTCCTGCGCGTGGATGGGCTGGCGCAAGCCATCAGCCCTTCCGAACACCGGGAAGAACCCGAAGCGTCTGATACAGCGGGCAATCTCGACAATGTTCTTGTCCCGGCCCAGGCCATAAATCAGCGTCGGCCGCAGGACTACCCATTCGACGCCACGCGCTTCCGCCCAGGCCTGCAAGCGCGCCTCGGCTTCCGCCAAGCGCTCGGCGACGGACTGTTCCTGCGAATCGGAGGAGCCGCTCTTGGTGAAACGACTGGTCGAAGACAGTGCGACCACACGTCGCGCACCATGCGCATCGAGCAACGCGAAGTGTTCGGGCAAAACCCAGATCGGCGCCACGCAAATCCACAGGGGAAGCTTGTCATCGCTCCCCGGGACTGTGTCCCGACCAGAAAGCCCGCCTGAGACAGGCAATTGCCTCCAGTCCACAGGACTGCCCGCGTGAGCCGCTGCCGATCGCGAGAAGGCCGCGGCCGGCCAGGGTGATTGCTGCAACAGGAACAGCAAGGCTTCCCCCACCAAGCTCGATGCACCGATGACAGCGACCGGGTGCCTGATCTCGACATCAGCCACGCATGAGCCCCAAAGCGCGCCCCGCACGCCTGCCTGTATAGTAAATTGCCACCAGAAGAAATCGCAGCCACACGCCTAGCGCAACCAATCCCATCAGAACCCCCGGATACTGGCGCCGAAAAAACTTGTTGAAAAATCGCATCATCCCCTTGTGCTTGTGCCACTCGACAAAGATCGGCCGACTTCTGCCACAAACCCCCAAGGCATGAGTGAATCGCGCCGATGGAACGAACAGGATCCGCCACCCGTTCTGGCGGAAGCGCATGCACCAGTCCAGATCCTCGCAATGCAAGAAATAGCCCTCGTCCCATTCTCCGACGTCCTCCATCGCTTTCCGCCTGACGAGCATGCAGGCACCCGAAATCGCCTCCACCTCTACGGCGTGATCCGGCAACGGCTGCGTATGCAAGTGAAAATCAAAAAAAAGATGCGGCCAACGCGCCGAAAAACGAGTCAGGCCAAATGCGCGCACAAACGAACGCCAGGGTGTGGGCACCGCTCGGCGCCCGCCCGCTTGCTCGCTCCCGTCCAAATGAGCAAGGAAGCCTCCCGCCATGCCGACGCGCTCCCGGTCCCGCATCGCCGCCAATAGACTGACCAGCGCATCCGACCGGAATGAACAGTCCGGGTTGAGGAAGAGCAGGAACTCGGCAGTGGCCACTCGCGCCCCACAGTTACAGGCTGCAGCGAAGCCGACATTGGCTGAATTCCTGATTATCTTTACGCCGGGAACGCCGCGCAAGTGATCCAGGCTGCCATCAGTCGACGCGTTATCCACAACGATGACTTCGCTCTCCAGCGGGCAGTCCCGAAACGACTCGACACACGAACGCAGCAATTCACCCGCGTTGTAATTGACGATGACCGCCGAGATGACGGCGCTCATGGTGCTCTTCTACTCAGTCTGGTGGTGAGTATCCGTTTGTCCAACTGTCGCCAGATCTCACCGATCGACGCCACACGTGTTTCCTGAATATACTGACGCTTGCGCCACGTCTTCGGCAAACCCAGCAAGGCATCGCGCTTCGCCCGCAGGATCACGCCACCGCGCCCCAGCGACGCGAACCAGATGATGCTTGCCAGATTCAGCAAGACATGCAAAGGCAAGAGCAGCCAGAGCAGAAAGCCGGGCATATTCTTCACGAAAGTCCACACCAGATTGCGATGTCCATGATAGACGGCGAAATCGCTGTGTTGCCCGCCCGTCGTCCCTGAGCCCACATGATGGGCCACCGACTGAGGCACGTAAAGACAGCGATATCCCGCGAGACGCAAGCGAAAACCGAGGTCGACGTCTTCGACGTAGCAGAAATAGTCCTCGTCAAATCCTCCTATTTTTCTCAAGGCATCCCGACGATAGAGTGCTGCGGCCGCGCAGGGTGAGAATACTTCGTGCTCGCACGCCGAGGACGTGGGCGCGAGTGTACCGTGCCCCACACGCCAAACCAGCCCGCTTGCGTGGTAGGCATCGCCCGCCCCATCGAGGATGCTAGGGTTGGACGCGTTGACCAGCTTGCTGCCAAACACGTCGAATCCCGCATGCGATTCCGCTGCCGCCAATAGCGCTTCCAGCCAGCGCGGTTCTGCGAACGCATCGGGGTTGATGAGTGCTATCCATTCCGACTCCTGTAGCGCCGCATCGCTCGCCAGATTGTTGCCGCGAGCAAAGCCCGTGTTCTGATCGAGCGCCATCACCCGCACCGACGGGAAGCGTCGTACGATCTCAACCGACCCGTCCGAACTGCCATTGTCCAGCAGGATGATCTCGTGCGGATTGACCGTCTGCGCCATCAAGGCCGTCAGGCATCGCTCCAGAAACGCCCCTCCGTTCCAGTTGACGACAACCACCGTCGCCTTCAGCCCTGAACTGTGCCGGGGTTCGGTTGAATGTGGCGCACTCACGGGATTTTCATTTTTCATAACCGGCGCGAATGTCGCCAGCCCGCTTGCCGGTTTGCAATGATTCGCATGCGCGTTCGCTGCATGCGCCACCAAATGGCGCCACAAACTTGCTGGCCAAGGACATCGCTGACTTCAGTCAAAATTAACGCGTTCGATCTCAACTACCAGGGGCATGTTGCGTACCTGCGTATGAATAGACGCTATATACTCACCAATCACGCCGATAAAAAAGGTTTGCATGGCACCAAAGAAAAATATCCCGATCAGCATGGGAGCGGTGCCCAATTGAAATGAATCCCAATAAGCGAGTTTGGCGATCAGAAAAGCAAGCGCCACGAGCAGGCTCAGCAGAGAAAGCAGGAAGCCGCTCATGGCCATCAGACGTAACGGCAGCTTGGAATGGTTCGTGATCCCAAGCATGGCAATATCATACAGCGTATAGAAATTGTTCTTCGTGATGCCCCGCTGCCGTCTCGGCTGCTTGAATGGCACCAAGGCAATTGGGAAGCCAATCTCGCACAACAGTCCACGAAAATACGGGTAGGAATCGTGGATGCTACGCAGTATATCGACCACCACACGGTCGAAGAGGCCGGCGCCGGTAGCATTCTGTACCAGTGGAACCTCGGATATCCTGCTGATAAAACGGTAATATGCCTTGCGAAGCATGAACATGATCGACGATTCTTCGCTTTGCGGCTTGACTGCAAGCACGGTCTTGTAGCCAGCCTCCCATTGTTTGATGAACTCGAGCATCATTTCTGGTGGATCCTGCAGGTCCGAAGCGATTAGAATGCAGGCGTCACCACGCGACTGAAGAATGCCGTAATAGGGCGACTTGATATGCCCAAAATTGCGCGCATTGACGATCAGTTTAACTCGTTTGTCGCGTGCTGCCAGCCCCTTGATCTTGTTGACCGAACCGTCTGTCGAGGAATTGTCAATGAAGATGTGTTCGTAATTGTAGCAAACCGTTTCCATGACATCAGCAATGCGCTGATGCAACTCGTCGATGTTCTCCACTTCGTTATAGCAAGGGGTTACTATACTGATCAGCTTTTTCTCCAGCACCCGGTTGGTCATTTTTTGTATACCCAATAACTCATCAGCATCCAACTAATAACTACGCATAACGGTACGCATATAATCTGTGCCAGATAAGGGCTAAAAAAAAGATGCTTGGTCAGAAACGCAAGCAGAGCCGCATTAACGATGTAACTTGCCCCATAGGCTGTAACGAATTTCAGAAAAACAAGGCGCCCGCCGGAACCATTGAAGACGATCCTTCCAAAAGTGTAGTAATTGAAGATGACCCCCGCCACGGTGGCGATCAAGAGTGCCGTCAGGTAAGGCGTCTCAAAAAATACCAGGAGTGCATATGCGCCATAGCCAAAAACAGTATTCAGGACTCCAGTGCTGAGAAATCTTAATATTCTCGGTTCAGACAGGCTGCAGCTTTGAGACTGGCTTTTCAACTCTGGCCCCCCTCCAGGGATGGCCTCCGTGACAGAAGAGCCATCTCCATCGTGAGCCCCTGCAAGGATGTCAGTGTCGGTAGATAGCCAAAGTCAGCAGCACGCCGGTTGAGCGAATAGTAATGAGGCTTGCGGCCCGTTGGATTTGGACCGCCGGCGTGGTCACCAATCGCGTAATGTAACCCAAACTTCTGCTGCATGGCAGCAAGGATCCGCGGTTTGTCGATCGGTTCCTTGCTGTAGCAATCGACCGCCGTGTTGGCTGGAGGTGCGGCCAGCAATGCGTCGACCAGTTGATAAAAATCAGACGGATGCACGTAGTCGCGCACAATGTAGTCGCGCGACGTCTGCAACAGGGTCTGGCTCCGAATGGCGCGCACGATATCCGTCATCAGGGATCCCGAAGACATATCCAGGGTGTGACTGAAATAGTTGAAAACGCGAACATCAATAATCTGTAAGTGTTGCAGCGAGCGATGGCGACATTCAGCATGCAGCTTGGCGACCGCATACCAATCCTGCGGCTGGAGGCTATTGATTGGAACTACCGCCGCAGTACTCGCGTCGGCCGGCTGGTCAAAACTTGCGCCATAAGCGGCGCCGCTGCTAAGAAACACGTATCGACACCGGGAATTGGTACGCAAGTAGTCGAGAGCGATCCGGTCGTAGTCCAACGTGACGTCGAAAATCGAGGCGCCCAGCGCGGCGATCTGGGCCGGATTTCCTGCGCCGACGAAATTCAGGATGATGTCGAAACGCTCGCCCTCACCGAAGGCACAGAAATCGGCGACGGCATAGCGGCCGGACAAATCCGCAGCCTGCAGCCACTGTGTCACGGCAGCCGGACGTCGCGCGAAGAGCAGCAACTCGTGGTCACTTTGCGCAGCGAAGGACAGCACCAGATCCTTGGCAATCTGGCTGGTCGCGCCAAGGACGGATATGCGCATGGCCTATAATCCGGCGAGAAAATAACGAATACGTTCGGCGATGGCCAGACGATCGAGACCGTGTTCTTTCCGCAAATACTCATAGCTGCCACAGTGATGCGAGAAACGGTCACGAACACCAATTCTCAGTATCCGAACAGGCGCGAACTCCGATGCGATTTCGGCAATGACGGACCCCAGGCCGCCGAGGACCGAGTGTTCCTCAAGGACAACGACGACCTGACTCCTTTCACAGATGGAAGTGACCTGCTTTTCATCAATCGGTTTGATGAATGGTGCACTCCAAACGGACGCGTTGGAATAGCCGTCGTCGGCGATAGCGATCGCCGTACTGACCAAAGACCCTGTGGCAATGAACGTGACATCCCCAGCCGTACCGCACTTGACCTCCAGCATCCCGCCGACGCTGGCCGGCGGTGCGGCCACATGCACGTCGCCAAGGTCGCACTTTCCCATTCTCAAATAGACAGCGGACTGTGAGCGATAGGCCGCCTCCATGCAGACAGCCAATTCGAAACGGTCGGCGGGAGAATAGACCGATAGATTCGGGATCGATCGCGAACAGGCAATATCTTCCGTCGATTGGTGGCTTGTTCCGAGATGGCTGTAGACAAAACCCGCGCCATCACCGACGAAAATCACCGGCAAATTGTCATGGGCGACGTCGAGTTTTATCTGTTCGAGGACCCGAACGGGGACGAAGGCACTCAAGCCATAAACTACCGGCCGAAAGCCCGCCCGCGCCAGACCGGCAGCCATTCCCACCATGTTCTGTTCGGCGATGCCGGCGTTGATGTACTGAGCTGGACACTCTTTACGAAAGTCGTCGAACAAGGCGTAGCCATGATCGCCCGTCAGGAGCAACATATTGGTGTCGGTCTGGCCCAGGCGAACCAGTTCTCGTGAAAAAGCGGCCCTCATTGCGTGCTTCCAGTCACTTCGAACAAAGCCTGTGCGTAGGTGGTGGGATCAAGCCGCGTATAGTGCCAAGTATTGTTGTGCTCCATGAAGTGCACACCCTTGCCCTTGACGGTCTTGGCGATGAGTGCTTTCGGCGCTCGGCAATCACTTTCCCAGAGCTGGGTGATAGCGCAGTCGATGGCCGCCTCGTCATGGCCGTCAACGGTGAGCGCCTCGAAGCCGAAGCTTTCGAATTTCGATTGGACTGAACCAAGTCTGAGCACTTCTTCCGTGCGCCCCATTGCCTGAAAGCCGTTCTGGTCAATGATGACCATGAAATTCCTGAGCTGATGGTGCGCCGCAAAGAGTGCTCCCTCCCAGATAGGGCCTTCATTTATCTCGCCATCGCCGACCAGAGCGTAGGTTCTCTGGTCGGTGTGGCGTAACTTGGCGCCCATCGCCAAACCTACGCCCACCGAGAAGCCGTGTCCCAGTGAGCCTGAGGTTACCTCCAGGCCGGGGATGCGGGAATCGGACAAGCCTTTCAGATCGCTGCCATCTGAAAAGTAACGTGCGAATACCGCATCCTCAAGCCATCCCAGTTCGCGCATGCACGCGTACTGCGCCATGACACCATGACCTTTGCTGAGCACCAGATAATCGCGACCGACGGCAAGGGGATTGTCGTCAGGATAGCGAAGGTGATTTCGGTACAAGACCGCCAGGAGTTCGATGATCGAAAAGGCGCACCCGATATGAACGGTCGAGCCCGCATAGGCCATGTCAAGGACTGTCTTGCGAAGTGTTTTGGCTTCAAAGGCTTTGCCAGACATCACAGGTGCTCCCTAAAAATTCACCCCCAAGAACGCCTCGATCCTGCCGGCGGCAAACTCCAGCATTTCGTCGGTCAGCGCCGGCTGCACACCGATCCAGAAAGTGTGGTTCATCACCGTTTCTGTGTTCGTCAGATCTCCGCTGACCCGGTAATTGCGGCCGATCATGTACGGCTGTCGGGTCAGATTGCCGGCGAACAACAGGCGGGTACCCACTTTTTCCTGGTCAAGATACTGAAGCAACTCCAGGCGGCTGACAGGGGAATTTTCGGTCAGGGTGACCGGGAATCCGAACCACGAGGGCTCGCTATTGGGTGTGGCATGTGGCAGTATCAGAAACTCCTCACAACTGGCCAGGCGCTGTTTAAGGAAGGCGAAATTGTCCTTGCGACGCTGGATGAAAGCAGGAGCCTTGTCCAGTTGCGCCAATCCACATGCAGCCTGCATGTCAGTGATTTTCAGGTTGTAGCCGAGGTGACTATAGGTGTACTTGTGGTCGTACCCTTCGGGCAGAGTCCCCAGCTTCTGGCAAAAGCGACGACCGCAGGTGTTGTCTTTGCCAGGAGCACAGTAACAGTCTCTCCCCCAGTCGCGGAAGCTTTCGGCAATTTGCTTGAGCTCGGAATCGTTGGTAAACACCGCGCCGCCTTCGCCCATGGTGATGTGGTGCGCCGGGTAAAAGCTCAGGGTGCCAATGTCGCCAAAGCTACCGACTAGCCGACCATTGTAGCTGGAACCCAGCGCGTCGCAGCAGTCTTCGATGAGCCAGAGCTTGTATTTCTTGCAGAGCGCCACAATGACATCGAGATCATACGGGTTGCCCAGTGTGTGAGCCAGCATGATCGCCCGGGTCTTGGCGGTGATGGCAGCTTCCACCTTGCTGGCGTCAATGTTATAGGTGCCGAGTTCGATGTCAACTAGTACCGGAACGGCACCGAATTGCAGGATGGGATTAACGGTTGTCGGGAAGCCGGCCGCCACCCCAATTATTTCGTCGCCCGGTTTGATGGCTCGCTGGCCAAGTCTTGGCGAAGTGAGGGTGCTGAAAGCCACCAGATTTGCCGAGGAGCCGGAATTCACGGTGATGAGGTGCTCGACGCCGAGGAAAGAGGCCAGGCGCTGCTCGAATTCGTCGTTGAACCGACCGGCCGTCAGCCAACCATCGAGCGAAGCTTCGACCATGTTCTTGATCTCCTCGGCTCCGATGATCTTGCCTGAAGGAGGCACGACAGATACCCCCGGCTGGAAAGGCTGCGGCGCCATGGCAATAGCAGCGTACTTATCCACCAGTTTGGCAATCTCTTTGCGGATAGCCTGCGTAGTGCTGTTTTGCATAGATTAGTTCCTGGTCAATGTCAATGTTTCATAGGCGTGGATTTGCTCCAGGGTCAGTTGGCGGATGTTCGCGCCGGCGTGTCGCAGTCTGGCCCAGTCGACAATGAGTTTCAAGGAATCATCCAGAGTCAGTGCGGGACGCCAATCAAGACGGCTGCGTGCCTTGGAAACATCGAGCTTGAGGTGAGCCGCTTCGTGAGGATGCTCGCCCGAGTCGATTTGCCACCTGGCGTCGCTGCCCCACATCCCGGCCATTCGCTGAACGACCCAGCCAACCGATTTGGCGTCTTCGTCGTGGGGGCCAAAATTCCAGCCCTCGCCATAGGAGGGCCCTTGCTCGTGCAGGCGTTCAGCGAGTGTGAGATAGCCGCGCAAGGGCTCCAGGACGTGCTGCCAGGGGCGGACTGCGTTGCGGTTACGGATACGGACGGGCTTGCCTTGCTCGAAAGCAGCAAGGATGTCGGGGACCAGACGATCCTGCGCCCAATCGCCCCCGCCGATGACGTTCCCGGCCCGCACGGTCGCCAAGGCAACGCCGTGCTGCGCATGGCTGCTGGGGTTGAAGAACGATGATCGGTAAGCGGCGCTGACCAGTTCTGCGCAACCCTTGCTGTTGCTGTACGGGTCATATCCTCCCATGGGCTCATTTTCACGATAGCCCCAAGCCCATTCACGATTTTCGTAGCACTTGTCTGTCGTGATATTGACCACGGCTCTGACGCCGCTGGTTTTGCGTACCGCCTCCAGCAGGTGCACCGTGCCCATCACGTTGGTCGCGTAGGTCTCCACGGGTTCGATATAGGAATGGCGCACGAGCGGTTGCGCCGCCATGTGGAAAACGACCGCAGGCCGGTGGTCCTCAACCGCCGACCGAAGTCTGGCCAGATCAAGGACATTTCCCATGATGCTTACCATGCCATTGCCCACGTCAGCCGAATCGAACAAGCTTGGCTTGGTGGGCGGAGGGAGTGCATAGCCTACTACTTGCGCCCCCATCGATTGCAGCCAGAGGGATATCCAGCTTCCCTTGAAACCCGTGTGACCGGTCAGAAAGACACGCCTGCCCCGCCAGAACGTCCGGTTCACAACCAGACCTTCCAGGGAGCCTTGCCTGACTGCCACAACTCATCCAGATACATCATATCGCGCAGCGTATCCATCGGCTGCCAGAAACCCAGGTGCTGAAAGGCTGCCAAATGCCCCTCCCCGGCCAGACGCTCCAGCGGACCGCGCTCCCAGACCGTGGTGTCATCGGCGATGTAGTCGAGGACTCTCGGCGACAGGACGAAGAATCCCCCGTTGATCATTGCACCGTCCCCCTTCGGCTTTTCCCGAAAGCTGCGAACTTTGCCCTCATTTATGTCTAAAGCGCCAAAGCGTCCCGGCGGAACGGTCGCTGTAAGGGTTGCCTTGAGCTTCTGCTTCCTGTGGAAAGCGATCAGCTCGGTAATATTGATATCACTCACCCCATCACCGTAGCTCAGGCAAAACGTCTCTTCGTCCCTGAGGTAATCGGCTACCCGCTTCAAACGCCCGCCTGTCATGGTGTCATCGCCGGTGTCAACCAGGGTCACCTTCCAAGGCTCGGCATAACGCTGATGCACCTGCATCTGATTATTCTCCATGTCAAAAGTCACGTCGGACATGTGCAGAAAATAGTTGGCGAAGTACTCCTTGATGACATAACCCTTGTAGCCACAGCACACCACGAACTCGTTAATCCCGTGTGCCGAATATATCTTCATGATGTGCCACAGGATCGGCTTGCCACCAATCTCGACCATCGGCTTGGGCTTGAGATGGGTTTCCTCCGAAATCCGCGTCCCGAGCCCGCCAGCGAGTATGACCGCCTTCATCTCAGCCTTTCGATGAATTTCATCACGGCGATAAAGACGAAAATTGACAGGGCTGTCGTCGTATAAAAGAGCAACCTCGCGTCCGCCGCATTCCCGAAAACCACAAGCCCGCCGAAATAGAACCCCCCCGACAGGAATAGAGTCAAACTGCCGACAGTCAAAGCCCTAACTCGACACATATAGAAAAGGGCGCCGATCGCGAGCATATAGATGAACCACGGCCTGAGCAGGACTACCTGAGAGGCCTCAACCACATAAGTGACGACAGCATCGCGAAGACTGGACGCCGGCAAGACATAGCCGTATTCATTTTCGTCAATCGACGGATGCGTAATCAAGAACTGGTCACCCTCGTTGGCGCCAACAAGATACTTGGAGAGTTGTAGCTTGTGATGAAGAAAACACAGCGGATGCTGTGCAGCAACATTGAGCCATGTTCTGTCGATTCGCCTATCGGAGCCAACTCTATCCCACAACCCCCGAGACAGATTGGTATGGCGTGGATCATACAACTTCCCAATGTCGACAACGGACCATTCCGGGGCCATCTCGCCAAACAGGTTCGCTCCCGTGCAGAGGCTCGCTCCGGCGATATCGAAGACGCGAACCGTTCCAATGAAAGTACTCGTGTGATCGCGCATCTTCTCAAGACCCGGAAGAGAATATTTGTCAAGCACGGTCTTGGCCAGAAAGAGCCCGCCCGTAAGTGCCGAGCACAAGAACAACACGCCATAACCAAACCATGCGCCGCGCGGTTTCAGACGTGAACAGGCAACCAGGGAAAGATAGAACAGTATCGGCACTGCGGCAGTGATGGCGTTGTGGCGAGAACAGACTGCGACATAAATCAGGCAGATGGCCAGCGCGAACAGGGGGATGAATCCGGATCCATGGCCCAGCCGCGACATGACCACGACAACCGCGAAGCCGGCCAGAAAAAAACCGGCCATCAGGACATCCTTCCAGATAACTCCTACCGTGCCAAGTATAACCGGAATGCCCAAATATAGAACCATAAATACGCCCGCACCCACCGCCCGTCGGGTGAAGGACAGCACTATAAAATAGATAGAAAACAGCAATAGAAAAACCTGGGAAAAATGCATGGCGGCTGGATTGGCCGACACCAGATCGACTGCCCGCCAAACATAACTGACCATCGGAGGCCACTCCGACTCCGTGACACCTTCTCTTGCACTGCGCAGCGCATGCAGACTGTCATGTGACATGAAGCCCGGGTAGAACAACAGTGAAATGCCCAGTGCTACCGCCAACGGTACGAGTACGAAATGCAATCTTGCCATTGCCGCCAGCACACCCCTGCGCCAGCTCTTGTCGAGAAAAACGAACAAAAGGAATGACAGAATAGTGTTAACGACGAGAAAGTTGACTGCCTGGGAGAGCAGCGGCGATCTCCTGAGATCCAGTTCAAACGCCGGGTCGTTTCCGGTCGAGCGAACGAGCAAGCCCCCCGGGGATGCCTCGAATCCACCAATCATCTGTATTGGCGTCGAATATTCGAGCAAGTCCTTGGTCTCGTAGGTCTCCGTCCCGAATAGACGTTTCACCTCAATTCCCCTAAGCAGCGTGAGGATCGCACCATTCGATGGATCAATCCGCACGCGATCCACAAGTCCGCGGGGCATGGGGAACTCCAGACGGCTTTCCGGATTCTCGAAGGACGCTGAGCGTTGACTGTTCTCTTCGTTGTATTGGTCACCTACCGGAAAAAAAACCTGAAGGAAATCAGACCGGTCCTGTTGCGCATGAATCACCATACTGCCCGCGAAGATGACGCCGGCGCCAACGAGCAACAGGCCCACAGCGAGCTGTATGGTCAAGTAGCACGCCAGGCGGCTCCACCGAGTGAACCCGCCGCAGGCTGGTCGTTCCGACGCATCACTCATCTACGCTGCTCGCGGCGGGATTGCTCGCGTGTCCTGTCAAAATTGCCATCGCTTAACAGCCAGTGTGCAGCGTCTTCGGTGCAGATCATGAATAGTTACGTATGCGCCGAATCAGTCCCGAAACCCCCTCGCGTTTGAACACCGTGAACGCCGATCTTGCCACCCGTATGCCGTGCTTCGGTGAGAGAATCCCCTCAATCAAACGCCCAACTACGGTTCTCTGCTGGCTACCGCTACCGTCAGGGGCATTCAGCTTACCTTCGGCAGTCTCGGCCTTCCACCATTCTAGGAAGCTTGGCGCCGCAAGACTGTACGGATCCGGAAAAGCCTGTTGGACATCCGGCCTCGCCTCATAGAGCCTCCGCGCAGCACGCGGGATGGGTTCACCGTTGTCGAATTGCCCGTAATGCCATCCCCGGAAGCGCGAATCCCCCTGTCCCTCGGCGCGCAACTCCTTTCCATACGTATCCCACAGCTCGTGCGCGATGGTCTGGCTCGCGGCATAGCGCATCAACATGCCGAAACCATCGCCATTGTCGTAGCTGGTGAAATGGTAGAAACGTAGTGGAACATCCCTGACAAGAAAATGACCGGTATCGTCCCTGGAAAGGGGGCGATGCGCGATATTCCATGTCGCCACATTGCAACCCGGATCTCGAACGATGCCGAGCTGGCTAAAAAAAGCCGGCGCCAGATCGCACCAGCGCTGGTCGGTGAACAACCCGCCGGGAATATCGTCGCGACAGAAGAGGCGGAGCCGAGCAGCCCACCAGCGAATGAACTGGAGCCCCTGGCCAGAGGTCCTTGCCGCAAAGAAGCCCAGATTGTAGACGCCATGCTTCAGCGCCGAAATCTCGTTGTCGCGAACTGCATCGATCTCCTCCTCTCTATCGAGCAGGTGCGGCGTCAGCAGGATCTCGTGTTGATCGAGCAGCGCCTCGAGCGATGACAGCGAGCTGAAAACCTTGATGTCCGGGTCGAGGTACATTATCTTTCCGATACCCGGGCGTTGCGCGAGCACTTCAGCAGCAGGACCCTTCACCGCGGTGCAAAGCTCAACGACCTCATGACCGAATGCCCAAGCCTTCCAGTTCGGGAAACCGAGTTGTTCGACCGTGAGCACCTCGTCGAACGGCTCACGCGCAAGATCAAACCCCACTGGTAGGCTGTCGGAATAGAGCAGAACAAAAAGCCAATCGGGATGAAAACGCTTGACTGACTTCGCAAGGACTCGCGCCTTGGGGAGATAGCTCTTCGTAACCGAGGTGTAAACGAGCATTATGGTCTCGCCTCCCTTGCCGTTCTGAGAACCGCCTGAATTGCCGCAAGTATTATCTCTGGCGAAGACCCGAGCGGAACAACTCTTCCCCACACATATTCCTTGACTCGCCTGCCTTGCGCACCAATATCGAAGGCGACAACCGGAAGTCCCATGCGCATGGCCTCGGAAATCGTATAGCTAAAGGTCTCTGGAACGATTGCAGGCATTAGGCAGACGTTGATGCCTTTGCGGCTTATGATTTCGGGGAGATCGTTCGGGGCGTACTTGCCAAAAATACTGACTCTCGGCGGTGTGGCCACGAAGCTTGGCCCGACCACCGTGATCGGGATGGGTATGTCGTTTGCCTCGAAGTAATCAGCCATTGCAGAGACAATGTCCCCACCCTTGGGCCTGGACAGCACCCCCAGAATGCCAATATGAAGCGCCCCGGTTAAATTCGCCTGCTGATCACATTGGAAGTAACTGATCACGTGCGGTGTGACCATCACCTTGTCATCGTCCAGATGAAAACCCTTGCGGACGATTTCAACTGACGACGGGTCGAAAAAAGTGACAGAGTTGGCTGCCTCGATAAGCTCGGCAAAAGGCTTACGCCATTCCTCGATCTCGACTGGACGATTAGCTCTAGGATACCAAGTATGATACCACGTCAGATTTCTGGGAAGACACTCCTTACATACCCGCGTATCCTCTGGTACGCCACAATATTTATCTTCAAAATCTGAAAGAGGAGGCGAAGGGCACAGAGGGTAAAAATCATGCATTTTCAACTCCAGCGTGGAATTCAGCAAACGGGCCAGTTCAATGATCCTTGCAGCCGCCATTCCTATGTCCGGAAAACCATAAAGTGAATTCAGAATGATGCTCGGACTACGTGACGCGGCGAGTGTCGTGAATAACTCATCCAGCGAGGATGTCTGAAAAAGAATCCCTTCACCATCATCGACCCAGCGAACAAACCAAGCGGCCTCAAAGCAGTACACTCTTATGGCCGCGCCGCCGTCTTCCCGAATGCACTTGAGCAACTCCTGCGTATAAGTGTTGGAGCCACCACCGCCGTTATGATCAAATATAATCGTGGGGCTGCTGATCAATCCGTTTGCAAATTGTGCGCCGAGAAACCGAATATCGAACGCATCAAATTGCTGGGCCGCAACCTCTGCCGACAGCGGTTCCGCAATGGCGGTGCGCTCATGCAGGGAAATGGCACCACGCAGACCGCCCATTCCACCGGAGCGAGTAGCATCGAAGCATCGAAAAAACAAACGCCTGAGGCCACCAAGCCCCGAATGCTTGGACCTATAGTTTCTCCAGACCACGATAAGCCGCTTGAACCGCTGCGCTCCTTGCGAGAGAAATCGCAACGGCCTCGTAATCCGCCATGACGTCGATGAGCGAAAATCCACGATCTGGCGGCGCAGTTCGTCTTGAGTCTGCTGCAGGGAATGCACCTGAGCATCGCGTTCGCCTAATACCCGGCCAATGGATGAGATCTCGTGATCGCGATCGGCTACGGCTTGGTCAAGAGATGAAATCGATTCATCGCGATCGACCAAGGCCTGACTAACGGATGCAATGACTTCATCGCGCTCGGCGATTGTGCGCTCGCGGGCTGCTATCTGCTGTTGGTACTCGCCTGCTGCTCCGATGAGGGCCGAGATTTTCTCGTCGCGTTCGGCCATGGCTGGCGATGGAAACTCAATGCCAAGCGACACATGGCCCGACGTACCGGTGAGGACTTCGTATGCATACTGTGGTTTATGGAGCAGTGGCAAGACGAGATCTTCGACACTGTCGATGGCCAGCAAAGGGGTCGTGCCAACATAACTCATAACCGTGACCAATTTCTCTTGGGGAACCATGAGCAACGCGAATTCCTTCGCAGAACCGAATATGTTCGAGTCAAGAGAATTGAAGTTGTCCGGGTTGAACGCAGATGCCAGGAATCCCAACAGTGCATATTGTCGTGCTGCGCCGAACTCCAGGAGCTCACACCCTGCGGTCAATGAATTGCACTCACAAAACACGATGGGACGATCGCGCGCAATGGTGCTTTCGGCACCATTGAGTACCAGGCGCTCCATCCCCTCGACGTCAAGCTTGATTACGTCTATCGTCCCAATCGCCAGGTTGTCGATGGTCGATATCTCCATCGGGTAGGTATCGGATGTGGACGAGCAGGAATCGGCATTGAGCGGAATCCCGCCAAAATTGACCATCTGATGCAAGTCCAGTGATTGCAGGTGGGCGGTCTGCTTCATGTCGGCCAAGCCAATGTTCAGCGGTGTCACGTTATGGCAATCGTTGATCAGCAAATTGGCTGCGAGAACGGCAAAAATCTCCCTGCGCGGTTCGAATGAATAAACCCTGCCCTCTGCGCCGGCAAACCTGGAAAACGCCAGCGAGTGCGTCCCGATAAAAGCCCCCACATCGAGAACGCGCATGCCCGGCCTAATGATGTGGGCAAGCAGATCCAGCTCATCCTGCGCCCATTCACCATACAGCGCCAAGGCACGCGACACCACCTCATCCGAATCGATAATCATCATCGTGCCATATCTCGTTGCAACAACGGTCATCCCGCCTCCGATTGCTGAGCCGCCGTCACGCGGATCTCCATGCTCATGTCGTGCAGTCCGCAGATACCGAACACCACTCTGCCTTTGAGGCTGTGCAATGCCACCGCATCGTTGATCCAGTGGTGCTGTATGTGGTCATCACCAATCCCCTCAGCGACTGCCACGTTCATCGAGTAGTCGCCACTGATCAGCACCGGCATGAGGAATGAGAACGTCGCCAGCACAACATCCCCCGGTCCTATGGCTGGAGGGCCGTTGCGATACGCGAGGTCAGTACTCTCGGTAAAGACGTATTGGCCAAGCCGGTCTTTTATCATGAGTCCGAAGGCGGCATGGTCAATGCCTTGGCGAGCCTCCGCTCGGATGCAAAAACTGACCGGGTCGCCACCGTTGACAGTATACGTTCGCGCCCCGCCCGGGCTCTCGAACCAGGCATCGACAATCTTGATGCCTCCCTTGCCAAAACAGTCGGCGTCATGGCGAAAAGGGGTTATCCGAATTGGGTTGGCCGGCAGATCTCCTGATCTGTAGCAAGTTACCGCCGAGGCGCCGTTGGAGTCAAGCGAGCTCCGGTTGGCGGCGGTGTCCGTCGCCGTCGTCTTGCCAGACAATGGAACGGACTGATCACGTTCAGCATACAGTTCCTGTATGTATATCTGAGCTATCGCGTCTGCCTTGCCAACAACAATCCCGTTCTCTCGCGACAAGAGAATGGCTCTATCGCACAAATTGATAACTGCACTGGTATCATGACTGACAAAAACTACGGTGCCGTCTCTCGCCTGAAAATCTCGCAAATAGCGCATGCATTTCTGCTGGAAGAAGATATCGCCAACCGCCAGCGCTTCATCAACGATCAAAATGTCCGCGTCGACATGAGCGATAACCGCAAAGGCCAGCCTGACATACATCCCGCTGGAATAAGTCTTGACCGGCTGATCAATAAAGTCGCCAATATCGGCGAAGGCCACGATTTCGTCAAATCGCGCATCGACATCGCCCTTGCTCAAGCCGAGTACCTTGGCATTGATATAAACATTCTCGTGCCCGGTAAACTCCGGGTTGAAGCCAGATCCAAGTTCAAGCAGCGCCGCAATACGCCCGCTGGTTTGAATGCTGCCGCTGCTGGGGCTCAGCGTGCCGCAGATAATCTGCAGGAGGGTGGACTTTCCAGAGCCGTTGCGGCCAATGATACCGACGGTTTCACCCTTTGCAATTTCGAAAGAGACGTTTCTGAGCGCGCAAAACTCTTTATAAAAAGTCGGGACTGAAGAAATGCCGGAGGAGAAGAGCCTTCTCAGCGGAGGTAAAGCTCGACAAAGCAACGGGACAACAAACTGCTTGAGGCGGTCCCGCGGCGTTTCATACATCTCGTAAAGCTTGCTCACGTCCTGAACGCGAATGGCAACCGTGGCAGATTCCTCGGTGGTCCGAACTGAAGTGTGGGGAGCGGGTGAATGGCTCACTTCGAGGCGTCCACCTGCCCGGCAAGTGGCAACTCATCCGCGTCAACTTCTGCCCTTAGCGCTTCTCGTGTGTACATGGACGCCACTAGCAATCCGAGAGTGATTTGCGACAAGACTGATCGTCAGAGGACATCGGCGAAGCCTTTTCTGGTTTTCTGGAACCAGAGGTACCCTAACCAGGCGACTGTAATGGCGGTGAGGGTGTAAATCCCCAATCCGCTCCAGTTCGGTAAATTTCCCCATATCAGCACGTCGCGCGCCTGTTCGATGACGAAGGTCAGCGGGTTAGCCATGATGAAAGGGCGAAATTGTTCCGGTACGGCGGTTACCGGGTAGAAGACGGGGGAAAGGAACATCAAAACGGTGGTAACGATGGCGATGGTTTGCCCGACGTCGCGCAGAAACACCCCCAGCGATGCCAGCATCCAGGAAAGCCCCGTGGTCAGGATAACGAGTGGCAACAGCACAAGCGGAGTAAAAACCAGCGTCCATTGCAGGTATCCGTTGAAAAGCAGAAAGGCCGCCAAGAGCACGCCAAGGCTGATGAGGCTGTGGAAAAGCGCAGCGCCCATCGCAATGACCGGTAGTATTTCGATCGGAAAAATCACCTTCTTGACGTAATTGGCGTTCGACAGAATCAACCCGGGGGCTCGGTTCATGACCTCGCTGAACAGGCTCAACACGATCATGCCGACAAAGAGGAGTACCGCGAATTGCGTCTTGCTATCGTCAGCGCCGACGCCACCCCAGCGGGACTTGAATATCTCCGAGAAAACGAAGGTATACACCAGGAGCATGAATACCGGGTTGAAAAATGACCAGGCCATGCCCAAGGCGGAGCCTTTGTAGCGGCCCACCACTTCGCGCGTCGTCATTTGCGCAATGAGCTGGCGGTTGCGCCAGAGACTTCGGGCGAGCGCCACCAGGGACGTGGGGTGGGCAGCATGGGGATTGCTCCCCACGTCGCTGGTGCTGCGAGTTGGAAGCTGGGTGCGGTTCATGAACAGGCAATCAATCAGAACAGTATCGGCCGACCGGTTGCGCCGGGTGGTGCATCCGTTAGTGACGCTGCTGACCGTAGCGGGTCACGGCTAGAATCGCTACCGGTTTGATGCGAGCGCTCCTGATTCAGTAGATCCCGATCGTCGCCGCGAACAGCTTTGTTCATCCGCTCCAGCAGCCAGCGTCCGACTTCTTCCCTCAGCAGCCGCCGACCGTCACGGTTCAACCGCTGCAGGTCATGGTCAGCGAGGTGCATGCTCGGAAAGTTCAGGCGTGGCGATCAGGTGGCTCGGCGTGTTCCAGGGAGCGAGGGCGAAAACAGTTGCGCGGTTGTCTGCCCGCTATCTGATCGTGAATGTGCCGCAGCACGACGACATGGCCGAGAAAAAAACCTACCACACTGGGTAGTGCATTTTTTTCCTCAAACACTCTGGTGGCCAAGCGCGGAATCGAACCACGGACACGCGGATTTTCAGTCCGCTGCTCTACCAACTGAGCTACTTGGCCAGTAAGTGTCCAATTATAGGGAATCGCTTCCTTGCCG
>NZ_FLQX01000009.1 GCF_900089955.1 Candidatus Accumulibacter aalborgensis | reverse complement strand
CCTCCAGAAACAACAACGCGGCGGTCGGCCTTCCCACCACCGCGCCAGCGGTTTAGTTCAACTTTGTTATAGGGAGCAGTTTTGCTGCATAACTCCGGCGCCCGCTCCCTAACTCGGCGTCGCTCGGAACGCTGGAAGCCTTACCGCAACAGGCTCTGCGCCCTATGTGTGCTGATTCTATACAGCATTAAAAAATCGTGAAAAGCGGCAGTTCGCAGGCTAAGTCGATAGCATACACCGAGGCCGCTTCAATGACTACTTTCGGCAGACTTCTCCACCGTATCTTCCGGGCCGATAGCACCCGTTGACCGCTGCTTCCGCAGAGCGGACGTAGGCGAACTGCCGGCATTCCCCCGCTACTGCTCGCTGAGGCCGAAACGCCGAAGTTCATGCCGGACTGACCGGTAGACGGCAGACGGCCATTGCTGGTAACCACTCCGCATGATGTGGAATGCGGCCGCGATCAGGCCGGCTACGGCTCCTCGCCAGTGACACCGATCCGCCGGCGCTGCTCCTCCCACACCACCGGCGGACTGATCGCCAGCTCCTCCCGATAAATACTATAACGCGCCCGCGCGCTTTCTGGCCCAATAGTGATTGATCAGCGCGACCGGCAACTGCCGCGGGCTGACGTCGAGGATCTGCGCGCCGCAGTGACCGAGGCGGGTGATCTGCCGTCGCCGCGCCTGCAGGTATTCGAGGCCGGCCGCTCGGGTCAGGGCGGCGTCGAAATCGCCAACCGGTGCAGCCAGCAACTCGTCGAGCACCGGCTCGCGCAGGCTGGCGACGGTCAGCGCGTGGCGGCGCCGCAACTGCGTCACGGCCGGCCGCAGCGTGTCGTCGTCCTCGTCGCGCAGGTTGGTGACCAGGATGACCAGAGCGCGCTTGCGCAAGTGGTGGCTCAGCGTCTCGCCGGCGGCCAGGTAATCGGGCACCTGCAGCGACGGCTGCAAATCGTACACCGCGCTCATCAACGCATTTACCCTGGCCACCGACTTGGCAGGCGGCAGCACGCGCGGCCGTGGATGGCCGAAGGTCGCCAGTCCGACGGCGTCGCCCTGCCGCAGGGCGACCCAGGCCAGCAACAGCAGGGCGTTCAGGGTGTGGTCGAAATGCGACAGATCACCGTCCCTGGCGCGCATCCGCACGCTGCAATCGAGCAGCAAGACGATCTGCTGGTCGCGTTCATCCTGGTACTCGCGAGCGATCAGACGAGCGACGCGCGCGCTCGCTTTCCAGTCGATCTGCCGCGGTGAGTCGTCCTGGCGGTAGTCGCGCAATTGCTGGAATTCCATTCCCGCGCCTCGCCGCCGGCGCTGCACGATGCCGATCTGCGACAGGCGGTGGTCGGTCGCCAGCAGCGTGTAATGCGCGATGCGGGCAAAGTTGGGGAAAACGCGCACCTCGGCGCGCGCGGCGACGGTCTCCTGCACCAGCCAAAGACGCAACGGTGAAGAACAGCGCAGGGTGAGGTCGCCGAACACCTGCCGTCCGCGTTCGCTGACCAGGAGACGGTACGAGGAACGCCACCAGCCCCCCTGCTGGAGGAAAAAGTCGAGCGGCAGGCCCTGACTGACGAAGGAGGCCGGATGACCGTCGTGCAAGCAACCGGTCGCCCCACCTCTTGCGCTGTAGAGGTGCAGGCCGACCGTTTGCCAGGTGCCGACGGGCATGGTGTGCGGGAGTTCACGGCGCACGGCGACGCGGCCGCAGCGTTGCCGCCCGGCAATCGCGTCGGCTACTGCCACTCCCAGCAGGGTCGCGCCAGCCGCCTGCCAGAGGCCTTGCAGAGCCGGCACGACGGCAACCGCCAGAGCCATAAGCAGCCACAGGCCAGCGACGATCAGCAGCCGACGGTCGGGAAGGAGCATTTAGAAGCGCGGCGCCGGGACGCGTTCGAGCAGCGAGCGCAGCAGGTCGTCGGCGCTGAGCCCGTCGATCTCGGCCTCAGCCGCCGGCGTCAGCCGGTGGCGCAAGGCCGGCAGGGCAACGGCCTTGATATCGTCCGGGGTGGCGAATCCCCGCCCGGCGATCAGCGCCCGTGCCCGCGCCGCGCGGACCAGCGCGATCGGGCCACGCGAGCCGGCGCCGCGGGCCAAGCCCGGCGTCTCGCGACTGGCGCGCACGATGGCTACCGCATAGGCGATGACCCGCTCGTCAAGGGTGACGTGCGCCGCCCATTGCTGCAGCCCGGCCACCGTTGCCGGCTGGATCAGCGTCGTCACGGCCTCGACGTCGAGGTCAGCGCCGGTCTTCGCTTGCGTGACCTGCCGGGTAAGTGCCACTTCCTCGTCCTCGCTCGGGTAGTCGATGCGGATCTTGAGCAGAAAACGGTCGAGTTGCGCTTCCGGCAGCGGGTAGGTGCCTTCCTGCTCGATCGGATTCTGCGTCGCCAGGACCATGAACGGACGCGGCAAGGGCGAGGTATTGCCGTCGAGCGTCACCTGCCTCTCCTGCATCGCTTCGAGCAGCGCCGATTGCGTCTTGGCCGGTGCCCGGTTGATCTCGTCGGCAAGCAGCAGATGGGTGAACACCGGCCCCTGGCGGGTCACGAAACGTGCCGTCGCTGCATCGAAAAGCGTATGGCCGACGACATCGGAGGGCATCAGGTCGGGGGTGAACTGGATGCGTGCGGTCTGGCCGCCGAAAGTCCGGGCCAGCGCTTTGACCAGCAGAGTCTTGCCGAGGCCGGGAACGCCCTCGATCAGCACATGCGCGTCGGCGAGCAGGCCGATCAGCACCTGGTCGACGACCGCGCGCTGGCCGATCACCGCCCTGGCCAGTTCGGAGCGCAGCGCATCGAGCAATTGACGCGCCTGCTGCAGCTTGTCTTCCGTAAGGACGCGAGCGGGTGTGTTGTTCATGGCGAGAATCTCAGAGGTCACCTTCCAGGTTGCGCAGCATGCGCAGGGTATCGGTGAAAGCGTGCGGCGTCTCGGCTGCTCCGTCGAGGGCAGCGGCGATGCGCACTGCCGGCCGCTGGCAGAGCGCCGCCAGCGCCGCCGCTTGCGCGGCGGCGGGCAGCACAGCGATCATTGGCTGGCGCAGCGCCAAACGGCTGCGGAAGTGCTCGCGCGCCGGCAGCAGCAGGGCCGCCAGGGCGCCGGAGCGCCACTGGTAGCGGCCGACTGCGGCCAGGTGTTCGCGCAATTCACGGCGTACCGGCGGCGCATCGGGCAAGGTGCTGCCAAAGCGCGGCACGATGCGCCACAGCCACAGGCCGAGCAGCACCGCCGCAGCGATGCACGCAGCACGGGCGTTCGCCCAGATCCATTCCAGTAGAGTCGGCATTTGCAGACGCGACAGCAGCAGGACCTGCGGTTGCGGCGATCGATCGTAACGGCTGAGCAGCGACCAGTACAGCTCGGCATGATCCCTCTCGCCGATATGCCGATTGCTCAAGTGGTCGTCGAGGGCGGTAGCCACCGTGATCTGGCCGCGCCCGATGCCAAAATGCAGCCACTGCTCACCGCGACCGCTCTGGCTCGCCGTCCACGCGGGCTGGCGCTCGCCGGCCTTGAGCACAGACCAACTGGCCTCCAGCGCCAGCGGCCGCGCCGCACCGGGCAGCGTCACCTGGACAACACGTGGCATGTCTTCCGGGGCCGACGGCGACGGCTCGGTCCGTCTCACCCCGAGGCTGTCGAGCAGCGGATCGGCCACGCCCGGAAGTTCGGCGACGGCAATCAGGTAGCCGCCGTCCTCGACCCAGGCGATCAGCCGGCGCAAGCGTTCGGCCGGCAGCAGATGGGCCCGTTGACGATCCAGGAACAGCGTGCCGCCGGCCGGCAGACGGTCGAGGATGCGCGCATCGGAGGCGCGCGTTAGATGGCCACCCATGTGCGCAGTGAAGCGCTCAAGAGCCAGCCAGGGATTGCGTCTGGCCTCGCTCTGCGGCGGCTCGCGACTGTGCACCGGCACCCGTTCGACGTCGATCATCAGCCAGACGGCGAGCAGCGTCAGCGCGGCAAGCACCAGCACCGACGTCCAGGCGACGCGTCGGGTCATCAGCGCGCCACTCCGTTGCCGAAGTTCAGCTCCCAGGCTGCCAGGATCTGCTCTACCGTGGCGACCGGCACGGGCAAGCGGCCGTACGCGGCCAGTCCCCAGGCGTCGACGATCGCGGCGAAACAGCGTTCCGCCGCCGCCGGCAGCCGCCCGGCGACGCGGCGCAGACAATCGCTCTCGGTGTCGCCACAGGCGAACTCGATCCGGGGGCCCTCGATCAGAGCCACCAGAGTCCCCCGGTAGAGCAGGCTCAGCGCCTCGACGATGCGGCCAGCGGTCAGAGCCGCACGCGCGGCCGCCGCCACGTCGGTCGGCAGCGAATCAGGACGCAGGTCGAGGCCGAACAGGAACTGTGGTCCGGCCTGCACCGTCGCCCCGCGCTGGCGTTCCCGGTAACGGATGAGCACGAAAATGGCCGCCGCCAGGCCGAGACCGGCAAGGATCCAGGCGCTGACCGTGAGCACCTGGGCCAAGAGTTCGACGGCCTTGCCGAGCACCTGGAGCGACTCACGCCCGTCGTTGCTAGCGGGCCCTGCTGTCTGCCGGCGCCAGCGCCAGGTCCAGTCGTCCTTGTCCTGCCCGAACACCGGATCGGCAAGAACGGCGGTGATCACCTGCCTGGCCGCACTGCGTGGCCCTGCGTGGCTGGCCAGTGCCTGGCCAGCAAGTCCTGCCAGCTCATCGTCTACGGGCTTGGCGTCAGGCCGCTCGGGCGACGTGGAACTTACGGGCGCTGCTTGCCACTCCTCTGCCACAGCCGGCGATGGCAGAAGCAGCGGGCAGAAGCACAGGAACGCGAGAGCCGACAGCAGGTGAGTGGGTGCGGGCGGCGCCGAAGCTGTCGAATTCACCTCGTTCACCGCTTGCGCCGCTTGCCGATCCGCCAGGCGGCGCAAGCCCTGCTCGATGTCCCAGGCTTCGAGTTCGCTGCGCCGGTTCAGGTAGAGCGCCAGCCCCGAGGCGACGTAGAGTGGTTCGACGACGGTTTCGGCGAGCATGAAAGCGACGTTGCTCACCAGGTGCTGCCCGCTTGAAACGTCGCCGCCAAACCACTGCCCGAGCGACAGATTCTGACTATCCCCCGGCGCCAAGGCCAGCGCCGTGATCAGGATGGCGAACAGGAGCACGGTGGAAATGTTGGCGCAAAAAAAGGTCAGCCAGACGGCGTAACCCCGGTAACGCCGCGAGAGCAGTCGGAAACGCGCGCGCGCGGCAGCGCCGCGCTGTTCCTCGAGTTGCCAGACGGGCAGCAGGAACGAGCGCGCCAGGCTGAAGCGGCGCAGGCTCAGGCCCGAGAGCACGCCCGGAGCGCGCCAGAGCCGCGGCAGCTCGCGCAGCACGTCGCGAACGCCGCTCTCGTTGCCCAACACCGAGCGGCTGCAGACGTGGAGCAGCACCCGGTCGAACAGCGGTTTCAGCCACCAGAGGATGAACATGACGTATTCCGGCGACGACCAGAGCAACAGCGAGATCGCCATGCCGGCCGGCCAGTAGGTGACCAACCAGGCACCGTAGACCCGCCGTGCCCAGGCGCGCAGCATCGCGTGACCGAGATCCAGAGCCTCCCATGGGTTGCGGCGGCGCAGGATGACGGCGATCGCCTCAGGCCGCACGGCGTCCAGCGAGCAGCAGGTAGGCGCCGGTGAGCGACCAGAGAACGACGCCGACGCCGACCTTGATCGCCAGCGGAACGTCGCGCAGAGGCGACCAGAAGGCCTCGATGAAAGCGGCCAGAAAAGTCAACCCGGCAGCGCCATAGAGCAACTGCACCGCCACCAGGCTGTTCGCCTTGAGCGCTGCCAGGCGCGTCCGGCGTCCCGGGGCCACCAGTGCCAGACCCAGTTTGAGCCCGGCAGCACCCGAGAGAACGGCGCCGGTAAGCTCGAAAGCGCTGTGGCCGGCGACGAAGCCCCAAAAGGTCGACACGAAGCCGATCTGCGTCAGGTGACCGGCAATCGCGCCGATGAAGAGCCCGTTATAGAGCAGGTAAAAAACCGTTCCCAGGCCAAAAGCGACGCCCCCGGCGAAGGCCTGAAAATCGATGCGCACGTTGTTGGCGATGTAGAAACCCCACATGGCCCACGCGCTCGAGGCCGTGCGCGGACGTCCCAGATGACGCGCCGTGGGCGAATACATGTCCTCTATTTCGCTCACGGTCTCCGGCGAGAGGAGCAGAAAGGCGCTGTCCGGCCAGACCTGAATAGCAGCGAGCATTGCCAGCAAGGGCACGAACAACAGCAGTAGCGCGGCAAGCACGAGCGGCCATTCGCTGCGTACCAGCACCGGCAAGCCGGCGGCGAAGAAACGCAGGAGGCCATGGCCTTCGGGCTTGCCGGCGCCGTAAATGCGCTGATGGACGGCCAGCACCCGCCGCTGCAGGTCCTCGCCGATGGCCGCCGAGTAGTGCCGGTCGCGGACCAGCGCCAGGTCATGGCAAAGGCGGCGGAAGCGGTGCGCCAGGTCGGTGGCGCTGATCGCGTCCGCCTCCTCGCGCGTGCCGATACGACTCTTGCTGCCCGGCGCCAGCCAGCGATCCCAGGCCTCCCATTCCGACGCACGGCGAGCGATGTATTGGCGTTCCTTCACGGTACGATGCCTTCCAGATAACGCGAGGCATGATGAAGGATTCACCGGCAAAGGGCAAGGCTGCAAGCCCGAACGCCAGAAAGCAACAAGCCCCCAGGCTTCCGCCTGAGGGCTTGTTGCGACGCGGAAAAAATCTCGATTACTTGGTCACGGGAGTGTCTGCTGCCGGCTTCGTCTCGGTCTTGACGGCCTTTGTGCCATGCTTCTTGGCCTTGGCAGGATGCGTTGCTGCTTTCGGGGTTTCGGTCTTCGCAGTTTCCATCGTCGCCGGTGCGACAGTCTTCGACGCTTCGGCCTTCATCGGTTCGGCCTTCATCGGTTCGGCAGCCTTCGGTGCTTCAACCTTCTTCTCGACACCCGCGGGGGCTGGCATTGTGGCCTTGGCAGCGGGGGCCGGAACGGGGGTGCCCGTCTGCGCAAAAGAGGTGGAAGCAAAACCAGCGGCAACAACGAGGGCGATCACGGTCTTCAACATTTTGAATCTCCTTGGGTGAGGTGAATTCTTGCTTTTTCGGTGCTGCGATATTGCAGCACCTTGAAGCGAATAACGCCGTCAGTCACTGGGAGATGTCAGCAGTCGTGTAAGCCCGTGTATCGGGCTGTGACGTTGACAGAACGCGCCCTACTGGGTCGGGCGAAGCTGTGTGCCCACCTTGGCCACGCCTCGTCGCTGGCGTGAGTGGGGGGCGGCCATCAATGGGCGGTGTACGGATCTCTGGGTGTGGATCTTTATCGATCTCGTTCTCTGCCAGAACCCAGTCGTCAGCAGGTGCGCCGTTCTTGAATTCACGCTTCTCGGCGATGTAGTACGCTTTCTCACGAATCGCTTGCTCCAGATCTCGGATGCAAAGTATTTGCTCATCGGCCGTGATTCCAATCTTCATCTTGACGTCTGCAAGGTCCACGTCAACTTTGGCCAAGCTTATTGATTCAGATGGCTGAACTCCGGGTTGCTCGCTCGGATTCTGCTCTGTTGCAGGCTGAACCGGTGGTGGTGCCACTTCAGCATCAATCGGGGCACTGTCTTCGGCTGTTTCGTCGCTGGCTGCCCCGACCGGGCGCGCCGCTTCGGTGGGTGAAGCGCCTGGCGTTGCTTCGGCAAGGTCAACGCGGGATTCTTGCGGCACAGCCTGGTCGGGTTGCACAAATGCCTTCGCCGGCACCGGCTGTTCTCGTGCACGCGTCTCCCACAGGAAGTTGCCAGCGACTAGAAGCGCGATGGCCAGAGGGTCAAAGACAAAGATGATGACCAGGATCACGTACTTGATCGCCTGCTCCACTGACACGTCGAATGCCTGTGCAACGTAGACTATGGGTCCGGCATGCGTGTTGATGGTGATCTGCTGCGCCCGTATCTTTGGCAGTTCCGCGTCCAATTGCCGTAGACGCAGGTTGATGCGGTCCGCTTCACCTTTGAAGGCAGCGATGAGCTTTTGACGTCCGCTGACCATGTGTGCGGGAAGATTGGCTATCTGGGCATCGATCTCCCTCTTGCGCGTCTCCAGTCTTGCTTTCTCTTCGACGCTTGCGGCCACCAGGATTTGTTGCTGCTTCGTATCCTTGATCGCTCCCTGGAAAGCGGCGGAGAGATACCCAAACGCACCGGCAGAGGTGATGGCCATCAACACGGCAGTGGCCAGAATCATGTACATCCTGAGCATCCGGGGTGCCGTGCCCCACCGCTTGTACAGGAAGGAAACGGTGACCACCTTACCAAAGTCCAGCACTGCCGCCAAAGCAATGATGATGGGATCGGCGCTGAAGAGGCTCGATAGACCGATTATTGAAATCCATGTTCCGAGTGCCTCGATCAAGAACGCCGAGGCAAAGGTTAACAGTGAGAAGATCATATATTTACCGCCGTTCTCAAATGACAAAAGCCCCAGCGCAGACTGGGGCTTCTAAGTGAGCAGGATCCTTGCATGTCCTGTGGCGGGAAACCTGCAACATCGACAGCACGGGGCAGATTATGGGCACGCATGGGTCGGAAGTAAAGAACCGCAGCGACCTGATCAGGTGGGGCGGCCGCCGCTACTGAGATGATCAAGGATCGATCGGCAAAGGACCAGGCTGGCCAGCCGACAGGACAGCTTCGAGATGCACGCTGGGCAGCGACCAGGCCCTGGTCCGAGGACTTTCGGCGTGTTGAACTTCCTGTCTTGCAGCGTGGCCAAACATGGCCGAACGACGAACAGCCAAGCAACCACTTCCGGAGGAATCTCCCAATGACCGTGAGCCTCAGCCTAGCGCAAGTCCTTCACCTCGCTCCCAACGCGCGTTCAAGCTATCGCGACGCTTTCCAGAATGGCCAGGCGGTTCTGGACGAGCACAGGATTTCAGCGACGCCACTGCGCCTGGCCCATTTCATGGCCCAGGTACTGCACGAATCCGGCGGCCTCGCGATTCAGTTCGAGAACCTCAACTACAGCCCTGAACGCTTGGCCAAGGTCTGGCCGTCGCGCTTTCAGCCCAAGGGGCCACTCAATCCCGCCGCCTATGCCCATAACCCGCAAAAGCTGGCCAACGAAGTCTATGGCGCGCGCATGGGCAACAGTGCTCCCGATGACGGCTTCACCTATCGCGGGCGCGGCCTGTTGCAACTGACCGGCAGGAACAGCTACCAGGAGGCGACGACCATCCTGCGCCGGGAGAACCCCACAGCGCCCGACTTCGTCGCCGCGCCCGATGATGTGATCGGCGCACAGTGGTGCCTGGCCGTT
This sequence comes from Candidatus Accumulibacter aalborgensis, assembly GCF_900089955.1. Lineage (GTDB taxonomy): Bacteria > Pseudomonadota > Gammaproteobacteria > Burkholderiales > Rhodocyclaceae > Accumulibacter > Accumulibacter aalborgensis. The sequence goes on along the minus strand of NZ_FLQX01000009.1, from coordinate 11,499 downwards.
GCGGCCTCGGAATGGGTCGCCAAAGGATGCAATCCCCTGGCCGATCAGGACGACATCCGACGCATCACGCGCGCCATCAACGGGGGGCTGATCGGTCTCGCCGAGCGCCTTGAATGGACCAAGCGCACCAAGGCGGTGTGGAAATGAACCGAGACGTCGGTATTTCCCACCGCCGTGCCGTCTCGCTCAGCCGGCAGAGGGTCGGCGGCCGCCGCTGACTCGTTCTATGCCCGACAGATCCGGCCAGGAGGCCACCTCGGAAAACGCTTCCCGATGCAACAGATGGCGCACTCTTGCGGCCTGATCGTAGCCGTGCTCGATCAATAGCCAGCCGCCCGGCACCAGATGCGCCGCAGCACCGCCGACGATGATGCGGATGCAGGCCAGCCCGTCGCCGCCAGCGACACCGTCGGTGAGCGCCATTTGCGGCTCGAAGGGCAGCCCGTCGTGCAGCAGATGCGGGTCGCCATGGGCGACATACGGCGGGTTGGCCGCGATCAGATGAAAACGGTCATTGCCCAGCGGCGCGTACCAGTCCCCGGCCAGAAATCTGGCGTCGACCGCGTGCCTACTAGCATTGCGGCTGGCCACTGCAAGTGCTGCCGGCGACAGGTCGACCGCCGTGACCAGCGCCGCCGGACACCGATGTCCGATACTGACCGCGACCGCGCCGCAGCCGGTGCCGAGATCAAGGACGCTGGCCCCAGGCAGTGACTGCAAACGTTCCAGCGCAAGTTCGACGAGCAATTCCGTTTCGGGACGGGGAATGAGAACGTCAGGGGTGACCAGGAAGTCGAGCCCATGGAATGGTGCGCAACCGAGCAGATAGGCCAGAGGCTCGCCGCCTGCACGGCGTCTGACGAGCGCATCGAGGGAGGCAAACTGGTCTGCCGACAAGGCTCGCCGTGGGTCGGTAATCAGGTCGGCATGCCTGCAAGCGGCTACATGCTCGACGAGTAGCCGTGCGTCAAGGCGATCAACGACCTGCCTGGCCGCAAGCCAGGCATCGCCGATGTTCATCGCCTCGCGCCTGAGCATCTCGCAGCAGCGCCGCGAAGAAAAAGCGCGCAACTGCCCGGCCGATTTTGGCGCGGGTATCACTCGCTCTCGGCGAGCATTGCCAGTTGATCCGCCTGATGCTCAGCGGTCAGTGCACCGAGGAGTTCGTCGAGGTCGCCTTCCATGATCGCCTCTATCTTGTACAGCGTCAGGTTGATGCGGTGGTCGGTGACTCGCCCCTGCGGAAAATTGTAGGTTCGAATTCGCTCGGAACGGTCGCCACTGCCGATCAGGTCCCTACGCGCCGAGGCGATGTGGGCGTGCTGCTCGCGCTCCTGCATGTCCTTGATGCGCGCGACCAGCACGGACATCGCTTGCGCCTTGTTCTTGTGCTGCGATCGGTCGTCCTGGCATTCGACGACGATGCCGGTCGGCAAGTGCGTGATCCGTACCGCCGAGTCGGTCTTGTTGATGTGCTGCCCGCCCGCCCCCGAAGCGCGATAGGTGTCGACCCGAATGTCGGCCGGGTTGATCTGCACCTCCTCAAGCGCATCGGCCTCGGGCATCACCGCCACGGTACACGCCGACGTATGGATGCGGCCTTGCGTCTCGGTATCTGGAACACGCTGCACGCGATGGCCGCCAGATTCGAACTTGAGCCGCGCGTAGACACCATTGCCGACCAGGCGGGCAATGACCTCCTTGTAACCTCCGACATCCGAAGTGCTCGCCGAGATGACTTCGACTTGCCAGCGCCGGCGCTCGGCGTAGCGCGTATACATGCGAAACAGATTACCGGCAAACAACGCCGATTCGTCGCCGCCCGTGCCGGCGCGGATCTCAAGGAAGACATTGCGCTCGTCCTTGGCGTCTTTCGGCAGCAGCAGCTTCTGCAGTTCCTCCTCGATCTGCGGCAGGCGCTCCCGGGTCACCGCAACTTCCACTTCGGCCAGTTCCCTCATCTCGGGGTCGACCAGCATCTCGAGCGCTGCGTCCAGGTCGGCCTGGACCTGCCGCCACGTCCGGTAGAGGGCAACCACGGGACCGAGTTCGGCATGCTCGCGCGACAGACGGCGGTATTCGTCCATGTCGCGAGTCGCTTCGCCACTGGCCAGCATGCGGTCGAGTTCGTCGAGACGACCGGTCAGATGCTCAAGTTTGTCGCAAATACTCTGATTCATGGGCAACTCGTTTTTGGCTCCAAAGTGCGCGCAGGCGGGGGATAACATTCAACGAGTCGGAGTCCGTCGCCAAAGGCCGCCAAGGTCCACCGGGGTCCACTACTCGCCGAGGTGAGCATCCGCATGCAGGTGGAACAGCCGTGAGACCAGGGCCTGGAACTCTTCTCGGTCGGCGTCGGCCAAGGCCAGTGCCTGCGTTGGTGCGTGCAGGAACTTGTTGGTCAAGCGGTGCGAGAACTGGTCGAGGACTCGCACCGGGTCTATCCCTTTGGCCAGCAACTTCAGCGCGTGCTCCATCTCATGCCGGCGTGCACGTTCTGCGGCATCACGCAGGGAACGAATGACCGGCACTGTACCACGCGTTGCCAACCAGCGCAGGAAGCCGTCGACACGTTCGGCGACGATCGCCTCGGCGTCTACAACGGCGGCCTGGCGCGATTCGAGTCCCAACTCGACCACCTGCGCGAGATCATCCACCGTGTACAGGAAGACGTCGTCGAGTTCGCCGACCTCAACCTCGATATCGCGCGGTACCGCGAGATCGACCATGAACATTGGCCGGTGGCGGCGGACCTTGATGGCGCGCTCGACCATACCGAGGCCAATGAGCGGCAGTTGACTGGCGGTACAGGAAACGACGATATCGAACTGCGCCAGGCGGTCGGCGAGGTCCTCGAGCTTTATCGCCGTGCCGCCAAGACGGTCTGCCAGCGCAAGACCACGCTCAACCGTGCGGTTGGCGATGACGATCTGCTTCGGGTGTTGCGCCGAGAAGTGCCTGGCACAGAGGTCGATCATCTCGCCGGCGCCAATGAACAGGACCTTCTGATCGGCAATTCGCTCGAAAATCTGCTCGGCCAGGCGCACGGCAGCGGCAGCCATGGAGACCACATTGGCGCCAATCGCTGTCGTCGAGCGCACTTCCTTGGCCACCGCAAAGGCGTGCTGAAAGAGCTTGTGCAAGGTCGTCCCAAGCGTCCCGGCCTCGTCCGCGAAGCGCACCGCTTCCTTCATCTGGCCGAGAATCTGGGGCTCACCGAGAACCATCGAATCGAGCCCGCTGGCGACACGAAAAGCGTGACGAACCGCATCGCGTTCGGGATGGATGTACAGGTAGGGGTCGATCTCGTGGCGAGCCAGGCAATGATAGTCGGCCAGCCACTGGGTAGCCGCCTCCGGCACCTCGGTGGCGAAGTAGACTTCGGTCCGGTTGCAGGTCGACAGAATCGCCGCCTCGTGCACGGGTTTGCCGCGCGTCAGGTCGGCCAAGGCCTGTTGCACCCGCTCAGCGTCAAAAGCCACCTTCTCGCGAACGGAGAGTGGCGCCGTGTGGTGGTTGATACCAAGGGTAAACAGCGCCATGCGCGAACGACGGTGGGCAAGTGAGGTGGTAGGTCGGCGGTGATTATAGCACCGGCGCGCCCACCCTCCCGGAGCAAGGCCGCGGCCGGTACTGTCGGGTCAATACACGTCCGGCCCCGGCTTGCCGATGAAGTATCCCTGGGCGTGGTCCATTCGGCGCGCAGCATGAACTGGGGTGTCACGAAAAAAATGGCCACGGCGTACCGTGGCCATCGATCGGCAAGACCCTGAATCAGACGTGCGTCGGCAACCTGCTCGATGCCGATGCACTCTCCATCCAACGCTTGATTCGAATGGCATCACCGATTCGGGTCTGTTTGCCGGCCGAATCAAGCAACACGATCACCACCGGCCTGTCGGCGACGCGCGCCTGCATGACCAGGCACTTGCCTGCTTCCTGAATGTAGCCGGTCTTCGACAGGCCGATCTCCCAGGTCGGGCTGCTGACCAACTGATTCGTATTGTGGAACTCAAGCTCGCGGCCCTTCACTTCCGCCCTGGCACCTGACGTTGTCGAGAACTCCCGAATCAAGGGGTAGCGATGCGCGGCAGCTACCATACGAGCGAGATCGCGCGCCGTGGATACGTTGTTGCTGTTCAGCCCGGTGGGATCCTCGAAGTGCGAACTGCTCATGCCCAGTGACGACGCCTTGCGGTTCATGGCCGCGACAAAGGCTTGCAGGCCCCCTGGATAATGCCGACCAAGGGCGTTGGCGGCACGGTTCTCCGAGGACATCAACGCCAGCAGCAAAGCCGTCTCGCGCGGGATCACCGTGCCTACCTGAAGGCGCGAACGACTGCCGCGCAGGTAATCGACATCCTCGTCGCTGATGGTAATTGCGGCCTGCAGATTGGGCAGGCTGTCAAGCACAACCATCGCGGTCATCACCTTGGTGATCGAGGCGATCGGCACGACGGCGTTGGCGTTCTTTTCGTACAGCGGCTCGCCGCCGTCCTGGGGAATGACCAGCGCCGACCCCGACTGGACGGCCAACTGACCGGGTTCCTGCCACAGATCCACGTTGCCGGCGAAAACCCGGTTGACGCCCTTTTTATGAACGACGTGCGAGTAGCCGCCATTGCCATGTGCGGGAGCTGCCTTGTGCGCCAACGGTGCAGCGCTGTGGCGAGCCAGCGAAACGGTTTTGGCCTGTTGGCGAGCCTGTGGTCCAGTCTTGCCCTTCGCGACTACCGGTTTGGCCACCGCCTTCTGGACCACAGGATCGACCTTGGCCTTTCCGACTCCCGTTGGGGGCTTGCCTTTTGCCGCCGCCGGAACGGCCTTGGCCTTTGCTTTCTCCACCGCCTGCGCGGCTTCCATCGACATCAATCCGGTGCTTACCAGAGCACCGACCAGCACCACCGCCTTCAGCATGATCCGCATTGCAAGCCTCCTGCATGATCCAATTGGTCACATCGCTACCGTAGCTGATCGCCAGACAACCCTGATACATCATGAGAAATAAGGAAATAGCCAGACTATGTAATGTAGCACATCAGGTTACTTCAGAGTTCAAGAAATGCTTCGATCTCGTGCCGACGAGCCATGGCGTCCTTGTAGCCGAGGTCGATCAGGGCGCCGGTATAGGCCTCTTCGAAGAGCAGGTAGCTGGTCAGCGCGCCGCCGCGTGCGTTCATCGCACCCAGGCCTCGCAGCAGTGTTCTTACCGCCCAAGGCAAGGCGCCGGCATGGCGCGCGGCGAGAGCGTCGAGACGCTCCGACGGGGAGATGATCAGCGACTGCACTGGCCGCAAGGCCTCGTCGCCACCTTCGCGCAACTCTACCGGGATTCTGGCGAGCGTTCGGTTGATTCGCTCCATCCGTTCGACGTCGAGCGCCAGGCTATCGACAAAGATCGACGCCAGCGCATGTCCGGCAATCTGCGCCAGCGTCGGGTAGCGGCGGGAACTTTGCCGCTGAGGCGCCTCGCCGATTTGCCCAACGCCGATGATCATGACTTTCTCCGCGCCGAGATGGATTGCCGGCGAGATCGGCGCCAACTGGCGCATCGATCCGTCACCGAAATACTCGCGATTGAGATGCACGGCGGGAAAAATGAAGGGGATCGCGCTCGATGCCATCAAGTGGTCAATCGTCAACTGTGCTCGACAACCGGTACGCTGGGCGCGCCGCCAACTGGTGACCTCCGGATGGGCCTGGAAAAAGCTGACGCTATCGCCGGTACCATAACCCGACGCAGTAAGGCTGACGGCGTAAATGGTGCCCTTGGCAAGTGAGCGATCGATATTACAAAAATCCAGCCGTCGCTCGAGTAGTCTGCGCAAGGGCTGGTTGTCGAGCAGTGAACGCGGGCTGCGTTTGATCGCCCAGCCGACCAGCAAAGCGCCCAGCCAGCGAGCACCGGCAACACCCATCCCGAGAGGGTCTGCGCGATAGATGTGGCTGGCGTGCATGTTGCGCCAGACGTCGGCCAGCGCGTCGACAGCGGCGCTGAAGTTGTGGGCATAACAGGCCAGGGTCGCCGCGTTGACGGCCCCGGCCGAGGTACCACAGAGAATGGGAAACGGGTTCCGGGTGGACTCACCAAGCAGTTCGCGAATGGCCACCAGAACACCCACCTGATACGCGGCGCGCGCACCGCCTCCGCCAAGGACGAGAGCAATCTTGCTGTTTTCCATGCCGCCTTCAGTATCTTCGGTATCCGATCGCGGCGTCAGAGAGCCTGCTGACGATCATCAGCCGACCGGCCAGCGCCTCGAAAACGCGCGCTGGCCGGTCACTCCGTAGCGGCGCGCTCAGCGTTCGTACATCAATTTTTCGACCACCGTCAGAGCCGTCATGTTGACGATCCGCCGGGCGGTCGCTGTCGCCGTCAGGATATTCACCGGCTGGGCGGCGCCGAGCAGGATCGGTCCAATGGTGAGATTGTCGCCGGAGGCGATTTTCAGCAGGTTGAACGAAATGTTGGCCGCATCAAGTGTCGGCATGATCAGCAGGTTGGCCTGCCCCTTGAGGCGCGTGTCGCCGGGAAAGACCCGCTGCCGAATGTGATCGTCGAGCGCCGCATCACCGTGCATTTCGCCCTCGACTTCGAGGCGCGGTGCGCGCTGCTTCAACAAGCGCAGTGTTTCGCGCATCTTCAACGCGGTCGGCGTGTTTTCGGAACCAAACGACGAATGCGACAACAGGGCGACCCGCGGCGTCACGCCGAAGCGACGCACTTCCTCGACCGCCAGCAGGGTCATGTCGACCAGTTGTTCGGCAGACGGTTCGAAGTTGATGTAGGTGTCGGCGATGAACAGCGTCCGATCCGGCAGCAGCAGCACGCTCATGGCATAGAGATTGCTGGCCCCCGGCGCCAGACCGATGACATTCTCGACGTACTCGCGATGCACGGCATGACGACCGAAAGTGCCACAGATCAGGCCATCGGCGTCGCCCATGCGCACCATCATGGCGCCGAACAGCGTCGCACGACGGCGCACCTCGCGCCGGGCAAAATCGGCCGAAACGCCCTTGCGCTCGGTCAGGCGGCGGTATTCTTTCCAGTAAGGCTCGAAATGGGTCGCGAAAAAATCGCCGTAGTCGGCGCAAATGATCTCGAAATCAGCGCCTGGACGCACGCGCAGGTTCAGAGCCTCAAGCTTGCGGGTTATATCGCCCGGATGACCGATCAGAATCGGCTTGGCGATCCCTTCATCGACGATCACTTGAACGGCACGCAGCACGCGCTCGTCGCCTCCTTCAGCAAAGACGATCCGTCTGGGCGCCTGCTTGGCCTGGGAGAAAACCGGCTTCATGATCAGGCCAAAGTGATAAACGAATTCGTCGAGACTGTCGCGGTAGACCTCGATGTCCTTGAGTGGCCGCGTGGCCACCCCGGATGCCATGGCCGCCTCGGCGACGGCTGGCGCGATCCTGCTGATCAGGCGCGGATCGAAGGGATTCGGGATCAGGTACTCGGGACCGAAATTGCCGACCTGTTCGCCGTACGCCTTGGCCGTCATTTCCGACTGCTCGACGCGCGCCAGCTCGGCGATCGCCTTGACGGCGGCCAGCTTCATCGCTTCGGTGATCGTACTGGCGCCGACATCGAGTGCGCCGCGAAAAATGAAAGGGAAACACAGCACGTTATTGACCTGGTTGGGATAGTCCGAACGGCCGGTGGCGATGATCGCATCGCTACGCACTGCTTTGACGTCTTCCGGCCTGATTTCCGGATTGGGGTTGGCCAGCGCAAGGACCAATGGCGAGGGCGCCATCGTGGCCACCATCTCTGGCTTGAGGACACCGCCAGCCGACAGGCCGAGGAAAACATCGGCACCGGCAATGACTTCGCCCAGCGTGCGGGCATCGGTCTCCTTTGCGTAGCGCACCTTGATTTCGTCCATCTCCTCGACGCGCCCCGCATAGACCAGCCCCTTGATGTCGGTCACCCAGATGTGCTCGACCGGGATACCGAGCATGACCAGCAGGTCCAGGCAGGCGAGTGCGGCCGCGCCGGCACCCGAGGTGACGACTTTCACCTGATCGAGTTCCTTGCCCTGAAGGAACAGTCCATTGAGGACGGCGGCGCCGACGACGATCGCCGTGCCGTGCTGATCGTCGTGAAAGACTGGAATCTTCATCCGCTCACGCAGCTTCCTCTCGACGTAGAAGCACTCTGGCGCCTTGATATCCTCGAGATTGATGCCGCCGAAGGTCGGCTCCAGCGAAGCGATGATGTCCACCAGGCGCTCCGGGTCACGCTCGTCGATTTCGAGGTCGAAAACGTCGATATTGGCGAACTTCTTGAACAGTACCGCCTTACCTTCCATGACCGGCTTGGCAGCCAGCGGACCGATTGCCCCAAGACCGAGAACGGCGGTGCCGTTGGTAATGACACCGACCAGATTGGCACGCGATGTGAGGGTGCTGACTTCGCCGGGAAAAGCGACGATCTCTTCGCAGGCCGCCGCAACACCGGGCGAATAAGCCATCGAGAGGTCGTACTGGTTAGTGAGTTGCGTTGTCGGCTGGATCGAGATCTTGCCCGGTCTCGGATTACGATGGTAGGACAACGCGGCGGTACGCAACTGTTCTTGGTCTTTGTTCATGTTCACACTCTCCTGGCGGAATATCCTGCCTCAGCGGCTGCTGATGGCTCCCCAACGGTCAATCCGCGACCGCCTCGAGGTGCCCGTTCAGGCCTGTCTTGCCGAAACGACACCTGTCAACGGACCGTTAATGCAGCTCGGACCTGTGGCATAATTACACAAACCATCACATCCTTGTAGCACCACTTCCTAGCATGCTGTCCCCATACCCCGACACGGGCTTGTTTCTCGCCAGACACGACGGACGCGTCGCCCCAGCGCCGTCGGTGACCAATCCGCTTCCCGAACCCGCTGGCTCGGCACCGCGCGCGCCGCACCACGGTAAATTCCGCTGCTCTACCCACCTTCGAGAGTGATTACCATGAACCAGACTGTTTCAATCAACGCCCCCGACTACGTCAAACATGAACGCCTGAAGCAATGGGTTGCCGAAATTGCGGCACTCACCGAGCCTGCCCAAGTGGTCTGGGCCGACGGTTCGCAGGAAGAGTACGACCGTCTTTGCGCCGAGTTGGTCGACGCCGGCACCTTCGTCAAGTTGAAGAAGCGCAAGAACTCCTTCCTGGCCTTTTCCGATCCTTCCGACGTGGCCCGCGTCGAAGACCGCACCTATATCTGTTCCGAGAAGAAGGAAGACGCCGGCCCGACCAACAACTGGGAAGACCCGGCCAAGATGCGTGGCATTCTCAGCGGCGTGTTCAAGGGCTGCATGAAGGGCCGCACCATGTACGTCATCCCGTTCTCGATGGGTCCGATCGGCTCGCCGATCGCGCAGATCGGCATCGAGATTACCGACAGCGCCTACGTGGTGGTTAACATGCGCATCATGACCCGCATGGGCAAGGACGTTTTCCCGGTCCTCGGCACCGACGGCGTCTTCGTTCCGTGCGTGCATTCGATCGGTGCACCGAAGGAACCGGGTCAGAAGGATCCGCGTTGGCCGTGCAACCCGACCACCAAGTACATCGTGCACTATCCCGAAACCCGTGAAATCTGGTCCTACGGTTCGGGTTACGGCGGCAACGCATTGCTCGGCAAGAAGTGCCTGGCCCTGCGTATCGCTTCCAACATGGCGCGTGACGACGGCTGGCTGGCCGAACACATGCTGATCCTCGGCGTCGAATCGCCGTCCGGCGACAAGCGCTACGTTGCCGCCGCTTTCCCGTCTGCCTGTGGCAAGACCAACTTCGCCATGCTGGTGCCTCCGCAGAGCCTGAGCGGCTGGAAGATCACCACCATCGGCGACGACATCGCCTGGATCAAGCCACGCAAGGACAAGGACGGCGTCACGCGCCTTTACGCGATCAACCCGGAAGCTGGCTTCTTCGGCGTTGCGCCGGGCACCAACGACAAGACCAACTTCAACGCCATGGCCTCGCTCGCCGAGAACACGATCTTCACCAACGTCGCGCTGACCGACGACGGCGATGTGTGGTGGGAAGGCATGGGCCCGGCGCCGGCACACGCCATTGACTGGCAAGGCAACGACTGGACGCCGGAAATCGCCAAGGAAAAAGGCACCAAGGCGGCGCACCCGAACTCCCGCTTCACGGCGCCTGCTGCGCAGTGCCCGTGCATCGACGACCAATGGCAGAGCACCGAAGGCGTCCCCATCTCGGCCTTCCTGTTCGGAGGCCGTCGCGCGTCGACCGTTCCGCTGGTCTGCCAGACCATTGACTGGGAGCACGGCGTCTACGCTGCCGCCACGCTCGGTTCCGAAACCACCGCTGCCGCCTTCGGCCAGCAGGGCGTCGTTCGTCGCGACCCGTTCGCCATGCTGCCGTTCTGCGGCTACAACATGGCCGACTACTATAGCCATTGGCTGAAGATGGGCAGTGTCACCGACACGCCGGTGCCGATCTTCATGGTTAACTGGTTCCGCATGAACGAGAAGGGCGAGTTCGCCTGGCCCGGCTTTGGTGACAACGCCCGCGTCCTGAAGTGGATCATCGAACGCTGCGAAGGCAAAGCTTCGGCCACCGAGACCACGCTTGGCTGGATGCCCAACTACGAGGATCTCGACTGGTCCGGTACCGATTTCTCCAAGGAAGAATTCGCCGGCGTGACCAGCCTTGACAAGCAGGCCTGGCTAAGCGAACTCGAAGGCGTCAAGGACTGGTTCGGCAAAATGGGCGACAAGTTGCCGGCTCAACTCGCAGATGTGCGCAACAAGTTCGAAAAGGACTTTCAGGCAGCCTGAGCAGCGGTGCTTACCATGAAAGTCGCTTCGGCGACTCTCGAATCTCCCCTCTCCCGTCCGCGGGAGAGGGGTCGGGGGTGAGGGAAACGGCCATGGCCGTTTGGTGCGAGAAAGGCCGCCTTCGGGCGGCTTTTTTTTCGCCTGAATCAAGCCTTGTGGTTAAACTGTCTGCTTCGCCTGAACCACTCTTCACCCAATCATGGCCACCTTCCCCGCCAGCCGTCTTGCCGATATCGCTCCCTTTCACGTCATGGAGTTGGTGGCGCGCGCCAAGACACTGGAAGCCGAAGGGCGTGACATTATCCATATGGAAGTCGGCGAACCTGACTTCCCGACGCCAGAACCGATTGTGGCTGCAGCACAAGCGCACATCGCCAGCGGCCGCGTCTTCTACACACCCTCGCTCGGACTGCCCGAACTACGCCGGGCAATTGCCGCCTTCTACGCCACGCGTTACGGAATCACCCTGCCGCCTTCGCGCATCGTCGTGACGGCCGGTGCTTCGGGCGCGCTACTGCTGGCCATGGCTTGCCTCGCCGAACCCCAGAGCGAATGGCTGCTAACCGACCCCGGTTATCCGTGCAACCGCAATTTCGTGCGCAGCTTCGAGGGAGTACCCGTCGGCATTCCTGTCCACGTGTTGCCGGCGGAGTAAATCCGCATAAATCTGGCGGCAGTAATTGGCGGCGAGAAGGGCAA
>NZ_FLQX01000008.1 GCF_900089955.1 Candidatus Accumulibacter aalborgensis | reverse complement strand
AACTCAACGCTCAACACCGGTCCGAACCCATGCTCACGCTACGGTTCGCCCACCGGATCGAAACAATCACAACCCTTGTACCAAACCTTCTTCCAACGCACCCCGCTACCACGCGGCGTGCGAACCAGTTTTGCTTGGCGGCCATAGCCCTTTGGACCCACCCCTTCCCATCCCGAACAGGACCGTGAAACGAAGGCACGCCGATGATAGTGCATACTTCATGTGTGAAAGTAGGTCACCGCCAGGCTCCCCAAAATACAAAGCCCTCTCCGCTCCGCGGTGAGGGCTTTGTGCGTTAGTATCAAGGTCGCGCCGTTTTCTTGCTGGGGTAGCACTATGCCGGTTGTCAAATTGCCTGACGGTTCTCAAAGGGAGTTCGCGCAGCCCGTCACGGTTGCCGAAGTTGCGCAGAGTATCGGCGCGGGTCTGGCGCGTGCGGCCCTGGCGGGCCGGGTCGACGGTCGCCTGGTGGATACATCCTTTTCCATCACCACTGACGCACAGCTTGGCATCATTACCGAGAAGGATCCCGAGGGCCTGGAGATCATCCGGCACTCCACCGCGCATCTGATGGCTTACGCGGTCAAGGAACTCTTTCCGGCGGCGCAGGTGACGATCGGCCCGGTGATCGAGAACGGCTTCTACTACGACTTCGCCTACGAGCGCCCGTTTACTCCCGAGGACCTGGCGGCGATTGAAAAGCGGATGACCGAAATTGCCCGGCGGGACCTTCCGGTGCGGCGTGAGGTTTGGCAGCGCGATGAGGCGATCGCCTTCTTCAGGTCGATCGGCGAGCGCTACAAGGCCGAGCTGATCGATGCCATCCCGCAAGGACAGGAAGTGTCGCTCTATCGTGAGGGCGAGTTCGTCGACCTCTGCCGCGGTCCGCATGTGCCTTCAACAGGCAAGCTCAAGGTATTCAAACTGATGAAGCTCGCTGGTGCCTACTGGCGTGGCGATCATCGCAACGAACAACTGCAGAGGATCTACGGTACGGCGTGGACCCGGAAAGAAGATCAGGACGCCTACCTGCATATGCTCGAGGAGGCCGAGAAACGCGACCACCGCAAGCTCGGTCGGCACCTGGACCTTTTCCACCTGCAGGACGAGGCGCCGGGAATGGTTTTCTGGCACCCGAAGGGGTGGACGATCTGGCAGGAGGTCGAGCAGTACATGCGCCGTGTCCTCGGCCGGAACGGGTATTGTGAAGTCAAGACGCCGATGGTCATGGATCGCACGCTGTGGGAGCGCTCGGGTCATTGGCACAATTACGCCGAGCACATGTTCACCACGGCGTCGGAAAACCGTGATTACGCGATCAAACCGATGAACTGCCCTGGTCACATCCAGATCTTCAATCAGGGCTTGCGCAGCTATCGTGACTTGCCTTTGCGGCTGGCCGAGTTCGGCTCGTGTCATCGCAACGAGCCCTCAGGTGCCTTGCACGGCATCATGCGCGTTCGCGCCTTCGTTCAGGATGACGCGCACATTTTCTGTACCGAAGCGCAGGTCCTGTCGGAGACTGCCGCCTTCATCGACCTCCTGGAAGAGGTATATGCGGATTTCGGCTTCGCCGAAATTCTCGTCAAGCTGTCGACGCGCCCCGAAAAGCGCATCGGTTCCGACGAGGAGTGGGACCGGGCGGAAGTCGCGCTGGCCGAAGCTTTGGCCATCAAGGGCCTCTCCTACGATGTGCAACCTGGGGAAGGCGCTTTTTACGGCCCGAAAATAGAGTTTTCGCTCAAGGACTGTCTCGGACGGGTCTGGCAGTGTGGCACGCTGCAACTTGATTTCGCCTTGCCGGCGCGCCTCGATGCGCACTATGTGGGCGAGGACAACGAGCGTCACATTCCGGTCATGTTGCACCGGGCGATCCTCGGTTCGCTCGAACGCTTTATCGGAATTCTCATCGAACACTATGCTGGCGCCATGCCCTTGTGGCTATCGCCGATGCAGGCTGTGGTGCTCAATATTTCGGAGAAACAGTCCGAATATGCCGAGCAGGTGGCGGCTGCGCTGCGCGAGGCCGGTGTGCGGGTCGAAGCGGATTTGCGCAACGAAAAAATTACCCGTAAAATCCGCGAACATAGCTTGAACAAGCTGCCCTACCAGGTCGTCGTTGGCGATAAGGAAGTGGCAGCCAATCTGGTGGCCGTGCGCACACGCGGGGGTCGGGACTTGGGACAAATGTCGCTAGATGCCCTGATTCAGCAGCTTCTTGATGAAATTGCGTCGCGAAGTGGCACGGCTTAACTTTTGTCGACACAAGGAGTGAACCCATCGCACTGCAAAAGGCGCAACGCGTTAACCAAGAGATCAACGCACCGGAAGTTCGTCTCGTCGGCGAAGAAGGCGAGGCACTTGGAGTAATGAGTGTCAGGGCCGCTTACGCTCTGGCTCAGGAAGCTGGACTCGACCTGGTCGAGATTGCCCCAATGGCGCAGCCGCCGGTCTGTCGCATCGTTGATTTCGGCAAGTTCAAGTACCAGGAGCAGAAGCGCCAGCACGAGGCAAAGCTCAAACAGAAACAGGTGCAGGTGAAGGAAGTCAAGTTTCGTCCGGGGACGGACGAGAACGACTATCAGATCAAACTGCGCAACATGACGCGCTTCCTTGAAGAAGAAGACAAAGTCAAGGTGACCTTGCGCTTCCGTGGTCGAGAAATGGCGCACCAGGATATTGGCATGCGCCAGATTGAACGGATCAGGGCAGATCTGCAAGAGATGGCGCTCGTCGAGCAGATGCCAAAGATGGAAGGCCGCCAGATGGTCATGGTGCTGACGCCGAGCAAGAAGAAGTAGTTCCAGACGCAGGAACCGACCATACAAGTGGTGCCGGGTCGAAAGTGCTCCCGTCGGGGGACACCTGGCAGCATGTTTATAAACAGGAGCATTCAATGCCCAAAATGAAGACCAAGTCGGGGGCGAAAAAGCGCTTCACGATCAGTCCCAGCGGACGAATCAAGCGCTCGCACGCGTTCAAGCGACATATCCTGACCAAGAAGGATACCAAGACCAAGCGCCAGTTGCGTGGAGTGACCGAGGTGCATGCCTCTGACAAGGCCATGGTTCGTTCCATGCTGCCTTACGCCTGAGGAGATAAGAAATGCCCCGAGTCAAACGTGGTGTAACGGCGCACGCGCGCCACAAGAAGATTCTCGCTCTGGCCAAGGGTTATCGCGGTCGGCGCAAGAATGTCTATCGCGTCGCCAAACAGGCGGTCATGAAGGCCGGCCAGTACGCGTACCGTGATCGCCGGCAAAGGAAGCGTCAGTTCCGTAGCCTCTGGATTGCCCGCATCAATGCGGCGGCCAGAGAACTGGGCATGAAGTACAGCACTTTCATGAATGGCCTGAAGAAAGCGCAGATCGAAGTGGACCGCAAGGTGCTGGCCGATTTGGCGGTTTTCGACAAGCCGGCCTTTGCTGTTCTGGCCCAGCAGGCCAAGGCCCAACTCCACGCCTGAGCGCGACGACGTCTGAGGAAAGGAGGCGAGAGCCTCCTTTTTTCGGTGAACCATGCACAAAACTCCATGCACAACTTCGATGACCTAGTCCACGCCGCAGCGGCCGCTTTTGCGGCGACTGACGACCCCGACGCGCTTGAGCAGATCAAGGCCTCCTTCCTCGGCAAGAGCGGCCAGATCACAGCCTTGCTCAAGGGCTTGGCCAAACTTCCGCCAGACGAGCGAAAGACCGTCGGCGCGGCGATCAATCGCGCCAAGGAATCTGTCGAGGCGGCGCTCAATGGCCGCCGGGAGGCGATTCGGCGCTTGGCCCTGGAAGCCAGGCTGGCCGAGGAGGCGCTCGACGTGACCTTGCCTGGCCGCGGTCAGTCGCGCGGCGGGTTGCACCCCGTGACGCGCACGCTCGAACGTATTGATGGTCTCTTCCGTTCAATCGGTTTCGACGTCGCGGATGGACCTGAAATAGAGGCCGACTTTCAGAACTTCACGGCGCTCAATACGCCGGCGGATCACCCCGCGCGCTCAATGCACGATACCTTCTATCTTCAGGATCAGTTGGGCGGGGTCGCCGAGGGCATCCTGCTGCGAACGCATACCAGTCCGATCCAGGTGCGCTACATGCAGGCGCATGTCGCCAGGTATGCCGGCCTGGAAACGATGCCCGAGATTCGCGTGATTGCGCCGGGGCGCGTTTATCGCGTTGACTCCGATGCGACCCATTCGCCGATGTTTCATCAGGTCGAGGGTCTGTGGGTTGGTCAGCGTGTCAGCTTTGCCGACCTGAAGGGCGTGGTCAACGATTTCCTGCGGCGTTTTTTCGAGAGCGATGACCTGCAGGTGCGTTTCCGCCCGTCGTTTTTTCCTTTCACCGAACCATCGGCCGAGATCGACATGGCCTTCATGAGCGGTGCCCTGAAGGGCCGCTGGCTGGAGATCGCCGGTTGCGGAATGGTCCATCCGAACGTCCTGCGGCACGTCAACATCGACCCCGAGAAGTACATCGGTTTTGCCTTCGGCATGGGGCCGGACCGCCTGACGATGCTGCGTTATGGCGTCAATGACCTGCGCCTGTTCTACGATGGCGACCTGCGCTTCCTGCGGCAGTTTGTCTGACCGTGTTTCTCCTGGCGTAAAGCACCCATGAAATTCTCGGAATCCTGGCTCCGTACCTTTGTCGACCCCGCCTGCGTGGGTGATGAGTTCGCGCACCTGTTGACCATGGCCGGCCTCGAAGTGGAGCAGGAAGAAACCGTCGCTCCGTTCTTCGACCGCGTCGTCGTCGGCCAGGTGCTCGCCGTAGACAAACATCCGGGTGCTGATCGCCTCAGCGTCTGCCGCGTCGATGTCGGTTCCGGCGAGGCACTGCAGATCGTCTGCGGCGCGCCGAACGTCGTCGCCGGGATCAAGGTGCCGTGTGCGTTGCCCGGTGCCGAATTGCCGGGCGGCTTCAGGATCGCGGTCAGCAAGGTGCGCAGCGTTGAGTCCTTCGGCATGCTCTGCTCGGCCAAGGAGTTAGCTATTGCCGACGACGCTGCTGGTTTGCTGGTCCTTGCCGCCGACGCGGTGGTCGGCGACGATATCCGTGCTCATCTCGACCTCGATGACCGCCTGCTGACGCTCAAGTTGACGCCGAACCGGGCTGACTGCCTGTCGCTCGAAGGTCTGGCCCGCGAAGTCTCTGCGTTGACCGGCACGCCGGCCCGCTTCACGGAAGTCGACGACGTCGAGGTCACCATCGCGGCTGCCCGAGCGGTCGTGCTCGACGCCCCGGACGCTTGCCCACGCTATTGCGGTCGGGTCATCGCCGGCGTCAACGCGCGCGCCGTGACTCCCGCCTGGATGAGGCGGCGCCTCGAACGGAGCGGAATTCGCCCGATTTCGGCACTGGTCGACATCACCAACTACGTGATGCTCGAATTGGGCCAGCCCTTGCACGCCTTTGACAATACCCGACTGCAGGGTGCCATACACGCCCGCATGGCGCGTCCGGCGGAAAAGATCCTCCTGCTCAACGAGCAGACGCTCGAGTTGCAGGCGGACGTTCTCGTGATCGCCGATGATCACCTCCCGCTGGCCATGGCCGGGGTCATGGGGGGGGAGGACAGCGGCATCACGCTGGCGACGACCGATGTGTTTCTGGAGGCCGCGTTTTTTTCCCCGCCAGCGATTGCCGGCCGCGCTCGCCGCTACTGCTTTGTCTCCGACGCCTCGCATCGCTTCGAACGTGGCGTCGATTTCGGTGGCACGCGACGCGCGCTCGAACGCGCTACCCGCTTGCTCATCGATATCTGCGGTGGCCAGGCCGGGCCAGTCAGCGAAGCCCTGGCGAGATTGCCCGATCGTCCGCCGGTTCGTCTGCGGCCGGCGCGAGTGGCCAGGGTTCTCGGCCTGGCGTTCACCACTGAGCGCATTGGCGAGATCTTCTCGCGCCTCCATCTGCCGTTTGGTCGGGACGGAGACGACTTCATCGTCACGCCGCCGACCTACCGTTTCGATATCGAGATCGAAGAAGACCTGATCGAAGAGATTGCTCGGCTGCACGGCTACGAAAATATTCCGGCGCCGGCGCCGCGGGCCTTGATGTCCATGTTGCCGCAGACTGAAGAGGCGCGGCCTCTGCCTCGTGCGCGACAGATGCTGGTTGATTGCGGTTATCAGGAGGTGGTCAACTTTGCCTTCGTCGATGAGAGCTGGGAAGCCGATTTTTCGGCCAACGATCAGCCGATTCGGCTGGCCAACCCGATCGCCAGCCAAATGAGCGTCATGCGCTCGACGCTGATCGGCGGCCTCATCGCCAACGTGGCGACCAACCTCAAGCGTCGACAGATCCGCGTTCGCGTTTTCGAGACCGGGCGCTGCTTCGTTCGCGATCCGCTCGGTGGCCCGGTAGCAGGCTTTCGCCAGCCATGGCGACTCACCGCGCTGGCGTACGGCAGCGCGCTTCCCGAGCAGTGGGGAAACTTGGCCCGCAACGTCGACTTTTTCGATGTCAAGGGCGATCTCGAGATGCTGCTCGCCCCGCTCACGGCACGCTTCGAGACAGCGCTGCATCCGGCCTTGCACCCTGGTCGCAGTGCACGGCTGCTGGTCGATGGCCGGGCAATCGGTTTTGTCGGCGAGTTGCATCCGCAGTGGCAGCAGAAGTACGACTTGCCTCTGGCTCCGGTGCTTTTCGAACTTGACCTCGATGCCGTGCTGGTGGCCAGCCTGCCGCACTACGCCGAGGTTTCCCGCCAACCACCGGTCATACGCGATGTGGCGATCGTCGTCGATCACGAACTTGAATTGCAGAAGCTGGTCGATGGGATGACCGCCAATCGCCCAGCCATCGTAAGGCACATCAGCTTGTTCGATGTCTATGCCGGCAGAGGCGTCGAAGCGGGCAAGAAAAGCCTTGCCTTTCGCATAATGATGCAAGATACTCAAAAAACGTTGCTTGAAGTCGAAGTCGACGCGGCGATGCAGCAGTTGACGGCCTATCTGCAAGATGCATTCGCCGCCCAGCTTCGCGTCTGAGAAAGGGGGAGGAATGACGCTTACCAAAGCAGAACTCGCGGACTTGCTGTTCGAGAAGGTGGGTCTCAACAAGCGTGAGGCAAAGGATATGGTCGAGGCTTTTTTCGAAGAAATCCGCAACGCGCTGGAGGCTGGCGACGGCGTAAAACTGTCGGGATTCGGCAATTTTCAGTTGCGCGACAAGCCGCAGCGGCCGGGCCGCAATCCAAAGACAGGCGAGGAAATCCCGATCTCGGCGCGCCGGGTGGTCACTTTTCATGCCAGCCAGAAACTGAAGGTCGAGGTGGAGCACGCGTATGATGGAAGCGAGTCATAAAGACACCGGCGATGAACCGTTGCCGGCCATTCCGGCCAAGCGCTACTTCACGATTGGCGAGGTCAGCGAGCTGTGTGGGGTCAAACCGCATGTCCTGCGCTACTGGGAGCAGGAGTTCTCGCAGCTCAGGCCGGTGAAGCGTCGAGGCAACCGTCGATATTATCAGCACCACGAAGTGTTGCTCGTTCGCCGCATTCGCGAACTTCTTTACAGTCAGGGCTTCACGATCAGTGGGGCCCGCAATCGCCTCGACGATGCCGTGGCGGACACCAATTCGTCAGCCTTGGCGCCAGAGATGTTGCGAGCTGAGTTGTTGAGCATCGCAGAAATGCTGCGGGTTTGAGTTAGGGACCCGATTTCGGGTATAATCTATCGGTTGTCGGGGCGTGGCGCAGCCTGGTAGCGCACTTGCATGGGGTGCAAGGGGTCCCGAGTTCGAATCCCGGCGCCCCGACCAATAAAATAACGAAGTTAGAGTCAGAGAGAAACCGGCCAAGCGCCGGTTTCTTGTTTTTCTGGGCCAGCTTGGCGACCATAGTCTGGCGAGGCATCTGCCTGATCACCTTTCTGCTGGCCGCCGGCAAGCCTGGCGGCAGGCCATTGCATCGCCGTGTCTGGTCCACGAAGAGCTACTGGCTTACAGTCCGGCGCCCCAGCGATACTGCCAGGCGATCCCGACGAGATCAAAGTTGTTGCCGGTGCGCGCCGAAACGCCACTGCTTGCGTAGAGCTTGATCGAATTGTAACGGTTCACCGGAAACGCCAGCGTGCCGCCCAAGCGCCAGTTCTGCTGCAGATCGTTGCCCAGCGTGCCGTCAAGCGTGGTGCGTCCGCCGGCAAAATAAGTGGCGTCGAGCGAGCCCCACACGCCAGAACCGGCGCCGTAGATCACGTGCCCCTCCAGCGAATAGAGCGGCTCCTGCGAGCGCGTGTGGCCGCCAAAAAAATCCTTGTTGTCGGTGAACAGCGTCGCTGCCGCGGTGGTCTCGAAAGTCCATTGGCCCAGCGCCTTGGAGACGCCGACCTCGGGTTTGAACGACCAGCGGTTGGTGCCGAGGTTGACCACCTTGCTGTCGTCGTACTGGCCCAGCGGCGCGGACACTCGTAAGCTCGCGCCGACGATCAGGTCCTGCTGGTAGCTCGCGAACTCCTTGAGCGACAGCGCCGGCGCGCCGTAGAGGTTGACCGACAGCTTGACGATCGGATCGGCCGAACCCGAGACGTTGCGCGCCACCGTGTTTCCCCCATAATCCGCCGTCCCGCTCAGTTCGGTGAGCGGGAGGATGATATTCAACTTGGCCGACGTACCCCAGAAGTCGAGCACCCGCCCATAGGCGAGGACCGCGCTGGACGTCGTGAGCTGCGGATTGCTTATCGGCAGTGAACTGTCGAAGGCCAGGCCGCCCCGCGTATACGCATAGCCGGCGATCAGGAAATTCAAGCCTACCGGCGCGTTGGCGTAGGAGCGTGGCTCCATGTCCTGCGCGTGCGCCAGGGAATGAGTGCCGACAAGAAGCGCCGTGATAACGACCGTCGAATACCTCATGAGGCAGCTCCGCGAACGCGGCCTGCCTGTTTGGGCGAAAAGTCCGGGAAGGGCAGGGCGCCCTCTTCCCGCCACTTTCGCACCACGGCCTCGGCGGCCTGGGATTTCGTGTCATCCGGAGCGTGGTCACGACCCAGATACAAGGTCTGGGAGGGAAACGCGAATGCCGCGCCACTCTCTTCGACGACGTCCATGATGCGCAGCAGGATGTCTTCCTGGATGCCGAGAAACTCGGCCGAGTCCCTGGTCATCACGTAGGCGAACACCTCGATGTCCAGCGAACTGGTGCCCAAGCCGATGAAGCGCGCGCGTGCCGGCTCTGGGTGCACACGAGGATGGCTGCGGAGCAACTCCCGCAGCCTGACGAGGACGTAACGCAGATTCTCCGGGGTCGTCTCGCAACGCAAACCGATGACCGCCTTGAGCAGCATCCGGTCTCGCTGCGTGAGATTGACGATCGGCATCCGGGCCATTGCTGCGTTCGGAATCGTCGTCACCGTTCGGTCAGGGCCGCGAATCCGCGACGAACGCAGCCCGATCGCCTCTACGGTCCCTTGCATGTCGCCGTACCTGCAGAAGTCACCGACCCGGATCGGCTTGTCGGCAAACAGGCTCATGCCACCGATCAGGTTCTCGACGCTGGGCCGGGCGGCCAGGGCGATGGCCAATCCGCCGACGCCCAGCCCGGCGACGACTCCATACACCGGCACCCCCAGCCGGTCGGCACCCATGGCCAGCAGCGCCATGCCGCCGAAGATTCCCAGCAGGCGGGCGCCGACGCGGATGACATGCGCGTCAATGCTTTCGGGCGGGACACTGGGCGAGGCGATGATCGCCTCGGCGACCACCGGGGCGAGGCGCCACGCCACCCATGCGCCAGCGAGGAACAGGAGCGCCGTCGCAGCGAGCTCGATGGCGCTGCCGACGCTACCGGTCAGGTTGATCTGGGCGAGCGCCAGGTAGGCTACCGCTGGCGTGGCTGCGAGCAGCGAGGCCGGCATCACGAACTGCGCCAGTGCGCGCAGGAACGGGCTCTCATCGTCGCCCAGGCGCGACACGCGGTAGGCCAACCACAGGAACAACGCGACAAACGCCAGAAGCAGCGCAAGGGCAATCCACTTCCAGCCCGACTGGTCGGCGATCGGGGCGCGCAGCGACGTCGGCAGCGACTGAATCCAGGCGTACGGAATCATCCAGCCGCCGTTGGTGGTAAGGATGTGGTGCAGGTCCTTGAGGGGCAGCGGACCGCGATAGGGCAGTTCGCGAACCCGCTCGTAGAACTCGCTCGCGCGGGCAACGGTCTCGGCGCTGAACAGAAACTCGCCGCTGCGCGGCCCACTCGGCGCGCGAACGAGAGCAATCTCGGTATTCGGGATTACCCAGCGCGCCGGGCCTTTATCAGTGGGCTGCATGACCTGACCAGCGTCGGGGATCTCGTCAACAGGCGGCAGCGGGATGCGGCTCAAAACCTCGTACAAGGCCAATGCCGCAGACCGGCCGGTCTTAAGGCGCGCTGCCGGCGGCACTTCGCTCAAGTCCAGGCTCTGCAGGGGTACCTCTGACAGCGAGATCAGGCGCCCAAACCGCTCGCGCGAGGGTGACGGCAGGTAATCCTGCGCCAAGAACGCGCCAAGCGCGTCGCTTCCATCGAGGAAGGTCTTCAAGGTGGCGCGCGGACTCGACCGATCGACCGGTTTGAGGGGGTTCGCCGACTCCTGGGCAAAGGCTGTCGTGGCCACCAGAATCCACGCCAGGGACGCCGCCAGCCAGCGCAGCCGAAGAGTGAACGCGTCGAACGCCTGACCAAACCGATCGTTCGACGCATACCTTGCGACGCCTCGCGGAGATCGTGTAATGATCCAGCCGGCGAGCAGCGACAGCGGCGCGCAAAGGAACACAGACATCGTAGACATTGAACCACCTGATCCTTCAGGGTCTCGACCTGAAATGGGCGCGGCTGGCGCCGTCGGAAACGCCAGCCGCTTGGCTTACTCGCTAGTCTTGTTGTTGCGGCTCGCCTGCTGCAGCTTCTGGATGTCTGCCGGAGAGAGCTGCGGCCGGTCAATGGTCAGCGTGATCCTGTCGATCTTGCCGGTGAACTTGAACGGCACCTGGTAGTCCTTGTCGTCCACAGGCGTGCCCGTGTCGGAACCGACGTCGAGGTTCTCGTCCCAGGCGAGGATGAAGGGGATCGTGTGCTCCATGGTCTGCGTCGCCACCACCTTGCCATCCACCTTGAGTACTCCGGTACCGCCGCGGCCGATACCGCTCATGTTGTTGAAGGCGAGCGTGCCCATGCCCAGCCCGTCGTACTTGAAGTCGAACTCGAGCACATGCTTGCCCGGCGACAACACGTCAGACCCCTCCCACCTGACCCACTTCAGCCCAACCAGGTTCCAGTTGAAGACCGGCTTGCCTTTGAGCAGGTAGAAGCCGTAACCGGCAAAGCGGCCACCCTGCGTGATCAGCATGCCATCGCCGCCGCCCTGTGGAACCTCGATGTTGGCCGTGAAGTTGTACGACGCGTTGAGGATGCTCGGCGCATCGCCATTCGGCGTGCCGGTGAGCGGTCGCGTCCAGGTGAACACATTGCGACCGGCTGTGATGCTCGGCTTGGGCGTGATCAGGCGGGTCACCACCGTCGAATCCAGCGGCAGCACCTGATATTTCTTCGCTTCCTGCCAGAAGATCGCCTGCAGTTCCTTCAGCTTGCCCGGGTTCTTCGCCGCCAGATCGTCGGACTGTGTCCAGTCGCTGCGCAGGTCGTAGAGTTCCCAGGGATACGTCGCCGGGTCCGCGCCAACGCCGCCCGAGATGTCCCACGGCGGACGCATGACCTTGGTCGCTGCCCACCAGCCGTCGTGGTAGATCGCGTGGTCGCCCATCATTTCGAAGTACTGCGTGTGGTGCGTCGACGGAGCCGCCTGGTTCCTCCGGTCGAAGGTGTACAGCATGCTGACGCCCTCGATCGGGCTCTGCTTGATGCCTTCCACCATCGTCGGCGGCTGGATCTTCGCCGCCTCGAGGATGGTCGGCACGATGTCGATGATATGGTGGAACTGGTGGCGGATGCCTCCCTTGTCGGCGATCACCTTGGGCCAGGAGATGGCCATTCCCTGCTTGACGCCGCCCAGGTGCGAAGCCACCTGCTTGGTCCACGAGAACGGCGTATCGAATGCCCACGCCCAGGGCACTGCCATGTGGTTGTAGGTCCGGTCCGTTCCCCAGATGTCGTAGAAGTACTTGAGCTGGTCTTCGACCGGCACCTGCACGCCGTTGAACATGGCCACCTCATTGGGCGTGCCGATCAGCGTGCCTTCCGCACTGGTCCCGTTGTCGCCGTTGATGTAGATGATCAGCGTGTTGTCGAGCTTGCCCATGTCCTCGACCGCCTGGATGACGCGGCCGATCTCGTTGTCGGTGTAGGCGACGTAGGCGGCGAAGACGTCGACCTGGCGGACGAACATCTTCTTCTCGTCGGCGGTCAGTTGGTCCCACTCCTTCAGCAGGTCCTTCGGCCACGGCGTCAGCTTGGCGTTGGCGGGAATTACGCCGAGTTTTTTCTGGTTTTCGAAGATCGTCTCGCGCAGCTTGTTCCAGCCCTGGTCGAACAGGTGCATCGCACTGATCTTATCGACCCACTCCTTGGTCGGGTGGTGTGGCGCATGCGTGCCACCGGGAACGTAATAGACGAAGAAGGGCTGGTCCGGCGTCAGCGTGTTGATCTGGTTCATGTAGTCGATCGCCTCGTCGGCCATCGCGGTGATCAGGTTGAAACCGGGGTTGCCCTGGAATGGATAGATGTAGGTCGTGTTACGGGCGAGGTTGTCCGGCTGCCACTGGTTGGTGTCGCCGCCCATGAAGCCGTAGAAGTACTCGAAGCCCATGCCGGTCGGCCACTGGTCGAACGGACCCGTCGATGCCGCCTGGAATGCCGGCGTGTTGTGATTCTTGCCGAACCATGAGGTGCGGTAGCCATTGTCCCTGAGGATAGTGCCGATCGTAGCCTTGTCCTTGGTGATCACGCTGTCGTAGCCTGGGTAGCCGGTGGCCTGCTCGGCGATGACGCCGAAGCCCGCCGAGTGGTGATTGCGGCCGGTGATCAGTGCGGCGCGTGTCGGCGAGCACAGCGCTGTCGAATGGAAGTTGGTGTAGCGCAGGCCGTTGGCGGCGATGCGGTCGAGCGCTGGCGTCGGGATGACGCCGCCGAAGGTGCTCGGTACGCCATAGCCGGAGTCGTCGGTCATGATCAGCAGGATGTTGGGAGCACCCTTGGGCGGCACGATGCGCGCCGGCCAGTACGGCTTGGAACCGACCGTCGTGCGCTCGATGGTGCCGCCGAATTTTTGCGGCGGTGCCGGAATCTGCTCGCCGCTGATGGTCGTCGTGGCGCTCGGTGATCCCGGTACGCCGGTAATCTGCTGCGCGAGCGCCGACCCACCCATGCTCACCGTGGTAGCCACGACAACAGCCAGCACGCGTATGCTCAAGGTCATGAAAATTCCTTTCTTTTCAAGAGTCAGTCGGTGGCGTGTCTGCCGGCAGAGCCGGGCGATTACACGCCTGAGCGATCAGCATACCAGAACCTAAAACGGGAATGTGACGCCCGCTGCGAAACCGGTCATGCGCATGTCGAGGCTACTGTCGCCGCGACCATTGAAGTTGTACGACAGGTTGCGCAGCGCTACGGTCACCTTACCCCGGTCGTAGCGGTAGCCCGTACCGATCATCGCCATCCAGGTCCAGTTATTGGCACCGCTGCCGCCAATCCCAGCGCAGCGAACATTACGCCGGTAAAGTGCGGAGGTGCAGATCACGCTGCGGGAACGGGATCTCTATGCCATTCGTGCGCAGCGTCGCCTCGATGGCGACGTTGAGCTCGTGCTGAACACGCAAGCGCTGCGCAAAGGAACCGACGAAGGCGCGGATCTCGAAATCGAGCGAGCTGTCGCCGAAGTCCACGAAAAAGACCGTTGGCGCTGGCTCGTGCAACACGTCGCCATGGGTCCGAATCGCCTCGGTGAGCAAACGCTGTACGCACGCGATGTCGCTCCCATAGGCCACGCCCACCTTGAGCAGGAGCCGGGTGGTCTGGTTCGAGAGCGTCCAGTTGACGACGCTGCCGGTGATGAACGCCTTGTTCGGGATGATCACTTCCTTGTTCTCGAAATCGACCACCGCGGTGGCGCGCGCGCGGATGCGCGAGACCGTCCCCGATACTTCGCCAACGGTGACCACATCGCCGATGCGGATCGGGCGTTCGGCGAGGACGATCAGGCCGGAGACGAAATTCGCGACGATCTCCTGCAGACCGAAGCCGAGGCCGACGCCGAGGGCGGCGAACAGCCAGTGCACGTCGCTCCAGCCGACGCCGAGGATGCGGGCAGCACTGACGATGCCGACGGCGGCCAGCGCGTAACGCGTGATCACCTTGATGGCGTAGGTGGCGTCGGCCTGTACCTCGAAGCGCTGCAGCAGGACGATGTCGAGCAGCGCCCCGATGTTGCGCACCGCGACCGCTGTGACTCCGCCGACGAGCAGCGCCAGAAACAGCTCACCGGCGGTTAGCGGCAGCGTCGTGGCCTGGCCATCGACCGACGCGTGGTAAGTCCACAGGACGTGGTCGCTGATCACCGACAGCGCCGGCACGCCGCCCCGCCACACCCACCAGATGCCACCGAGCAACAGCAGCGTAATGAACAGATCGAGCAGCGATCGTGTCTGCTCGCCGATCGCCGCGATGTCGAGCTGCGGCGGCCGCGGCTCGGCAACTTCGCTGCCTGTTTCGCCGATCGTCTCAGCCTGCGCCAGGCGCGCGGCTTCAGCCGCCTGGCGGCGGCCAAGGCGCCAGCGCTCAACCTGTACCCACAGCGCGATCAGACCATAGAGCACTAGCGCACAGAGAAGCAGAAACAGAGAGATCAACATGCGGCCGAAGAAATAGCCGGCGGCAACAGAATAGCCGCTGGCGGAGAGTGCGGCGATGAGCAGCGGCACGGCCAGCAGCGCGGCCAGCCAGAGACCATGCAGCCGGACGGCCCCACTGCGCGGCGCGCGCGCGTACAGGCGCTGCATCAAGGGGCTTTTGCGCCGCAGCAGGCGCGCCAGCCAGACAGCGACGACGATCAGCGCGACGCTGAAGGCCGTCCGTCCTATGCTCTGGCGATTGGCATAGGGTGCGTTGTCCAGGCCATTCAGCGTAGCGACGAAGAGCAGCGGGACGAAGAGCATGGCAAGCCGGTGCAGCGCGCGCCTGCTGTAGGTCAGCAAGGATTCGTCCCAACCGAAATGCCCCCTCCCGATGCCGCCTCGGTCGAGCAGTCCGGAGAAGGCGGACAGCGCCAGCAGGAGTTGTGCGATGGCCAGCAGCGATGCGCTGAGTGCCAGCGTGAACGACTGCGCCTGCGGTGCTGCGGCGAGCAGTTTGCCCGCTGTCCACATCACCAGCGGACCAGGCAGCGCCAGCGCGACGGTGATCGCCAGTGCGCCAATGGTATGTCCGATCCAGTAGTGCTCATAGCTCGCGGCCGTCGGTGCGAGCGCAACGAGTCGAGCCTGCAAGCGTCGGCGAGCAAGATACAGCCCGCCCGCGAGGAGTAGCGCCGACGCTGGCCAGAATGGCCTGCGCATCACCTCGTCGCCGAGAAAGATTGCCGCCGTGCGCCAGTTCGCCGCCGAAACCATCCACGCCAGCGACTGCGGCAGGTCGCTGATCGTTCGTGACCCTGGCGGCGAGGGAACCCAGAACAACAGGCGAGTCAGTTCCGCACGTGCCTCGTCAGTCCGCCGTGCGAGGTCGACATCGGCCGCGTCACTCTGCTGCAGCGCCTGCAACAGCGCGCGCTGCTGTTCATCCAGCCGCTGCAGCAGAGCGCGCTGCTCGCCGAGTCGCTCTCTCGCGACGGCCTCGATCGCTGAGCGCTGCGCCTCCGGGACAGGCGGCTGCGCGCCGGCCAGGCGTGCGGTGACCGCCGTCTCGATGTCGCCGAGCTGGTCCAGCGCTCGCTCGGTGCCCAGGTTGGCCTCATTCGTCGCCTCGAGCAGGCCGTCGCGCTGCCGACGCTGTGCATCGAAGCGCTCGGTCTGGGGCAGCACGCTCAACTGCTCGATGACCGTCTGCGCGAATGCCCGGGCAAGCGCGTGTACCTGCGCGTGCCCTTCGATTCGTTGCATGCTCCTTTCAAGGTCGCTCTGGCTTTTGCCTAGCCCGACGAGATCGCTGCGTGCCGTCGCCAGTACCTGCTCGCCGGTGGCAAGCTGGGCCGCCAGGGCGGCGTTCTCCGCCGCGATACGGCTGACCACGTCGCCCGGGGGGTCTGCGCTCGCCCGCGCCGGCAGAGCCAGAAGCAGGGTGAGGAAAGCCCCGAGTAGCGCCGCGCAGGCCGCGCTGCCGAACAACATCAATATCCCGGCGCCGAGAAACGACGACTGCCACCGGGTCAAGACCGGCATGCGGCTGGTCATTGTTTCAGGACTTCGACCTCGTAATTCGCGTAGCCGAATTCGTTGCTGCGCGCTGCCAGGTACTTGTCGCCCACCTTGTAGACGGCAACAGCGAACTCGCTGCCGTTGATGGTGGTGCTCAGACGCCCGTTCTTGATCTCGTAGTCGAGGTCGCCGCCGTGCATCATCTCGCCCGCCTCGTGCAGCGCGGACGGCTTGCCGTTGACCGCTGTGACCAGGCGACGTCCGGTGGCGCCGTAGAGGATCTCGAACCGCTCACCGGTGACGCTGTTACGCACGTTCACCGTCTTGCCGACGATCAATTCCTTGAGCTGCGCGTCGGACAGCGCCACCGATCCCTGCTTCTGCAGATCGGCGACGGTAAGGCCGTGCCGGGCGGACTTGCGCGCCTCCGCGCCAGGCGTGTACCAGATCGGCGAGCTCCAGGCTCGCTCCTGGATGATCGCTGAAAACCCCGGGCCGCTCGGGGGAACCCGCCCCAGCTTCAGCGCCTGCATGGTGCTCCAGCGCGGCGTCGGAATCTCCAGTACGCGCGTGTAGTAGAAAGCGTCGAGGCCAGGATCGAAGTCCGGATCGGTCCACACGGTCTTCAGCTCGACGGCGCCGATGCTGTTCGTGTAGGTGCCCTGCGCGATCTTGACCGTGGAGCCGATCGGCGGCACCTTGCCGGTGGCCGGATCGGGCTTGCGCGCACCCGCCCAGGCGACGTCGTAGATCTTCTCGAACGACTGGCCGCTCTTGCTCCAGCCCTTGACGACCTGGATGCGGTCGAGGTTGCCGCTGTCCGGGTCCTTCACCGCCCAGATGGCGAACGACGGTGCACTGGCCTTCGGCGCTGGGAGATCGGCTCCCATCGGGACGCCTTTCGCATAGGCGGTCCTCACCCAGTCCTTTTGTTTGAGCAGCCCGGCATCCAGCGCCCAGCCGCCGAAGAAGCGAAGCGGAATGCGTACGCCGCTGGTCGAGTAGGTTTCCTTGCGTTTCATCGCGTCGAAGATCGCCTCGCGAGTGTTCTCTTCGGCCCACACCGCGCTCAGGCCCGCAGGGGTAACCCAGAGACTGTTGAGCCCGAGCACCGTGGCGCCATCAATACGCTTTTGCGGCGTATCGTCGACGGTGCCGTGCACGCCGAAAAAGTTCTTCTGGCGGTAAGGAACGACACTGACGTGTGAGTCGGAGCCGCTCAACACGCCGAATTTGTACGGATTGAAGCCCCTCGCCTGTTCGAGGGCGACGCCGTCCTTGTAGGCCTGCCGTACGTAGCTGCCGTACTCGCGCGGTGGCGGCCCCGGCCTGCCCAGAAGATGCCAGACGAAGACCTCGTAGTTGGCGAACTCGTCGTTCGGTGAAAGCCCCGGCGTCGTCTCCGACTGGCCCTTGACTTGCTTCATCTCGGTCAGTGGCTCGTTGCGCAGCCGCGCCTCCGCCCACGCCCGGTCGATCGGCCGGCCGGAATGATCGACCTCGGTCGGAAACATCAGGCCGTCGCTCAGGTTGGCATTGTGCGAGATAGCCAGCGCCTCGTTGCCCGCCACGCGCTGCTGGTCCATCCAGTTCCAGAGATCACGCGGATCGGTCGAATCCAGTGGAGTAAACGGCACCAGAGGCACCTTCGTCGAATCCCGGAAGAATACGTTGCGATGCAGGTTCTTGGAATTCGGCGTGGACGTCCACTCGTAAGCGGCGAAGGTCGTGAACTTGCCCGGCTTGTTGTACTGGTCAGCGATGTCTATGATCCGCTTCCAGACCGGCGCGACAACGGCGGGAGCGCTGAGCTCCTTGATCGCCATACCCTTGGCAACGGTCGCCGACAGCAGTTTGAAAGCGAGTAGCCCATCGGCTTTGACGCCGTCCTCGAGCACCCTGGCCATGATCGGCGAGTTTTTGCGCAGCGGTGATTCAGGGTCCATGGCCTCCTGGATCATCCCCATGTACTCCGCATGCTCGGTGACCGCCCCCCAGTCGAGCGGTTTGGTGATCGTCACCTGGTAGCCCCCCGGGTGCAAGGTGGGCTTTCCTGTCGCGTACTGGTAGAACGCTGCCGGTCCGGTCTGCGTGTCGCCAAATGCGTAGGCGTCGAACGACCAGCTCGTATGCAGGTGCGTTTCCCCGTAATAGACATTACGTTCGGGGTTTTTTTGCTGCGCGAAGACCTGCGTCGCGCTCAGAGTCAGGAGTCCGGCAGCGAGCAACACGGCGGCCATTCTTCTTGGTTTGATTCCCATCAGCGTTCCTCTCATCACAGGGCAGGTTCAAATGGTGACTGCGCGACGCCTGCTTTTCGTCCACCTGGAGGACGTCGGCGCCGCTGCGGACAAGGGCTAGAACTTCCAGTTGCCGTAAATGCTCATCACCAGAGTTCCGGTGTTGTCGTACGAACCGATCAGATTCCCACGACCGCCAACAGCGACCGGCGCCGTGCTCTGCAGATTGGTTTTAAGCGTTCCCCCGTAAATGTAATCTGCTGCCAGTCCCCACACAGAGGTCTTGCTCAACTGTTGCTGGCCACCCACGCCAAAACGCCAGGCCGTGTTCAGCGGCATCAGCGGCGAGACGGTCGAACCATTCGGCTGAAAGCCCGAGTCGTAGGCGATACCAAAGTTGAGCAGCCACGGATCGCTCAGCCGATACTGCGCGCCCGTGGCCAGGTGCCAGGTGTCCTTGAAGGGGATGTCGGTGGTCAGGCTCACCGGGTTCGACGTGTCGTCGATGCCAATATTGATCTGGCCGAACTTCGACCACTGCTGCCAGCCGACGCTGCCGAGCAACGCCCACCGCGGGTCAATCTGCGTGAAGACGCTGGCCATCACCTGCTGCGGAACCTTGATGCCAATCTTCAGTTGCGAGTCCAGCAAACCGACTTTGTCGAGCGCGTGGGCGACCGCTGGCGAGAGGCCCGAGAACTGTGGAGACGCCTTGAAGTCGAGATTGACCTGCGAGTTCCAGGTCAGCCCGATGCGCGTTCCCTCGTCGATCTCGTACATCAAGCCAAGGTTGGCTCCCCAGCCCCAGGAGTTATCGTCGTACTTGAGTCTGCCGTCAGCGAAAGCCGGGTTGGGATTGTTGATCGCCACCTGATCTTTGTAGATTCCGTACATGGCGTTCAGTCCTGCGCCGAGCGAGAGCTTGTCGTTGACTTTGAAGGCGACGGAGGGGAGGAACGACACGCCAAGTAGCGTTGTGTTCTGGACGTAATAACGGCCCGCCCAGTCGTTGTTGTACTTCAAGGGCGCACCGAAATTGCCGGCCAGCGCGAAGCCGAGCTTCAGGTCCGGCGAGACGCTGTAGCTAAGAAAAGCGCCGCCGCCGGGGAACCAGCCGCTCGACCCGACCGCATAGCCGCCGTCGTCGCTGCCGAGCAAGGGCGAGCTGCCCGAACCGATCGAGTATTGGGTGTTGGCCCAAAGCAACTGCCCCGACACCAGGGCCTGATTGCCTTCCAGCCGTGTCATGCCGGCCGGGTTGGTAAACACGGTTGACGCGTCCTGCGCACGGGCGTTGTATCCCGCCGAAGCGAGGCCGACATCGGCTGTGCCGATTTCGTAGGCCAGCATGCCGCCGGCAAACGCCTGCCCAGCCACCAGAGCGCTGGCGGCGAGAGCCACCTTCGCCGCTGCGCAGCACCCCTCAGTCCGCAAAACTTGCCAAGTCATCATCTCATCTCCCTGTCGTTGAATGGTCGCAATGGTCGTAATGGTCGTCAATGCCGGTCGGCGTTTCAAGGGGCGCGGATCGCCGTCGCAATGTCGCCGCTGACGCGAGCCAGCGCCCGGCTATGCGCGGCGACCAGTGGCGCGAAGCCGGCACCTGCCGCTAGCTCGCGCACCTGTGACCGCCCGGACCTGGTGGCGCCGCCGGCCGCCGCGCGAACCGTCCATAGCGCGTCGATCTCGACCGCTTCGCCGAGCACCGAGTCGAAGCGCTGGACATCGACGGTCACCTGAAAATCAGGCTTGGCAAGCGCCGTCTGCGCCTGCGCCCAGACCCGCGCCGTGCCGAGCTCCCGCACCAGGTCGGCGATCACCACCTGGGTGATGTTCTCTGCCAGTGGCGACGCCCAGCGGTTGAACTCGTCCACCCGTAGCTGGTTGGCGCCCATGGTCAGGACGATCTGCGGGCAGTCGACGACCGCCGGCACGACGACCGGACCAACGGCAACCGAAACCACGGACCCGGTCGTGGCCAGTGTTGCTGTGCTGTTCAAGGTGTAGAACTGCGACGGCGGCGACGCGCAAGCGGCGGCCATGGCGGCCAGGATGCACGCGGTAGCGAAGGTGGTCAGGCGATGCATCAGCGTTTCTCCTTAGTTCCTGCCGCGCAGCAGCGCTTCGGGATGGCGGTCGAGATAATCGGTCAGGACGCGCAGCGAACGCGCCGCGCGGGCGACCTCGCGCATTGCATCGCGCAAGCCCTGCTGACCCGGCGCGTCGGGGCCGAGGAGAGTCGCGTCGGTGCTCTTGATCATCTTGTCGGCCGAGACCGTCGCGCGGCGAAACTCGTCGAGCGCCTTCTTGAGTTCGGGAGTGACGTCCGCGTCAAAGCGCTGTACTGCCTTGTCCGCATCCTTCAGCGTCTGGTTGAGCGTCACGAGCGCCTTCCGGGTGTCGGTGCCGATCGCCTCATACGGCAGCTTGTCGAGCTTGGCGAGAATGCTGCCGATCTTCGACTCGAAATCCGGCAGAGTGCTCGGAACCGTCGGCAGCACAGGTTTGTCCTGGCGCCAGTCGATTCTCGCTTTCGGTGCGCCCGGATGGTAATCGAAAGCCACATAGCGCTGCCCGGTAAGCAGGTTGCCACTCTGCATCTGGGCGCGCATTCCCTGTTCCTCGACCATCTGCTCAAAGAAGGCCTGACGCCGCCCGGTGTTGCGCGCCACGGCCTCACCCAAGGCCGTCTGCCCGGCGCTCAACTGCTGGACCAGCCGCTCGGGGAAAGCCACCAACTCGACGCGCCCACGCAGGCGTTTGGTCGCCGGGTCGATTTCGAGCCCGATGTGGGTGACCTCACCACCGGGCAGCCCGAGGAGGGTAACCGGTGCGCCGACGGAGAGGCCGCGCAGCGATTCTCCGAAATAAAGCACGTATCGTTTGGCGAGCACATCCGGTTGCTTCATCGCCGCCACCCGGTCGCCATAGACGGGGAACACCGCATTCGCGGCGGCCGGTTCGGCTTGCGGAGCAAAGGGCGGCGTTTCGAAAGCCAGGCCACCGGCGATCAGCGCGATCATCGACTGGGTGCGCAGGTTGACGCCTTCCGCGCCGACCGACACATCAATGCCACTCGCGTTCCAGAAACGTGTTCCAGGGTTCACGTACTGGTCGTATGGCGCGTTCACGAAAACCTTGATGTCGACTGTCTGGCCATCGCTCGCCAACTGGTAGGCGACGACCTGACCGACCGGCAGGCGGCGGTAGGATACGGGAGAACCGATGCCGAGCGAGCCGAGGTTGTCGGCCTTGAGCACGAACTGCCGTCCCGGTTGATCGCCGGTAATGATCGGCGGCACATCCTGCCCGGTGAAGCTGCTCTGCTTGCTGTCCGACTTGCCAGCCTCGAAGCCGATGTAGTTCCCCGAAAGCAGGGTGCCGAGGCCGGACACGCCGCTCAAGGTGACGCGCGGCTCGACGACCCAGAATGCCGCGTCCTCGACCATCAACCCGGCCGCGCTCTTGGCGATCTTGGCGGTCACCGTGACCTTGGTATATTCCTCAGCAAGCTGCACGCTGGTCACCTGACCGATGTTGACGTCCTTGTACTTGACGAAAGTCTTGCCTGCCTCAATGCCTTGGGCATTTTTGAAGACGATTGAGATGGTCGGGCCTTCGCTGAGGAGCCGCTGAACCGCGATGCCGACGGCGACCACCGCGGCGAGGAGCGGGATGATCCAGACGATCGAGATCCTGGTCCGCTTCTTGGCCACGGCGGTGGCCTGCGGAAGGTCGCTGTGGTCGCTACCGTCAGGCATTCTGACTCTCCAGGTTGGTCGCGGAATCCCAGATCAGGCGGGGATCGAACGCCTCGGCCGCGAGCATGGTCAGGACCACCACCGCGGCGAAGAACAGTACTCCCGGACCGGGTACCACCGACATCAAAGGCTGCAACTGCACCAGGGCGACGGTGAAGGTATCGACGAAAACGTCGAGCATCGACCAGCGACCAATGAACTCGACCATCCGATACAGACGCGTCCGCTCCCGGCAGCCCCCTGGCATTCCACGTTGAACGCTGATCAGCAGATAGCCGAGCGCGAGCAGCTTGCCCAGCGGCACCATCACGCTTGCCACCAGAACGATCAGCGCCAGCGGCCACGATCCGGAAGTGAACAGGAAGACGACGCCGCCGATGATCGTGTCGGCCTCGGACGAGGCAAAGGTGTTGGTGATCATCACCGGAAGCATGTTGGCGGGGATGTAGCAGATGGCCGCCGCGACGATCAGCGCCCAGGTGTACTGGATCGAATGGGCGCGGCGAACTTCAAGTTCTGCGCCGCAGCGCGGGCAGTGCCCGAGATGGTCTGGATGAACGGGGCGCAACAATAGTTTGCAGGTTTCGCAAGCGACGAGCCCGGCTTGCGCTGCGCTGAGCGCGCGCGTGGTCATCGCCCGCTCTCAGCGTAATTCCGCTCATCAGTTCCGGACGCTGAGCGCTGCTGGTCATCGCTCCACGCGACGCGCTGCCAGATTTCGCGGGCGTCGAAGCTGACCATGATGGCCGGCAGGAGAACGGCCAGCACACCCATCGCGTACATCCCGATGCCCGGGTCTACCGTGGCCAGTTCGGCGATCTTGATCAGCGCAACAAGGATGCCCAGCAACATCACGTCGTACATCGCCCACGGCTGCACGTGCAAACCCCAGCGCAACAACTCGCCGACCCAGTGTGGCAGCGGCGACCGTCGCGCGGCAAGGAGCACCGCCAGCATCAACATGATGTAACACGCGGGGGCGATTACCGCGCAGAACATGACGATCGCCGCCGTGATCGGTTCGCCTTCCAGCCACATCTGGCCGGCGCCACCGATGATCGTCGTGCTCGCCTGCCGTCCGACCGCCGACAGGTCCATCAGCGGCGCAGTGTTGGCGACGGCGAAGGTGATCGCCGCGCTGACCGTCAGCGTCAGCGGCAGTTCGAGCGGATCGGCGTGGCTCGTCGCCAGCACGAAGTCGCAGCGCGCGCACTGCGCCTTGCCGCCGATGGGCAGCGGTGGAATCCGCTGCAGCAGGTCGCACTCCGGACAGGCCATCAGCGACTGTGACGACGCGGCCAGCTCACTCATGAGGTGCTCGCCACCGGCCGGTACGGCCCAAGGAGTTCCTCTGTCCCATGAAGGGATTGATGGATTGCCAGCAGCATCGTGAAAAAGCCGATGAACAGCGTGAGCGTGGTTTCCATGAAGACGGCACTCCGGGGCAAGAAGCTTGATAGCAACGCAATCAGTCAGCACACTGCGCACAGGACCGACCGCGAAGGGGTGCAGGCTATCACAATTGATTTGTCAGGTGAATCGCTAATCGACGCGCACAAAGCGATCAACGGCAAGTTCGAACAGGCGGGAATCGCCATGGCCTTCGCGCAGCGCGATCTGCACTTTGACCCGAGTTCGCCGCTGCGGGTGACCAGCGAAGACGCCAGGCAGGCCAGTCCCGACAGGGGGAATCCGCGGCCTTGACCGCGTCGGTGCCGCAGGCTCATACTCCAAGGCATGGATTTCAGTCTGCTGTCCCTCATGCACGTCATCGTGTTGCTGGCGGTTTCGATACGCATTTTTTCGCGGCGAAGTTCACACGGTACCGCTCTGGCATGGCTGCTGCTGATCGTGCTGATACCGGCTGTTGGCGTCCTGATGTATCTGCTGATCGGCGAACGCCGCCTCGGCAGACTCTGGATGCGACGGGCGATCGACCTGCAACCGCAAATTCTGAACTGGGCACGGCGTATCCCGGCGGCGAATGTCGTCGGGCCGGGCCGCCTGACGACGGGTGCCGAGAGCGTTAGCCGGCTGGCCATGGGTTCTGTTGGCCTGCCGCCGATGGGCGGCCACCGCCTGCAACTGATGGCTGACAGTGAGTCGAGCATGCGCGCGCTGATCGCCGACATCGACGCTGCCCGCGTGTCGGTTCACCTGGAGTTCTACATCTGGCGCACCGGCGGCTTCGTCGACGACCTCGTTGCGGCGCTGGTCAGCGCCGCGCAACGAGGGGTCACCTGTTGCGCGCTGATGGATTCGCTGGGCAGCCGCCCGTTCTTCAGGAGCCAGGCCTTCGAGGGTCTGCGTCACGCCGGTGTGAAGGTCATCGAAGTCCTGCCGGTCAATCCGCTGCGCGCGCTGTTCATCCGCTTCGACCTGCGTGACCATCGCAAGATTGCGGTCATCGACCGTCGTATAGCCTACACCGGCAGCATGAACATCGCCGACCCGCGCTTTTTCAAGCAGGATGCCGGCGTCGGCGAGTGGGTCGATGCGATGGTGCGCATCGAAGGACCCGCCGCCTGGGTGCTCGAAGCCGTTTCGCTGTCGTTGACCGCGTTACAGACCGGCGCCAACTTTGCTCCGCCGCCACCGCCCGAGATGCCAGCAGCCGGTGACAGCGACGTCCAGATCTTTCCCTCCGGGCCGCAGGCATCGACCCGGCACATCGAACAGCTTCTCCTCGCCGCAATCTACGCCGCCAGGCGCGAGATCGTGCTGACCACGCCCTATTTTGTTCCCGGCGAGACGCTGCTCACGGCGCTGCGCTCGGCCGCCTTACGCGGCGTTCACGTGATCCTGATCGTGCCGGAGAAAGTCGACTCGCTGCTCGTCCGCTACGCGAGTAACGCCTACAACGACGACCTGCTGGCCGTCGGGATCACCATCCTGCATTTCCAGGGCGGTCTCTTGCATACCAAAAGCATGGTCGTCGACGACGAGATGACCATCTTCGGAACGGTCAACCTCGATCTGCGCAGCTTCGAACTCAACTTCGAGGTCTCGCTGATCGCCTACGACCGAACGTTTTCGGCCGAGACGCGCAACCTGCAGCGCCAGTACGAATCCCGGTCGCGGCCAGTACAACTGGCACAATGGCGTGCTCGCCCGAAGTGGCGTCGCCTGTTGGAGAACGCGGTGCAGGTGATGAGCCCCCTGCTCTGAGGCCGCTTGCGGGGCGTGCCGAAACCCCGAAATCATTCGCCGCCAGCAAGCGTGGGGTTCGGACCCAGCAAGCTGGTGGCTTTGCCAAAGACTATTTCAGGCCCATGTCCAGCAGGACGATGTCGATGCGGCGGTTCTGGCTGCGGCCGGCCGGCGTGTCGTTCGTAGCCACCGGCTGATATTCGCCAAAGCCTGCCGCTTCAAGTCGGTGCGGGTCGATACCGGCGGCCTGCAGGTACTTCACCAGATCGCAGGCGCGCGCCGTCGACAGTTCCCAGTTGGTCGGGTAGCGGGGACGTAAATGCGCGCCTATGGGCGTGTTGTCGGTGTAGCCTTCGATGACGATGCGCTTGCCGGTCGCGTTCTGCAGGGTGCCGACGATCTTGTCGACCGTGGTACGTCCTTTGATGTTCATTTCTGTGCTACCCGAAGAGAAGGCGATTTCGTCGACCAACGTAACGGTCAAACGCCCCTCGAGTTGTTTGACTTTTACCTGGTCGGCCTGAATCTCGGTCTGCAATTGTTGGGTGAGCTGCGCATAGGCCTGATTCTGGACCGACAGCGTATCGACTTGCTGGACTTCCTGTTTGTAGGTGCTCTGGGACACGCAGGCGCTCAGCGAGGCAACGAGCAACAGCGGAAGAACGATTCTCGAATTCATGAAATTCTCCTGGAGGGTGAGGCCATTTGCAGGGACTCCCGCTGCCTGTGGCGAGCAAACAGCCACAGGCAGCAGAGAGCAGAAACTTTAGGGCGTCGGCACGACGCGGTAATAGACGCCGTTGGCGCCGTAGGCCGGCAGGAACCAGGTATTCCCCACGAGATAGTAGGTAGTGCCGTACTTGGCAATGGGGGTCGCCCCAGCGGGCAGCGCGGCGTAGTTGACACCGACTGCGTAGGCCGCCGCCGTGTTGACGCTGCCGGCAGCGTAGCCTGAAGAGTAGGCGCTGTTGGTCGCAGCGGCGGTGTTTGCCGAAGCGATTGCGGCACCGGCGGCTATACCGACCACCGCGCCGGCCGCGGCAGCCCCTGCGCAGTTGTAGCAGCCCGATGAGTAATAAGGCACCGCGACGGGCGGGTGGTAGGGCGCGTAGACGGGCGGACGGTAGGCCGTCGCCCCATAAGGCGTCGTGTGCACCGCGCCTGCGCCGTACGCGCCAGTGGTGGTGCCGCCGTACACGTTGGTGTGCGTGGTGCCGCCGCCCCAGGCGTGCGCCGAGCTGCCGCCGTACATATTGGTGTGTTCGCTTCCCTCGCCGTAGGCGTGCTCCGAACTACCGCCGAAGGCGTTGGTGTGCTCGGTGGCGCCCGGAGAGTGTTCGGTACTACCGCCAAAACGATTGGCGCTTGCCCAGGCCGCAGCAGGGCCGCTAGGCAGCGCGACGCCAAGCGCGACTGCCATGCCGATAATCGTCGATTTCATCATTCGATCTCCTTAAGGGGTTTTCGTCGGCTGCGGCTTGGCGGCCGCCTTGCCAGCGGGCTTGGCCTTCGTCGGTGGCCTGAAGCCGCTCGCTGCTGATCCACCGGGGTGGGCAAACGCCATCGGTAACGCCGTCGCTGCCTTCGCCGAGGCGAAGGTGTCTGCCGCCACGACCGGATCGAGCTTCCAGTTCGAAAGCTCCATCTGGTGGCGTAGCCGTAAGGGATCATTGCGAAACACCGCACGCAGCATGCGCGGCAGCTTGTCTTCAGCGCCGATCCAGACCTGCAGGAACACATTGTCGTTGACCAGGGCCACCATGTCGGTGGTCGTTCCGCCGATGACCTTCGACTGGCCGATGTAGAAGGCCACCGTCAGGCCCTCGGCAAGCGCCTTGTAGGGGTCGGCCACGACCAAATCGGTGAACGGGAAGTAGATAGCCGCACGATCGAATGCCGCTTTCAGCGCAGCGTCTATCGTCGGTGGCGCCGCGCTGACGGCGACCAGGTTCTCCGCCGGGGCGAACGCCGTCATCGTCTTGCCGTCGTAGTAGAACTCCGACGCCGGGCCGTCGCCGAGCGTGACCACGCGCAGCTTGTCGGGTCGCTGCATGACGACCTCGGAGATCGTCGTGTAGGCCAGTGCCGGGCCGATGCGGCTCGGGCTCTCGTAGGTCACTATCGCCGTGAACGACATCGACTGAGCCTTGGCCAGGCGATCAGTCGTTGCTTTCAGCACGTCGATGGCCTTGGCTTCGAGCTCCGGTTTGGGTGCGACCGCCGCCGCCTTGCTCGGCACCCTGGCACGCTGTGACCGCGCCTCGCTCAGCGACTGCTGCGCGTTGGCGCCAGCGGCCAGGGCAATGCCCAATGCGAGCAGCGCTGCCCGGCCGACGAATTTACCTGGAATCATCAAGTCTCTCCTCCTTCAATTGAAGCAAAGTGCCGCCCGGCCGCCGATTACGGGATCATTCCGCATTCAAACATCTTGTTGGCGATTGGCGCCGCGACCCGGTTGATGAACTCGGTGCGCAGCGCAGGATCGTTGCGCAGCCTGGCGATGACTTCCTGTTCCTGCGGCGACTTCGGCTGGCCCTTCTTGACCCACAATTGCTCGCAGGTGGACTGCTCGTATTTCTGGACCACCTTGCCGGCAACCATGTCGAGGATCGGGAACTGGGCAAAGCTGAGGCCAGCGAACAGTAGCGCCGGCAGTGCGGCAAAAAGCCAAAAGCGTTTGGTCATGACTTACTCCTTATTCACAAAACGGGTGGACTTTCTGGGTGGACAGGCATGCGCTGATGAGCTTTGCGCGCCGCCACAATATAGGCTTTTCGTGCGTAGCGCCACCGTTTCGAGGTAGATTCCGAGCGCCAGCTTGCCACCTTTTTCGGGGTGCCGAACCCCGCTTCAGGGACTCTTTCGCCAGGTCGCAGGAGGTACGCCTTCCCACTGCGCGAAAGCCCGATTGAATGCGCTGGCGCCAGAATAGCCGAGAAGACCGGCAATGGCGTCGATACTGCTCACTGTGTCGCGCAACAACTGACGAGCGGTGTCATGACGCGCCGCATTGTACAGATCGCGAAAACTGGTCCCCGAGTCCTTGAGACGGCGGTTGAGCGTTCGCGGATGCATCGAAAAGTGCCTGGCCAGCTCTTCGAGAGAGCAGCGGTTCGAACTGATCAGGAGCAGCAGTGCGCCATGGGCCTTGTCCCTGAAGTCTTGACGGGAATGACGCCGGATTTCCGAGACGTACTGCAAGAAGTGGCGGCGCAACAAGGGATCCGCCAGGCAAACCTTCCTGGTCAGCCAAGTGGTGCGGAATGCCAGGGCGGAATGCGCAGCGTTGAAACGCAAGGGAGCCTGGAAGAAGCGGCGATAAGCGCCGACATCTTCCGGGCGGTCATGCCGAAAATGAATTTCAGCTGGCAACCATTCGGGGCCGCACAAGGTGCGCATGATGTTCCAACCGATGGCCATGGCGCCGTCGCTGATTTGATCCGAACCCTCGACGCCACGATGGTAGATCTGGTAGCCGAGCAGGCTGGTCTCGTCCGATACTTCGAGGAACGGGGTCGCCCCACGATTGTGCAGATCGAAGTTCGAAACCAGCTCATTGAGGGCCGTGATGACATCCGGTGCATTCCTCATCAGAAACCCCGCTGCGCCGAGCGCCGACGCATCACTGCGCTGACCGACCAGCAGCCCGAAATGGGGGCAGGTGGTTTCCCGTGCGCAAGCCTTGAACAGCTTGCCCAGCGTTGCAAAGGCGATCGTTCGCTCCGGGTTATCGAAGACGCTCTCCGATCGAGTGAAACAGCCCCACGGCGTATGGTTCAACGGTTGGCATAACAGGAGCGCAAGAATGCAAGGAGCAGCAGGAACGACTGGCGTCGCTGCGAAAGTGGCGGCATTCTTGATCGCTGCCACGCTGGCCGTCGCGCCGGTCGCGGCGCAGCAGGTCACGGGCGTGCTGGGCTCGCCGAGCGCCACGACGACGATTCCCGGCAACCAGCTGCCGCCGCCGCCGCCCAAGTTCGGCGGCGTGATCAAGGAGAGCTACAAGGATTCGAAGACCTGGTGGCCGCCGCGTGTGGTGCCGCCCAAGGGCGCGCCCAACGTGCTGCTCATCATGACCGACGACCAGGGCTATGGCGTGGCGGGCACCTTCGGCGGCGTGATCCCGACGCCGGCGCTCGACCGCGTCGCCAAGGCCGGGCTGCGCTACACCGAGTTCAACTCGACGGCGCTGTGCTCGCCGACGCGCGCGGCGCTGATCACCGGGCGCAACCACCATTCGGTGGGTTTCGGCGTGATCTCCGAACTGTCGACCGGCTACCCCGGCTACGACTCGATCATCGGACCCGAGAACGCGACCATCGGCACCATCCTGCGCGACAACGGCTACTCGACGTCCTGGTTCGGCAAGAACCACAACACCCCCGGCTTCCAGCTCAGCGCTTCCGGCCCGTTCGACCAGTGGCCGTCGGGCATGGGCTTCCAGTACTTCTACGGCTTCATGGGCGGCGAGACCGACCAGTGGACGCCCTACCTGTTTCGCGACCACACCCAGATCTTCCCCTGGCTGGCCAAGCCGGGCTACAACCTGACGACCGACCTCGCCGACGAAGCCATCGATCACATGCGCCAGCTCAACGCGGCGGCGCCGGACCAGCCCTTCTTCGTCTACTACGTGCCCGGCGGCAGCCACTCGCCGCACCAGCCGACCAAGGAATGGATAGCCAAGTTCAAGGGCAAGTTCGACATGGGCTGGAACGTCATGCGCGAGCAGATCTTCGCCAACCAGAAGCGCCTCGGCGTGATCCCGGCGGACGCCAAGCTCACGCCGTGGCCCGACGAGCTCAAGCAATGGGACGCGCTCACCGCCGACGAGAAGAAGCTCTTCGCGCGCCAGGCCGAGGTCTTTGCCGCGTACACCGCCTACACCGACCACGAGATCGGCCGCGTCATCCAGGAAGTGGAAGACATGGGCAAGCTCGACAACACGCTGATCATCTACATCGACGGCGACAACGGCACCAGCCCCGAAGGAACGCTGGTGGGCACGCCGAACCAGTTCACCGCCTACAACGGCGTGCTCGACGTGCCGGTCGAGGAACAGCTGAAGTACTACGACGACTGGGGCTCGGCGACGACCTATCCGCACATGGCGGTGGGCTGGTCGTGGGCCTTTGACACGCCGTTCAAGTACACCAAGCAGGTGGCCTCGCACTTCGGCGGCACGCGCCAGGGCATGGCGATCTCGTGGCCGGCGCGGATCACGGATGTCGGCGGGGTTCGCAACCAGTTCCACCACATCATCGACATCGTGCCGACGATCGTCGAAGCTACCGGCATCAAGGCGCCGCAGGAGGTCAACGGCATCAAGCAAAAGCCCATCGAGGGCGTGAGCATGGTCTATACCTTCGACAAGGCCAACGCCAACGCGCCGACGACGCACAAGACGCAGTACTTCGAGATGGCGAGCAACCGCGGCATCTACCACGAGGGCTGGTACGCCAACACGCATCCGCCGCTGCCGCCGTGGGAACTCGCCGCCGCCGAGTTGCCGATCGACCAGTACAAGTGGGAGCTCTACCATCTGAGCGAGGACTATTCGCAGGCCGATGATCTGGCGGCGAAGATGCCCGACAAGCTGAAGGAGATGCAGGCGATCTTCGACCAGGAGGCCACCAAGTACCAGGTGTTCCCGCTCGACAACCAGGCCTTCGCGCGGGCCATCGCACCGCGGCCGAGCGCGGTGGCGGGCCGGACGGTCTTCTCCTACAGCGGCGTGACCGCAGGCATCCCGAGCGGCAATGCACCCAACATCCTGAACAAGTCGTTCACGATCACGGCCGAGGTCGAGGTGCCGGCTGGCGGCGGCGACGGCATGCTCGTCACCGAAGGCGGGCGCTGGGCAGGCTATGGCCTGTACATCGTCAAGGGCCAGCCGGTGTTCACCTACAACCTGCTCGGGTTGCTGATCGCGCGCTGGGCCGGCAACGGACCGCCGCTCGCCGCCGGTAAGCACTCGATCGTGTTCGACTTCACCTACCACGGCCCGGGCATCGCCAAGCCCGGCACCGGCGTGCTGACGGTCGACGGCAAGGCAGTGCGCACGCTGTCGATCCCGAAGACGATCCCGTTCCTGATCCCGCCCGACGAGACCTTCGACATCGGCATGGACACGCGCACCGGCGTCAACGACCTCGACTACAAGGTACCGTTTCGCTTCAACGGTAAGATCGACAAGCTGACCATCATCCTCGGGCCGGAGCAGCTCGCCGCTGCGGACCAGAAGAAGGCGGCAGCAGCGGTCGCCAAGGCGAAAGACTAGAAACGTAATGCCGACTGTCGGACAGGACGCGCCGCGTCGTGCGGCGCAGCCGAATACGAATTGGCGACCTTCCGAAGGCGCTTGAACTACTCAACAGTAGAAGGATCTCAAGGTGAACACATCAATCGGTGCAGTCCTGTTGGTTTCAGTCCTGGTCGTTGCCTGCGGGCAGCAGAAGAGCGATTCGAAAGCAATGGATGCAAAGGTCGCCGCGGCCCCTGCTGCCGCCCCCGCTCCAGTCGCTCCCGGCGGGATGCTTCTGGACTACGCCTCTGACCAGGTGGTTCAGAAGT
Source organism: Candidatus Accumulibacter aalborgensis (assembly GCF_900089955.1). Classification (GTDB taxonomy): domain Bacteria; phylum Pseudomonadota; class Gammaproteobacteria; order Burkholderiales; family Rhodocyclaceae; genus Accumulibacter; species Accumulibacter aalborgensis. The sequence continues at coordinate 360 of NZ_FLQX01000008.1, read as the reverse complement.
TCCACTCCTCAAGCTGCGAGCAACTCAAGGCGCAGAAATCCGAGCCACAAACAGAGAAGGCGAAGATGGCCCTGGAGTTCCTGCGCAACGATTCACAGGCACGAGCGGCCTTCCTCGACAAGATTGCCGCTCCTGTCTTGAACAAGATGTTTGAATGCGGCATGATTCCGTGAGTCTCCTGGGGCGCTGCCGGTAGCACTGTGCCGAAAACGATCCCCGCCGCGGAGAGGCTGTTCGGACGGTCTACGTGAGCGAAACGAGCCCCAACGCTCTGGCGAAAATCCTCGCCTTCGCCGCGCTGTTACGTCCTCCCCTGGCCAAGGTCTAAGGGCTCCAAATATCCCGCGTACGGTCGGGAAG
>NZ_FLQX01000007.1 GCF_900089955.1 Candidatus Accumulibacter aalborgensis | reverse complement strand
GCAAGCGCTGCGCTCCGCACCAACCTGCTCGGTACGTGTGGTAGGGGGGCTAAACGCTTACACCTTGACAGGTCGGCATCGACCTTCACGATAAAATAGTCGTATTGCCAGCCACGGTGGAATCTCCAGCGAAATTGTGTCGGGCGCCAGTCAGCTCCTCGACCCCAGTTCTGCTGCATGTCCGCAGGATAACGCAGTATTTCCGGAATAAAACTGGCAAAACTGAAGTCTGTCGCGCCGCCGCGAAGGGCGGGATACCATGCCGCAAAGTGTAGATACATCGGAGGGCGGAAAAACTCGCTTTCACGTTCAAACAACAGGCCAAGCACCCGTTTATCTTTGTCCATTGCACCGAGTATTTCGCTGAATTGCCGACTTTCTTTGTCGAAGCGATACGCCTTGATCCAGTTGCTAGCATGAATGACGGCGGCACTGGCAATGCCGAAGGCCAGCAGCATGGTCGAAGCTCGCTGCCAATAACCAGGCAAGCTGGCTGGAGAAGCGGAAGAAAAGGCAATCAAATAAAGGGGGTAAGCAAACAACCCGAAGCGTTGGTAAGTATAATAATTGCCAAATACGTGGCTCGGCAGGAACAGCAAGATAATGCTGACCAGAACGAAAGGCACCCAATCCGCCACGCGCTTCGAGGGGGAGCCACCGGTGAGGAAAGGGATGGCGAACAATGCTCCGCCAGCCAATAAATTGGCAGTCGTCGGGTCGAGGCCGAATGGCAGGCAGAAGAACTCGACAAGGCGGCCCGGGTGCCAGTCCCAGCCAACCGGTTCATTGGCCTGGGGTTCGCCGAAAATTGTTATGGTCGCCCATAAAAGCGTAATTGGCACTGGCGCCGTAAACGGTAGTATCCTATTGAATGCTTGTCGAAAATTGGAAGCCAGGGCTGCTGCACGTAGTCCCAACACAAAACAGAAGAAAACCGCCAGCAGAATGTGGGCAAAGAAAAGGAGGTGGGCAAATACAGCCAGACGAATCGCGTGCGCGCGGTCATACACGCGGCCCAGCAACAGTGCCTCGCGAACAAACAGCAGGACCAACGGGGCTCCAATGAAGAAATTCAGGAATCCCCACTGGAAAACAAATCCGTAGGGTATCGGCAGTAGCAGCCAATCCCACTCCTTGCGGCCACCGGCGGTGCGACGAAGCCATGAGCCTGCGAGAAGAAAACCGATAACCGCCGCCGAGACGACAATCTTGATGGCCGCGATTATCGGAAACAATTGTGCGAGCAGCCAGATGAGGGCGTAGCCAAACAGATAAGGGGTAAACCAGTTGATCTCATAGAGACTGGAGAAAGGATATGAAGAATCCCACATACGGCTGAAAGTCGCAACTTGTGCGGCATGCTGAGGCAGATCCACCATCGGAGGAAACACCGAGAGCCACACCGGTACGGCTGCCAGTGCCGCAGCGATAAAGAACGCTGGTGATGTCTCGCCGTGTAAGTGCAGTTTCTTATAGGAATGCGAAGGCGTCAAGTGAGATTTCTCTATCATACTTCCGGCATGTTCCGAGCATGCAGTTTGCTGATCACAATCCGTCCCCGACAGCAGTGCTCCGGCTTCGCCCTCACCAGCATGCGGGAACTCTCCACTCGTCGCCAATCCGCGCCAGCCTGCAAGGATGCCATTATACTGTGCCGGCGCCGACCTCATTCCCCGAGCCGACAACAAGAACGATGCGATCGGACCATGACCGCGGCTTGCGGGCGACTGCATCTTCAGAGACGCATCCGTTTGAAAATCCACTCGGGGATCATGCCTATCATCGCCATGATTCCTCGCCAGAACCACGGCAAATAGACGACATCCGACTTGTTCTTGATGGCTCTGACGATTCCCCGGGCAATGTCGTCTGGCTGCGCCCAGAGTACGCCTTTGGCAAACTCCTTGGTCATAGGAGTATCGACGAATCCTGGCTTGATCGTAATGACCTGGCAACCCGCCGGAGTGAGGCGGTTGCGCAAACCCTGAAGAAAGATCGCGAGCATTCCCTTCGCGGCACCGTAAACATAATTGCTTTGTCGGCCTCGCTCGCCGGCAACGGAACCAATGACCACGAGAGTGCCATGGCCAGCATGTTCAAAGCGGTTCGCGATCAAACTGCTTAGGCTGATGGCGCTCAGGGCATTGGTGTGGATGGAGTCCATGGTCTTGCCGACGTCCTGCTGGCACGCCCTTTGATCAGGCAGGGCGCCATGGGCGATCAATGCCAGGTCGAGGCCACCGAGGGCTGCAAGAGCCCTGTCGATGATCATCGGATGACGATCAAGTTCGTCCAGATCGGCAACCTCCTGATGAGCCCTGTTGCCGGTACGCACTCCGAGATCATCGGCTATCGCCGCGAGTCTCTTGGGGTTGCGTCCGACAAGGAAGAAAGCAACTTCCGTAGCTGCCAATCGACGTGCCGTTGCTTCGGCAATGGCCGATGTCGCGCCAAAGATGAGAACGCGTTGCATGGCCTTATCCTTGCTCTGTAACCCGTCGCCAGAAGTCGGACGAAAAGCGCGGGTCGATGTATGACCGGAATTCTTGCCACTCCGGATAGGCCCGCTGGAAGTCGTCACCACGCATGCGGGAATCCTTGGCCGGGTAGAGCGCGCCGCCCGCTTGACGTATAACGTCGTCGAGCGCGTCGAGCAGACGGCTCGTCTTCGCTCCGCGATTGGGGAAGTCAAGGGCCAGCGTCACCCCAGGACGCGGGAACGAGAGCATCCCCTGTGCGGGCAGGTTGCCAAAGCTTTTCAGGACGGCAAGGAACGACCCCTGGCCACTACAGGCAATGCGGTCGAGTACTTCGCATAGAGCAGCCCAGGCACTTTTGTGCGGCACCAAGAACTGGTACTGGTAGAAACCTCGTGGTCCATAGATCCGGTTCCAGTTGCGCACATGGTCCAGTGGAAAGAAGAAGGGGGCGTAGTGACTGTAGCCCAGCCGGGGTCGGGGCGCATGATAGTACAGCCAGTTGAACGTCCGCAGAACGGGCGTATTCACCAGCGAGAAAGGTGGTGTGAAGGGCAGCGTCCATTGGGAATGTCGGATCGGTGGCGGGTTTGTCCCAACCGGCGCGTGCCTGCCGGCCATGTAAACTCCGCGGCCAAGTGCGCTGCCGCGTGCGGCGCAGTCGATCCAGGCCACCGTATAAGGCCAGACGGCTTCCCTGGCGTGGTTGATCTGGAAGTATTCTTCGAGATTGCGGAACGCTCTGTTTTCGAGGGTGATCCACGCGTTGGCAATCGGCTGCAGGTGTATCTCCAACCACGTTATCAGACCAGTCAGCCCGAGCCCGCCAGCCGTAGCCCTGAACCAGGGGTCATTCGGGAAACAGATCCGACGCTCCCCGTCCGATCTGAGGAGTTCGAAGCGGGTGACATGGGCGCTGAAACAACCGGCGACGTGGTGATTCTTTCCATGCACATCGTTGGCCAGACACCCACCGAGGGTCACGAAGCGCGTACCTGGAGTGACAGTCAGAAACCATCCTTGTTGAACAATGAGTTTCAGAACCTCGTCCAGCGTGACCCCGGCTTCGGCCCGAAGCAGTCCCGTCGTCGCGTCGAAGGCAATGAAGCGGTCGAGACCACGCGTAAGCAAGGCATACCCCCCGTCGTTGAGTGGCACGTCGCCATAGGAACGGCCATTGCCGTACGGTAGAAGGGTACCGTGATCCGGGAGGGGGAGCGGACTGGATCTATCGCGGCAATGCAACAGCGTTTGCCGGGAGATCGGCAGTCGACCCCAGCCGGATAACGGGATGCGGGCAACCGTGCTCACAGAGCGAGCACCATGGCCAGCACGGCAATCGCAGCAATAGCCTGGCTGGAACGGTCTTTGAAGAAGAAGACGAGGGGGTCGTCATGCATCTGTCCGCGGTGAGCCAGCAGCCACACCCGGCTGATCCAGAATAGCAAGAGTATGCAGAGAAACCAGATGAACTCGATACGGCTGTAGAGGGCTTTGCCGGTTTCACTGTTGATGTAGAGCGCCAGCAAAAGCACTGACGCGTATCCTGACACCACGCCCATGGTCTGTAACAAAGGGAAGTCGTCAATATGGTAGCCGCGTCCCTGCGCGCCGAGAAAGCCGGCATCGCGTTGCACGAGGAGCTCGGTGTAGCGCTTGACGAGGGCCAGGCTCATGAACAGAAAAACCGAAAAGGCGAGAAGCCAGAAGGACAGGCTGATGGTGACCGCTGCTGCGCCGGCGATGAGACGCACACTATACAGGCCTGCAAGGATCATAACGTCGGCCAGCACTACCCGTTTGAAATAAAACGTATAGGCGAGGGCGACCGCGTAGTAGATCGCGAGGGCAGCCGAGAACATCGGCGGCAGCAGCGCCGCCAGCAGGACGCTTCCCGCCAGCAGGAGTACTGTTGCCACTACGCCCTGTGCCACCGGCAACATGCCCGCGGCGAAGGGCCGCTGTTTCTTGCGCGGATGCCGCCTGTCTGCATCCAGATCGACCAGATCGTTGAGCAAGTATACGCTCGACGCCGTCAGCCCGAAAACCAGAAAAGCGACACAGGCTTGCATGACTACCGTCGGGTTCGCCCAGGCGTGGGCGGCCAGAAACGGCACGAATACCAGCAAATTCTTGGCCCACTGGTAAATCCGCATGGCCCGCAACCAGGTCCACCAAGCGGACGGTCTATCGTCAAAGACTGCAGCGATAACCGCTTGCGACCGGGCACGGTCAAGAACACCGCGCGCCGGCGTGACGACGATAGCCTTCCGGGCATGTCGCCAGACGTGAAGGTCCACCTGGGCATTGCCGGCATAGTCGAAGCCCTGTTCACCATAACGTTCGACAAGCCGGTCTGCCTTGGACGAGCCGGCAAGGTTGGTGACGGTATCCTCCGTCGCCAGGATGTCGTCGAAGAGTCCAAGATGGGCGGCCACGGTCTCTACCCAGGGTCGTGGAGAGGCGCTGACGAGAACGGTACGCCTACCTTGGGCGCGTGCTGCCTGCAACATTTTGAGGACATCGTTGTTGTATGGCAGGGTACCGGGGTCACAACTCACCCGATCTGCCAACGCGAGTTTCAAAGCTGTCTTGCCTCTCAGGAGTTTCTTCATCAGGCGCAACAGTTCCAGCGGTCGCCGCTTGCCAAGCAGCAATAGGCATTCTCCCGCCAGATCCGTGCGGATCAGCGTACCGTCGAGGTCGACGCAGAGCGGCGGGGCGGGAGAGTACTGTTCAGGCATGAACAGGAAAGCTTCCACATTCCAGTGCCAGCCAACTGATTGCCCCAAGCAATACGGCGAACCACAGGGTCGCGGCGCGACAGACAAGAGTGATGGCCAGTGCAGCCGGTGCGTCGGCCCCAGCATTGATAGCCGTCTGTCGCGAGAAAATGATGCCAGCCGCTTGCTGGGGTGACGCATAGCTGCCGCGATGGAGGTTCAACCAGAGGGTGGGAAGGCCGTCGCCCCAATAGGTCAAGTGCTGGGCTTGAATGAGATGAGCCAGTTCGGCATACGCCGTTTCCCGGAGAGGATCTTTGACGACCTGATTGCGACTCCCCGCCTGCCAGTAAGCGGCAAAGAAGACCATAAAGGTTGCGGAGAGCAGAAACAGCCACCGACGGCTTCGGGGACGATGGTGGAGCAAGCACCAGGCGCCAAGCAGCAGGGGCGCGAAGACCAGCCAGTCGGATTGTTGAGCGATGATCAAGACACGATTCGCCAGCGACAGATTGGCAAATAATGGGCCTGTAAAGTCAAGGACAGGGGACGAAAGCAGCACTTCCCAGAAGACTTTCTCGCCGATCACCACGACGATGACACCCCAGATCAGCGGAGAAAGCCACGGCGGCAAGCGGGGCTCAAGTGCCAACCGATGGCGGATGACGAGAAGCATGAATAAGGGTGCGGCACAGAATAGCCCCGTGCTGTCGAGCGTCAACGCGCAGGCTGCCAGGCCGCCCAGGAGCATCCTGCTGAAAGGCGACACCGACCAGTTGTCTTGCAGCAAAACTATTGCCGCGGCGATGGCGAGTATCTTCACCAGCCACAGCACTCGCCAGGGCTGCATTTGCACCAGCGGGACCGCGGGCCAATAGACGGCAAGGAACGCCAACCCCATGCCGACCAGAAACACACCGAGGACAGACCACCACAGGCGGCGGCTGTCGCGCACGGAGAGCAGGGCAGCCGTTGTCAGTAGCAGGGCCAGAAAGAGGGGTTCCCGATACTCTATGGCGCTCCAGTGGTCAAGAAACACCCACGGGCTGCGAGCCGCCGAGAGGTCCAGCCATAGCGGGTCCATGGTCTGCGTCAAATTGGCGAAGGGCGGAATTCCCGAAGCACACAACGTTGCCAGGACCACCCCACCTGCAGCAACAATAGCCCACTGCTGCCGGCCCCGAAAGCCAAAAAAGAAGACGAATAGTGCGGCAGGAAAGGCGATGACCGGGTGCATCGCTGCGGCAAACGCGAGGCTGGCAATCGCTGCCACCCGATAGCCACGGACGATGCAGGCAACGGCAAGCAATGCGGGCGGTTCGGCCCAGATGCGCGCGGTGAGAAAGGGCTCGCCGTAGGCGAACACCCCTAAGGACCCGTAAGTCGCCGGCAATACGGTGACCAGAATCAGCGCCTGCCAGAAGGCCAACCCGCTGAGCAGCCCCCGCAGCAGCCAGGCGACCGATGCGACCCAGGCGACATGAGCCATGCCCAACAGCAGCGCGGAAGCCGCCGGCAGCCCGAGTTCCCGAATCGCTAGCGCGTAGATTCCGGTAAACGCTGTAAAGCCGTCCTGCGATCCATAGGCAAAGAACAGGTCCTTGGCAAAAAGCGCGGGGTCAAGACGAAAGATCGCCTGTCCCGCATACAGCACGCCGTCATGCCATATACCCTGGTAGGGATGCGTGGCCATCCACGCTGCCACGGCAAACATCGCCAGGATCAGGGTATCCAGATGCGAACTGGCAAAGAATCGAGAGAAGGACGCGAGGCGACAGTTCATGTTGGCGTGGAGCGATCGAGGGGCCGCGATTTCGTCCACTGGCCAGCGTCGATATCGCGTCAAGCTGCCGGATCTTCTATCAGTGCGCGCATGGCAGCAATGAAGGCCTCGCCCCAGCCATGTCATAGTTAGCCCTGATTCGATCCAGGAACAAGCGCAGAGCGCGTTCGGTAGCGGCATCGGGTTGCATCACGGGAGAATCTTCCAAGACAGGATTCTTCATCCTAAAAACCTCGGTTGGCGGGAGAAAACCCCGTTCATGCTTCGACAGGCTCAGCACGAACGGGATTTTTTCGGCCCACCCAACGGGTGAGCTTCCGTTCGCCCTGAGCAGCCCGCGCAGCGGGCGTGTCGAAGGGCTCTCGCGTCATCAACAGAGGTTTCCAGGTTCATGGGACAGAGCGAATCCCTCTCGATTCGCTTCGATCACACAAGCGCTGTCCGGATTCCCTGCAGGTGGTTGTGCCACATGCGGAAATATACCTCCTCCAGCGAACGAACGTAGCGCGGCATGTCGAAAAGCGCGCAACTCGTTCTGCCTTCGGCCAGCTTCGCCTGCATCTGACGCAGCCGCTGCGGGTTGCATGCCAGACCCAGCGCAAGCTGGTAGTACTCTTCTGGCGATCCGGCGATCAATTCGTCGAGGCCCGCCGCCTGCAGCAGGCTGGCGCCAACGCGTCCGGGAAAGGTGTCGCCGAGTAGCGCGACCATCGGGACGCCTGCCCACAAAACGTCTATCCCGGTCGAATGCGAGTTATAGGGGAACGGGTCGAGCGCCAGATCCGCGAGTTGCAGGCGCGACAAGTGATCGGCCTTCGACTCGACTCTCGGCGCAAAGACGATCCTCGCCGGATCGACGCCGCGCGATTGCGCTTCCTTCCGCAAACGGTCCTGAGCCGTGCCGCCGGGCTGGCTCAACCACAGGCAGCTGTCGCCTGACTCCACAAGGAGCCGGCACCACAGATCGAAGACCGGCGGATTGAACTTGTAGCTGTTGTTGAACGAACAAAAAACGAAACCCTCCTCGGGCAGTCCGGCGTCACGCCGCGAGGGTGGCGCGCTGAGCTCGATGGTGCTGTCCGCCGGCAGATAGCAGTTCGGCAGATGCGCGAGCGTCTCGGTGTAGCAGTGCTCGTATGGCAAGGGCGTGACCACCGGGTCGCCGAGAAGGTAGTCTGCCAGTTTCGGGTGTCCGGTGCTCCCCGCATAACGAATAAGGATAGATCGTGCGAAGCCACGATCTGATCCGTTTGTTGGACGAGCCCGGGCC
>NZ_FLQX01000006.1 GCF_900089955.1 Candidatus Accumulibacter aalborgensis | reverse complement strand
GGCCTGCGCCGCCTTGCGCGACGCGCAAGCCCTGTGTTACTTTCACTTTCATGTTGGACGACCTTTTTTACTTTTTTCGTGAGGGACTCACTGAGTGGAAGGACGAGCGAGTTCCCCATCGCGCGTCACTGAACTTTGATGCAGACTACTGCGAGCAATACACCAGGGCCTCCCACCTCAGCGATTTTCGCGTCCTCCTGGCCGTCGTTCTCGAACGGGCGCTGGCCGGCGTTCCGCTGCACGGACAGGCGCTGGACCTGGCCTGCGGGCCAGGGGTGCTGCTCGGGGAACTGGCCGGGCAGCGACCCGGTATGGCATTCGTCGGTATCGATCTGTCGCGGGCCATGCTCGCCGAAGCGGAGCGTCATATTCAGCACGAGCACATCGCAAATGTCCGGTTGATGCAAGGAGACATGGCTCATTTGCCCGAGATCTTCGGCGAGCAAAGGTTCGATCTCATCACCTGGACCTTTGGACTGCATTATTGCCCGACTGCACAGCAGGCTCTGGCGACGCTCAACGCTGCAGCGGACTTGCTCCGGCCTGGGGGCACTTTCTTTCTCGTCGATCTCGTGCGCTTCAAGCGAGAAGCAACGCGACGCTGGTTTGCCCACAAGTATGACCGTGAGCATGGCGACAGCTTCTTTGCCGAGATCCAGGAGTCTTATCTGGCTTCGTTCTCACCCACAGAATTGGCCGATCTGCTCAGCAAAAGCCGCCTCAGAGGGATGACAATGGAATGGTCTCGCCTGTTCCCCGTCATTCTCTTCGCCCACAATCGCGGCGTCCACGAGATCTCGCCGGTACACCTGGATCTCCCTTGGCGCCAGCGGTTGAAACGCGCCGCCCTGCGTGCCGTTTTCGATAGATCCGTCGGTCAGGCAATCGTGCGCAGATAGACGCCTTGAGCCGGCAGCATCGCCGGTGCGTGCCTCGCGTCGAACAGGACTAGACGTTCTGGCGCAAGGCATCGACCACCGGCACACGCGCCACAGCCCGTGCCGGTAACAGGGACGACAGCACGGTAGCCAGAAAGCCGATGGCGAACGAGACGAGCAGGACACTGGGAACGAGACGAATGTACGCCGTATACCCCACGTTGGAATTGGGCGGTGGCGGCATGGGTATGCCGATTGCGGACAGCCCCAAGGCGAGCAGAACACCCAGAACAACCCCCAGCGTGGCGCCAATCAAGCCCAGCAGGACATTCTCGACGATGATCAGAACCGAGATCTGCCAGTCATGGCTGCCCAGCGCCTTGAGCGTCCCGAACTCGCCGACTCGTTCGTAGGCCGACATGTTGACGCTGTTGGCCACGCTCAGCAGCACCACGACAAGGATGATGAACTGCAGGACGGCCAGTTGAGTCTTGTACAGGTCGACGGTCTTCGCGTAGAAATCATCGAGTTCCAGCCATGTCTTGATCTCGAATCCTCTGCGTCCGAGGTCTGCTGCCAGCTTCGCCGCCACGGCATCGGTAGTCAGCGTATCGGCCAGAGAGACGACAACGGAATGCGCGCCCTGCAGGCGGAGCAGGTCCTGTGCTGCCGGCAGCGAAATACGCACGGCTCGGGCATCGAAATCCTTCGCATACGTGCGGAAGATGCCAACCACCTTGAACTCGACGCTGTTCAGCGCGCCCTCGGGCGTGTTGGCGAGGATGGTCACGAACGACTCGACGTCAATGGCCAGGGATTTCGCCACACCTTCGCCGAGCAGAATGCCGTTGACATCAGTATCCTTGAGTTGGCGCCCGGCGATTATGACCAGGTGGCTGCCAAGCTTGGTCTCCTTGTCGGCTTCGACGCCTTCACCAACGATCGGCAAGTCGGTCTTGCCGTTGTTCAAGAGGCCGAAGAAGTTGAGGCGCATCATCGTGTCGAGCACACCGGGGACGGCGGCCAGCGGAATCTGCACCTCCTCCGGCGCGGTAATCATGTACTTGTAGGGGTCCTTGACCCCGTTGGCGTAGAAGCCTTCCCGATAGATCTGCAGGTGGCCAAAGCGTGAGTGGATGGTGGCCTCACGCAACTGGATGAATACATCTTCGACGAAGCCCCCGGACACTATCAAGGCCATCACACCGACCACGATCGAGGCCAGCGTCATGGCCGTCCGAGCTTTTTGCCGGAACAGATTGCGCAGGCTGCTGCGCAGGGTCATCATCTCCAGCATCATGGACTCATACGGCACGACGCAGAGCATCGACGATCTGAAGCCGCGACGCTTTCCAGGCCGGGTACAGACTGGCCAGTATCGACGAGGCGACGGCCAGCAGGAAGCCGTTGAAGGCCAGCTCGCCGGTTACCCGAATCTCGGCGTTGAAGCCCTCATCCATACCGGGAGCCGCCGGCATCGGTATGCCCACCGCCGATATCGCATACGCCAGGAGATAGCCGAGGAGAGCGCCGAGCGCTCCGCCAACCAGGCCCAGCACAACGCCTTCACTGACAAACAATTGCATCACCTCGCGGCGGCGGAAGCCGATCGCCATCATCGTCCCGATTTCGCTGGTCCGCTCCCTGACGCTGGTCATCAGGGCGTTGGAGATGCTCATGATGATGATCACGGCGATGATCATGCGCACGAACCCCGTCTGCGACGAGAACAAGTCGACCACCGCCTTGTAGAAATCGGCAAGGTCGAGCCAGGACTTGACCTCCAACCCTTCGCCGTTCCTGGCCATCAGGCGGCTCAGGCGCTGCAGCATCTCGTCCGTGCGCTCGGTCTCGTCGAGCAGCACGATCAACTGATGCGAGCCTTCAACCCGCATCAGCTTGCGCGCGAGAGCGATCGGCACCCGCAGCGCGACATCGTCAAAGGCCTTTACCGCAGTATGGAATATGCCCTGAACGTTCGCTTCGACGGCCGAGACGCCACCATTCCGGGTGGTCACCAAGAGCACGACAATCGCACCCGGTTCAGCGCCAAGGCTCGCGGCAAGACCTTTGCCAAGGATGATTCCATTGGGCACGGCACTGGCGAGGGGCTTGCCGGAATGCACGATCAATTCCTTGGACAGGTCGCCTTCAGTCTCCGGCGCGACACCCTCGCCAAGGAAGCTTAGCGTGGTGTCCCCCCTGGAAACAAGACCCGAAAACGCTAGTCGCGGGGTCACCGTTTTGACGTGCGGCAGCGACTTGATCTTCCTGGTATCGACCGCTTGCTCGCCGATCAGGTAGGCATAGGGATCGGCCACGCCATGTTCGTAATAGCCGCGCTTGACGATCTGGAGGTGACCCAGGCGCGAGTGAATGGTCGACTCCCGCTCCATCCAGATCATCCATTCCGCAAACCCGCCGGCGAGCACCAGAGCAACGACGCCGAATCCGATGGCGCCGACGCAAACTCCCGTTCGCCGGCGGTGGCGCGCGAGATTACGGAAAGCAAGCGCGAAGGTCTGTCCGATCATCTTCTCGGCCACGCAACTTCCGCCGCCGCGAGGGCTGCCCAGTCAGCATGCAGGGCGCCCGTCTGGCCAGGTGCAGGGACAGCATCCACGCGTGGTTGATCACAGATCATGAAAGAACAGGAAATCCAACGGGCATCGGCGACAGTATAGGTGCCTGGATCAACTGTGGTCAATCCAAGACTTGAGCGTTTCAGGGGAGTAAGGCCTTGGCGAGCAAACCGAGCATGCCGCAAGCCGCGATGACCTGGATCACGCTGCGCTGGTAGCGGAAGAGCGCCACGGCGGCGGCCAGCGCGATGGCCGCCGAAAGCCAGTCGACGGCGCCGGCGAAGCCTACAGGCCACAGCACGTGGTAGGCGAAAAAGAGCGCCAGGTTGAGGATCACGCCGACCACCGCAGCGGTGATGGCGGTAAGCGGCGCGGTGAATTTCAGGTCGTTGTGCGTCGTCTCGACCAGCGGCCCGCCGGCGAGAATGAACAGGAACGACGGCAGAAAGGTGAACCAGGTGACCAGCGCCGCGGCCACCGCGCCGGCAAGGAACAGGCTGTCCGGCCCGAAGGCAGCCTTGACGTAGCCGCCGACGAAGCCGACGAAGGCGACGACCATGATCAGCGGACCCGGCGTGGTTTCGCCAAGCGCCAGTCCGTCGATCATCTGCGTGGCGGTGAGCCAGCCGTAGTGCACAACGGCACCCTGGTAGACGTAGGGTAGTACGGCGTAGGCACCGCCGAAGGTCAGCAATGCCGCCTTGGTGAAGAACCAGGCCATCTGGGGCAAGGTGCTCTCCCAGTCGTAGAGCGCCGTCAACAGGGCCATTGGCAGCAGCCAGAGCAGGCCACCGACGATGGCGACGCGCGCCAGCCCCGACCACCTGAAGACGGCGTGCGCCGGAGTCGGCGTGTCGTCGTCGATCAGCGCCCGGCCGAAGGACTGGTCAGCCCTGCCGTGGCCGCCACCGGCGGTGAATTTGTCGGCGGCTATCCGCCCGCCGACGGCGCCGATCACCGCCGCCAGCGCGACAATCGCGGGGAACGGCACGTCGAGCGCGGCAATGGCGATCAACGAGGCCGCAGCCACTGCCCACAGGACCTTGTTTTTCAAGGCCCGCGAGCCGATACGGTGGGCCGCCTGGACGACGATGGCCGTGACGGCGGGTTTGATGCCGTAAAACAGGCCGGCGACCAGCGGCGTCTCACCAAAGGCGATATAGATCCAGGAGAAGGCGATCAGAATGAACAGGGAGGGCAGGACAAACAGTGCGCCGGCAACGATGCCGCCCAGCGACCGGTGCATCAGCCAGCCGATGTAGGTCGCCAACTGCTGCGCTTCGGGTCCCGGCAGTACCATGCAGTAGTTGAGGGCGTGCAGGAAACGCCGCTCGGAAATCCAGCGGCGCTTCTCGACCAGTTCCTGATGCATGATCGCAATCTGCCCGGCCGGGCCACCGAAGCTGACAAAACCGAGTTTGAGCCAGAAGACGAAAGCTTCCCGAAAGCTGACCGGAGCTGGAAGCGCATCGGGACGCTCGGCCCGGATGGGTTCAGGTTCGTTCATTGCACCCGACTGTACACAAAAATGTCAGGTTACGCTCCGCCAACCCGACCTACAACCCTGCAACACTCGTTTCCTCCCGCAGCGCCTGGCGAAAATGCCCGAGCAGGCGCTGCCCGTTGAACACCACCAGCAAGCTCGCCCCCATTCTTCGACCAGGCGATCATTGCCCAGATGCCACGGTCGATCAACGAAAGTCATTGACACACAATCTAACGATCGTTAGATTGTGTGTATGCGAACTCAACACCCCAAATCCTACCTCTACGAACACGTTGCCCGCATCGGCAAAGCTCTGTCGAACCCCAAGCGCCTGGAGTTAGTCGAGTTGCTTGCCCAAGGAGAGAAGAGCGTCGAAACCCTGTCTGCCCAGGCCGGCATCGACATGCGCTTGACCAGCGCCCACCTCAAGGCTTTACGAGAAGCCCGCCTGGTTGAAACAAGGCGCGACGGCAGGTACGTTCATTATCGACTGAGCGGCCCCGATGTGTCTCATCTCTGGGTCAGTCTCCGGGAAGTCGCTGAAGAACACCTTGTCGAGCTTCGTCTGGCGCTGACCCAAATGGTCAGCGAGCCCGATAGTCTATCTTCCGAAAGCCGCGAGAGTCTGTTGCATAAAGCCAGGCAGGGCGAGGTCTTCGTCATCGACGTTCGCCCACTCAGCGAGTACGACGCCGGGCACCTACCTTTTGCCCGCTCCATGCCTTTGGCGGAATTGGAGAAGAGGCTGGCTGACCTACCGCAGGATCGCACCATCGTAGCCTACTGTCGCGGGCCGTTCTGTCTGATGTCCGACGAGGCAGTCAAGTTGCTCCGCGCCAAGGGTTTTATCGCCAAGAAGATAAGCGATGGTGTGAGCGAGTGGGCAGCGAGCGGCTTACCCATCGAAACCTGAAACAACCCATAAATCCAACCACTCACGAAGCATTGATAGCTCAAGAGGAGACAGCCATGTCCGATAGGCACTCGCAATCTCTGGCGACCCGCGCCATCCACGGCAGTTCTGGCAAGGATGCCCATGGCAGTCCGCATACCCCGATCTACAACACCACGACGTTTGCCTTTTCCTCCACGGCCGACCTGCTCGAGGTGGTGGACGGCAAGAAGACGGGCAGCCTCTACACCCGTTACGGCCTGAACCCGAGCATCTTTGCCCTGGAAGAAACGTTGGCCAGTCTGGAAAGCGCGGAAATGGCCTGGGCTTTTTGCTCCGGCATGGCGGCCGAAACGGCGCTCTTCCTGACCCACGGCCGCGAAGGGATCGTCTGTATTGGTGACGCCTACGGTGGCACTCTGGAGCTACTGGCCTCCCAAATGCCCTTGCTGGGTATTCGTACCCACCTGATCCTCGGCAGCGAGCTTGAACGCCTGGACGAGCTATTGGCCGGCGGCGCGATGCTTGTTTTCTTTGAGACACCCACCAATCCCACACTCGAATTGCTCGATATCCGGGCAATTTGCACTAAAGCTCACGCGCATGGGGCCAAGGTGGTGATCGACAATACCTTCGCCTCCCCCGTCAATCAGCGCCCGCTGGAACTCGGTGCCGATTTCGTCGTCCATAGCGCCACTAAATACCTGGGGGGGCACAGCGATCTCACCGCCGGAGCGCTGATGGGATCGAAGGAACTGCTGATGCCGGTATGGAACTGGCGCAAGAACCTCGGTTCGATGATTTCCCCGGAAGTCGCCTCGCTTCTTTCACGCAGCTTGCGCACCTTGGTGGTCCGGGTTCGGCAGCAAAACGTCAGTGCCCAAGCAGTGGCCGAAGCCATGGCCCAGCACCGAAAGATCGCCCGCGTTTATTACCCCGGCCTGGCCGACTTTCCCGGTCATGAGCTTGCGAAGAAGCAGATGCACGGCTTTGGCGGCATGATGAGCATTGATGTGAAAGGTAGCGGCGTCGATGCGACCCGTGTAGCGGACCGCTTGCGCCTGTTTGCTCTGGCGCCCAGTCTGGGTGGTGCAGAAAGCCTGGTTACTCAGCCGTGCACCACCACGCAACATGGTCTGACGCCGGATGAGCGTAGCCGGCGCGGGATTTCCGACGCCATGCTGCGGCTTTCGGTTGGACTGGAAGACGCTGCCGACCTGATCGCAGACCTGGAGCAGGCCCTGGCATGAGTACAGGCGCGAATGCACCAACAGTGCCAGTCGAGACCGCGCTAGACAGACGAGAGGAAATGGTGTGAAAGGCCGTGACAGCGGAATGCCCGAAGAAGCATTCTGGACCAGCTTCTTCGATGCAGAAGGTGCGGTTGACAGACTGCTCGGCAAGAACGGGGTTCGAGGCAATGTGGTTGAATTTGGTTGCGGCTATGGAACATTCACGATTCCGGCGGCTCGGCGCACGACAGGAATGCTCTCCGCGCTGGACATTGAGCCCGACATGGTAAAGCGACTCCGGAGCAAGGCTGAAGAAAGACATCTAATCAATATTCGTGCCCAGCTTCGAGACTTTGTGGCGGACGGAACCGGGCTTGAAACCGCAAGTCAGTCGCATGCCATGATTTTCAATTTACTGCATCTGGAGCAGCCTGTAGCGCTTCTGCAAGAGGCACATCGGATTCTTCATGCGGGTGGCGTGTTGTCAGTGATTCACTGGCGAAGCGACATACCGACGCCACGCGGCCCCTCATTGGAAATACGCCCGACGCCGGAACAGTGTCGGGCGTGGATGTCCGCAGCGGGGTTTGGCAGTATCACGGACGTCGGTTTACAGGGATTCTGTCCGTTCCATTACGGACTTGTTGCCACGCGTTGATCTCCAGAAACCAGGAGGAAAACCATGAAAGTCCTGCTTATCTTTAATCGCGAACCTTACGACAACACTGACGTCACGTGGAACGGGCTGCGCTTGGCGGGGAAACTGGTAGAAGGCGACAACGAAGTCCGCATTTTCCTGATGAATGATGCCGTCGATATGGCGCGTGATGCCTGCCAGCCTCCAGAGGGCTATGACCAGGACCTGTCATGGATGCTTAAGGACCTGATCAACCAAGAGGTTGTTGTCAAGGTCTGCGGCACCTGCATGGCTCGCTGCGGTATTTACAAGAACCAGCCCTATTTTGAGGGTGCGGAAAAATCGACCATGCAAGCGCTTTCTGACTGGGTGGTTGATAGCGAGAAAGTTATCGCCTTCTGAGCGCTATTCCTTAAAGAACCCTCTACACTGGACGCTTCAGCCACTTTGTTGCCTCCACGACTGCTCCAGTTGCTACCGGTCGGAACGAAAGTTACCGGACGGGATTCGCACCCGCTGAAAGACAGCGCCTTGACGCGGCACACGTTACGCTACGCTCTTAAGTCACTCGTAACTTCTCAAAAAGCGCGGGCATGACCGTTCGCTGAATCTGGGATTCTTGCTTGCAGGTTG
>NZ_FLQX01000005.1 GCF_900089955.1 Candidatus Accumulibacter aalborgensis | reverse complement strand
AAGCATTTGAGACGTCCTTACTTTAGGTAGGTGCCCAGGTTCCAGGTGTCGTTGGCGTAGTCAGCCAGTAATAGGTAGCAGGTAGCAGGTAGTATACCCCTCTGACGAACGATGCTTGCTTGCAGCCTTGTCCGACGGCCTGCCGGAAGCCAGTCACAGATCATGTTGCCTAGCCATCGACGTTGCGCAACTGAGCTTCCAACGCTGCCGCATCGCTAACCGGCAGCTCGCAACGACCGTGACGACAAACATACGCGCTTGGCTGGCCGCCTTGCGCGACCTTGTCGCGGACGAAGGGAATCGTTTGCGCGAGCGCTTCGATTGCCGATTCCGGCCCGGCGGCGAGTGCGCGCGCCGAGAGGAAGTTTCGCCGCAGGACTGCCAGCAGGGGCGCGGCCGCAGCCGCCTCGCCATCCGGCCAGACAATGGCGATTTCGCGTGGCGTGGCAGCCAGAAAATCCACCGCCAGCAGCGCTTCGGTCATGGCGACCGGCCGCTCGCTGAGGACTTTGGCATGTGCGCGCAGGCCACTTTCGCCGATCTGGCGCCAGCGATCGTTGCCCGTGAGCAGGCCGAGGCGAAGCGTGTTCATCAGTGCCACCGACGTTCCCGACGGTTCGGCGCCGTCGTAGGCGGGTTTCTCGCGTGCGATCAGCGTCTCGTGACTCTGGCTGCTCATGAACCAGGCGCCCGCCGGATCCGCGAACAGGCGCTCGGTGGCTCCGGCCAGGGTCAGCGCTTCGTCCAGGTAGCGTACGTCGAAGGTCGCCTCGTAGAGATCGATCAGGCCCGCCGCAAGGAAAGCGTGATCATCGAGGAAGGCGAGATGCCGCGCCTCGCCGTCCTTGAAGCTGCGCCGCAGCCCACCGTCGGCGCCACGCAGGTGAGTGAGGACGAAATCCGCCGCGCGTTCCGCGGCGGCGATGTAGCGCGGCTCATCGAGAACTCGCCCGGCGACGGCGAGGCCCGAAATCATCAGGCCGTTCCAGGCGGCGAGGATTTTTTCGTCACGCAAGGGTGCCACGCGCCTGGCGCGTACCTCATAGAGCCGTGCACGGGCACCCGCCAGCGCCGACCACGCGGCTTCGTCGGGCCGCGGCACATTGAGAACGGTGTGCCCTTGCCAGTTGCCGCCGCGGCTCACGTCATAGTGGGCAAGAAATAGTTCGCTCGTGTCAGCGTTGCCCAGCGCGCTCAGTTCGCGCCGGATCTCGTCCTCACTCCAGACAAAGAAGCGCCCTTCCTCGCCTTCCGAATCGGCGTCGGTTGCAGAATAGAAGCCCCCCGCGGCGTCTGTCATCTCGCGCAGGACGTAGTCGCAGGTCTCCCGTGCCACGCGGGCGAAGTCCGCGCGGCCGGTGACCTGAAACGCCTCGGCGTAGGCGACGACGAGCAGTGCGTTGTCGTACAGCATCTTTTCGAAATGCGGTACCAGCCACCGTGCGTCGGTCGAGTAGCGATGAAAGCCACCGCCAAGCTGATCGTAGAGACCACCAGCGGCCATCTTTTCCAGCGTGAAGGTCGCCACGTGCAGCGCTTCGGCGTCTGCCTTTCGCTGGTGATGGCGCAGAAGCAAGCGCGCCGGGATGTGTGAAGGGAACTTCGGAGCATGGCTCAGACCGCCATGCACGGGGTCGAAAGAGCGCTTGAAATGGTCGATGGCCACGTCGATCACTGAACTTGCGGGCAAGCCGATGGCGTTGTTGGCGCCGTGTGCCGCGCCCTGCATGTCCTCGCGTATTGCCTGTACCAGCGCCGTGGAAGCCTGGCTGACACGATCGGGATCGCGCTGGAAGGTGTCGGACAAGGCGCCGAGCAGCGAAAGGAAGCCCTGCCGTGCGCCGCGATCGCCGTTACGCGGAGGGAAATAGGTGCCGCCAAAGAATGGCTCGCGCGCAGCGTTCAGCCAGACGCTCGTCGGCCAGCCACCACCGCCGGTCAGTTGCTGCACGGCGTTCATGTAGACCGCGTCAAGGTCGGGGCGCTCCTCGCGATCGACCTTGATCGCGACGTAGTGAAGGTTCAGGAAGCGGGCGATCGCCTCGTCCTCGAAGGACTCGGCCTCCATGACGTGGCACCAGTGACACGTCGAATAGCCGATCGACAGGAAGACGGGTCTGCCGAGGCGCCGTGCTTCGGCAAAAGCCTCGTCGCACCAGGGAAACCAGTTCACCGGATTGTGCGCGTGCTGCAGCAGGTAGGGGCTCGTCTCCAGCGCCAGGCGGTTGATGAACAGCGGCCTGCCTTCGCCGTCGAGGTGGTGCGTGCGCGGTAAATGAGCAGGGTCGCGCCGGGCAATGGCGTCGCCCAGTCGCTGCAGCAGATCGGCTGGAAACGGTTGGCTTCCGGGCGGCGTACGATCAGTCATTTCGTGCTCCAGGCGAAGGACAGGCGAATGTCGCGCAGTTCCTGTTGCGAAAACTCACTCCGTCGCCGCCTGCGCAGGAGAACCTTGGCCGCTTCGGCGAGTAGGAGCTGAGGCGCGAAGACCAGATCGGCGCCGCTTGATGGTCGGTTGAAGGCCGTCTCAGCCGTCTCCGCCACGCCCGAGCCGCGGCCAGACCCGATCCGGAGGCGAGTGGCGCCTCGCCTTCGATGATGCAACTTACCTGCTCCTGCATGCTGTGGTGGTTCGCTGCTGCCATCGACTTGAGCGCATGATGGGCATCATCCGGCAGGTTACGGATACCAAAGCCGCCCATCGTCGTCTACGCCCGTCGATCAGGTCTGAGCACTACCACCGCCAGTGGCGGCAAGGTGATCTCCAGGGAATAAGGCTGCGACTGCCAGCGGATCTCGTTCGCTGCCAGGGCTCCCTCATTACGCACGCCGCTGCCGTGGTATTCCGCCGCGTCGCTGTTCAACACCTCGCGATAGGCCATCCACTCGGGAACACCGAGCCGGTAGCCGCGGCGCACTATCGGCGTGAAATTGGCGACGACCACCAGGTAGTCCTGCCGATCCCTGGCCCGTCGGATGTACGAGATGACGCTGTGTTCCCAGTCGCTGGCGTCGATCCACTCGAAACCCATCCGCTCGCAATCCTGCTCAAAGAGTGCCGGCTCGGCGGCGTAGAACTGGTTCAGCGTGGCCAGCCAGCGTTGCAGGCGGACATGCGGCTCGGGACCATGCGCTGCACCGCCGGGCTCGGTCAGATGCCAGTCCAGGCTGCGGTCCTCGTTCCATTCGCGCCATTGCCCGAAGTCCTGGCCCATGAAGAGGACCTTCTTGCCTGGATGCGTCCACATGAACCCGAGGTAAAGCCGCTGGTTGGCGAACTTCTGCCACAGGTCGCCGGGCATCTTGTCGATCATCGACTTTTTCAGGTGGACGACTTCGTCGTGCGAGATGGGCAGGATGAAATTTTCGCTGAACGCGTACATCAGGCCGAAGGTCAGCTTCTGATGGTGGTACTTGCGATGGATCGGATCGTGGGCGATGTAGTCGAGCGTATCGTGCATCCAGCCCATGTTCCACTTGAAGGTGAAGCCGAGGCCACCGAGCCAGGTCGGCCGGCTGACCATCGGGAAGGCCGTGGACTCCTCAGCGATGGTGACTGCGCCGGGGTGCAGCTCGCCCACCTTCTCGTTCAGGCGGCGCAGGAAGGCGATCGCTTCGAGGTTCTCGCGGCCGCCGTACTCGTTGGGCAGCCATTCCGTGCGCTCATAGTCGCGATAGAGCATCGCGGACACCGCGTCCACCCGCAGCCCGTCGATGTGGTAGCGATCCAGCCAGAAGAGCGCGCTGTTGATCAGGAACTGGACCACCTCGTTGCGCTTGAAGTTGAAGACTTTGGTACCCCATCCCTTGTGCTCGCCGAGTCGGTCGTCGGCATATTCGTACAGCGTGCTGCCATCGAAACGCACCAGCCCGAAGTCGTTCTTGGGAAAATGGGCGGGCACCCAGTCCAGGATCACACCGATTCCATTCCGGTGCAGGGTGTCCACGAAATACTGGAAATCGTCAGGCGAACCGAAACGGCTGGTCGGCGAGAACATCCCAGTCACCTGATAGCCCCACGACGCATCCAGCGGATGCTCGGTGATCGGCAACAGTTCGATGTGCGTGTAACCCTGCTGCCGGACATAAGCGACCAGTCTTTCGGCCAGGTCGCGATACGTCAGGTAGCCGTTGTTGCCCGGTACGCGCGCCCATGAACCCAGGTGCACTTCGTAGATCGCCAGCGGCCGCTGCAAGAGATTGTTCTGACGACGGTGCGCCATCCACTCCGCGTCGCTCCACAGCCCCCGGTCGTCGAAGGAGAGGTCCCAGACGATCGAAGCGGTCCGCGGGCGCATCTCGGCATAGAAGCCCTGCGGGTCGGTCTTTTCGCTCAGAGTGCCGGCTTTGCTCCTGATCTCGTACTTGTAGGCCGCCCCCTGGCCTTGCCCAGGGACGAACAGTTCCCAGATGCCGGAGCTGCCGCGCACGCGCATCGGGTGGCAGCGGCCGTCCCAGTGGTTGAAGTCGCCGATCACGCTGACGCGATCGGCATCGGGCGCCCAGACCGCGAACAGAACGCCCTGGACGTCGCCGAGGCGGATGATATGGGCGCCGAGCTTGTCGTAGGTGCGGTAATGCCTGCCCTCATTGAACAGTTGCAGGTCCAGTTCACCGAGGACAGGCAGAAAGCTGAAGGGGTCGGCGTTCTGACTCTCCGCACCCGCCTTGTCAAGGATGCGCAGTTGGTAGCCGAAGATCTCTGCCTGGCCGAGGAACACGGCCGCGAAGAAATCAGTGCCTTCCTGGCGGATCATTGCTTGCGGCTCACCGGCCTGCGGGATCACCCAGGCCTTCTCGGCCTGCGGGAGCAAGGCGCGGATCGCAACGGCTGCCGCGCCGTCGACCTCGACCGCATGCGCGCCCAATACCTCGAAGGGGTCGCGGTGGGTGACGGAAAAGTGTCGCTTGGGCAGGTCTTCAGGTAGGCTGGAAGGCATGACACGTAGGAACAGATTGAGGGTGTGCTGGCGCACGACTCACAGTATCCTTGACCCCTCTCCTGCGGTCAATGCGGCAGCGCGGTCCCCAATCTATCCTCGGCGCGCAACTGGTCGGCACGACCATATGCGGCTAGCGCCTTACGGAAATAGTGCAGGTGTTGCCGATGCGCGGGCTCGATCCGCTGTGCGACCTCAATGAAGGTCTTGAAGCGCCAGCCGACCAGTCGTCCATATTTTGCCGAGTACAGCGCATTCAGTAGCGTCCATGGCGCATCGTTGGGGTATTGCGGAAGGTGGACCCCTTCGGTCACCAACGCTCGCCGCAGATCCTCCCACCCCCGATAGTCAGGCTTATCAGCCGTTCCGTAGTCGAGCCACCAAGACTCGAACTTCTCTTTCACCTGGGTAAGTCGTTGATGTTCTTGTTGGCGAAGCTGTTTCTGCAAGTTATCGTGCGCGCTTCTTCTGTTCAATCTCACTTTGCACGCCGATGCGCGACAGCCGCCGTCTCGCCAGTCGTAGTTCTTCATGCTCGAAGGCCGGCTCGAACGCGTCGACTTCCTGGCTCGTCATATCGACTCCGGGTGATTTGGCGACCTCTCGCCATTGCGATACTGCCCGGACCACCTCGCCAAGAATGCGCAGTGCGGTATCGGGCTGTAAATGAAAGTAGGGTGCGGCGGCGAGTGCATCGTCGACGGAACCTGTCGGTCCTGATTCCTCGGTCAACCAGGTCTTCAGTTCGCGCTCCTTGTCCGGAAAGGGATTCAGGTCGAATGCCGGTGCGAGCTGCCATTGACCATGACCGACATGCAGGAAGCCGTGGTTATGCAGGTGGTCGTCCACATTGGTGATCAGCATGTTGAAGACGATGCGCCGCCACAACTCGGCGAGATCGCGCCGGGCATCCGGCGCCACGCTGAGGATGCGCTCGGCGATCTCGGTGTAGGCATGCTCATGGTCGCGCGAGGCCTGCAGCATTGCGGTGGCCGACAGGTACGGCACGCGCCCGCCTGCCACGCGATCAAAGCGTCTCACCAGGGCCACCGGCACGCCATCCGAAGGGACGACGCGGGCCTGCGCAGCATCGATGCCGGCCAGGGTGGCCAAGCGGAGAGCCAATACTTCGCCTTTGGTCACGGCCCGGTGGTCATGGATGCTCGGGAACTTGCCGATCGCCAAATGGCCATCCTCGTCGATCACCGTGCACTTGGGGCGCATCCCACCCAGCGATGTGCCGCGACCGCGCAGGTAGCGCAAGTCCCGTTCGGTCTCGGTGCCCCGTTCGACCGCATGTGATGCGTTCAGGATATCGGCGAGTTCGAGCAGCGGCGGGGTACCCCGTTGGCCGTCCTCGATGGCCCGCACGAAGCGGCCGTCGGCATCACGCAGGCGCAGGGCGCCGATGCGGCTGATATCGTCGACACCCAGCAGGTAGTCCATCTCCGTGAGTGCCCGGGACGCCACGGTTTCACCCATCGACGCAGCTTGCTTGAGCCGCTGCGCGTGGTCGCGTGCAATGACTCGGCAACCCCAGCCGTCCGGCTCGGTGTCGGCAATGGCAAAATGAAAAACCGAATCGTGGCGCCCCGGCGCCTTGCGAAACTGGCGGTCAGGGGTCAATGGCAGGTCCGGAGAAATCTCGAAACGCGAGGGATCGGCCAGCCAGGCCTGGTCGTACTGGAACATGCTGCTTTGTCGCTGCCCCTGGCTTGCGAAGCCCAGCGTACCTACCGAACGCGCCGCTTCACCCAGCCAGACGCCAATCGGCTGCGTGTTTCCACGGCGCTGCACTACGGGCGTCATAACGCCCCTGATGCTGGACCCAACGGCTTGTTGCGGATGCGTTTGGGCACTGCTTCGTCCATGAGCTGCAGCCCGACTTCATCGGCGACCGTGTCGAGTAACTGTGCGAGGCGATCGATCGCATTGAAAACCAGCAGGGCCTGGGCCACGGTGCCGATGGCCACGCTCGGATCGCCGCGCTCCAGGCGCCGCAGCGTCGCCACCGAGATCTGGATGCGTTCAGCCATGGAAGCAGTCGATATTCGCCGGCGGCGGCGCGCCAGGGCCAGATCCTCTCCGAGCTTGCGCAGGCTGCGGCGCACAGGCAGTGGCAACGTCGCCTCGCGTGTCTTATCGCTCATGACCGATCATTTTAAATTGCCTTAGGTACGTTTATATGAGCGATTATATTACCCTTTGGCCGAGGTATGGCATAGCGCTCACCTACCAGCGAAAAAGGACTTGGTCGCTTGGGTGTGCAGCGGCAAAGGGGGCAAATATCAGACAAGCGTTGGCCAAGGCATTGGCAATGAAACCGGCAGCACGCGACCTTGCTCTGCGCTCTGCACGCCGAGTTCGAGCAGACCGACCACGCGAGCCGCTTCCTCGGCGGTGACAGGATTTGGCCCGACACCACGGATCGCGTCGCGTACGGCGCTGTAGTAGGCCGGGTAGTTGCCCGCCACGCAGCCCAGCGTGCGGGTTCGGCAAACGCCAGCGCTCCACACCGACAGCGTGGCGGCCAGAGGATCGTCACCCCAGTTTGCCCGAGGCGATGACCTGGCGCAGGGTCAGGAAGTCCGAGTCCCAGCGCCGGTTGTGGAACACCGACAGCAGACGGCCTGCGGCAGCGGCCTCGGCCTGCAGGCAGCGGGCATCGGTCACCGTCACGGTGAAGGGTTTGTCGACCACGACGTGTTTGCCCGCGGCGAGCGCCATGCGTGCCAGCGGGAAATGGCTGTCGTTGGGCGTCGGAATCACCACCAGGTCGATGTCAGGGCGAGCAAAGAGTTCGGCGGGAGTGGCACAGACCACTACCTCAGGCCAGTCAGCCCGGACCTTGGCCGCGTCGCTGCTGGCAATGGCCGCCAGTTCAAGACCCGCGACGCCGGCAATCAGCGGCGCATGGAAGGTCTTGGCGGCAAAGCCGTAACCGACGATGGCAACGTTCAGCGTTTCATTCATGGCTGTGTTCCTTTGTGGCATCGCCACCTTTTGCTTGCTGGCTGCTTCGACAACTGAGCTCGATACCTCCGCGCACCACGTAGGTGCCGTTTTCCGCTACGAAAATTACCTCGTCGGCAATCGGCTTGAATTGCTCCAGAAGGCTGTAGTACTGCCGACCACTGGCTGGGCAGAAGACAATTCCGCGCTCCTGCAACTGGTCGAACAAAGGCCAGAATTGGTCATCGAGCAAGGTACCATCCATGTCACAGGCGATCAGCCTGATGTCCGGTACATGATCGAGCTTGAGCAAATCTACTACGGGATTTTGACGGGTCACGGAGACATGAAAATCATAAAAAGGGAGAAAATTCATGTGTACGACTTCAAGTATCCTTTACCGCTATTTCCTGGTCAAATGAATTGCTCATCAACAATCGCTTACGGATTTGTCTGCCGAACGCGGGGTCGCTCATGCAATAATTCTGGTCCGCAGCCCGAGAGCTACTGATTCCTCAACCCAACGATGGAGAAGCAAGATGCGCAATCGTGTCCCCAGTGTCACTTTCAAAACCCGCGTACGCAATGATGCCCTGGGCGGGCCAAACCCCTTCGAGTGGAAAGATCTGACCAGCGACGAGATCTTCAAGGGCAAAAATGTCGTCGTGTTTTCGCTGCCCGGCGCATTCACCCCGACCTGCTCGACTTCTCATCTGCCGCGCTATGAGGAACTCTATGCGGACTTCAAGGCGCAAGGCGTCGATGCGGTCGCCTGCATCTCGGTCAACGACGCGTTTGTCATGTACCAGTGGGGCAAGAGCCAGGACGCCAAGAACGTTTTCCTGCTGCCGGATGGCAATGGCGAATTCACCCGCGAGATGGGCATGCTGGTCGACAAGCACAACCTCGGCTTCGGCCCGCGCAGTTGGCGCTACTCCATGTACGTCGAAGACGGAGAAATCAAGCAGGTCTTTTCGGAAGCAGGTTTCTCGGACAACTGCCCGACCGACCCCTTCGAAGTATCCGACGCAGAAACGATGCTGAACTATCTCAAGAACCGCTGACCACAAGAGCCGGGGTCAGCGATGGCTGGGGCGAGCCTGGTGCTCCCCCCGCCCGCACCCGCTGCTGGCAGCAGGCCCGCCGGCCACTCACCACCATCCTCAGCCTTCCCGCCAGACCTCACGCATGGTGACGAATTCCTCGGCAGCGGTGGGGTGTATGCCGATGGTCGTGTCGAAGACGGTTTTGGTGGCCCCCGCTCGCATGGCGATGGCGATGCCCTGCATGATCTCGCCCGCATCCGGTCCCATCATGTGGGCACCGACGACCCGGTCGCTGGCCCGGTCGACAATCAGCTTCATGAAGGTTTTCTCGTCCCGCCCGCTGATGGTGTGTTTCATCGGCTTGAAGGTGGATTTGAAAACGCGCAGAGGCCCGAACCTGGTGCGCGCCTCGTCCTCGGTAAATCCGACGGTGCCGATATTCGGCTGGCAGAAAACGGCTGTGGGGATGAAATCATAATCCACCGTGTCTTCCAGCCCGCCAAACTGGCGCCGGGCGAAGGACATGCCTTCCGCCAGCGCGACCGGAGTCAGCTCGATACCGCCGGTCACATCGCCGAGGGCGAAAATGCTCGGTTCGGAAGTGCGGTATTCGTCGTCGACCTCAATGGTGCCGGCGTCGGTGATCTTCACGTTCACGCTCTCCAGGCCCAGGCCTTCCAGGTTGGCTTTGCGTCCCGTGGCGTAGAGCACGGCATCGACTTCGATGGCCGTGTCATCGGTAAGGAGTACCTGCAGGCCACCGGGTCCTGCGCTAATCGACTGCACATTGACCTCGAAGCGCAGGTCGACGCCGGACTTGCGGATTTCCTGGGCAGCGTGGGCACGGATGTCGGCGTCGAAGCCACGCAGGAACAGGGGCCCACGGTACAACTGGCTTACCCGGGCGCCCAGACCATTGAAGATGCCGGCAAATTCCACCGCGATGTAGCCGCCGCCGACGATGGCCAGACGCTCGGGAAACTGCTCCAGGTCGAACACCTCGTTGGAACTGATGGCGTTCCCGCTGCCGGGAAATTCGGGAATGTGTGGCCAGCCGCCGGTGGCGATCAGGATTTTTTCTGCCGTATGGCGCTGCTCGCCGACAGCCACCGTGTGGGCATCGATGATCCGGGCACGGCCGTCGATCACCTCGGCGTGCACCCCAGCCAGCAGATCGCCATAGATGGCGTTGAGGCGCGAGATTTCCGCTTTCTTGTTATCGCGCAGGGTTGCCCAGTCGAAAGCGGGAGTGCCACCATTCCCACCATTCCAGCCAAAGTTTCGCGCATCCTTGAAGCCTTTGCCGAATTCGGCGGCGTAGACGTACAGTTTTTTCGGCACGCAACCGACGTTGACGCAGGTGCCTCCCAGGTAGCGGTCTTCGGCGACCGCGACCCTGGCGCCAAAACCGGCAGCCATGCGCGCTGCCCTGACCCCACCCGAGCCGGCGCCGATCACGAACAGGTCGTAGTCATGGTTTTGCACAGATCGTTCCTCCTCATTCCGATGCACCAGTCTACCAGTATGCGAAGCGTCAACCATCAGCCGATCAAAATGGGCGGCAGAAGCGAAGCCTTGTGCCGGCAGACGCTGCTCGTGCTCGCCCAGAGTCCGCACTTACCGCCTCCGAGTTTCAACCTCCCTGAAGCCGTGCGCATTCGCCAGTTTTCAACCAGGGTCGACGACACCGAGATGGCGCTGGGCAGCGACGTGCTCAGTGCGGCAATCGAGGGCCATGCGCTGGCCAAGGCAGCCGGCAAGGGCGTGTGCCCTGCGCGAATCGATGGCCAGCCGCTACAGCCGTCGGCGTAGAGCCAGCGAACTGCCCTGCGCCCGAGTCCCGCGCCGATCGGGCAGCCGGTCGCGCCAGCCGCGACGCCTTGCCTGCGACTGTGCGAGACTCGGCGACGACTCTCGGAGGTATGAACTTGAGGCTCGGAGGCTCGTGAATGAGCCCCCGAGCCCTGATATTCACCCGTCCATCCAGGCACAGGCAGCTATCAGCGTCGAGCCGATGCTTGCCTGGCCGGTTCGCGTCGAAGCTGCTCAAGCGGCTAACCGTGGAATCTGACTTGGAAAATATAGGTGATAATGTCATAATTAGTCATCGCGCCTTCGATAAGCAACTTACATATCTAATCATGAGTAGCTCCACTTACGATATCGCATATTACTACTGCGTTAGTCACATTCCTGCCGCGACCATTCCTGCCTCTCGTTTGAGCAATATTCTCGACACGATGCATCAAGGGCGTCCGCTCACGGCGTATTCTCTGAACTATCTGCTGCAGCAGAACCTCCCCGGACTGTATCAACTAGCCACCGGCCAGATCAGCTATGATGCCTACATCACGGCTTTGGACCCAGCTTTTGTGGCCAGCCAGCAAATTGCCCAGGCAGAATACCAAGCCAAGGAAGCGCAGCGCCTAGCTCGCGAAGCAGAGTACTTGCGTAGTAGAGCCGCTCTTAGCGCGGCCTCTGGCCGCAACCCAAAAAATGACAAAAGCAGTTTTGGGGAGGTGTCAATTCCTGCGGGGGAATTTCATAAGGCCGATAGCGAGGCACAGCGCAAGCTTCGCCGCCAGCGCGAGCGCGAAGCCTCGGAAGCTGTCCTCAAGGCGCAAAGAGTCCGCCAAGCTGAATTGGCTGAACAACGTGACCGCAATCGTAAGGCTGCTGCCGCTACTTACCATGTGCGTACGAGCGATCCCGATTACATAGTCCCGACCTCCCACGACATCGCTTGTTACTACCATGTGAATTATATTCCCGGTATGGTTTCCCCGCCAATGAGTGACATCCTGGATGCACTCATCCGAGGAATTCACCTTACCCAAGACGACCTCAACTACCTAAAGCTCCAGGCGCCTGCCGCTCTACATCAACTGGCTCTTGGCCGGATTACGTTCGATTCGTACATTGCGACCGTCGAAGCGGCCGAGGCTGCGGAGACTGCCCGCAAAGCCAGAGTCGAGGCCGCCGAAGCCGCACGCGTCGCGCGCGAGAGCGATCCCGACTACATCGCCATGATGCAGACGCGCGCGTTATGCAGAGAATATGGGATTGACTTGAACGGTCAGTCCCCGCCGCAGCGGATGACCACTATTCTCCGGAGTGTCGACTCCGGCAACCGCCTGCCGAAGGAGGACTTTGTCTGGCTCAAGACGGCAGGCAAGAGGTACTTCACGGAGAAACTGCAGAAGGCATACCACCAGAAAGAAGCCGAATTCTATGCCAGTGAATATAGCCGCACCCTAGATCCGTGGAACGTAGTCAACGCCAGCGGCCACTATCGCAAGTGCGATCAGCCAGAAAGGGCACTCGAACTGCTCGACAGCTTTGCGACCAATCGCCTCAAACACCCCAAGATTAAGTCGGCCGTGTGCACCACCCGCGGTGGCGTCATGCGCGACCTGGGACGACGGCCTGAAGCGCTCCAGTTGGGCGATCAGGCACATGAACTTCAGCCGCAGGACTTCCGCCCATGCACCTTGCTCGGCGCCGTGCATATGGAATTGGGCGACTTCGACAGTGGTCGCGAGTGGTACGCCAAGGCTGCGGAGCGCGGTGCCAGCGAACACAGCATCGACACCGAATTACGAAGCATCTTTCAGCGGGCAGACAAGGCTAGCCGCGCAGCCATGAAAATTTTCCTATTGGCAGAAGATCCGAAACGCTACCGTTGGGTGAATGACAAAAGATATCAGGACACCGCAGTTGCCGGAAAATCGTAGTTGCACTCCCGCTCATGCAGTGACAGGCGGCTATCAGAGGGGAGCCGATTCTTGAGTGGCCCGTTCGAGTGGGGGCTTTCTGACCGCAATTGGCCGAGAGCACACGTTCACCTAACGATCGGCGTCGCATCACACAAGACATCAACGCTCCAACGCTCGCTTCACTCGCGCAATGACCCGCGGCGAGCGCGCCGCCCTTCATCGGCTTTGAAATGAACCACCCATGGCATCGATACGTTCTCTGTTTTGCGACCTGAAACGGGCGGCGACCCGGATTGCCACTGGCCTTTCATCGCGCCTCGCCGGCACGCTTGACGCCCTCCGCTATCCTACCCGGCGCGAGGTGATTGGGACACTGCTGGCGGTGCCTGCCGTGTTGCTGCTTTATGTTTTGATCCTGATTCCATTCACGCCAAGCATCAGCAACATCCGCAAGGCGTCTTCGGAGCAACCGGCTCAAGTCCTCTCGGCGGATGGCAAGAAACTGGCCGAGTTCAAGCAATCCAACCGCGAATGGGTCGCCCTCTCCGAGATTTCGCCACAGGTCATCAACGCACTGATTGCCACGGAAGATCACCGCTTCTACGACCATTTTGGTCTCGACTGGCGACGCACCGCTGCCGCTGCGCTCAACAGCTTCAGCGGCGATCGCCAAGGGGGTTCGACCCTCACCCAGCAGCTTGCCCGCAACCTGTACCCGGAGGCGATCGGTCGCGCCCCCACGCTGACGCGCAAGATCAAGGAGGCCATCACGGCATTGAAGATCGAGGCCGTCCACAGCAAGGATGAAATCCTCGAAACCTACCTCAACACCGTGCCCTTCCTCTACAACGCCTACGGCATCGAGATGGCGGCACGCACCTATTTCGATACCTCGGCCGACCAGCTCGATGTCCTGCAAAGCGCTACGCTGGTCGGCATGCTCAAGGGCAACAGTTATTACAACCCGGTGCTCAATCCCGAGCGAGCCTTGCAGCGGCGCAACACGGTGCTGAAACAGATGGTCAAGCGCGAGAAATTGACCGCAAAACAGTTTGACTCGCTGAGCAAGAAACCCTTGCGTATCGACTTCGAGCGACAAACGGAACCACCGGGGCCGGCACCGCATTTCGCCAGGCAACTGCGCAAGTGGCTGATTGCGTGGGCCGACCGCAACGGCTACAGCATCCATGGCGACGGGCTGGTGGTCCGCACGACCATCGATTCCCGGCTCCAGGCGGCGGCCAACCAGGTCGTGACTCGCCAGGGCAACGGCTTGCAGAACATTGCCAACGCGGCCTGGGGAAGACGCTCGGCGTGGAGCACCGACTCCAGCCTGGTCCAGGTCTTCATCCGCGAGTCGCCGGAGTACGGCGCAGCCATCGCCATGGGCCGCACGCCTGAACAGTCCATGCAGGAACTGCAGGCCGACAAGGCCTTCATGCTGGCTCTGAAGCGGCAAAAGACGCTGATACAGATCGGTTTCCTGGCCATCGATCCGCGCAACGGCCACGTCAAGGCCTGGGTCGGCAGCCGCGACTTCGAGCAGGAGGCCTTCGACCACGTGCAGCAGGCGCGTCGCCAGCCCGGCTCGACCTTCAAGCCCTTTGTCTACGGCGAAGCGTTCCGCCAGGGCGCCAGCCCGGACGACAGATTGATCGATCAGGCAGTGGAAATTCACGTCGGTGACACGGAGGTCTGGCGGCCGACGGATGGCGCGCCGCCAAGCGGCGAGGCGATCACCCTGAGCGATGGGCTCGCCTACTCGAAGAACACCATCACCGCGCAACTCATCGAGCAGGTCGGCCCTGCCAAAGTGGCCAAACTCGCTCGCCACATGGGCGTACGCCAGAGCAAGCTCGAAGCCGTGCCATCGCTCGCCCTGGGCACCAGCCCCGTCACGCTCAAGGAAATGGTTGCCGCCTACGGAACGATCGCGAACGGCGGTGGCTACCTTGAGCCGCTGTTGGTGACCCGTATCGAAGACCGCGACGGCCAGGTCATCGAAGAATTCAGCCCGGAAGACGCCGATATCGCCCTTGAGCCCGACGTCGCCTACACGCTGCTGGACAGCATGCGCGGGGTAATCAACCGCGGCACCGGCAGAGACATCCGCACCCGATATGGTATCCGCGCCGACGTGGCCGGCAAGACCGGCACGACGCAGGACAACGCGGACGGCTGGTTCATCCTGATGCACCGGCAACTGGTGGCCGGTGCGTGGGTCGGTTTCAACGACAGCCGCGTCACGCTGCGCAGCGACTACTGGGGTCAGGGGGCTCACAGCGCACTGCCGATAGTCGGCGGCTTTTTCGCGAACGCCTTGCGCGCTCGCCTCATCGACCCAGGTGTTCGCTTTGCGGCGCCAGAAGATAGCGGCTTGTGGGCACGCATCAGGGACTGGTTCCGGAGCCTCTTGTCGCCGGAGCCCGTCGCCGAACCCAAGCCTCAACGAAGCGTGAAACCCGCCCGAAAACAAGAGCCTCGCGAAGAACCCGCAACGCCTGCTCCGGCCGTATTGCCCCCTCAACCTCAGGGCGATCCGCTGCAGGAGAAGATCGATCAGATCATGACAGAGAGCAACGAAGCCGAACCGCTCCAAACTGATCCATCACCAGCGGAAAAAGTGGAAACCCTTCGTTGAAGCGGGGTGTGCAGCGCTTCCTTTTCAGTGGGAGCGGCAAGCAGGCAACCTGGCTAGCCCTTGTCCCCCATGGGACTTGTCGCTGCCTGTGTTCCGCTGTACTCTCGGCCTTGCCGGTGCAACCCTTGCAAACCGTGGCGTTGCCGCGAAGTTCAACTTCGATCCGGCGACCCAGTCATGACAACTGAGGAGGGGCTATGGATAAGAAGTTGGCGACAAGACTTATGAAAACCGCTCGCTGCCTTGTGCGTTCTTTGTTGGTTGTTTCTACCTTGGCGGCGAGTACGTCCTTTGCGTGGGTGGCAACCAGACTTGACTCTTTTTCTACCGGACTGCCTTCAACCCGGCCTGAAGTCTGGACCATCCAATGCAAAGATGGGACCGCGTTCCTATGGTATGACTACACCAATGCGAACACCGGGCCAGAGTGGACCTATAGCGGATGCGCCGGTCACGGCGGTCTTGTCGTGGCACCAGCCAGTGGGTTTCCACCGATTCAGGAGTTTCAGGTCGATATCTTTAGCGGCCTGGTCCCTGATATCGGTTTCCCGCCGGCCACGGTCGAACGCCTCGTCTTGGGTGAGATTCTTAGTGCTCCTGACGCAATTCAACTCACCAGTCCTGCGGACCCCTCGACCTGGGCCGACACGTTGGTTACATTCAGCCCGGTTCCTGACCCAAGCAGTTTTGCTGGTGTCTCGGTCCTTGGACAGTCCGTCGATATCACGCAGTCCAATGTGCCGGAACCATCGAGTGTTGTATTAACAATACTTGCATTAGCATCCGTATGGAAGGTGCGGCGTCGCTGGCCGCTGCAAAACGTGTGGCGTGTCGGCTGAAGGGTTCCGTTCTCAAGTCGGAAGAAGCCGGGCTATCCTCCGGCATTGTCCGGCTGGCCGCGGCCAGGAGATGAACCCCGCTTCAGGCAGCCTGCATGAGGCTGGCAAACTGTGCCGCCTTCTCGCCGATGATCAGGTGCAGCACGCCAGGAGCGGCAGTCATGACCGCGACGACGCCGGCCAGCTTGGCGCCAGCCTCGTTGAACTGCGCAGCGTCAGCCAACTCGACGCGCAGGCGAGTAAAAGCCACCGCTTGCAGCGTGCGCACGTTGGCCCGCCCGCCCAGCGCAGCCAGCAGCGGACCGGCAGCTTCGCGTACCGAGGCGTCCACCACGACCGCCGGCGGCGGCGGCACTGTGGTAGCGATTTTCTCGCCGGGAGTTGCGCTGGCGTCAGCCGGCCCATCGGCTTCCGAACCGGCGATCTTGAGGTAGTCCTCCATCTCGCCCTTCAGGTTTTCCGACAGCGGCCCGAAGATCGCCTGAAAGCCATTGCCGATTGTCATGACGCCCGCGGCGCCGAGCGCCTTGAGCCGGGCCTGATCGACCTTCGCCGGCACCTTGACGGCAATGCGCAGCCGGGTGATGCACGCGTCGAGGCTGGTGATGTTGCTACGGCCACCGAAGGCCAGCACCAGGTCGCGTGCCTTGCCGTACTTCCCTTCGCTGACGACCGCCGGGGTCGCGCCTTCGGCGACGTCTTCGCGGCCGGGGGTCTTGAGGTCGAACTTCTGGATCACGAAGCGAAACACGACGTAGTAGATCACGGCGTAGATCGGACCGATGACGAACACGTACCAGGCGCCCTGCGCCTTGCCGCCGATCAGGTTGAACATCAGGAAGTCGATGCCGCCCTGCGAGAAGGTGAAGCCCATGTGCATGTGCAGCGTATTGGCGACGAACTGCGCCGAGGCGGCCAGGCAGGCGTGGATGACGTACAGGATCGGGGCGACGAAGAGGAAGGCGAACTCGATCGGCTCGGTGATGCCGGTGAGGAACGAGGTCAGCGCGGCGGAAAGCATGATGCCGCCGACGAGCACCCGGTTCTCGGGTTTGGCGGTGTGCCAGATGGCGATGGCCGCCGCCGGCAGGCCGAACATCTTGAACAGGAAAGCGCCCGAGAGGATGCCTGCCGTCGGGTCGCCGGCGAAGAAACGGTTGATGTCGCCGTGCACCACTTTACCTGAGGCCTCGGTGAAGGATCCCATTTCGAAGAAGAAGGGCACATTCCAGATGTGGTGCAGGCCGAAGGGGACCAACAGACGCTCGACCAGACCATAGACGGTGGCCGCGGTACGCGGGTCGCCGACCGCCGCCCAGTGCGAAAAGGCGTTGATGGCGCCGCCGATCGGCGGCCAGATGACTGACAGCGCAGCGCCCAGCGCGATCGCCCCGAGGGCGGTGACGATCGGAACGAAGCGCTTGCCGCCGAAGAAGCCCAGGTAGGTTGGCAGCGCGATGCGGAAGAAGCGGTTGAACATGTAGGCGGCCAGGCCGCCGGCGAGAATGCCACCGAAAACGCCGGTCTGGATCGAGGGCAGTCCCATGATCGTGTCCGGCTTGACGCCCATGATGCCGGCCATGACGCCCAGCGTCACGGTCATCACCAGAAAACCGATGGTCGCCGCGATCGCCGCGACGCCGTCATTTTCGGTAAAGCCAAGCGCCACCCCGATGGCGAAAATCAGCGGCAGGTTGCCAAAGATCACGTCGCCCGAGTTTTTCATCAGCGAGAGGATGGCCAGCACGATTTGGTTCTGGGTGTGAAAGTCGGTCGCGCCGATACCCAGCAGCAGGCCTGCCACCGGCAGCACGGCGACCGGCAGCATCAGCGATTTGCCGACTTTCTGCAGGACGGCGAAAGCGTTCTTGAACATGGTTGGAGTCTCCTGAGGGGCCAGGATCAATCGGCAAAGGCGGCCAGACGCGCGCGCACTTCGGTGGCGGTTCCCATTTCAACGACTTCTTGCGCCAGCAACCGGCATTCGGCAAGCGAAAGTCGCTTGACCAGCGCCTTGATCGCCGGGATCGCCGGTACCGACACCGATAGCTCGTCGACTCCGAGACCAATCAACACCGGCACGGCCATCGTGTCGGAGGCCATGCCGCCGCACACACCGACCCATTTGCCGTGTTTGCGGGCGCCCTCGCAGGTCAGGGCGATCATCTTGAGCACCGACGGGTGCAGACCGTCGGCCTTCCTGGCGAGCTTGGGATGGCCGCGGTCCATCGCCAGCGTGTACTGGGTCAGGTCGTTGGTGCCGATCGAGAAAAAATCCGCCTCGCGCGCGAACTGCTCGGCCATCACCGCCGCCGAGGGCACTTCGATCATCAGGCCGACGCGCACATCACTGCGGCCAGGGGCGGCGTCTTCCTCGGCGAGGATCGCGGCGACTATCGACTTCGCCTCGCGCAGCTCTTCCAGCGTGGCGATCATCGGGAACATGATGTGCAGCTTTGCCATTCGCGCCACACGCAGGATCGCGCGGAGCTGAGTGCGGAACATCTCCGGCTGATCGAGACTCACGCGCACGCCACGCAGCCCGAGGAAGGGGTTGTCTTCCCTGGGCAGTGGCAGGTAGGGCAGTGGCTTGTCGCCGCCGACATCGAGCGTGCGGATGACCAGGGTGCGCTCGCTACCGAGCGCTGCGGCCACGGCAGCGTAGGCGGTGGCTTGTTCTTCCTCGTCCGGGGCGGTATCGCGATCGTCAAAGAGGAACTCGGAACGGAGCAGACCGACGCCCTCGGCACCGTTGGCGACGCCGGCGCGTGCCTCCTGCGCGTTGCGCACGTTGGCGACCACTTCGATGTGCTGACCGTCAGTGGTCACCGCCGGCGCTGCTGCGCCGGCCAATTCTTCTTCGCGCTTAGCGGCCTGACGGGCGACGCGTTCCTGCGCCTGGGCGATCTCGGCGTCACTGGGGTTTCGGTACAGAATTCCCTTCGAACCGTCGAGCACTACCAGCGTGCCATCCTCCAGATTCAGCGCCTCTTCGTCGATGCCGCAAACGGCAGGAATCCCGAACGAGCGGGCGAGAATCGCCACGTGACTGGTCGCGCCACCCGTGGTGGTGCAGAAACCGAGCACCTTGCCACGGTCGAGAGACGCGGTATCGGACGGTGTCAGTTCTTCGGCAATCAGGATCGACCCTTGAGCGACGACGATCTGCGCCTGCTTGACGCCGGCGAGTAGCGACAAGACGCGGCGGCCGACGTCGCGGATGTCGTTGCCGCGTTCGCGCAGCAGGGCATTGTCGAGAGCTTCGAGGCGGCTGGCGTATTGCGAGAAAGCGGCGCGCCAGGCAAAGCCGGCACTCTTGCCCTGGCTGACACCTTCGATCGCCAGGTCGGTCAGGTCGGGGTCGGCGAGCAGTTCCTGGTGAGCGTCGAGGATCTGTGCCTTGGCGGGGTCGGCAAGCTGACTTTTGAGGACTTCGATCTGGGCGCGCGCTTCGTGCAGCGCGGCGTCGAGCTTGCTGCGCTCGCGCGCCGGCGTCTCGCCGGCTTCGGCGACGTCGATCATTTCCTGGCGGTATTGAACGATGCGGCCCACTGCCAGGCCGGGCGAGGCCGAAACACCGGCCAGCTCGTTGGCCGAGACAGGCGTGGCGCGCACCGCTGCGGCAGCGGCAGGAGCGTCGGGAGCAGCGCCGGGCTTCTCGCCACAGCCATCGGCGAGCAGGGCAGAAATCGTGCGGATCGCCTCGTTGGCGTCGGGGCCGCTGGCCTTGACCTTGATGGCGTCGCCGCGCTGGGTGGCGAGCCCCATGATGGCCACCACGGATTTGGCGTTGGCTTCGTCAGCGCCGCGCACGAGGCGGAGGTCGGACTTGAACTTCTTGGCCTCGGCCGCCAGCACCGCTGCCGGTCGAGCATGCAGGCCGGAAGGGTTGGGCAGGCTGACCGCGGCGCCGGTCAGTGCGTTGCCGGCAATGACATCGACCGTTGCTGCAGCGTCGGCCAATTCCGACAATTCGAGCGTCAGGACGACCGACTGGCCTGCGACAGCGATGCCGCTGGCCGGCACGAAGCGAGCCACCTTGTCGACGTTGGCGATCAGGATCTGGGTCAGCAGGCTGGCCGCCTTGCGCGCGACAAGATCGACGTCGAAGCTGATGAGGATCTGGCCGACGTCGACTTTCTCGCCCTGGCGTACCTTCGGCGTGAAACCTTCGCCCTTGAGCATTACGGTATCGATGCCGATATGCAGCAGCACCTCGATCCCTTGCCCGGTGGTGATGGTGAGGGCGTGGTGGGCCTTGTGCAGTTGAGTCACTGTACCGGCCACCGGGGCGAGCAGGTCGCCCGTAGTTGGGTCGAGCGAAACACCGTCGCCGACCATTTTCTGGGCAAAGACCGGGTCGGGTACCGATTCCAGCGGCACCAGTACCCCGGACAGAGGGGCTACGATTTCAAGTCGGGTGGCGACAGTAGGCATCAAGCCAGCCACTCGAAGTAAAGCGCGGCCAGCGGCGGCAGCGTCAGGTTGAGCGACCAATTGCGGCCGTGCGCGGGGACCGGCTGCGCGTAGACCGGTTCGAGGCCGTTGCCGACGTTGCTGCCGCCGTAGAACTGCGAGTCGGTGTTGAGTCGCTCGCGATACGCGCCGGCCATCGGCACGCCGATGCGGTAGCCGTCGCGAACGACAGGCGTGAAGTTGCCGACATAGAGAATCGCCCGCGAGCGATCCCTCGCCCAGCGGACGAAGGCGACCACCGAACATTCGGCATCGTCGGGAGCGATCCACTCGAAACCGGCCGGCTCGAAATCGACTTCGTGCAGCGCCGGATGGCTGCGGTAGAGGCTGTTGAGATCGCGGATCAGCGCGTGCATGCCGGCGTGCAGGGGGAAGTCGAGCAGCCCCCAGTCGAGCGAGGTGTCGTGATTCCACTCGTTCCACTGGGCGATTTCGCCGCCCATGAAGAGCAGCTTCTTGCCCGGATGCGCCCACATGAAGCCGTACAGC
>NZ_FLQX01000004.1 GCF_900089955.1 Candidatus Accumulibacter aalborgensis | reverse complement strand
ATCTTGACTTCAACACCACGACAGCGCCGCCGTTTCCTCCGCGTAGCGGCTTCGTCCAACCCAATCTACGACTCGCGCAGCGTGCTCGCCGGATCAGCGAAGCCGTTCTTTGGGATCAAAACGGACTATCGTCCGCCCGTCGGCTGATTTCTTCGGCTGCGCTTTCCAGGCGTGTCCGTAGACCACTTCAACCGTTGCCGGCAAGCGGCCATCGCGCGCCAACTGGTCATAGGCGGCGCGCGCCGCCGCCCACGTCGAACGCCCCATCAAGCCACGGCGACGCGCCTGCATCGCGCACGCCGAGCCACTCCGGCGCAGATCATTGAGCAGGTCGTCAAAACTCGTGTAGGTGAGGGTCAGCACTTCGGCATCCATCACCGGGTCGGCAAAGCCACATTCGAGCAGCATGTCGCCGTAGTCATGCAGGTCGGTAAAGCGCTGGGTATGGATGTGGCCATCGCCGAAACTGGTGCGCAGTTCCTTCAAGGTATCCGGCCCGAAGGTCGAGAACATCAGCAGCCCGCCGACTTCGAGCAGACGATGTGCCTCACGAAATGCCGGTAGCGGGTCGTCGAGCCAATGGAGCATCAGGTTCGACCACAGCAGGCCGATCGAAAGGGGCTTCAGGGGCAGCGCTGTCGCCTCGGCGGCCACCAGCGGCGGTCGATTGCCGCGTAGAAACGGCAGCAGCCAGCGCAAGCGTGAGCGCTGTCGCTGGCCGACGCGCAGCATGGGCTCACTGAGATCGGCCCCGATCAGCAGCGCTCCGGGGTAACGCTCGTGCAAAGCGGTCAGGCTGGCGCCGGTACCACAACCGAGGTCGAGCACCCGCTCTGGCTCGATGCGCACGTAATCGAGGCGTTCAAGCATGCGGGCGCCCACTTCGCGCTGCACGATCGCCACCTCATCGTAGCAAGACGCCGCACGCGCAAAGTTCCGCTGCACCTGGCGCCGATCAACGAACTGCGCCGGTGCTGCCATCGACGGCTAGATCGGCCGCAGGCCAAGCTTCTCGAACAGCGCTTCATCGCGATCGGCTTCGGGGTTGCCCGTCGTCAGCAGCTTGTCGCCGTAGAAGATCGAATTGGCACCAGCGAGGAAACAGAGCGCCTGCAGTTCTTCAGGCATGGCCTGACGACCGGCGGACAAGCGAACGAAACTTGCCGGCATCGAGATGCGCGCCGCTGCGATGGTGCGCACGAACTCGAAGTGGTCGATCGGAGCGACATCGGCCATCGGCGTGCCGGGGATAGGTACCAGGTTGTTGATCGGCACCGATTCGGGGGGCGGATTGAGGTTGGCCAACTGAGCGATCAGCGCCGCGCGGTTGCGGCGCGCCTCACCCATGCCGATGATTCCGCCGGAACACACCTTGAGGCCGGCTTCACGCACCTGGCCCAGAGTATCGATGCGGTCGGCATGTTTGTGGGTGGTGATCACTTGGCCATAGAACGAGGCATCGGTATCGAGGTTGTGGTTGTAATAGTCGAGTCCGGCTTCCTTGAGTTCCTCGGCCTGCCCTTCCTTGAGCATGCCCAGCGTGACGCAGGTTTGCAGACCGAGCGCCTTGACTGCGCGGACCATCTCGGTCACCTTGGCGAGATCCTTGTCTTTCGGGCCACGCCAGGCAGCCCCCATGCAGAAGCGCGAGGCACCCTTGTCCTTGGCGGCCTGCGCGGCGGCGATCACTTCGTCGAGCGGCAGCAAGGCTTCGCGCTCGGTTCCGGTGCTGTAGCGCGCGGCTTGCGAGCAATAGCCGCAGTCCTCCGAACAACCGCCGGTCTTGACGGAGAGCAGCGTTGAGCGTTGAATCTCGTTGGCGTTGAAGTTTTCGCGGTGTACCTGTTGCGCGCGGTAAATCAAATCCATCAAGGGAAGTTGGTAAAGCGCTTCGATTTCGGCAATGGTCCACCGGGCGGTGCGGGCCGCTGCGGAGGTCTCTGGCGTGAGCGTGACGGCTTGAGGGATGGCGTTCATGAGTTAAACCTATGGGTAGTGGTGATTCAGGGCACGACAGCAGGGATTCTTGACGAGCACTTCAAGGATGTCAATCTTAACTCAAAGCGTTGGGCTGGTCCGCAGATCGTGCGAACGACTGTTGGCGCAGGACTGTCTGCTGTGCGGCGGCGGCAGCGGGTCGCTCGTCCTGTGCCCGGCCTGTGGGGAAGATCTGCCACGACTCCCGGCAGCCCGCTGTCCCCGCTGCGCGTTGCCGACACCCAATGGCGAAGTCTGCGGCCGATGTCTGGCCAAGCCTCCCCACTATGATGTCACCGGCGCTGTCTTTTGCTACGGCTTCCCGATCGACAAGCTGATTCAGTCTTTCAAGTATGGACATCGACTGGCTCTGGCAAGCTGGTTTGGCCGACAGCTCGCCGCGCTGACCGAGGCCGGCGCGGCGGACCTGATCATTCCCCTGCCGCTGCATCCCCTGCGCCTTCGGGAACGAGGCTTCAACCAGGCGCTGGAACTGGCACGTCCGGTCGGCCGGACGTGCCGGATTCCGATCGACGCGCGAACTTGCAGTCGGATTCGTCATACCCCTGCACAGGCCGATCTGCCCTGGCGCGAACGGGCAAAGAACGTCCGCGGTGCCTTCCACTGCTCGTCCGATTTCACCGGCAAGCGCGTGCTGCTGATCGACGACGTGATGACCACCGGCGCCTCTCTCGATGAACTGGCGCGGACGGTAAAGTTGCACGGCGCTGCACATGTGGCGCTGCTCGTGCTCGCACGCACCCTGCCATCGTGAGCGGTTGAGCGGGATAAGCCGAGCAGGTCCTGCAGAAGGGGGTCGCCAGACGCTCACGGGTGTCGCGTCACCGGCGGATCAAAGTAGTTCGAACTCGGCGATGTCCGCCTCGGGCGTGTTCGCCGATGCGGCAAAAGCGATGATCCCGCTGCCGTGCAGGACGAATTCGTCGCGTTTGAGAAACAGTTCGGACTCCCCGCTGACGGTCACGAAGGTACCATTGGTGCTCAGATCGCTGAGTATGAACCGCTCGCCGCGTCGCTCTATTTTCGCATGATGGCGAGACGCGCGGCGATCGCGAACGGTGATGTCGCAGCCGGCATCACGGCCCATGAGCAGGTTGGGCCGAATCCTGTCGACCACCTTCAGGTGGCCCAGATAGCGCAAAAAAAGCCGCAAATCACGTTCAATGGCAGGCACGGGCGGTGCGACCAGCGCATGGGCCGCGGGCAGGACGGGCTGTAACCAGAGCACTTCGAAGACCATTTGTTCTCCCGACGGACCCTTGGTCGACAGGGGCTCCAGGTAGTGCGTCGACAACTGCAGCGCAGGCGACAGGCGGCCCTGCGTCTCGCCGCTGGTCAACACCTGCCCAGGTCTGGCGAGTCCCGCCAGACACTCTGCGGTATTGACGCCGACACCCTGGAGTTCACTCCCTTGTCCGATCACTGGCCCATGATGAAAGCCGGCACGGATAGTCAACTGGACGCCGGAAACTGGAGGCAGATCGGCAATGCGTCGCTGCATGGCGACGGCCGCTTGACAAGCATCGTCGGCATTCTCGAACAAGGCCGTGACTTCATCACGGGTCTTTCTGACGATGCGGCCACGAAAACCGTCCACGCCGCGAGCAATGCGCTTCATGCAGCGTTCGATGGCATACAGGGCCTCCGCCCCAGTAAGCCTCTCGAACAATCGTGAACTTCCCGATACGGCCACAAACAGTGTCGACAGCATCCCTTCCGTGCTGCTCATGGCTCCCGCTCCCAGTGTGCCGTTTCCCTGTCGGTCCATCGCTCTTGGCAGGTCGGCTGGCTCGTGGCGTTCATCCCTTGACCACCTGCAGCGCGAGCGCTCCCGGCTGGGACCACGTCTGACCGAGTGCTGGCGGGTCGAAGACGGAATCGCCGCCGTCCATGGCGCTCAGCGGGTGACCCGGACGCAGCCCCTTGAAGTCGAACAAGGACTGGTCAGCCAGGTGCGAGGGAACGATCTTCTGCAGCGCTGAAAACACTACTTCCGTCCGTCCCGGATAGCGTTGGTCCCAGTCAGCCATCATTTCCCTGATCTTCTGGCGCTGCAGATTGCCCTGCGAGCCACACAGATTGCAGGGAATGATCGGATAAGCCATGCCGCGAGCGAAACGTGCGATGTCGCTTTCGCTGCAATAGGCGAGCGGTCGAATCACGACATGGGAACCATCGTCGGTCACCAGCTTGGGCGGCATCGCCTTGAGCTGGCCGGCGAAGAAGAGGTTCAGAAACAGCGTATGGACGATGTCATCGCGATGGTGACCGAGTGCGATCTTGGTCGCGCCGACCTCCTTGGCGATCCGATAGATTATCCCGCGCCGCAGGCGCGAGCACAGCGAGCAGGTGGTCTTGCCCTCCGGAATCTTGCTCTTGACGACGGTATAGGTGTCCTGCTCGACGATTCGGTGCTCGACGCCCATCTTCGTCAGGTAGTCCGGCAGCACCTCGGCCGGGAACCCCGGCTGCTTCTGATCGAGATTCATCGCCACCAGGCGGAACTTCACTGGCGCGCGCTCGCGCAGTGCCATCAGCACCGAGAGCAGCGTGTAGGAGTCCTTGCCGCCAGAAACGCAGACCAGCACCGTGTCGCCATCGGCGATCATCTGGTAGTCGGCAATCGCCTTGCCGACCTGGCTCTCAAGGCGCTTTTTCAGACGAAGCAAGGTATGCGACAGTTGCACCGGGATCCTCTCAAACAGCGTGACGAATACATGGCTACATGACTACATGAAAATATGACGAATTACAGATGTGCGCTGCGACCGCCATCGACGTTGATGACCTGGCCAGTGACGTAGGTCGCATCGACCAGCAGGAAGCGCACTGCACGAGCGACGTCCTGCGGACAGCCGGCACGTTGCAGCAAGGTATGCGCCACGATCTCGTCGCGCGCGGCGCGGTCGAAGACCTCGTTCTCCGGCCACAGGATCGGCCCTGGGGCGACGGCGTTTACCCTTACGCGTGGGCCAAGTTCAATGGCCAATGCACGCGTCAGGCCAAGCAGGCCGGCTTTCGCCGCGCAATACAATGGATAACCAGCCAGCGGACGTTCGGCGTGAATGTCGGTGATATTGACGACGGCGCCGCGCACCGCAAGCAGATGGGGGGCTGCCGCCTGGGTCAGAAAAAGCGGCGCTTTCAGGTTGCTGCCCATGAGGTCGTCCCATGCCGCCAGATCAATGGTTCCCAGCGGCGTTGGAAAGAAACTCGAAGCATTGTTCACCAGTGCGTCCAGACGACCGAAACGCGCGATGGTGTCGGCCACCAGTCCGGGCAAGCTGTCGACGTCGAGCAGATTGGCCTGCGCACACGCCGCCGAAGACGGTCTGGCGCCATTCAGTTCGGCCACCAACGCCGCGGCAGCTTCGGACGCCTGACCGTAGTGCAGCATGACGTTGGCTCCCGCGGCGTGCATTTCGCGGGCGATCACCGATCCCAGTCGCCTGGCAGCCCCGGTCACCA
Source organism: Candidatus Accumulibacter aalborgensis (assembly GCF_900089955.1). Taxonomy (GTDB): domain Bacteria; phylum Pseudomonadota; class Gammaproteobacteria; order Burkholderiales; family Rhodocyclaceae; genus Accumulibacter; species Accumulibacter aalborgensis. Next base: position 16,648 of record NZ_FLQX01000004.1, on the reverse strand, counting down.
ATATCGTCTTTCCTTCCATCTCCCGTTCCCGACCAGTCTCAGCGTTGATTTTAACGGATTATTGCCGCAGCCTTCCGAAAAACGGCCCCTGCGGTCGTCAGCGCGGTAAACTGCCAAAAAAATCACTGCCGGGAGATCCCTTATGAGCACGCAGGACAAGCCCCTCGACGCCGACGATCTGATCGAACTGGCCGGGCGCGCTGCGCAACTACCGGCAGCCGACGCCGAATGGGTCGGCCACCTGTTGCAGGAGCTGCTGCGCGCGCGCACTCATGAGGCTGAGTTGCTGGCCGAACAGGCCAGTTTTGCGCGCGCGACGGGTCAGGACAGCGACGAACTCGACGACCACCTGGTGCAGGTCGCTCTGGACACCGCTGAATGGCTGAGAACGCTGTGGAACGTCGGCTACATGGGCGCGGGCAGCTTTCGCTCGCGGCCGCGCTCGGCCTTTCCGGCGATTGATCTCGAAGACGTCAGGAAGTCGTCTCTTTTCGCGCGCATTCGCCAAGGCAAGCACGTTCTGCCCTTCCCACCGCCAACCCGACATGGCTTGCCATGGCACGCGCTGCTTGAAAATTCCGAGCAGGCTCACGCTGTCACCGCCGAGATCATTCGCGACGAAACGGGCTTGCCGCTCGCTGCGATCATCGAAGGTTGTGCCGAGTGGAACATCATCACCGAGCCTGTGGAGAATCGCGAGTGCCTCGTCCAGCATCAGGGCAAGGGGCCCACTTACCGGCTACGCCTGGCGGACGATGATCGTGCCGAACTGCGCCGCGAAGCGCCAACGGCGACGCGCAGGATCTGCCTGGAAGGGCGCAGCGGTTTCCGCAGCTACACCCTCGAATGGCCCCAAGCGGACGGCCAAGCGCAGTTCGTGGCCTTGCGTGCCGCGACCTGGGAGCGCGCCGAAGCAGAAGCCGAGCATTGGTTGGCGAGCACTCACCCTGAACTGTACGGACAGATCCGTTTTGAAAGGTGCGAGGACTGAGAATCCATCGCTTGACTCGCCGGCGGTCAAGGTTCTTGCCGCCATGCTGAGTCGTACCCGCCAAAACGCGCTCTCGCTGCCTGCCCCGACGGCCGACGCAGTGGCCTTCAGTAGCGCGCTCAGCGACCACATTGCGGCCGAGATCGCCGCCGCGGGTGGCTGGATAGGGTTTGATCGCTTCATGGACCTCGCGCTCTACGCGCCGGCAATGGGCTACTATTCCGGCGGCGCGCACAAGTTCGGCGCGGCAGGAGATTTCGTCACCGCGCCGGAACTCTGCCCGGCTTTTGGTCAGACGATCGCTGCGCAGGCAGCCCAGTTGCTCGCCCTCGGCGCTCCCCGGATCATCGAGGTCGGCGCAGGAACCGGGCAACTGGCCGCCGACCTGTTGCTCGAACTCGAACTGCGCGGCGCGCTGCCCGCGAGCTACGCCATCCTCGAGCTGTCCGGCGAACTGCGCGCGCGGCAGCAGCAAACCATTGCCCGCCGGGCCTTGCATCTCCTGTCGCGCGTGCACTGGCTCGATCAACTGCCGGAGCATTTCGACGGTCTGGTGCTGGCCAACGAAGTGCTCGATGCCATGCCGGCACATCTCGTTGTCTGGAACGATAACGGGATTGCCGAGCGCGGCGTTGGCTGCGACTACGGACAGTTCACCTGGCGAGACCGCCCGGCCAGCGGCAGGCTGCGCGAACGCGCACAGGCGCTGGCCGCTGACTGCGAGTTGCCGCACGCGTACCTCAGTGAAGTGTCGCTGGCCGCAGCCGCCTGGGTAACTGAGTGGGCCGCGATTCTCGGACGCGGCGCGCTGCTCCTGATCGACTACGGATTTCCGCGGCGCGAGTATTACCACTGGCAGCGCAATGCGGGAACGCTGATGTGTCATTACCGCCACCACGCGCACGACGAACCGTTCTACCTGCCGGGACTGCAGGACATCACGGCCCATGTGGACTTCACGGCCATCGCCGAAGCCGGTTGCGAGGCCGGGCTGGACTTGCTCGGCTACACCACGCAGGCAAGCTTTCTCTTCAACTGTGGTCTGACCGACGTCCTGGCGCGCACGCCCGTCGCCGACTCGCTGCGCTACCTGCCGCTGGCCAACGCCGTGCAGAAGCTCGTCTCCCCGGCGGAGATGGGAGAACTCTTCAAGGTGATCGCGCTCGGCAAAGGCATCACCGAAGCGCTGCAGGGCTTCGTTACCGGCGACCGCAGCGCGACGTTGTGAGGAGAGCGTCATTGCCCCAGGGCAATCGTTGCCTTCTGTCCAAGGACGCGTGGCCATCGCATTCAATGAGCCAACATCTGTAGATCTTTCAGAGCTTCTGCATTCTCCGTGCGGTATTTGTCGCCGGCCGTGTGCGCGCTCCGTAGCTGTTCATCAATGGTTTCGGGCGTCAGGATCACGCCAAAGTCGGACGCGTCGCGTCCAAACATTCGCTGTAGCACTTCGTGCCCCAAGGTGCTCTTGAAATGTCCCGCCTCCCAGTACCAGCGGACTGCGGTCGTTCTATCGCCTCGTTTCGGTACCCGCTCAACTGCGTATTGATGGTAACCGCTGAAGTCCCATAACACCGCCTGGCTGCCCCCTTCGGTGGCGACCAGATCAGTCAGTTTTCGCTTCCAGTCCTCGAACAAGGGCCATAGGCCTGTCGTCCTGAAGATCTCCAACAAATGTCCGTGATAGGGGTAGATCACCACCGCTACGGAAATCTGCCGGTCTCTGGCGGCGCGCAGGATAGCGCTCACGTCATCGAATGCTGGCGACGAAGTCGAATTGCGCACGAATAGGTTCCGATGTCTGCGCTGGTAAGCACGCATATTTTCCGTGTCCCGTTGCCTGAACAGGTTGAAATATCCCTCTTGGCGGGCGGTCTGTTGATAGTCGTGGCTGGGGTTGAAACCGGCCGCCGTGAGATGTGCTGCAGCCACCTTTCCATGGACGCGAAGCGTGTCAAGGCTATGCACCACGGCGTCCAAGGATGCCAGGGTGACCGCGCCGTCATGCAGCATGGTCAGCCAACGCCATCGATTCGGCTCGCCGTTCGGCGCTACCAGCAGCCGATCAACCTCCACAGGTTCGTCCTCATGCGCATCCGAGGGCACCAGAAAATCCATGAAATCAACGCCTAAAACGACCACCTGCGGGTTGTGTACCGCCAGCGCATGTTCGAACAGTCGACGCGCCGTCCGGGTTCCGGTGCCCGGCAGGGCCAAGTTGTACACGGGACGGAATTGCTGCGGCCAGGCCATGTCGTCCGGGTCAAAGCCAACCTCGGCCCGTGAGTTACCGAGAACAAGGGCGCGCGGCTGAGCGCGCAACACCTGGTAAGGCTTGATCAACGCACCCTGGGTTGCCGCATGGAGCTTCCACTCCCCATCTCGATAGGTCCGATAAAGACCATAGGGGTCCACCCAATAGTTCAGCGTGATCGCGCCTGCCAAGGTGAGCAGCAAGGCCAGAGACCACAAGCGAAGGTAATTAGCCATATCAGAACTGGTAGTAGAGAAATTCCGTTGCCTGGGACAGGGACAGCACCCCAGCCGCAGCGATGACTGCCAAGGCCCAAGCCCAGAGGCCATTGGGCTTCCACTCCAGAACGCCCTGGCTGTCGGTGGGATCGAAATCCAGGCCTGGTCGATGCAGACGCATCAACTGCTGCGTGTTCGGCAGGAACAGGGCAACTGCTAGAAGGGCCAGGGTCCAGGCCCAGGTCAAAACAAACCTGCTGCCACCGCCCAACTGGAACTCGACGCCCCAGGCGCGCATGCTGTCCGCCACACCACCCAACGTGGGAGCGAGCGCCGCAGGCAGGCTGAAGCCGTGCATCCCCAACATGCCGCGCAGCATGTTGAGCGCGCCGGCCAGCGTCGGGGCACGGAAAAACACCCAAGCGATCACGACTGCGACGAAGGTGAGCCCCCATCCCGCCAGACGCTCGAACCCTCCGGGCGCAGCAGAAACACCGGATATCCGTCCACGCACCGCACGCCAGGCATGGTTGATGACCAGATAAATGCCGTGCAAGCCACCCCAGAGAACGAAATTCCACGAGGCGCCATGCCAAAGCCCACCCAAAAGCATGGTGACCATCAGGTTTGCCTGCCGGCGCAAGGGTCCCTTGCGGCTTCCGCCCAGCGAAATATACAGGTAGTCGCGCAGAAACCGGGACAAGGTCATGTGCCAGCGCCGCCAGAAATCGCTGATACTGGCGGCCTTGTAGGGTGAGTTGAAGTTCAGCGGCAACACGATGCCAAATAGCCGGGACACACCGATAGCCATATCTGAGTAGCCGGAGAAATCGAAGTAGAGCTGGGTGGTGTAGGACAATGCCCCTCCCCAGGCCGTGAGAAAATCCATGCCCTGAGCCGTGTTTGCCGCCGCAAAAGCATCGTTGGCATAAGGCGCTATGCCATCCGCCAAGACAGCCTTCTTGAACAGGCCAATGCTGAAAATGGTCAGCCCGATGCTGATATTCTCCCAGGAAGGCTTATAGGTCTCGGGCTGCGCGAATTGGGGCATCATCTCCTTGTGGTGCAGCACAGGACCCGCGATCAGGTGAGGGAAGTAAGTCACAAACAGGACATAATGCACAAAGCTGTATTCCCGAGCTTTCCCCGACCAGACATCGACCAGAAATGCGATCTGTGTGAACGTGAAGAACGAAATTCCCAGTGGCAGCAGGATGTTCTGTAGTGGCCAATCGGTCGCGAACAAGTGATTGGCCGTATCGAGAAAGAAATTGGCGTACTTGTAGTAACCGAGCAATGCCAGGTCAGCGCCGATACCAATGGTCAGGATTAGGTTCTTCTGTTGGCTGTTTCTCTGGCCGGGTTCCCGCACCAGCGCGAAGGCGATGCCGTAGTTGAAAAGGATGGACAAGAGCAACAACCCGACATAAGCGGGATTCCAATAGCCATAGAAGAACAATGAAGCTGCAGCAAGCCACGAAGCGGCGAGCACGCGACTGTGGCTCCCCAGGCGAAAAAAAATTAGCGCCGTTATGGGAAGGTAAAGCAACACGAATGTGTATGAGTTGAACAGCATGATGTCCGGGCAACGGTTAAGGTTGGAGATTGCCTGAGAGCTTAGCGGCGCATCGCGTTTATACTCCGTAACGCAGCCCCTCAGTTGCACAACTCGTCACGAACCGCCCGTATTTTGGCAGGCTAGGGCGCGGCGGTCCTCCGAAAAGGCCCGCTCTACGATCGCTACCCGCGCCGCGTGCACCCGCGCGGCGATCGTTGCCGGATCGTTGCCGGCGCGCGCAATCGTCGCTGCATCGACGCCCTGCACCCTTGCCAGCGCCTGCCTGAAGAGCGCGGGTGCCGGATACGGGACCTCCTGCCAGCCGAGGCGGCCATGAAAGTCGCAGGCACAGGCCTCGAGCAGTTGTTCGAAGCGGTCGGGCCGGCGCAGGGCATCGGTCTTCTCCAACAGGCCGACGATCGTCGCGGCGCGCAATTCTCGACAGCGATGGATGGCGCCGTGGTGACGCGCCACCAACAGCGCCAGTTCGCGGCAGACCACGGGAATCTTGAGTCGCGCACAGACCTGGCGCACCAGTTCGACGCTGCGCGCTTCGTGGCCGGGATGACGCGGCAGGTCGGCCGCGGGCGTTGTGCCCTTGCCAAGATCGTGCAGCAGTGCGGCGACGCGGACCGGCAGCGCGCAGCCGCGCTGCGCCGACTCGTCGATGACCATCATCACATGCACACCGGTATCGACTTCCGGGTGGTAGTCGGCGCGCTGCGGTACGCCGTAAAGGCAGTCAAGTTCGGGGAGCAGGCGGGCCAGCGCGCCACATTCACGCAGCACCGAGAACATTTGCGACGGTTTTGCGGCCATCAGACCCCTGGCCACTTCCTGCCAGACACGTTCGGCGACCAGGTGGTCGAGTTCGCCGCTGAGGACCATGTCGCGCATCAGCGCAACGGTCTCCGGTGCCACCGTGAAGTCGGCAAAGCGAGCGGCGAAGCGGGCGAGGCGGAGAACCCGCACCGGGTCCTCGACGAAAGCCGGACCGACATGGCGAAGCACCCGCGCAGCCAGATCGTCGACCCCGTGGTAGGGGTCGATCAGCGAACCGTCGGCAGCGCGGGCAATGGCGTTGATGGTCAGGTCGCGGCGCGCCAGATCGTCGACCAGGCTGACCTCAGGCGCGGCGCGAAACGAGAAACCGCTGTAGCCATGGCCGGTTTTGCGCTCGGTACGTGCCAGCGCGTATTCTTCATGCGACGACGGGTGCAGAAAGACCGGGAAGTCTTTGCCCACCGGCTTGAAACCGCGGGCCAGCATCTCCTCGGGCGAAGCTCCGACGACGACGTAATCGCGATCCTCGATCGGCAAGCCCAGCAACTCGTCGCGGACCGCACCGCCGACGGTAAAGATCTGCATCGGTGCGGCGGCCAGCGCCTAGACTGGCTCGGCCAGCGCTGCGGCCCGCCATTCGCGCATCGCCGGCAGGGCGAGCATGGTCTCGACCCAGGCTTGCGCAGCGGGCGGCAAGCCGACGCCATAGGTGACAAACCGCCAGACCACGGGCGCGTACATGGCATCGGCAATCGAGAAAGCGCCAAACAGGAATGGACCGCGCGCGGCGCAGCGTTTCCGGCAGCACTGCAGGATGCTTACGATGCGCGCGATGTCGGCGCCGACTTCGGCGCTTCTCGCCTGGCCGGGTTTAATCGCCCGGATGTCCATCGCCATGTTCTGGCGCAATGCGGCAAATCCCGCGTGCATTTCGGCACTGACCGACCGTGCTTCGGCACGCAGTGCCGGGTCGGCCGGCCACAGGGAGGGAGCGAGTTCCGCAAGGTATTCACAGATCGCCAGCGACTCCCAGATTAGCAGACGCTCAGCGCCTTCGCCGGCAATCAGGCAAGGCACCTTGCCCGACGGTGAATACTTGCGGATTTCGTCCCTGGTACCGGCATCGTCCAGGCGAACGCCGACCTCGGCGAACGCTAGACCAGCCTGCCTGGCGGCCAGCCAGGGGCGCAAGGACCACGAGGAAAAATTTCGATCGCCCAGCACGAGCGTGAGCCGGGCAGTGCGTGCCAGGTCGTTCACTCAGCGACCGGCTCGGTAGCGGTAACGGTCGAGGCGCAGTTGTATCATCTCGGCGGGCGACAGATAGCCTGGGGCCACCGCTTCGAGGCGTGTCGGGTGCCAGTCGGGGTAGTCGTGGGAACCATCGCTGACGCTATCGACTTCCATCGAGCGCAGATTGTCGGGCGACAGCGGCGGGTTCGGCAACAGCCACAGCAGGCCAGCCTGCAGGTAGGCCCAGCCACCGGTCCCCAGATCGATGATCCGCCGCTGCTTGCCGACCAGTTGCGCGGTGTAGTCGACCAGTTCGCGCAGGGTATAGACCTTGGGTCCGCAAAGATCATAGGTCCGACCAAAAGTAGCGCGATCAGTCAGGCAAGCGGCGAAGGCTCGGGCCACGTCGCCGACATAGACCGGCTGGAAGCGCGCCTCGCCGCCGCCCAGCGGCAAGACAGGGAACAGTCTGACCAGCTTGGCAAACATGTTGAGGAAGGCGTCGTCGGGGCCGAAGATGACCGACGGACGAAAGATGGTGACGTCGAGGCCGTCCATGGCGGCGCGGACGATACCTTCGCCCTCGCCCTTGGAGCGTAGATACTCGGAGGGGCCATTGCGGTCGGCTCTGAGCGCACTCATGTGCGCCAGACGCCGGACGCCGCTCTGCTTCATGGCGGTTAGGATCTTCCTCGGCAGATCGACATGCGCTGCAGTGAAACCCTTGCCGTAAGGCAGGCGCGAATCGCGATCGTGGAGAGCGCCGACCAGATTGATGACCGCATCCTGACCCTCGATCAGTTCGGCGAGGGTCTGCGGATCATGAACGTTGGCTTCGACCATGCTGACCATCGGCAGCATGATCAGCTTCTTGGTGTTCTCGCGACGGCGGGTCGGTATCGTCACGCGCACGCCACGTTCGCAAAGGCTACTGGCAATCCAACCGCCGACAAAGCCACTGCCGCCAATCAACAACACGTTCTCGAGTTCCATAGCGTCCTAGAATTGAAACAAGTGTCGGAAAAGCATCATTCTAAGGCAAATCCTCGCCCTTCGCCTCGCCGCCGGTGCGTGCCGGGATAATCCCGAGCCGGCTCTTGATGGTCTGCGGTTGGCCATCGAACAAGGCCGAGTAGTAAACGGAGTTGCTCATCACTTTCTTGACGTAGTCGCGTGTTTCGCTGAAGGGGATGGTTTCGGTATAGATCGCGCCTTCCAGCGGACGGTCGGCACGCCACCGGCGCGCCCGGCCCGGCCCGGCGTTGTAGGCCGCCGAGGCGAGCACCGGGTGATTGTCGAGACTCTCGAGAACCAGGCGCATGTAGGTGGTTCCGAGCAGCAGATTGGTTTCGGTGTCGTTGACCCGGCCCTGGCGGAAATCCTTGAGTCCAATCTTGTTGGCCACCCATTTCGCCGTCGCCGGCATCAACTGCATCAGACCGGAAGCTCCGACCGTCGATTTTGCGCTGGTGACGAAGCGGCTCTCCTGGCGCATCAGACCATAGACCCAGGCGTCATCGAGTGCCTGACTGCGCGCCGCCGGCCGGACCTGGTCGCCGAACGGAGCCAGGTAGCGCAGCGAGTAGTCGTGTTCATTGCGCGTCCGGTCGGCGGCCGCAATCGCCCGGTCGTACATGCCCGCGCGCTGGGCGATGTCGGACAGCGCCAGCAGTTCGCGGTCAGTCATCGCCCGCATGGCCCAGTTCCATTCCTTGACGCCCTCCGTACGGAGGTTCAGGCGAAAGAACGCCAGTCCACGCTGTACGCCGGGATTGGCATTGGCCTGCAGCAGTTCTTCCCTGCTCGGCGGTGCCGCTTTCGGTGGCGTCGTGGTCGGCCGGCCAAGCTCGTCATTGGCCAGATTGCCGTAAAAATCAGGTTGTCCAGCGATTCTGGCGAACAGCGCGTTGGCCTCCTCAAGCCGCCCGCCGGAACGGTAAGCGCGACCCAGCCAGTATACCCAGGCCGGCTGCGCAGCCAGCGCGGGCAGCATCTTCTCTATCGTCGAGCGGACGCTGCCCCAGTCGTGCGCCCGCAGGGCGGCGCGCACTTTCCACTGCGCGACTTCGTCGGAAAGCGGCGCGTCACCGGCCTGACGGTACCATTCCATCGCTTCCGGCAGGTGTCGCTGCGCCGCCTGCCAGCCGATCTGGCTCCACGCCCACGCCTTTTCCCCGGCATTCAACGAAGTGCCCAGTCTGGTCAACTGATCGGCCGCCATGCGGGGGTCGTTGCGCGCGATGCGCTGGATGGCCAGTGCCGCCAGCTCGCGCTGCATGCGATTGGTCGCGAAATCGCTCGGCAGGCGGGTCAGCCAGGGCAGCGGCGCATCGGCGACCGTTTGGGCCAGTTTCGTGTCCGGCGTCTGGCTCGGCGGCAGGTAGTTCATGCTGTACAGCGCCGCCGGGATCTTGTTGGCCTCGAACTGGCGCCGGATGCGCGCCCAGACGGCGTCGGCCAGCACACGCTTCTCGACGATCAGTGCTTCGAGTATCGGGTAGCAGGAGTCGGGCGGTTCGAGCAGCGTCAGCCAGAGCGGCAAGGCGTCGTCAAGCGCCTTGGCATCTCCCTGGGCCCGCCTGCTCTGCAACGCGTAGCAGACAAGATCCTGCTCGGGCTGCGTAAGCCGCTGATACTCGGCATCGAACAGAGCCCACTGCTGTTTCCTGCCCTGTTGGCGGAGCCAATCAATACGCAGCTTCTCGGCCACATAGCTGGGGTCATACCGCGCCAGGAAGGCGCCGACCGTCGCTGGATCAGCGTCCTTGAGATCGAGGAGAAGTCGCCAGTAATCGACGTAGGCCTCCAGTTCATAACCCTGAAGCGTGCTGGCCAGGCGTTCGAGCCGGGCCTTGTCGCCGGCGCGCAGCGCGTCTCGTGCCGCCAGGAACTGCTCGTCGGCGGTCGCCGCGAAGGCACCGACAGGCGCTAGAAAAAGGGGGATGGCGACCAGATGGAGGATCGCGTGCCGGAACTTCATGATAAGCTGGACTTCCTGAAAATGCCGATTTTGAGCATAGCACATGGCTGCCGAATTGACGCCGGGAATCGCTGCCGAAAACTTTGGCAGCGCCTGCCTCACGGATCGACGCGCGCTGCGCCGGACGCTGCTGGCGCGTCGGCTCGCCTTGCCCTCGGCAGAGTGGGCGCAACTGTCGTGCCGAGTCTGCGCGCACCTGCGAGCGGGTTTCCCGCAGTTATCGGCCATGACCGTGGGTTTCTGCTGGCCGCTGAACCACGAGCCCGACCTCCGGCCATTGATCGAAGGCTGGGTCAATGAACGCAGGAAGGGCTTCCGGGCGCTTTTGCCGGTGGTCGTCGCGGCAGACCAGGCGCTTGCTTTTCGTGCCTGGACGCCAGGCACGGTGATGTTCGCCGATCGCTACGGGATCCCGACTCCGGCCAGTGGCGACTTCCTGATCCCCGAGGTTCTGCTGCTGCCGGTGAATGGCTTCGATTCCGCGGGTTACCGTATCGGCTACGGTGGCGGCCACTTCGACCGCACGCTGGCATCGCTCCGCCCGCGCCCGCTGGCCGTCGGGGTCGGTTTCGAACTGGCCCGATTGGCGTCGATCCTTCCTCAGCCACACGACCAGCCGCTCGACGCGATGGTCACCGAAGCCGGTGTCTTTCGGCCCTGCCGCTAGGGCGCTTGCCGGCCGCGAACCAAGGCCGCCATTTCGTCGTCGGCCCGTTAGACCTCCAGATGCGCGTACAGCGCGGTGGACAGGTAACGCTCGCCGAACGAGGGGATGATCACCACCGTCAGCTTGCCCGCATTCTCCGGTCGACGCGCGACTTCCAGCGCCGCCCAAACGGCCGCCCCGGAAGAAATGCCGACCAGCAGGCCTTCTTCGGTGGCCATCCGACGGGCGATCGAAAACGCGTCGTCCGCCTTGACGCGCAGCACTTCGTCATAGATCGTGGTGTTGAGCACCTTGGGTACGAAACCTGCGCCGATCCCCTGAATCGGATGGGGTCCCTTCGGCCCACCCGACAGGACCGGCGACGCATCGGGCTCGACGGCAATCACCTGCACGCCCGGCTTCCTCGCCTTGAGGACTTCGCCGACGCCGGTGATGGTGCCGCCGGTACCGACGCCGGAGACGAAGATGTCGACCTGTCCGTCGGTATCGCGCCACACCTCCTCGGCGGTCGTTGCCCGGTGGATGGCCGGGTTGGCCGGGTTTTCGAACTGTTGCGGAATCAGGTAGCGCGAATCTGCGGCGGCCATTTCCTCGGCGCGGCGAATGGCGCCAGCCATGCCGTCAGGCCCGGGCGTGAGCACCAGTTCGGCACCGTAGGCCTTGAGCAGCAGACGGCGCTCGCGGCTCATGGTTTCCGGCATCACGAAGCAGCACTTGATGCCACGCGCCGCGCAAACCATCGCCAGACCGATGCCGGTGTTACCCGAGGTCGGTTCGAGTACCACCGTTGCCGAGTTGATCAGGCCGGCAGCGTGTGCCGCGTCGATCATCGCCGCAGCGATGCGATCCTTGACGCTGTGCGCCGGGTTGTAGAACTCCAGCTTCAGGGCGACGGTACCGTCAATCCCTGCAGCCAGGCGGTTGAGTCGGACCAGCGGGGTGTTGCCGATCAGTTCGGTGACGTTGCCGGCGATGTTCATGGGCATTTGCGGGGAATCCTTTGCTTTGCAGTGAGTGAGTCAGGCCACGAAGAGCTTGTAGGCCGGGTTATTGCTTTCGTTCCAGTGCGCGTAGCCGAGGTTCTGCAGAAAACCCTCGAAGTCGCCCATCTCGCTCGGCGGCACCTGCATGCCGACCAGAACGCGGCCGTAGTCCGCACCATGGTTGCGATAATGGAACAGGCTGATGTTCCAGCCGGCGCTCATTCGGTTGAGGAAGTTCATCAGCGCGCCGGGGCGTTCCGGGAACTCGAAACGGTAAACAATCTCGTTCGTCGTCAGCGGTGAATGGCCGCCCACCAGATGGCGAATATGGCCTTTGGCCATCTCGTCATCGGTCAGGTCGAGTGTTGGGTAGCCGTGCTTGCGCAGGTGTTCGAGCAACTTCACCGATTCAGCCCGGGAAGTGACCTGAATGCCGACAAAGATATGCGCCTCACGCGGGTCGTTGTAGCGATAGTTGAACTCGGTGATGTGGCGCGCCCCGATCAGCGCGACGAACCTCTTGTAGGCGCCAGGCTCTTCCGGCAGGGTGACGGCAAAAACGGCCTCGCGCTGCTCACCGATCTCGGCTCGCTCGGCGACAAAACGCAGACGGTCGAAGTTGAGGTTGGCGCCTGACGCCGTGGCGACCAGCGTCCTGTCCTTCAGCTTGTGGCTCGCCGCATAGGCCTTGGCGCCGGCGACCGCCAGTGCGCCGGCCGGCTCGAGCACGGCGCGAGTGTCCTCGAAAACATCCTTGATCGCCGCGCAGATGGCATCGGTATCGACCAGCACCATTTCATCGACGTACATCTGGCAGAGGCGGAAGGTTTCTTCGCCGACGTACTTGACCGCCGCACCATCGGCGAACAGCCCGACGTGATCCAGTCTGACGCGCTTGCCGGCCTGCAGCGAGCGCGCCATGGCATCGGCGTCCACCGCTTCGACACCGATGATCCGGATCTCCGGTCGAAGCCGCTTGATGTACGCGGCGACGCCCGCAATCAGTCCACCGCCGCCGACGCAGCAGAATACGGCATGGATCGGCTGCGCATGCTGGCGCAGGATCTCCATGCCGATCGTCCCTTGTCCGGCGATGACATCGGGATCGTCGAAGGGGTGCACGAAAGTCAGTTTTTCTGCCTTCTCGAGCCTCACTGCGTGCGCATAGGCGTCATCGTAGGACTCTCCCGCGAGGACCACCTCGCCACCCCGGGCCTGTACCGCCTGCACCTTGATCTGCGGCGTGGTGATCGGCATGACGATCAGCGCCCGGCAGCCGACCCTGGCTGCCGCCAGCGCCACGCCCTGCGCGTGATTACCGGCTGATGCACAGATCACGCCGCGCTTGAGCTTCTCCGCGGAGAGGTGCACGATCTTGTTATAAGCGCCGCGCAGCTTGAAGGAAAAAACCGGCTGCAGATCTTCCCGCTTCAAGAGCAGGCGGTTGCCGATACGCGCCGAAAGGCTCGGTGCGAGGTCAAGCGGTGTTTCGATCGCCACGTCGTAGACCTGTGCCTTGAGAATTCTTTCGAGGTAATCCGTTTGCATGGCGGGGAAGGGCGCTCCTCACAGTCAGGCGGCGATTCTAGCAGCAGATGCCGGTTGAGGTGCTCGAACTACGGCCGATCCTCTGGCTGACTGCCGCTCAGACCAGCCTGACCGTCAGCTCGCCGACACCGACTGCGCCGGCTTCGAGCACGTCGCCACGGGTCACGGTCGACACCCCGGCCGGCGTGCCGGTGAAGATCAGATCTCCCGGCGCCAGAGCGACGTAGGTAGACAGCTTGGCGATGACTTCAGCGACTTTCCACGACATCTGATCGAGGTCGCCGTTCTGACGCAGTTCGCCATTGACCTTGAGCCAGATCGGCCCGCGTGCCGGATGACCGGCCACGGCGACCGGATGGATGGCGCCGATCGGCGCGCTTTGATCGAAACCCTTGCCCATGTCCCAGGGGTGCCCCTTGTCCTTGGCGCGCTGCTGCAGATCGCGCCGGGTCAGGTCGAGACCGACGGCGTAGCCATAGACCCATGCCAGCGCCTGCTCCGGCAGGACATTGGCACCGCCCCGGCCAAGCGCGATCACCAGCTCGACCTCGTGTTGAAGGTTGTCCGTTGCCGGCGGGTAGCTGACCTCGCCGCCGCCCGGCACCAGCGCATCGGCTGGCTTGCTGAAGAAGAAAGGCGGTTCGCGGCTGTCGGCGCCCATTTCGGCAGCGTGATCGGCGTAATTGCGGCCGACGCAATAGACGCGGCGTACCGGGAAAAGGTCGTCGCTGCCGACGACCGGCACGCTGACACGGGGTGCTGGTGGAAAAACGTAGCTCATTGTGGCTCCTTCCTGTTTTGCAGTGCTGATGTTTGAACTCATGGTGCCGACGACTCCAACAGTATGAGCGCAACGTCGGCGTGGCGGGAAAAACGTCAGCCAAAGGTGCGCGTGGGGAGGGCGCCAGCGGCGCGAACCGATTCAAGTATCGAAAGATCGGAGAAGTCGGCGGTAGCCTGGACATAGGAATTCAGAGCGGCACGAACCTCGTCCTCTACGCGTACGCCTTCAATGCGCAACAAGTCATTGACTACGGCGGCAATGGTGAGGCGCTCGAAGCGATACATCCGACCGAGAACCCAGATAACTTCGACCAAGACGACTTTGGGCAAAAACACGCCGCCTTTTTTTCAAGGGCAAGCCGCCAGGTGCGCAAGGCTACAGCCGACTCGAAGGCTTGCAACGCGCTTCGGGTTCTCAAGCTCGGCATTCGAGTGAATTAATCAGCGTTTCCTTAACTGTTCTGATTAAACGTTTGCGCTACTCAATAGCCCCTGCATGGCCTTGATCATCGTTTCGGCCACCTACCGCGGAGCGCCGCACCCCAGTCCGGAGTGGTCCATCCGCGGTACGCAATGCCGAGATCGCCGGCGAGGAGTGCCGCACTGGGGTGCGGCGCGTCCAGCGTAGTTCCACCCGAGGGCGCGCGTGCTCTCGCCATATCGCCGGAGCAGTGCCGCGAGCGTGGGCGCGGCCGGAATGATGATCAAGGCCCCCCTGCATCGTCAAGGGCCTTCACAACATCTGTCTTTTTATTAGACGCTGCCGCCTTCAGTGCAGTAAACCCGGAATCAGGAGATTTGTAGTTTGGATTTGCACCTCTGGCAAGCAATGCTTTCACCATCGTCAGATTTCCTTGCCAAGCTGCATGCATTAGTAAAGTGCTGCCAGTTGAGTCAACAATATTTGGATTTGCACCATGCGTAAGCAGTAATAAAGCAACAGACTCCTTCTTTTGGTTCGATGCCGCACTGAGTGCGGTGAGCATACCGGAAGAGAGAATGTTTACATTAGCCTTAGCATTCAATAGTGTCAAGACTACTTCATCTTCCCCCGCCCATGAGGCCTCAATTAATGCAGTAGAGCCTTGATTCGTTTTAGCATTCACGTCAACACCACCTTCAATCAGCAATCTAACCATTTGCAAATCACCATGGGCGCTATAAAAAGACAAGCTATTGGCGGAAATTGGGATATTTTTTCTCCGGAGATAGACAGAAGCAGAGTGATCCATGGAGTAGTAGATTGAAGAAACAAGAAAACCCAAGGCAATTGCCGCGGATCCTGTTTTACGGTTCAAGTTGAGATGGTTGCGCCATGATTGTTGCATGACATTAGTCCCATGTATTTTTATTCTCATGCGACTAAGGATCATTTGCCTAGATGGCATTTCAACGAATGCCCACATCAAATATGAAGCTAACAATAAAACAGCCAAGAAAACAGTTAGTGAGAGCATATTTGGCAAATGAGGGAAGGCAATAATATTGGCATCCAAATATCGCAATAGAATTTGGTGCAGCAAGTAAAGCGAAAAGCTGATCTCACCCAATAAAACAAACGCGGGATGAGATAGCCAAGCACTAATCCGACCACGTCCAATTGATATCACATAGATTAACAAAGCGAAAGCAAACATCGACCCACTGAAAGACAACCAATATGATGCAGCTTTCTCGTCCAGCGTCACGCGAATAATTTCTCCCAAGAGAGGGATAAAGTACATTGACGTCCCGACAACTAAAATACTTGCAAACTCATAAAAAGTCGCGCGAGATTTTCCCCAACCAACTATTCCGTTATTTTTTTCCAGACAGAGGCAATAAACATTCCGAAAATAAACTCAAAGATTCGAGTCACAGGACTTATGTACAACAATCCAGTCTTGGCGAACGAATTTTCAAAATCACCCAATGTTTTCGTTTGCAGCATGTTTGATACCGCAAGCATAATGAGGAGAATTAGGAACGAAATCAGCAATTTTGCAAACCGATTGTTATCCCATTTATAGATCAAAAATGGGAAAGTCAAGTAAAAAAAGAATTCTGTTGAGACACTCCATGAAGGCGAAATGTAAGAAAAGAAATAATTCGGATAAGGAATCCATGCGTTTATCATTAATACATTAGCCAACGCTATTGGTGAGTCCCAGTCTAATGACAGTAGCCAAAGTGCGAAAATAAAACTGAACGCCAGCGCAGGCCAAACGCGGGCTATTCTTGCGAGCAAAAATCGTCTTATTTCGGGCCAGGTTTCAAGTTTAGGATAGACATAGGCAAGAATAAAGCCAGAAAGGACGAAGAAGAAAGAAACCCCTTGGCCCCATTTAGAAGCTTGCCCTTGTGGTTCGCTTAGACCAAACAATCCATATGAAATAGTATGATGGATAACAATCATGGCCGCAGCAAAAAACCGCAAGGATGTTAGTGAATCAAGACGTTGTTTAATTTGCATATTATTACTATCGAATAAAGCGAAGGGGCAACCACGATCGACAGAAAACCTGAAGAAAAGCCATTCAACACCCTTTTAAAACCCATCGCCAGATTGGCGCGCTCTTTTTATAAGAATTTATTGCCATTTTACTTCAGGCCTTGATCATCATTCCGGCCAAGGCCCGGTGCTGGGCTTGGTGAAAGTCTTGCGGGAGAG
>NZ_FLQX01000003.1 GCF_900089955.1 Candidatus Accumulibacter aalborgensis | reverse complement strand
CCCATCCAACAGTCCTTACCCTCACCACTCGCTACCATGGAATTTGAAATGAGAACTGCTGCGATTTCCCCGACCCACGCGCTGGCGACCAGCGCGAGGCCCAGTGACAGCGCCAGGACCAGCCAGCCGATAGCTGCGGCCAGGCTGCGACGCGGGTCGAGGTAGCGCAGCGACAAAGACATGCAGACCTTCCCGGGGCTCGGTGCCAGATTTCAAAAGTGACTAAAATAATACCAAATTCGTGACCAACGCCCCTCCCGAAAGCAAGCGGCAAGCGCTAGAGTCAAGGTACCCTAGGGCTACGCCTCCCGTACTCCCTGCCAACTTCCAGAAGCGAGGGCTCGTGCCGTGAATGAACTGATTCAAATGGTCGCACAGCGGGCCGGGATCTCCCCGCCGCAGGCGACACTCGCCGTCAGCGCGATGCTCGCCTATTTGACGGCGCGCCTTCCTTCGCCGGTGGTCGGTCGCATCCGCGAGCAATTAGGGGCTGCGCCGTTCCCGAGCGACGCCGACACCGGTGGAGCAAGGTCCAGGTGAGCAAAACGGCGGCCGACAGCGGCCGTATCCGCGTGCTGGTCGTCGACGATCAGGCGCTGATCCGCCGTGGCATGACGCTGATGCTGTCGCTCGAAGCCGACATCGAGGTCGTCGGCCAAGCGTCGGATGGCATCGAAGCCGTAGCCCTCGCCGAGAGCCTGACTCCGGACGTGGTACTGATGGATCTGCACATGCCGCGCAAGGGGGGGGGTCGCGGCGACGCGCGAGATCACGATGGCGCTGCCGCATACGCACGTGCTGGTGCTGACCACCCTGGACGACGAGGAGTCCGTCTTCGCCGCCGTACGCGCCGGCGCTCACGCGTATCTGCTCAAGGACGCCAGCGAGGACGAACTCCTCGAAACCGTGCGCGCCGTCCATCGCGGCGAGTCGCGGCTGACGCCGCAGATTGCGCGCAAGGTGATGGATCAGTTTCGGCGGCTGTCCTCCCCTCCAGCGGAGCCCCCTGTTGGCGACGCGACCACTTCCAGCGCACCTGCCGGCATGACTCGGACGGAAACAGCGTCGTCGCGACCGGAAGCATTGAGCAGCAAGGAAGAAAAGATCCTCGCCCTGATCGCCGAGGGCAGGAGCAACAAGCAGATCGCGGCCGCCGTCTTTCTGGCCGAAGGCACGGTGAAGAATTACGTCAGCCGGATCATGGAAAAACTGCACGCCAATACACGCACCGAGCTTGCCGTCATGTCCCTGCGCCAGCAGCGTCCTGCTTGACATCCGTCGCGTACGATTGAGTCAATTCCCCGCCGAGTACTTTGCCGACCATTGAGTCGTCCGCGGCCGCCCGTCGTCGCAAAGCATGTGACCTTGGTGACTGCCAGATCGTGACTTCCCGCAGCCCCATCTGGTGACCTTTGGCAGCTTACCTGGCAGCGACCGCGGACTATAGTGGGTGCCATGGACAGGCGGGCGACACAAGACCGCAAGGTCCATCACCAACAATAATTCGAGGAAGGAAGCATTCATGAGCAACGACAGGAAAGACATCGCAATCGCCATCTACGATCTGCACAGCCAGGCTGAAGCGGCGGTCAAGACGCTGCAGAACGCCGGATTCAACATGAAGAATCTCTCGATCGTCGGCCGGGACTATCACACCAAGGAACACGTGGTTGGCTTCCTCAATGCCGGCGACCGGGCCAAGGTGCTTGGCAAACTGGGGGCGTTCTGGGGCGGACTGACCGGAATGCTTTTCGGCTCCGCGCTGCTGTTCATCCCGGTGGTCGGTCATGTGGTCGTTCTCGGCCCGCTCGCGGCCGCTCTGTTCGGCGGTCTGCAGGGTGCCGCGCTGGTCGGCGGTCTTGGCGCCCTGACCGGCGCCTTGATGTCCATCGGTGTTCCGAGAGACTCCGTGCTGCGCTATGAAACCGCTCTCAAGGCCGACCAGTTCGTTCTCGCACTCAACGGCAACGCAGAGGAGATAGAGCGCGCTCGGCAACTCCTGGCGAATTCGGGTATGGCGTCGTTCGACCATCACCATCAGTACGATGAGGCCGAACTGGCCATTTAGCCTGGCTTCGTAACGAGTCACTCTGAAAGGACCCGACAATGATCATCAAACCGATTGCCCTGGCAGGGTTGCTGGCTGCCGCTCAACTGGCCAACGTGGCCTACGCGCAGGCACCGAAAGGAGCACCGGCTGCAGCGGTGCAGCCGGCTTCGCCAGCGACTCCCGCAGCGCTACAACTCAAAGCGCCGGAGGACTGGATCATCTACGACAACACCACCACCTACACGCCGGTACTCGACGACCTCAGTCGGCATCTCGACGCTGCGCGCAAGGCCTTCGACGCCAAAGACAACAAGAAGGCGGCGACCGAGATGCGCGCCGCGGCTGACGAGTTGAAGAAACAGGCCGCTCGTGCCGACAAGGAAAGCAAGGAACTGGTGGCTGCCGACCAGGCGCTGCTGGCGGCCGACCAGAAGTTTACCCAGGATGCCGTCGCGCGCATCAACGCCAGTGCGACGAAAGTCAGCTCGGCGGCCAGCGCGATCGAGAGCGGCAAGATCACCAAGAAGTCAGACCTGGATCAGGCGCTCGACACCGCCGCGCGCGCCGACCTCGACCGGCGCTGGGTGGTGACCGACGTCACCACCTGGTATCCGGTCAGTGAAGAACCTCAGCGGCACTTCACGAATGCTGTTGCGGACTATGGCCGGAAGGAATACACCGCCGCCGCGGCCGAGATCCGAAAGGCGACGGGCTACCTTCGCCTCGAAGCCGGTCGCGCCAGCGGGCAGGCAAAGCAGGCGCTCGACAAGTCGGTTCTCGATCTCGACAGGCTGGCGCCAGCGGTCGCCAAAGGCAGCCTGAAAGAAACCAAGGAGATGGACAAGGCGTTCGCTGAGGCCAATCAGGCGCTAGCCCAAGCGTACCGCGCCAAGGCCGGCGAATCCTGGGTTCGCCAGGCCTACGAACGGACCGGCTACGAACTCAAGGCGGCTGCACACGGCCTGGAGAGCGCGGCCGGATGGGTTGGCGGCGAAGCGAAAACCATCGCCGCGAGTACGGTGGCAGAGACGCGCGCACTGGGTGACAAGCTCGCCTCCGGTAGTCAATGGACCCGGAATGAGGTCGTCAAGGGTCTGCAAGCTCTGGCCAGCGGTATCAGCGCTGTGGGACAGCAGATCAAACCCGGCAAGTAGCCGTTGGCGTTCGGCATCGCGGCGGAGCTGGCACGCGCCGAACGCCCGCGGATCTCACCAGCCATTCCCCAGAAACCTGAAAGGATCTTCATCATGAAAACGCTTAGCTCTCTGACTGCCGCCCTGATCGGTGCCAGCCTGCTCGCTACGCTGCCGCTCGCCGCCATCGCCAAGGAGCCGGTCATCGTCGAGACGATTGTCCAGGAACCCGTGGTCGTCGAAGCGGTTCTCGTCAGCACCTACCTCAACGGCGGCGTCGGCGAGAACGAAGCGGCGACCATGCGCCGCGTGGCCCAGGAATTTCCGCTGCGCATGACTTTCTCGGAGCGCAAGGACGGCGAGTTCATTGCCGATGTGCCGGTGGTCATCCTCGACGCGCGCGGCAACCCGGTATTCGAACTGCCCAAGGCCGGCCCGATGCTGTACGTCGTGCTGCCCAATGGCAAGTACCGAGTCAGCGCCCGTTTCAAGGGGCTGACCGAATCGCAGGACGTCACTCTCACCGGCAAGGAGGGCAAGGACCTGTACTTCCACTGGAAGAGGTAGGCGGGAAGGTGGCGAGGGAGGACTGCGCCCTTGTACCTACCCAGAAGCCACCGCTGCAAGTTGCTGACAATAAGGTGGACCATCGTGAGATGTGTGAGCAGTAACGACCGGGAGCACTGACATGCCGTTGATTGCGGGCTGCAAGCTTTACGTAGACGAAAAGTCCACCTCGATGGCGTGCTCGCTGGAACAGGCCCGCCGCCTCGCAGTTCCCTACGTCAACAAGCGGCAGGCGACATGAGTGCCGCAAGCGACGGCAAGATGGGTTTGTGGGCGGTGGTGGCCATTGGCGTCGGCGGTATGGTCGGCGGAGGGATTTTTGCCGTGCTGGGGCTGGCGGTGCAACTGGCGCACGGCGGCACGCCGGTGGCCTTTGCGCTGGCGGGCATGGTGGCGCTGCTGACGGCGTATTCGTATGCGAAGCTTTCCGTCGCCTATCCGAGTCGCGGCGGCACGGTTGTCTTCCTCGACCGCACGTTCGGCGCCGGGATGTCCACCGGCAGCCTGAACGTGCTGCTGTGGCTGAGTTACGTGGTGATGCTGTCGTTGTACGCATTCGCATTCGGCAGTTACGGTGCGACCTTTCTGCCGCAGGCTTGGCAGGGGATGGGCAGACATGTGCTGATCAGTCTCGCCGTTATCGCGATTGCCGGGATAAACCTGCTCAACGCCGAGTTGATCGGCAAGGCAGAGATCTGGATTGTCGGATTGAAGCTGGCGATCCTGCTGCTGTTCGTCGGCGTGGGTTTCTTCGGCATCAACGCCTCCCAAATCGCGCCGGCCTCGTGGTCGCCGCCGTTGCAGTTGGCTACGGGCGGGATGATCATCTTCCTCGCGTACGAAGGCTTCGAGTTGATTGCCAATACGGCCAAGGATGTGCGTGACGTGGCGAAGACGCTGCCGCGCGCCTACTACACGGCGGTCGGTTTCGTAATAGCGCTATACGTGTTGGTCGCGCTGGTCACGGTGGGCAATCTCCCGGTGGACAAGATCGTCGCGGCCAAGGATTTCGCGCTGGCGGAAGCGGCACGGCCGTTTCTCGGGCAAGCCGGCTTCACGCTGATCGCGGTTGCGGCGATGTTGTCCACGGCTTCCGCAATCAACGCCACGCTCTACGGTGCGGCGCGCCTGAGTTACTCCATCGCGCGCGACGGCGAATTGCCGGCAGAACTGGAGCGCAAAGTGTGGGGTCAGCCGGCGGAAGGGCTGCTTATTTCCGCCGGGCTGACGCTCATCGTGGCCAACGTCTTTGACCTGACCAGCATCGCGACGCTGGGCAGCGGCGGGTTTCTGCTCATCTTCGCCGCGGTGAATGCCGCAAACGCAAGCCATGCGCGGCACACGCACAGCCGCGGCTGGCTATCTGTTGCAGGGGCTTTTGCCTGCTTGCTGGCCCTGGCCGCCTTGATCTGGCAGACGGCGCAGACTGCGCCGCGCAAGTTGTGAGTACTGGCGGCGATGTTTGCGCTGGCGGTTCTGATCGAGGGCGCTTACCGGCTGAAGAAACGGGAGATCCGTTTACATGAATAAGCATTGGATCGACGTGCGCAGCGCTCCTGACGCAGCGCGGCTCTTGCCCCAAGGAGCGTAAGCGTCAGCGCACCCACCTCTGGGTCGGTTCCGCACGAAACGACCTAAAGCCCTTCATCCTAGAAGCCTCGGTTGATGACAAGAGGGCCCTTCGACACGCCCGCTACGCGGGCTGCTCAGGGCGAACGGAAGCTCACCCGTTGGGTGAGCCGAAAAAATCCCGTTCGTGCTGAGCCTGTCGAAGCATGAACGGGATTTTCCCCCGCCAACAGAGGTTTTTAGGTTGATTGAGACGAGCCATTGCACGAACCGCGGGTTCGTATCAATCGCTCACCAACTCACCCCATCACCTTCGCCGACAGGAACAACAGCAGTGGATTGTCTGGGGATGCTACGAAACCGAAGCGTTGATAGCAGCCCGAAGCCTGCTCATCGATGGCATCAACGAACAGACCGATGCCGCCACCTTCAGTGTAGATTCGTTGTGCCCGAGTAAGGGCATCTACCAGAAGCAATTCGCCGAGACCCGCGCCCTGATATTGCCGATCAACGGCCAGACGCCCCAAGCGCACACCAGGAATTCGACGCGGCAGTTTCTTGTGCCAGGCTTCAGGCAGATGGTGGTTTTCGAGTTCGGCAAGCGTGAGCGCGTAGTAAGCGCAGATACGTTCTGGTGCTTCCTCTCGGGTGGCCACGAAGGTCTTCGACAGCCCTTTCTCCTGATGCTGGCGGGCAACCTGCCGCAGCGAGTCATTCAGTTCCTGGCGACCACAGTCGAACCCTTGCCGGTTATGACTCCCAGTTAAAGGACTGACCAGCATCGTCTCTCCTGGCTTCTTGGTAGCGCCCTATTGTTACGTCGCGCGGTGATTCAGCCTGTTTGGCGCAAGCTGTTCGAGGCTGAGACAGAGGGA
>NZ_FLQX01000002.1 GCF_900089955.1 Candidatus Accumulibacter aalborgensis | reverse complement strand
CCCTCTGTCTCAGCCTCGAACAGCTTGCGCCAAACAGTCTGAATCACCGCGCGACGTAACAGGTGGACACGCCTGCATACGGCTTGAAGACGCCGCCGGGCAGCTTGACGACGGCGTCGAGCTTCTGGTCTTCGACCAGCATCCGGCGCAACTCCTTGTGAGCGGTGCTGGAGCCGAAGAGCACGCCGTCGGGAACGATCACCGCGGCGCGGCCGCCGGGTTTGAGCAGGCGCAGGAAGAGCGCGAGGAAGAGCAGCTCGGTCTTCTTGGTCTTGACGATCTGCAGCAGGTCCCTGGCGGTGTTCTCGTAGTCGAGGCTGCCGGCGAAGGGCGGATTGGCGAGCAGCAGCGTGTACTTTTCCTCCTCGCCGGCGTGGTCCTGCGCCAGCGAGTCGCGGTAGCGGATGTCGGGGTTCTCGACGCCGTGCAGCAGCATGTTCATGCTGCCGATGCGCAGCATGGTGTTGTCGAAGTCGAAGCCGTGGAACATGTGGTGGTGGAAGTGCTCGCGCAGCCTGGCGTCGTGCAGGAGGTTCGGGTGGCGCTGGCGCAGGACCTCGCCCGCCGTGACCAGGAAACCCGCCGTGCCGCAGGCCGGGTCGCAGATCACGTCGGTCGGCTGCGGCGCGGTCAGCTCGACCATCAGCCGGATGATGTGGCGTGGCGTGCGGAACTGGCCGTTCTGCCCGGCGCTGGCGATCTTGCCGAGCATGTACTCGTAGACGTCGCCCTTGGTGTCGCGATCCTCCATCGGCACGGCGTCGAGCAGGTCCACCACCCTGGCCAGCAGCGCCGCCGACGGAATGGTAAAGCGAGCATCCTTCATGTGCTGCGCGTAGGTGGAGTCGTCGCCACCGAGCGTGCGCAGGAACGGGAAGACGTGCTCGCTGACCACGGCGTACATGTCGCTCGCGGCGAAGTGCTTGAAGCGAGACCAGCGCAGGTGCTCGAAGGAACGGCCGCCGCTCCTGCCGATGCCGTCGTTGCCCTCGGGGAAGACCCGACGTTCCATCGGCTTCCCGAGCCGGGCTGACCGGTTCTCTTCGAGCGTGTGCAGGTCGTCCAGCCGCCGCAGGAAAAGGAGATAGGTGATCTGCTCGATCACCTCCAGCGGGTTGGAGATGCCGCCGGTCCAGAAGACGTTCCAGATCTGGTCGATCTGGCTCCTGATATTGCCGGTGATCATGAGGAGGTGCTCGCAATGGTTGTTTCGTTGAGCCTTGGCGGCGTGCTCGCCTTCGCTAGGGTGAGACGGGGGGGCAGTCCTGATCGGTGGCGCAGCGTATGTCGGGTACTTCGAGAACGCGCACGCCCAGCGGCGGGTCCTCCACCGCGCGTACGATTGCCCTGACCATCTGCTCGACGCTGACGAGGCCAAAGCGCCGCGCCGCTTCGTGCGTGACGGGCAGCCGTTCGAGCAGGTAGTAGGCGGGCAGCAAAACCAGCGGCCAGCGGTGGCCGGGGCCGACGACATACCAGGGACGAAGAAAACTGGCCGCGATGCCGCTGGCGCGGATCAAGGCTTCGCCCTCGGCGCGCGCGGCGACGTAGGCGCGCATCACCGGTGCCGGTTGAGCGACGCTGAGATAGACAAAATGCTTCACCCTCGCCGCCAGTGCCGCGGCGACTGCCTCGCGTGCGGAAGCAAGATCGACGCTGCGGAACAGGGCCGCTTTGGCCGGGCTGGGATGGGGTACGCCCACCAGATGGACGAGCGCGTCCGCCCCATCGATCGCCAGCGCGTAGCTCGCTGCGTCAAGCGCATCGCCGATGACGGCGCGACATCCCGGCGCGAGCCTGCGCGCCGACTGCGGTCGGGTCAGCGCAGAGACCTGGTGGCCGCGTCGCATGAGGGCGGGCAGCAAGCGGCTGCCGATGTAGCCTGTAGCGCCGGTGACCAAGACCTGCATGCGTTGGTGGGTTGGGCTCAGCAGACGTCGGCCAAAACCTGCTGCAGCCAGGTTTCGATGTCACGCAATTCGGCCATGCACACCGTATGCTCTGCGGCATAGCCGTGCCACTGCACCGGGTACCCCCGTTCCTCGAGCAACTTGGCCGAGCGTCTTCCGAAGTCGTAGGGAATGACCGGATCACCACGCCCGTGCGCCATGAATATCGGCACGTCACGATTGGCTGCTTGAGCTTCTGCGGCAAGCGTATCGGTCAGCGGCAGATAACACGACAAGGCGAGGATGCCCGCCAAGCGCCGTCGATGACGCAAGCCAGTATGCAGGGCAATGACCCCGCCTTGAGAGAAACCGGCCAATACGACGCGCTCGTCCGGAATGCCGCGTGCGTTTTCGCGGGCGATCAGCGCCTCGATCTGTTGCGCCGACTGGCGCACGCCTTCTGACTCTTCCCGCCCCGGCGCAAAATCAGGCGAGACGATGTCATACCAGGCACGCATCACGTAGCCAGCATTGATCGTCACCGCGCGCATCGGTGCATGTGGAAAGACAAAGCGGATCGCCGGCAACCGGTCAAAATCGAACTCATCCACGATCGGCTCGAAGTCGTGTCCGTCGGCACCGAGACCGTGGAGCCAGATGATCGCGTACTGGGGAGAGTCGCCGCTTTGACGTTCGACGACAGGAAGCAACTGGCCATCGGCTGTGCTGAGGATCTGGTTTGCGCTCGTGGGAGGGTTCATGACCTGCGGACCTGGCCGATGATCGCCTTGGTGATCGCTGCCGTGCCGTCGTGCCCACCGAATTCCATCGGGCAGATGACCGTCAGCGCCTTTTCAACAGCGTGCTCCAGGATGCGCGCGCCATGCGCCAGGCGAGGCTCGCCATGCTGGTCGGCGAGCCAGTCAAGCATCAGTGCCGCCGAGAGGATCTGCGCCACCGGGTTTGCTTTACCTTGACCGGCAAGGTGAGGCGCGCTTCCATGCGCGGGCTGGAAGACAGCATGCCTGTCGCCGATGTCGGCCGACGGGGCGAGACCAAGGCTGCCGACGACGCCGGCTGACAGGTCGGAAAGGATGCCACCGAAAGCGTTCTCGGTGAGTAGCACGTCGAACTCCCATGGATGCTTTATGAGGTTCATTGCGGTCGCGTCAACGTAGGCGAATTCGGCTTTGACGGTCGGGTGAGTGGCCGCCACCTCGCTGAAGATGCGCCGGAAAAAGGCCATCGAAGAGAGCACGTTGGCCTTGTCGACACAGGTGACCTTGCCCGGTCGCCGCCGGCTCTTGGCGCGCCGTTCGGCTACCCGGAAGGCGAACTCGGAAACCCGGCTACTGCCACTGCGCGAGATCATCATCGTTTCCCACGCCACCCGGTCGTCTTCGATGGTTCCGCGACCACGCGAGTAGAGAAGTCCTTCGGTCTGCTCGCGAATCAGGACCAGGTCGATCTGCGCCGCGCGCTTGTCGGCCAATACGCATGGCAGACCGGGGTAGCTGCGGATCGGGCGCAGCCCCGCGTACAGGTCCATTTCGAAGCGCAGATCGAACTGGGTGGAGATTTCCGTTCCGTCGGGGTAGCGGACATGTGGCAGGCCGATGGCACCAAACAGCACCGCGTCGGCTTTCTTGCACTGGGCCATGCTCTCATCGGAGAAGGCGGTACCGGTCTTCTGGTAGTGCGCGGCGCCGCCTTCAAGGTGCCGAAAGTCAAAGCCGATACCCCCACCCACACGCTCGTGGAGGGCGTCCAGAACCTGCAGGCAGGAGGCCACGATCTCGGGCCCAATGCCGTCGCCGGGGAGAACGGCGATGCGGAAACGCGGATCTCTTTTCATCGTTATCTTTCCTTGGTGCTGACAGTGCGATGACGGCGAGGCGGCTGAGAAAACGCCTCAGTCGCCTCGCCTGTGTCGCGGCTGCCAGATGTCCGACCGGCCAATGCCCGTCACTGTGCACTCATAATTAAAACGTGCTGCGTGGTCAAGCACTTTCAAGAAAATCGCTGAATACACACGCCACACACGCCGTGAGCGACGCTCAGTCAGCGGTCCATGGCCTCCGACGCGCGCAACGAGTCGCTTTCGCGCCCCGCGATTCGGCAGTTCGTCCTTTGCCATCGGCACGCCGCATGTGCTACGGTTGGCTTTCCCATCACCCATCGGAGGGCATCCGCATGGCCTTCAATCCGGCATGCCCTGCTCAAGAACCTGCTGCCGCGTTTTGGAGTCAACGCCCGCTTCGTCGACCTGTGCAACCACGACGCCGTCCGCGCGGCGATGACGCCACGTACGCGCGTGCTCTACTGCGAGTCACTGAGTAACCCGCTGCTCGAAGTCAGCGATCTGCCGGCGTTGGCCGCCATCGCGCACGAAAGCGGTGCGCGCCTGGTGGTCGACAACACCTTCACGCCGATGATCCTGTCGCCGCTTCGCCATGGTGCCGATGTCGTTGTGCACAGTCTGACCAAATTCGTTAACGGCACCAGCGACTGTGTCGCCGGTTGCGTTGTCTCGTCGCGCGACTTCATCGCGCAACTGAACGACATCAACTCCGGTCCGAGCATGCTGCTGGGTCCGGTGCTCGACAGCACGCGGGCGGCCAGCATTCTCAAGAATCTTCACAGTTTGCATGTGCGCCTGCGTCAGCATGGGGCCAACGCGCTGCATCTGGCCCGCCGACTCGAAGCGCTGGGTTACCCGGTTCACTACCCGGGGCTGGCCAGTCATCCACACCACACGCTGCTTGGCGGTCTGATGAACCCCGGCTACGGCTGGGGCGGAATGTTGACCCTCGACGCCGGCGATCATGCCGCCGCCAATCGCCTGATGACGCTTCTGCAGCGCGACAAGGTCGGTTACCTGGCCGTCAGCCTCGGCTATTTCAAAACGCTGTTCACCACCCCCGGCCACAGCACTTCGTCCGAGATACCGATCGATGAACGTTCAGCGGCAGGCTTGCGCGATGGCTTGATCCGTTTCTCGATCGGCCTCGACGAGGATATTGCGCAGACCATGATCCGCATCGAAAGCTGCCTTGCCGAGGCGAACGTCAAGCCTGCCGACGGCGCTCACCCCTGAAGGCATTCGTCAACGCGTACGTCGGTCAGCACTAGCCGGGGCTTGCCTTGCCAAGCATTGCTTTCAGGGCCGCCAGGCGGTCGGTGGTCGCTGCCTTGTCGGGGATGGTTTCAGACTTGCCGCCAGAGAAGCGAAGGTCCTCGCGACCCATCTCGTCGATGAAGCGCGATGCCTGGCAGGCGATCAGTTCCCTTCCTTGCTTGCGTTTCTCGGCGTAGCTCAGGTGCAGCGAGCGTTGCGCGCGGGTGATGCCGACGTACATCAGGCGCCGCTCTTCCTCGATCCGGTTGTCGGCCTGTGCTTCGCGGTGAGGCAGAACTCCCTCCTCGATGCCGATCAGGAAAACGTGTTTGAATTCCAGACCCTTGGCGGCGTGCAGCGTCGATAACTTAACGGCGTCGACCTCGGAGTCTTTCTTGTCGAGCAGGTTGATCAGCGCAATCGTCTGCGTGAGGTCGAACAGCGTCTTGTTCTCCTCGGCGCCCTTTTTTCCCAGCCAGTCGCAGAAGTCCTGCACATTGGCCAGTTTGATGCGTGCGGTACGCGCCTCGTCGTGTTCGAACAACCAGGCCTCGTAACCGATCGCGGCGAGCAGGTCGGGCATCACCTGCGCCGCCGGCTCTTTCCCGGCACGCCCCTGCAGACGGTTGATGAACTCGCAGAACTCGAGCAGCGGGGCAAGCTGGCGAGCTGGCACGCGTTGCGCGAAACCCTGTTCGAAGGCCGCGGCGAAGAGCGAAAGCCGTCGTTCGCCGGCATAACTGCCAAGTGCCTGCAGCGTACTGGCGCCGACGCCGCGTCTCGGGGTGCTGACCGCGCGGATGAACGCCGGGTCGTCGTCATTATTGGCCAGCAAGCGAAGGTACGAGGTGAGGTCCTTGATCTCGGTCTTGTCAAAGAAGGACTGTCCGCCTGACAGTAGATAGGGGATGCGCTGGTTGCGCAGCAACTGTTCAAGCGCGCGCGCCTGGAAGTTGCCACGGTAGAGAATGGCATAGTCGCCAAAGGCTGCCCGATGCTCGAAACGGTGCGCCTGCAGCTTCATCACCACTGACTCGGCCTCCTGGTCACTGTTGCCGCAGACGGTGACGGTGATCGGGTCGCCATGGCCGAGTTCGGACCACAACTTTTTGTCGAACAGTTTTTCGTTGTGCGCGATCAAGGCGTTCGCCGCCTTGAGGATGCGCACCGTCGAGCGGTAGTTCTGTTCGAGTTTGATCACCTTGAGGTTCGGATAGTCGCGCGGCAGCCCTCGCAGGTTTTCGATGTCGGCTCCCCGCCAGCCATAGATCGCCTGGTCGTCGTCGCCGACCGCCGTGAACGCGGCGCGCGGCCCGGCGAGCAGCCGGAGCATCCTGTATTGGCTGGCGTTGGTATCCTGATATTCATCGATCAGCAAATAGCGCAGACGGTTCTGCCACTTGTCGCGCACCGCAGGATGGTTCTCGAAGAGGGCCACCGGCAAGGCGATCAGGTCATCGAAATCAACCGCCTGGTAGGCCTGCAAAGTGCCCGAATAACTGGCGAAGGCGTTTGCAGCGAGGGTCTCCGTCTCATCCTGGGCGTTCTTGCGCGCTTGATCCGGGGAGACCAGAGCGCTCTTCCAGTTCGAGATCAGCGACTGCAGCTTGCGGATGTTGGCCTTGTCGACGCTACCGGCAAGCTCCGAAACGATGGCTAAACAGTCGCTGGAATCGAGGATCGAGAAGTTGGGCTTGTAGCCCAGCGTGACGGCTTCCTCACGCAGGATACGCACCCCGAGCGCGTGAAAGGTCGAGATCGTCAGTCCCTGCGCGGGTTTGCCGGCGAGCAGCTTATTGACCCGCTCCTGCATTTCCTTCGCCGCCTTGTTGGTGAAGGTGATGGCCGCAATATTGCGCGGGTTGAAGCCGCAGGACTCGATCAGGTAGGCGATCTTCTCGGTGATGACGCGCGTCTTTCCGGAGCCGGCGCCGGCGAGAACCAGCAGCGGACCATCGAGATAGCGGATCGCTTCGCGTTGCGGGGGGTTGAGTAGGGACATCGACAGACCGGGTCGGATCGGGGCGCGATTCTAGCACGCGGCCAGCTCAATATGACCCTGTTGTCACGCCCTTGAAAGCATTAGCGGACGAGGATCTCGATCCTGCGATTACGCGGTTCTGGCACCTCATCCGCTGTGTCGACCAGGGGCTCGCGTTCACCGCGACCGGCGGTCTGGATCGCATCGTCGGCCATTCCCTGCTGCAAGAGCCTCTTTCTGAAAGATTCGGCTCGGCGAAGTGCCAGACGATCGTTGTCGGCTACTAACCCTACTCTATCGGTGTGGCCCACGACGACGATATCGGGAACCGGGCGCGCCTTGATCTCGACCATGACGGCTTCCAGATCACGTTTCGACGCTGGCGTCAGTTCATCGCTGCCTTCCAGGAAGTACAGCGTGAAGCGGACCAATGCCGGTGGGGTAGCGCCGAGAGCGGCACGATAGCGCGTCTCCACATCCTGCTTGTTCGTCGTGCTCTGGTCAAATGCTCCGCTCATGGTCGAGGTGGCAGTCTGGTAGGGTTGGTCGAGCTTGAGCGGCAAACCACCTTCAGTTGGCTTCACAGTGAGGGTTCCCGCTGGCCCGCCGCGGTCGGGAAGCAGCACGTAGCTGTCACGATGTGCGCAAGCGGTGACCGTCAGAGACAGCACAAGTACGATCAATGGCCTGTTCATTCCCTATTCCCCAACGCTGACAACATAATTCTTGGCGGTGCCGCTAAGCTCGGCCTTTGGCGTGAACATGCGCATGGCTTCCGGGGTCTGCTTGGCGATGTTACCGGTTTGCAGCGAAACGTTTCCCCGTTTGATGTAGGCATCGAAGGCACCCATGTACGTTGTCGAATCGTAGGCATAGCGCCGTAAGACCACCTCTGAATCAGGGCCCATTGAAAGCGTCGAGTTGTCGGTGAACATGATGCCGACCGAGCCTTTTTCGCCCGTACGGATGATGTCCTTTTCCCTCAGACGAGCACCCACCAGCCCAGGAAACCGTTGCCCGTCGCGCTCGATGCCGACGTCGTCACGAGAGACCTTGATCTGGGCACCCCAGATGTTCCCGGCTTGCGCATCAGCAGCAAAGCCCGTGCCCGCATACATCGAAGCCAGCGCGCAGCCGCCGCTGGCAACGAACATCAGAATGGTCTTTTGTGTTCTTGATCGGAACATGATGCGCTTCCACAATGGACGTCGGTTGGACAGACGTGCAGCACTCAAGCGCACTGCCCGACCTGCAAGAAAGTTCTGATGAGGAAAGAAACGCGCAAAAGCCACCGTTGAGCGACAGTCGACAGCAGTGGCCTGCAAACGGAACGAGCACGTTCCGCACACAACGCGAGCTTTGTTTCGCTGCTTAGCTGGCAACCACCTTGAAAACCACGCGGCGGTTTCTTGCGTCACGAGGATCCAGGTCCTTGACCAAGTCGGTTGAACCTTTGCCCACCGGTACCAGGCGTTTACGGTCAACCGATCCCTTCTCCACAATGAACTTGACCACAGCGCTGGCGCGATCACGCGACAGGGCCAGATTTCTGTCGGGATTTCCCTCGGCGTCGGTATGCCCTTCGACGATCACGCAGCGATCGGGGGTGAGGGAGAGAATCTTAGCAATCTCGACCAGCGTAACGCCGGACGCTGGTGTGATCACTGCGCTTCCAGGACGGAACTGGATGGGAAACTGGACCGATATCGCTTTGGCATCGGGAGGCAGCGCCGCACAATCCAGTGCGCTCCCGCCGCCAATCACTGGCGCCCCGGCAGGAGTTGGCGCAGCATCACCGTCGAAAACGATCGCTCGCGTCCGCTTCTTCTTCGGCGCTTCCGACGGTTCACTCATCGCGCGCTTCAATTCCTCAAGGCTGGATGTGTCATCGCCAGCGGCAAAAGCCGGAATGACTACTGCCCCATTTGACAGCATCATTAGCGCCACGAGCGCCATGCGGTACATGCTTTTTTTCATAGTCTCTCTCACTTGCATACGTTGATAACTTCCTTGGTCGTCACGACGATGTCCTTCGGGGCCTTTTGCCCCGGCTTCACCGTGCCCACGTTAACATTGCAGGTGTTATTCCGCTTACTTCCAATGTTAACCACTTGTTTCTGCATGGCAGGATCATTCGGGTCGCCTTTTTGCCAAGCCTTTGCCATCGCATTATTCACTTTCGTCTGCGAACGCGCATTCAGGTCCTGAACGGCCAGGGAAGCACCGGACGCGCCGCACAACAGCGCGAAGACCACATATCGCGCAAGTTTCATTCTATTTGCATTCATCGCTGACAATCGCTCCTATGTTGGTACACGCCTTCTTGTTCCGTCCCGTGGTCACCGTCGTGACGTTGGCGGCGGAAACGTTGATTCGTGTATTGCCCTTCTTCTCACCTTGAATGACACCGACCCGGTTCTTTGCGACTACGTTGTTACCCACTGCGACGGCAGTGGTGTTGTTCGTGGAAGCATTGATCTCGGTATTTCCCTGGATTTTTGTCTTTTGCGCAAGACAGGACTGAGAACTTCCCAGGCTGGCCATTACGAGCGCGAGAATTTTGATCGACAAGATCCTATTCATGGCAAATCTCCGGCCCTGACACGCAGAGGAAGTTGAAGCGGTGGGCGCCCTTTGACGAAGGCGTCACGCAGTGCTGCCAACTCGCTTTCAGAAATGCCGAGCCGGCCTGCTGAAAACGATCCAGCATCGGGCGTAAACATCAGATAGGCCTGCATCTCGTTGATCAGCAGCTCCTGGTTGTCCACCGAGTAGCGCATGCCGGCAAGAAACCTCTTGAACGCCTCCTTCTGGCCTTCGGTCATAGCGTCTGCCCAGAAGGTTCGACAGTACCTGTTATAGGACGCATTCCCGTAAAATTCTGCATGCGAAAGTTCATGGAGAAGAATCGCATAGCGGGCATTACGCGTCACCGCCGGCTCGCTACCGCGATCCTGCACCTGAGGTATGGCGAGAATGATCGTGTTGGGCTTTTGCGGCAGGTAGACCCCCCGCCACTCCTTCATGAGCCCTTGCTCGACAAAGAAGTCCCGAAGCGCATTCTCCTCAGGGAAGAGTTCAACCTTGTCCCGCTCGGCGAGGTTGAAAAATTGAACCAGATCGGATACCCGCAGATCGTGCCCTCCCGCGAAGGTGGCGAAAGTCTTGTTGGCCGCGCCGATGTACTTGGTCAGTTCGTCCGAGGTCAGAACGCGCGGGTAGGGCTCGCTGTATTGCTGCTCCTTGAGTTGTGTCGCCCGGTTGAAGGTGCGGCCCAACAAATCCAGCCCTGGCATGTCCAGGATAATCACCTCTTTGTTCGGCGTATAACGCCACGCGACAGGTACGTCCGTCCTGGCATACAAGATCGTTTTCAGATCTCCATCCTTGATCTCGAAAGCATGCAGTCGCCCGCTGCCCAGCAAGGTAGCAACAAGAACCAGCAATAAAAACAGGCGATTCATGAATTGAGGCAGTTGCACGACGTTCTCCAGTTTCAGCAAAGACTGTTCACGGGGCGCCACTCATGGCTTCTCGGTTACGGTTGCACCCTCACCCTTTTTCCCCCAGCGAATCGTATACGCCTTTCTGGTCTTCTTCGAGAAGTATTCAGTGACTCCCCGAGCGATCTTGACACCATCGATCCATACATTGTCATTGATGGTCGTGACACCTTCGATCTCTGCGTCGGGAGAAATCACGCCCGTTTCGTTGACCGCCGTATTCCCGGAGCCCGAAGCAGTCGATCCCGAGCCGCTCTTCACACCATACCCGGACACATCAACCGACACCTGTGCAGTAGCCAACTGCGAAAACACGATCAGCAGTGGCGCTATGTGGAACCTCATTGACAACCTCGCTCAAGTGTATGTCCACAGTGAAAGGCTCTGGACATGATCCATTTCTCCGCCTCCAGCGCGCCGTTTGCCATTGCCACTTCCATGCGCTTGCACAGCACCGTGGCGGGCGTTCAGTTGCCGCCTGTTCGGTACGCATTGGCACGCTCACGGTTGTTCGACGGCGGGTGGTCACCCATGAAGACTTGATTTACGACAGCTCGTTGTCGGTTGTAAGCAGCCCCATAGCCGGCAGCCGACCCGCTGGCCGCTGCGCCGCCGACACCACCCAGGGTATTGATCCCCCCTAGGGCGTTGACCCTGCCCGAATTGTAATAGCCGTCATTCAAAATGATATTGGGGCTCACCCAGAACTCCCCGTTGTCATTTCTGCTCTGTTCGACTATGGCCCGTTGGCGGTTGTACTGGGCCGTTTGTCCGGCAGCACTCGCGCCTGGAGCGGGACCCCCCAAAATGATTTCAGCGAGGGCGCCCTGGCCAAAGGCGGTCAGCAGAAATCCCAGCGTTGCGGCCGTGAACAGTCCATTGGACAGTGTTTTCGCTAAATCCTGGTTTCTGGTATCCATTTCGTTCACTTCACTGCTGTGAAACGGTGATGTCAACCATGCTCGTGACCGCCGAGGGGTTGTTCTGCCTGTACTGACCGACGATGTCGTCGACCGACCTGACGGGCAACGGAGAGAGATCGCGGGCGCCACGAAGCGAGCCGGGAACAACCAATTCCCGATCGGAACCGATACAGGCCACACGCTCGGGCCCCGGCTTGTCGAACCTGATCCTGAATCCACCCGATGGTATCTTGACGCCGGCTCCGGCAGGAACCATCGAGTCCGAGCGAAACTGATTGGGGAAGATGCGCGCCGTAATACTTGAGGCGTCCTGATAATAACAATAGGCCGTGCCCTGCGTGTTCATCGACAAGGTCAGGCTGAGGAACTCGCCAACCTTGTAAGCCGGTCTAGTCCCGCGGTCCGTATCAAGCTTCATCCGAAAAATGGGATTCGGAGCGCCGGCAGGACTGGCGGCAGGAGTCGCCACCACCTGGCTCGCGGCTGGCGGCCTGACCGGCGAGCTCACCCCCGGTACGTAATTCGATTTCGGCGCTCCCAGCGCGGGAAGCGCGGCGATCTGGTTCTGGAGATTGTCCAGCAGGCTTGCATAAAGGTCGAAATTGATGACGCCATCCGCGATAAGGCCGACGCTAGACTGGTACTCCGCGACGGATGTCTTCAGCGCCGCGCCCGGGACACCATTGAGCGGGCCGTCATAACGCCCCATGCCGGCCAGCTTGCGCTGTATGAACATGACGCGATCATTTTCTTTGGCATTGTCGTACCACTCTCGGGCCTGTTCGCGGATCAAGGGGTTGGTGAGGTCTGTATCGAGGCATTTCCAGTAAGGGACCTGGGTGAACTTGCCCAAGGCTTCGATCAGACCCAGTTCAACCAGCGTCCTCGTCGCCGCACCAACACCTTCATTGCGGCTGATATCGACGTTGAAACTCAGACCCACCTTGCCGATCTTGCCTCCTCCTTCGCCAGCTGTTCCGCCCTTCATCAGGACCAGCGTGTTCGACGTGCTGGTGATCGGAATGATCTTGCGCGTGGCAGCGTCGCCAATGCTCAGATCCATACTGAGCAGGTCATACGCATCGTCCTTCGAAACCCCGAAGTCAAGGAAGGGCAGAGAGAACCCTATTCCCTTGTTCTTGCGGACGCTGTTGTCGTCCATCTGGGTGATCGAGCCGCGAATGTAGTAGTCTGGCATTACGCGACTTTGATCACCACGGGCCGCGAAAAGCGCGCCCAGATCATCGGCCCCGGAATGAAAGTCGATGAAATCAAAAGCGTCGCTCTTCACCGTCATCTTCGAGATAGCGGTGATCAGCATCTCCTTGGTACCGGTCTTCACTTTGCCCGTCTCGTCAGGGATGCCGGTCGATGTAATGGCGATGCCTTGTTTACCATAGGCATAGAACAACTCATCCATGCAACGCAAGGATTGCGTGAAGTTGGTAATCGTCTTGATCGCTGGAGTCTTCGGCGCTGCGCTCGATTGGGCTTCGGCGGCAAGATCATCAGACAAGGCCGGCACAGGCAACAGCAATACGGTGATCAACGACAAACGAAGCGTTTTCATTTTGACCCTTCACCCTAACTGAGTTCCACCGTACCGGCAGCCCGATATAAAGACTCCGCCAAGCGATACACGTCAAGTATAGCTCCTTGACTCAAGTCGTTGGCAAGTTGTCAGAACGCGGCGTACGTAGCTCCTGACACGGTCGGCAGCGAACGCGGTGCCTGATCTCTGCCCCCACACCCTATCCAATGTAACGTCGGAGAAGGCCTTTGGATGACTCAGTGTCCACGACTGCCAACGAATCTTACTGCCGAACAGTCACCAAAAGAGTGACTTTTTTCCCAGTTAACCGGGTAATCAGGCCACCGGCCGGCGATCGCCCACCGTCACCCTGCGCAGTCTACATAAAAATCAATTGCTTGGATGAAGTGACTGTGATTTCCGGAATCCTGGCGTTACGGCTCAGGCGACGCGTAGGTGCAAGTCGTTGTAGAATCGCCCGACGACGACCAGCGCCCGGCTCTGGCGGGTATGCCTGAGGACAGTTGATGAGCGACGTTCCCTTCCGAATCTACCACAACAACCGCTGCTCGAAGAGCCGCGCTGCTTGCCAACTGATCGCCGACCAGGGTGTGGATGCCGAGATTGTTGACTATCTCAAGAC
Source organism: Candidatus Accumulibacter aalborgensis (assembly GCF_900089955.1). Classification (GTDB taxonomy): domain Bacteria; phylum Pseudomonadota; class Gammaproteobacteria; order Burkholderiales; family Rhodocyclaceae; genus Accumulibacter; species Accumulibacter aalborgensis. The sequence goes on along the minus strand of NZ_FLQX01000002.1, from coordinate 71,280 downwards.
CCCGCCGAGCCGCGAGGAACTCCGTGAGCTATTGAGAAAGCTCGGCATGAATCCGGCAGAACTCGTGCGCCGCGGGGAATCCGTGTTCAAGGAGCAATATGCCGGGCGTTCCCTGAGCGAAGAAGAATGGCTGGACGCGCTTGTGGCTTACCCCATTTTGATCGAGCGCCCGATCGCCGTGCGCGGAAATCGGGCGGTTCTCGGGAGGCCGCCCGAGAAGGTCCTGGACTTGCTGTAACTTGCTGTAACTTGCTGTAGCGAGTGGGAGTCGGCAGGCGAGCGAGTCGTGCCGACCCCCGTCCGCCCAGAAGAGGCCGTCAACGCCTCAGGCTGGTATCAGGAAGTCGCGGCTGATGCCGTCGCCGAGTTCGAAGATACGATCCATGAAGTCGGTCAGGTACTCGTGTAGTCCGCCCGCCAACACATCATCAATGCGCGCAAAATGCAACCTGGCATGCAGTACGCCGGCCTGCCGCTCGGTCTCCGCCGAAGCACCGTTGGCAATCAGTTGCAACATGCGAATGACGCCATCGGCGCAGGCGTGCAAGGACCGGGGAAAGTCCATGCGCAGGATCAGCAGTTCGGCAACACGCGCCGGGGTAATCGCGTCGCGATAGACCTTGCGATAGACCTGGAAGGCGGAAAGCGAGCGCAGCAAAGCGCCCCAGCGATAAAAATCGCTCGCTCCCTCGTCGCCATTGCGCAGGATGTGGTATTGCATGTCGAGGATACGGGCCGAGTTGTCGCCGCGCTCGAGCAGCCCTCCGAGGCGGATGAAATGCAGTGAGTCATCCTTGAGCATGGTCCCGAAAGTCACGCCTCGGGTGACCGCCGAACGCAGCTTGACCCAGTCGAAGAACTCACTGACGCCGCGCGCGAGAATATGCTCGAAGTTCTGTTGGCGCAGGTCTATCCAGGTCGCGTTGACGCTCTCCCACATTTCGGCGGTGAGCGTTCCGCGTACAGCGTGGGCATTTTCACGCGCCGCACGCAGACAACTGTAGATGGACGAAGGATTGGCCGGGTCGGAGACCATGAAGCGTAGAACGTTCTCGACGTTGACCTCATCGTACACCTCGGCAAATGTCGCCTCCAGACTGTTCAGCGCAAGTATGGCGCGCCAGTTCTCGTTCTGTGCGGCAACCGATTGCGGCACCATTGACATCTGGTATGAGACGTCGAGAAGACGTGCCAGGTTTTCGGCGCGCTCGGTGTAACGCGCCATCCAGTAAAGGTGATCGGCTGTGCGGCTTAACATCTCGGCTCTCCGTGCATGTTAGTTTTCCAACACCCAGGTGTCCTTGGTGCCCCCGCCCTGCGAGGAGTTTACGACCAGCGAGCCTTCACGCAGCGCCACCCTGGTCAAGCCACCCGGTACCATGCCGATGCGCTTTCCGGAGAGCACGAAGGGGCGCAGGTCAAGGTGGCGTGGTGCGATACCCGACTCGACGAAGGTCGGGCAGTTGGAGAGCGCCAGGGTCGGCTGCGCGATGTACTTCTCGGGGGCGGCGACGATACGGGCACGGAAATCCTCGATCTCGGCCGTCGTCGATGCAGGCCCGACCAGCATGCCGTAGCCGCCTGCGCCATGTACCTCCTTGACGACCAGTTCCGGTAAGTGCGCCAACACGTACTTGAGATCGTCCGGCTTGCGCAGCATCCAGGTTGGCACGTTGTTCAGCGTCGGCTCCTCGCCGAGGTAGAAACGGATCATCTCTGGCACATACGGGTAGATCGACTTGTCGTCGGCCACACCGGCGCCGATGGCGTTGGCCAGGGTGACCTGCCCGGCGCGATAGGCGGACAGGAGTCCGGGAACGCCCAGCATCGACTCCTTGTTGAAGACCTGCGGATCGAGAAAGTCATCATCGAGCCGACGGTAGATGACATCGACCCGCTGCGGACCTTGTGTGGTGCGCATGAACACCGTCTCATCCTTGACGAACAGGTCTCGACCCTCGACGAGTTCAATTCCCATCTGCTGGGCCAGGAAAGTGTGCTCAAAGTACGCGCTGTTATAGGCACCAGGCGTCAACAGGACGACCGTCGGATTGGTAACACCCTTTGGCGCGACGGTGCGCAGATTCTCCAGCAGCATGTCGGGGTAATGCTGCACGGGCGCGATCAGGTGCCGTGAAAAAAGTTCCGGAAAGAGTCGCATCATCATTTTGCGGTCTTCGATCATGTACGACACGCCGGACGGCACACGGAGATTATCTTCGAGGACGTAGGACTCACCGGCGCCGGCGCGGACGATGTCGACGCCGGCGATGTGGGCGTAAATGCCGGACGGCACATCAACGCCCATCATCTCGGGGCGAAACTGCGCGTTGTTAAGCACCTGCTCGGACGGAATCCGCCCCGCGCGGAGGATTTCCTGATCGTGGTAGATGTCGTTCAGGAAGGCGTTCAGCGCTTTCACGCGCTGCCACAACCCTGCCTGCAGCGCTGCCCACTCGGCCGCCGGGATGATGCGCGGGATGATGTCGAAAGGAATCAAGCGTTCGGTACCGGACTCCTCGCCATAGACCGCAAAGGTGATGCCGACCCGGTGAAAAGCCGTGTCGGCCTCGACCTGTTTGCGCGCCAGACGCTCGGGCGGCATCGCCGCCAGCCATTCGGCAAAGGCCCGATAATGCGGCCGCAGCGTCCCGCCTGCATCGTACATCTCGTTGTAGAAATCTGCGCTCATCGTGCTCACCGCCCGTATGGATTGCTAGTTGTAAAGCAGTAATCGTGCCAGTAAACCAGCGTGTTGGACAGTCAGGAAAACAGAGGCTATCGAGCTACTCAGGACGGCCCCGATGCGAGCAGGTGGTGCGGGGTTGCTGCTTGGCGCACTTTCCTGGTGCGTCGCTCGCCGACAGAACCGACGTTCACTCGACAGTCACCGATTTGGCCAGGTTGCGAGGCTTGTCGACATCAGTTCCGCGTACCAGAGCCACATGGTAGGCAAGCAATTGCAGCGATACCACGTGTAGCAAGGGCGAGAGTGCGCCGTAATGCTCGGGAAGGTGCAACACGTGAATGCCGTCCGACTCCTTCATCTCGCTGTCGGCGTCGGCAAAGACGTACAGCTCGCCGCCACGGGCGCGCACTTCCTGCAGATTGGACTTGAGCTTTTCGAGCAGGGCATCGTTGGGGGCGACGGCAATGACCGGCATTTCCCGGTCGACCAGAGCCAGCGGCCCATGCTTCAGTTCGCCGGCCGGATAGGCCTCGGCGTGGATGTAGGAGATCTCCTTCAGTTTCAGCGCGCCTTCCATGGCAATCGGGTAATGGCGGCCGCGTCCCAGGAAGAGTGCATGCTGTTTCATCGAGAAGCGCCCGGCCCATTCGCGGATCTGTGGCTCCAGTTCGAGCACCTTGGCCACCGCCATCGGCAGGTGCCGTACCGCATGCAGCTCCGCCGCCTCGGCCTCATCGTCAAGGCGAAAACGAAGTTTGGCGAGAACCAGCGTCAGTAGGTAGAGCGCGGCGAGTTGCGTGGTGAAGGCCTTGGTCGACGCCACGCCGATTTCCGGACCGGCGCGGGTAATGAAGCGCAGCGTATTCTCGCGCACCAGCGACGACTCGGGTACATTGCAGATACACAGCGTGCGGCTCATGCCGAGTCCCTTGGCATGGTGCAGCGCAGCCAGCGTATCGGCGGTTTCTCCCGACTGCGAAATGGTCACCACCAGAGTCGACGGGTCGGGCACCGAGTCGCGATAGCGATACTCGCTGGCCACTTCAACCGAGCACGGTATCCCGGCGATCGATTCGAGCCAGTACCGCGCGACCAGACCCGCGTGATAACTGGTTCCGCAGGCGATGATCAGGACCTGCCGCACGTCCTGCAAGGTAGCTTCGCTCGCGGCGCCGAAAAGGCCGGGCTGGATGCTGCGCGCTACGCCGAGCATCTCGAGCGTATTGGCCAGCGCCACAGGCTGCTCGAAGATCTCTTTCTGCATGTAGTGCCGGTAGTGGCCCAGTTCGACAGCGTCGGCGGTAAGTTGTGACTCGATCTCCGTACGCTCCACCGGCGTGCCATCTACGCGGGTGATGCGATAGCCCTTGTGCATCAGTTCGGCGCAGTCGCCGTTCTCCAGATAAATCATCCGGCGGGTGACCTGGACCAGCGCCGATGCGTCGGAGGCGGCGTAGCATCCGTCGTCGGTCAGCCCCAGTAGAAGCGGCGCTCCTTCACGCGCCACCACCAGCCGGCTCGGATCGGACTCACGCAGCACGGCGATGGCGTAGGCGCCTTGCAATTGGGCAATCGCCCGGCGGACTGCAGTCAGGAAGTCAGGGGCCGTTTTCAGCTCATGGGCGATCAGGTGGGCGACGACCTCGGTATCCGTATCGGAGACAAACTCGTAGGCAAGGGCTTTGAGGCGTTCGCGCAGAGATTCGTGATTCTCGATGATTCCGTTGTGCACCACTGCGAGACCGCCCGATATGTGCGGGTGGGCGTTTCGCTCACAAGGGACACCGTGTGTCGCCCAGCGGGTATGGGCAATGCCCGTGTTGCCGGCAACCTGCGATCCTTCTACCTGCGCTGTCAGTTCGACGACGCGACCGACGGAACGTAGCCGCTGCAGACCGGCGTCGTTGATCAGCGCGAGACCGGCGGAATCGTAGCCACGGTATTCGAGCTTGCGCAGACCTTCGAGAAGGACGGGGACGATATTGCGGTCGGCGACCGCAGCTACGATGCCACACATGGTCAGATCACTTCTTCTGTGGCTGTTGCCAGCCGGGGATGGAGAATGAACTACTTCCTGGCTTTTTGCGGCCGCTTCCAGCCGGCAATGGACACTTGCCGGGCACGTGAAATGGTCAGCGTATCGGGCGGAGCGTCGCGGGTCAGCGTCGTGCCGGCACCGAGGGTGGCACCGCGACCGACGGTGACCGGCGCAACGAGTTGCGTATCGGAGCCGATGAAGGCATCGTCCTCGATGATGGTCTGAAACTTGTTGGCGCCGTCGTAGTTACAGGTGATCGTCCCGGCACCGATGTTCACCCGGCTGCCGACGATCGCGTCGCCGATATAGGCGAGGTGATTGGCCTTCGATTGGGCGGCAAACTTGCTGTTTTTCAGCTCGACGAAGTTGCCGACGTGCACGCCGGCGGCGAGTTCGGTTCCCGGGCGTAGCCGGGCGAACGGTCCGATGACGCCATCTGGCCCGACGATCGCGTCTTCGATGTGACTGAAGGCAGCCAGACGCGATCCGGCGCCGATGCGGGCGTTCTTGAGCACACAGGCCGGACCGACCTCGACGGCCTCTTCGAGAACCACCTTTCCCTCGAAAACGCAGTTGACGTCGATAAAGACATCGCGTCCGCACAGCAGCTCGCCGCGGACGTCGATACGCGCCGGGTCGGCCAGGCGCACTCCCTGTTCCATCAGCCGCTCGGCGGTCCGACGCTGGGCGACGCGTTCGAGTTTGGCAAGCTGCACCTTGCTATTGACGCCCAGCACTTCCCATTCATCCTGTGCTGCCGTCGTCTGGATCGGCACGCCGGCAGCAACTGCCATGGCCACGATATCAGTCAGGTAGTACTCCTGCTGCGCGTTGTTGTTCGAAAGGCGACCGAGCCACTCGGCCAGCCGAACGGTTGGTAGAGCGACAATGCCGGTATTCACCTCAGCAATCGCTTGCTCTTCGGCCGAGGCATCCTTTTGCTCGACGATGCGCAGCACCTCACCAGCGGCGTTACGCACGATGCGCCCGTAACCAGTTGGGTCGGCAAGTTCGACGGTGAGGATGGCCAGCGCCTTGCGTGCCGCGTGCAGCAGTTTCTTCAGGGTTGCCGCCTGGATCAGCGGCACATCACCATAAAGAACCAGCGTCGTTTCGGCTTCCCCGAGATGCGGCAAGGCCTGCATGACCGCATGGCCGGTTCCCAGTTGCGGTTCCTGCAGAACCCAGACCAAATCCGGCGCGGCAATGGTGGTCCGCAGGGCGTCCCCTCCGTGTCCGTAGACCAGACAGACCGTCTGCGGAGCAAGGCTGCGTGCGGTATCGATGACATGCGAGACGAGCGCCTTGCCGGCCAGTGGATGCAGAACTTTGGGCAGGTTCGAATGCATGCGCTTGCCTTGCCCGGCAGCGAGAATGACGATATTCATGGGTCACATTCAGTCAGACGTCAGGTTGCTCTGTGTTCTGCTGGCCGTGGCCTCACGCGGCGACAGCCAGCTCGCGAGGGCGCCGCCGGCCTGGCCGCGCTCGGCATTGCTGCGCACAGCAACAGCGCCTTTGCTTGGTCACATTATTTCAGGTTTGTCCGCGAAACACTCACAAGAATGTCACACTCGTCCGCTTCGCGCTCTCAGCGCGGTAGGTCCGAAATCCCCATCAGGAAAGCATCGACCTCGCGTGCGCATTGCCGGCCTTCGCGAATTGCCCAGACGACGAGCGACTGGCCTCGCCGCATATCGCCTGCGGCAAAGACTTTCGCCACACTGGTGGCGTAGCAACCGGCACCGTCGGTCGTCGCCTTGACGTTGGCCCGCGCGTCGAGTTCAACTGCCAACTGATCGAGAAGTCCCTGCCGGACCGGCGCAACGAAGCCCATGGCGAGCAGCACGAGGTCGGCTGCGATCTCGAACTCGCTACCCGGAACTTCGCTCATCTGGCCATCCTTCCAGTCCAGGCGGACAACCTTCAGGGCCTTCAACTTGCCGTTCTCGCCGACGAACTCCTTGGTCGAAACTGCAAAGTCGCGTGCGCAGCCCTCTTCGTGCGAGGAGGATGTGCGCAGCTTGAGTGGCCAGTAGGGCCAGATCAGGCTCTTGTCTTCCTGCTCGGGCGGTTGCGGCATCAACTCGAACTGGGTTACCGACAGTGCTCCGTGGCGATTGCTGGTGCCGACGCAGTCGGAACCCGTATCGCCGCCGCCAATCACCACCACATGCTTGCCGCCAGCCAGGATCTGCGTCGCCAACTGGTCGCCGGCGTTGACCTTGTTCTGCTGCGGCAGGAACTCCATGGCGAAGTGCACGCCCTGCAGCTCCCGGCCGGGCACGTTCAAGTCACGCGGCAACTCCGCACCACCGGCAAGAATGAGCGCATCGAAATCGGCCAACAGGCGGCCAACGGGAACTGCGTTGCCACCGTTCCCACCCACTTCCTGATTGACGAGGAACTCGACGCCTTCGGCTTTCATCTGTTCGATGCGACGGTCGATATGCGACTTCTCGAGCTTGAAATCCGGGATTCCGTAGCGCAACAAGCCCCCAAGGCGATCGCTCTTTTCGAAAACAACCACCTTGTGCCCGACCCGGGCCAACTGCTGCGCCGCGGCCAGGCCGGCGGGCCCGGAACCGACGACGGCCACTTGCCTGCCGGTCTTGAGCTTCGCTGGCTGCGGAAGAATCCAGCCTTTCTCCCAGCCCTTGTCGACGATCGCATGCTCGATCGACTTGATCCCTACCGGGTCCGTGTTGATATTAAGCGTACAAGCCGCTTCGCAGGGCGCCGGACAGATGCGCCCGGTAAAGTCCGGGAAATTGTTGGTCGAGTGCAGGACAGACAGCGCCTGCTCCCAGTTGCCCCGGTAAACCAGGTCGTTCCAATCGGGAATGATGTTATTGACCGGGCAGCCGGTATTGCAGAAAGGAATGCCACAGTCCATGCAGCGAGCACCCTGCACCTTGGCCTGCTCGTCGCTGAGGACCTTGATGAACTCGCCGTAATGCTTGAGGCGCGAGGTGGCGGGCTCAGAGGCCTCGGCCAGACGCTGATACTCGATGAATCCAGTCGGCTTACCCATGGTTACGCTGCCTCCAGTTGCTTTTGCACCGCCAACTCGGTGAGTACCCGGCGGTATTCGTGCGGCATGATCTTCACGAAGCGGGCGCGATAGCGCTCCCAGTCATTGAGCAAGCGCTGCGCCTGTCGGCTGCCGGTAAAGCGATAGTGCTTGTCGATCAGGCTCTTGAGCAGCACTTCGTCGATCACCCCGAGATGGCGCACATCTACCCTGCCGTGACCTTCCAGGTCGTCGCCGGCGTCGCTGCCCTGGCGCGCGGCGAATTCCTCCTCGACCGGCTCCAGCGAGACCTGCGCCATGTTGCAGCGCGATGCGAAGCTACGGTCCTCGTCGAGTACGTAAGCCACGCCACCGGACATGCCGGCGGCAAAGTTGCGGCCGGTCATGCCGAGTACCACCACCGTACCACCCGTCATGTACTCGCAGCCATGATCACCCACCCCCTCGACGACGGTTGTGGCGCCCGAGTTGCGGACGGCAAAGCGCTCGCCCGCGACGCCGGCAAAGAAGGCTTCGCCTTCAATGGCCCCATAGAGGACGGTATTGCCGATGATGATGTTGTTCGGCGTCTCGCCACGAAAACCAGCACTCGGGCGGACGATGATCCTCCCACCTGACAAGCCCTTGCCGACGTAATCATTGGCCTCTCCCACCAGGTCCACCGTCACTCCGTGTGCCAGAAAGGCGCCAAAGCTCTGCCCCGCCGTGCCTTTGAGGTGAATGTCGATGGTCCCGTCGGGCAGTCCGGTGTGCCCGTAGCGCGCCGCAACCCGGCCGGAAAGCATGGCGCCCACGGTGCGGTTGATGTTACGTACCGGCAACTCGAAGCTGACCTTTTCGCCGCGCTCGAGCGCGGGTCCGGCAAGTTCGATGAGCTTGACATCGAGCTCCTTGCCAAGACCGTGGTCCTGTTCTTCGCATTGAAAGACCGGCGCTCCGGCCTTGTTTTCCGGGCGCTGGAAAACCCGGCTGTAGTCCAGCCCCTTCGCCTTCCAGTGCGTGATCCCCTTTTGCATGTCGAGCAGGTCAGAGCGGCCGATGAGCTCGTTGAAGCTGCGGATGCCCATTTGCGCCATCAGTTCGCGCACCTCTTCGGCGACAAAGAAGAAGTAGTTGACCACGTGCTCCGGCTGGCCGGAAAATCGGCGGCGCAACACCGGGTCCTGGGTGGCCACCCCCACCGGGCAGGTATTGAGGTGGCACTTGCGCATCATGATGCAGCCCTCGACGACCAGTGGAGCAGTGGCAAAGCCAAACTCGTCGGCGCCCAGCAGGGCACCGATCAGGACGTCGCGCCCGGTTTTGTTCTGGCCATCGACCTGCACGCGAACTCGCCCCCGCAGTCGGTTGAGGACCAGCGTCTGTTGCGTCTCGGCGAGACCCAGCTCCCATGGCGATCCGGCGTGCTTGATCGACGACTGCGGGCTGGCACCCGTTCCGCCATCGTGGCCGGCAATCACCAGATGATCGGCCTTGGCCTTGGTCACCCCGGCGGCGACCGTGCCGACGCCGACCTCCGATACCAGCTTGACGCTGATCGACGCCTGCGGATTCGCACTCTTCAAGTCGTGAATCAGTTGCGCCAGGTCTTCGATCGAGTAGATGTCGTGGTGCGGTGGCGGCGAGATCAGCCCGACGCCGGGCACCGAATGGCGCAGGTAGCCGATGTACTCGGAAACCTTGTGGCCCGGCAGTTGGCCGCCCTCGCCGGGCTTGGCACCCTGCGCCATCTTGATCTGCAACTGGTCGGCATTGACCAGGTATTCGGCGGTGACACCGAAGCGTCCGGAAGCGACCTGTTTGATCGCCGAGCGCAGGCTGTCGCCGGGCTGCAACTGGTAGTCGCGTTCGATGCGCGACTTGCCAATAACGTCCGAAACCATCTCGCCACCCTGCAGCACTTTGAAACGTGCCGGGTCTTCGCCGCCCTCGCCGGTGTTTGATTTGCCGCCCAGGCGGTTCATCGCGATCGCCAGCGTGCTGTGCGCCTCGGTTGAAATCGAGCCCAGCGACATCGCCCCGGTGGCGAAACGCTTGACGATTTCCTTCGCCGACTCGACTTCGTCGAGTGCTACAGCCGGCCCCGCAGCCTTGATCTCGAACAGCCCGCGCAGGGTCATGTGCCGTTTCGACTGGTCGTTGATCAGCTTGGCGTAGTCCTTGTAGGTATCGTAGCTGCCGGTACGGGTCGAGTGCTGCAGCTTGGCGATTACATCGGGCGTCCACATGTGCTCTTCGCCACGGACGCGATAGGCGTATTCACCGCCGGCGTCAAGCATGGTCGCCAACACCGGGTCGTCGCTGAAAGCCAGCTTGTGCAGTTGAATTGCTTCTTCCATCACCTCGAAGACGCCGATTCCCTCGACCTGCGTCGACGTTCCCGTGAAGTACTTGTCGACCAGCTTCTTCTGCAGACCGACGGCTTCGAAAATCTGCGCTCCGGTATAGGACATGTAGGTGGAGATGCCCATCTTGGACATTACCTTGAGCAGACCCTTGCCGACACCCTTGATGAAGTGCTTGATCGCTTTTTCGCCCTTTTCGGCGTCACCACAGGCCATGTCTTGCAGCGTTTCGAGGGCCAGATAGGGGTGCACCGCTTCCGCCCCGTAACCGGCAAGGGCGGCAAAATGATGCGTTTCACGCGCTGCACCGGTTTCGACTACCAGCCCGACACGGGTCCGCAGCCCCTTGGTGACCAGGTGGTGGTGGACGGCCGAAGTTGCCAGGAGGGCGGGGATCGCGACATGAGCGGCATCGATCTTGCGGTCCGAGACGATGAGGATGCTCGCGCCCTGGTGCACGCGATCCTCGGCCTCGGCGCACAGTGAGGCGAGCCGCGCTTCAACGCCTTCGTTGCCCCAGGCCAGGGGGTAGCAGATGTCCAGTTCAGCCGAGTGGAACTTGTTCCCGGTGTAGCTCGCGATGCGGCGCAGTTTCGCCATGTTGTCACAATCGAGGACCGGTTGGGCAACCTCGAGGCGATACGGCGGATTGATTTCGTTGATCCCGAGCAGATTGGGTTTGGGACCGATGAAGGACACCAGCGACATTACCAGCTGCTCGCGGATCGGGTCGATCGGCGGATTCGTCACCTGCGCGAAAAGCTGGCGAAAATAGTTGAACAGGGGCTTGCTGCGGTTCGACAGCACCGCCAATGGCGAGTCGTTACCCATCGACCCGGTGGCCTCCTCGCCCGAGCTGGCCATCGGCTCAAGAATGAACTTGATGTCTTCCTGGCTGTAGCCGAAGGCCTGCTGCCGGTCGAGCAGCGACGCCGAGTAGCGAGGCGGCGGCGTGCCCTTGGTCGACGGCAGTTCATCGAGCTTGATGTTGATGCGACTCAGCCAGTCCTGGTAAGGCTTGGTCCGCGACAGCGTGTCCTTGAGTTCGGCATCGTCGATGATCCGCCCCTGGTCGAGGTCGATCAGAAACATCTTGCCCGGCTGCAGACGCCACTTCTTGACGATCCGTTCCTCGGCAATGGGCAGGACTCCCGCTTCCGAAGCCATGACCACCAGATCGTCGTCAGTGACCAGGTAGCGCGCCGGGCGCAAGCCGTTACGATCGAGCGTTGCGCCAATCTGGCGCCCGTCGGTAAAGGCCACGGCGGCCGGGCCATCCCAGGGCTCGATCATCGCCGCATGGTACTTGTAGAAAGCACCTCGCTTTTCGTCCATCAGCGTATGCGATTCCCAGGCCTCGGGAATCAGCATCATCATCGCGTGCGCCAGCGAGTAGCCGCCCATGACGAGCAGTTCGAGGGCATTGTCGAACGAAGCGGAATCGGATTGGCCGGGATAGATCACCGGCCAGATCTTTTCCAGATCGGCGCCGAGCAGCGGTGACCAGGTACCCTTCTCGCGCGCACGCATCCAGTTGTAGTTGCCGCGCAGGGTGTTGATCTCTCCGTTGTGCGCGATCATCCTGAAGGGGTGGGCAAGGTGCCAGGTCGGAAACGTATTGGTCGAGAAACGCTGGTGTACCAGCGCCATGGCCGAGATGCAGCGCGGGTCCTTGAGGTCGGTATAGTACTCACCGACCTGGTCCGCCAGCAGCAAGCCCTTGTAGACGATCGTCCGCGCCGACATCGATGGCTGGTAAAACTCCTTGCTGTGCTTGAGTCCCAGCGCCTGGATGGCGTTGGCAGCCCGTCGGCGGATGACGTAGAGCTTCCGTTCGAGAGCGTCGGTGACCATGATGTCGGCGCCGCGACCAACGAAGATCTGGCGAATTACCGGCTCTCGGGTGCGCACCGTCGACGACATCGGCAAACTGTGATCGATCGGCACGTCGCGCCAGCCCAATACGACCTGGCCCTCGGCGCGTACCGCCCGCTCGATTTCTTCCTGACAGGCGAGGCGCGAAGCCGACTCCTTGGGCAGAAAAACCATGCCCACCCCGTAATCACCGGCTTGCGGCAGCAAGATACCCTGCTTGACCATCTCCTCACGAAAGAAGTCGTCAGGAATCTGGATCAGGATCCCGGCACCGTCGCCCATCAAGGGGTCGGCACCGACTGCTCCGCGGTGATCCAGGTTCTTCAGGATCAGCAGGCCTTGCTCGATGATCGAGTAACTCTTCTTGCCCCGGATGTGCGCTACAAAACCGACGCCACAGGCGTCGTGCTCGTTGGCAGGGTCGTAAAGTCCCTGCTCTTCAGGTATGGCCGAATCCATCACGCTCGAATCCTCAAAAAACAAAGACGTTACCCCGGCGACCGCTGTCGAGGAAATCATCAAATCCGGCGCAGAGGCGACCGGTAGGCCACTCCGCGGGACTCGCGACTATACGCCGAATATGCTGGCCCTTCAAGATGCTGCACCGCACCAGAAAAGTGCGCCAGCCATGGGCTGGCGCACCCAAGTGAAGCGACTGGTGCGGCTGAGGCGCCTTACCATGGGGTCGGCCGGCCTCTGGCTGAGTTAAGCAAAGTCTGTGCCATACTTCTCATCGCATTCGTTTCAGATGGCTGGCGGATCAAACGCCTTTGTGTGGTGAGCTTAGTTGTCGGCCATGGTAAAGTCCGCTTGACGCTTGTGGTAAGCTGTTAGAGAGGTCACTGAGGGTTGTCTGCTACCAGCAAGGCCGAATGCAGGGGAAGCTCGCTGCGTCCGCTGGGCCGTGCGCTGCATGCCTGGAGCATTTTGCAAGATCAACGATGGTGATTTCGCCTCTGTGGGGAAGGCCGGTTCCGCGGCTTGCGGACCGGTCTTTTTGGATACTGGGACTTAAGAAACGAGGGATGGAGGACTGAATGTCACTAACAATTGGCGTACCAAGAGAGACTGCTGCAGGGGAAAAGCGGGTGGCGACCGTACCGGAGGTCGTTGAAAAACTGATCAAACTTGGTTTTACGGTGCGTGTCGAATCGGGCGCTGGCGATTCTGCCAACATGTCGGACGACGCGTACCGCGCGGCGGGTGCCGAAGTCGTCGAAGGAGCGGCCAGCCTGTGGTCCTCTTCGGACGTCATCTTCAAGGTGCGTGGACCGTCGGCAGACGAAGTCGGCCTGCTGCGCGAGGGGTGCACGCTGGTGAGCTTCATATGGCCGGCGCAGAACCCCGATCTTTTGCAGCAGCTCGCCGCTCGCAAGGTCACGGTGCTGGCCATCGACTCGCTGCCGCGCACGCTCTCGCGCGCCCAGAAGATGGACGCGTTGACCTCCCAGGCTGGCGTCGCGGGCTACCGCGCCGTCATCGAGGCTGCCAACGCCTTCGGTCGCTTTTTCAACGGCCAGATCACGGCGGCTGGCAAGGTGCCGCCGGCCAAGGTTTTCATTGCCGGTGCTGGCGTCGCCGGCTTGTCGGCAATTGGCACTGCCGCCAACCTCGGCGCCATCGTTCGCGCCAACGACACGCGTGCCGAAGTGGCCGATCAGGTGGTGTCCCTGGGCGGTGAATTCGTCAAGGTCGATTACGAGGAAGAAGGTTCCGGCGGCGGCGGTTACGCGAAGGTGATGAGCGAGGGCTTCCAGAAAGCCCAGCGCGACATGTACGCCAAGCAGGCCCGGGAGGTGGACATCATCATCACCACCGCGCTGATTCCCGGCAAGCCGGCGCCCAGGCTGATTACCGCCGACATGGTGCGCTCAATGAAAGCGGGCAGCGTGATCGTCGACATGGCCGCTGAACAGGGCGGCAACTGCGAGCTGACCGAGCCTGGCCAGGCGGTGGTGAAGCACGGCGTCACCATCATCGGCTACACCGACCTGGTCAGCCGCTTGGCGCGGCAGTCGTCGACACTGTACAGCAGCAACCTGTTCCGCCTCGCCGAGGAACTGTGCAAGACCAAGGACGGCATCATCGACGTCAACATGGAAGACGAAGCCATCCGCGGCCTGACTGTGATCAAGGAAGGCAATGTCACTTGGCCACCCCCGGCGCCAAAGCTGTCGGCAGCGCCGGCCGCGGCACCTGCAGCGGCCCAGCCGGTGGTTGCCACGAAAAAATCGCACGGTCACGGCAAGGCGAGCGAACCCGCTTCGGTGAGCAGCATGGCGATCCTCTTTGGTGTCGCGGCAGTGGTCTTCTGGTTCATCGGCGCCAGTGCGCCGGAAAAATTTCTTAATCACTTCACGGTCTTCATTCTGGCCTGTTTCGTCGGCTACATGGTGGTCTGGAACGTCAAGCCGGCCTTGCATACCCCGCTGATGAGCGTCACCAATGCGATCAGCAGCATCATCGCCATTGGCGCACTGGTGCAGATCGCGCCACCGATAGACGCCGGCATCAGTCGACCGGAAGACTGGATTCGCTGGTTGGCGATTGGGGCCATCGTGCTGGCCACGATCAACATGTTTGGTGGTTTCGCCGTTACCCAGCGCATGCTGGCTATGTTCCGTAAATAGGAGTTGATGAACATGTCTGAAAGCTTGGCAACCGTCTCCTATCTCGGAGCAACCATCCTCTTTATCCTCTGCCTCGGCGGACTCAGCAATCAGGAGACATCACGCCGCGGCAATCTCTACGGGATCATTGGCATGACCATCGCCGTTCTGGCGACCGTCTTTGGCCCCCGTGTCGGCACCGCAGGCTACGCTTGGCTGATCGGCGCAATGGCGGTCGGCGGGACGATCGGCATTTATGCCGCGCGCACCGTACAGATGACCCAGATGCCCGAGCTTGTCGCGCTGATGCACAGCATGGTCGGCCTCGCAGCAATGCTGGTGGGTTTCGCGAACTACATCGACCCGGTGGCGTCTGCCGGCATGACCGGGGCAGAACATGCGATTCACGAGATCGAGATCTACGTCGGCATCCTGATTGGAGCGATCACCTTCTCCGGCTCGGTAATTGCCTTTGGTAAATTGTCCGGCAAGATCTCCGGCAATCCGATGTTGCTACCCGCGCGCCACTGGATCAATCTGACCGGACTGCTGATCGTCATTTACTTCGGACGGGAATTCCTGCACGCCGGCTCGATCAGCGACGGCATGATGCCGCTGGTGGTGATGACCGTGGTCGCGTTGCTCTTCGGTATCCACATGGTGATGGCCATCGGTGGCGCCGACATGCCGGTGGTAGTCTCGATGCTGAACAGCTATTCTGGCTGGGCGGCAGCGGCAACCGGCTTCATGCTCTCGAACGACCTGCTGATCGTTACCGGGGCGCTGGTCGGTTCGAGCGGTGCGATCCTTTCGTACATCATGTGCGCGGCGATGAATCGCCACTTCATCAGCGTCATCGCCGGCGGCTTTGGCACGACCGGAGGAACTCCTGCGGCGGCGGGGGGTGCGCAACCGGCCGGTGAGGTGGTGCCAATCAGCGCCACGGAAACGTCCGAGCTGCTGCGCGAGGCCAAGAACGTGATCATCGTCCCGGGTTATGGCATGGCCGTCGCACAGGCCCAGCATACGGTGTACGAAATCACGCGTTTCCTGCGTGACAAGGGCGTCAATGTTCGTTTCGGCATTCACCCGGTGGCCGGCCGCATGCCCGGTCACATGAATGTGCTGCTGGCCGAAGCCAAGGTGCCCTACGACATCGTGTATGAAATGGACGAACTCAACGACGATTTTCCACAGACCGACGTCGCGATGATCATTGGCGCCAACGACATCGTCAACCCCGGTGCACAGGACGACCCCACCAGCCCCATCGCCGGCATGCCGGTGCTCGAGGTGTGGAAGGCAAAGACCTCGATCGTCATGAAACGCAGCATGGCCTCCGGTTATGCGGGGGTGGACAATCCGCTGTTCTACAAGGATAACAACCGCATGCTCTTCGGCGACGCGAAGAAGATGCTCGACGAAGTGCTGGTTGCCCTGAAGGTCTGAGCGGACGCGGACGGTTATTCCTCGATCGCTTGGCACAGCGCCCGCCTCGGCGGGCGCTGTGCCTTGCTTCATCAAAAGATGGGCGAGCAGAGTCTCGGAAGTCGATCGACATCTGATAGAATCTCGCAGATCAGTGAATCGGCGCATCGGCCAGCTATCCTATTTCTAGGGGGTGACATGGAGGTCAAAGAAGTTCTGCAGGTCAAAGAGTCCGCGTTGTACGCAGTCCATCCTGACTCGCCTCTCTCCGAGGCAGTCATCATGATGGCCGAAAACGATATTGGCTCGGTAATCGTCATGGAGGGCGGCAAGCTGGCTGGAATGCTCACTTTCCGTGAGGTTCTGGCCATACTGGCCAAGAGGCAAACCGAGCGGCGCGTTGGTCCCACACCACCAATCGCCGAGATTCTGGTCATCGAAGCGATGGATCGTAATCCACCAACCACCAATCTGGGCATGGACGTCGACGAGCTACGGCGCATCATGGTCGATACCCACACTCGCTATGTGCCAGTGATGGAAGGCGATACCATCCTCGGCGTCGTGTCGTTTCACGACGTCGCCAAGGCAGTGCTCGAGGAACGCAATATGGAGAACAAACTGCTCAAGGCGTATATCAAGGACTGGCCATCGCCGTAGGGCAATTGGTGCCTCGTCGCATTGGCGTACTCGTGGCGAGGGGGCCGCGTACCGTTGGCGCGGCCTGGTCGACGTGCCGGTAAAGCGGGTCAGCTTCCGCCGACAGAAAACAGTCGCTGATGCTCCTTGATGGCATAGCGGTCGGTCATTCCGGCAATGTAATCGGCAACCCTGCGCATTTGGTCGCCACCGGCGGCGACTTGGTACTGTGGCGGTAACAGGCGCGGATCGCTGGTAAAGGTGGCGAACAGATCGCTGATGATGCGCCGGGCCTTGCTGGCCATGCGCAAGACCTGATAGTGCTGATAAAGCTCGGCGCGCAAGAAGCGCTTCATGTGGCGCTGCGCTTCAGATAGCTCGTCCGAGAAGCCAACCAGCACCGGCCCCAGTCGCACATCGGCAAGGTTTCCTGGCCGTCTCCGTTTGAGGTTGCCGCCAGTCGTTTCGATCAGGTCACAGACCAGCGCATTGATCATGCGTCGGATCGTCTCATGGATTAGACGGCGCGCACCAAGACCAGGATAGAGGCTACGGACGTCGCCAACGTGGCGCGCAAAGAGACTGACTTCCGCTAGTTGGGCAAGCGTGATCAAGCCGGCGCGCAATCCATCGTCGACATCGTGATTGTTGTAGGCAATCTCATCGGCCAGATTGCAGATTTGCGCCTCAAGCGATGGCTGCGTTCGATCAAGAAAGCGCTCGCCCACATCGCCAAGCCGACGTGCGTTTTCCAGAGAGCAATGCTTGACGATTCCTTCACGGGTCTCGAAACACAGGTTGAGTCCATCGAAAGCAGCGTAACGCTCTTCGAGCAGGTCGACCGTGCGCAGGCTTTGCAGATTGTGTTCGAAACCTCCATGGTCATGCATACACTCGTTGAGTGCGTCCTGCCCGGCGTGGCCAAAGGGCGTATGGCCAAGGTCGTGGGCAAGGGAAATTGCTTCGGCAAGGTCCTCGTTGAGCTGCAGAGCGCGCGCAATGGCGCGTGCGATCTGAGCCACCTCAAGGCTATGCGTCAAACGGGTGCGGAACAGATCGCCCTCGTGATTGACGAAAACCTGCGTCTTGTATTCAAGGCGCCGGAAGGCCGTAGAGTGTACGATCCGGTCCCTGTCGCGCTGAAATTCGCTACGCTGCGAGGGTTCCGCGTCCGGCTGCCGGCGACCGCGTGAGTTGGCTGCGGAGACGGCGTACGGCGCCAGTTCAAGCATGCGCGGAGCGTACGGTAATGGCTTTTCGCACGTCGGCCTGCGGCGCAGCGTCAGTGAGTACTGCCTGGCCCACCTGTTGCAAGAGAACGAGGCGGAGCTTGCCGTCCCGTACCTTCTTGTCGTTCTGCATGAGATCGAGGTAACGATCGACTGCCAGCAGCGGCCCGTATACAGGCAGACCCGCGCGTTGAAATAGTCGCTCCACCCGAGCGACATCGTCGGCACTGATCCAGCCAAGCTGCGCCGATAGTTGTGCCGCCATCAGGGTGCCCGCGGCGATCGCTTCGCCGTGCAGCCACTGACCATAACCGACGCCGGTTTCGATGGCGTGACCGAAGGTGTGGCCCAGGTTGAGCAGGGCTCGCTCGCCACTTTCGCGTTCGTCAGCGACGACCACCTCGGCCTTGTTCCGGCACGAGCGGCAAATGGCCTCCGCCAGCGCCATCGGCTCACGAGACAAGAGAAGGTCCAGGTTGGCCTCCAGCCATGCGAAGAAAGGCAAGTCTCTGATCAGACCGTACTTGATGACCTCTGCCAAGCCCGCCCGCAACTCACGATCAGGCAGGGTGATCAGCGTATCGGTATCGGTCAGCACCAGCCTGGGTTGATGGAAAGCTCCAATCATGTTCTTGCCCAGCGGGTGGTTGATTGCTGTCTTGCCACCGACCGACGAATCAACCTGCGCCAGCAAGGTCGTAGGGACCTGGATGAAGGGCATTCCGCGCTGAAAACAGGCAGCCGCGAAGCCCGTCATGTCGCCGACGACGCCGCCGCCGAGGGCCAGCAGCGTGGTCGAACGTTCGCAGCGGCGTTCGAGCAGGACGTCGAAAATCGAGTTCAGCGTGCGCCAGTCCTTGAACTGTTCACCGTCGGGCAAGACGATCTCGACGACTTCAATGCCTGCCCGGCGCAAAGGCTCCGCCAAGCGCTGCAAATACCATGGTGCGACGGTGGCATTGGTCACGATCGCCGCCTTTGGCTGGTGCATGAACGGCAGCAGAAACTCGGTGCGTTCGAGGAGCGCACGCCCGACATGGATCGGATAAGAACGATCCCCCAGCGCAACGGTTAGCGTTTCCAGGACACTCCCCCTTCCTTGATCAGTAGGTTCAAGACCGACTGCACGGTAATTCGACTACCAGCGAGCACGACGTTGGCAATGCTACGGTAGAGGTGGTCTCGCTGCTGGTGCAGTTCCCTGAGCTTTTGCAACGGATCATTCACTTGCAGGAGCGGGCGGTTCTTGTCGTGCCGCGTGCGCTCGCAGAGCGTCTGCAGTGGTACGTTGAGGTAGATGACAAAGCCGCTGCTGCTGAGAGTGTCGCGATTCTCGGGCCGCAGGACGGCTCCTCCACCCGTGGCCACCACCTGGCCACGGCGGCTGGCAAGATCAGCGATGACCATCGCTTCACGCTTGCGAAAACCCTCCTCGCCCTCGATTTCGAAGATCGTCGGCAGGCTGACTCCTGTGCGGGCGGCAATCTCGTGATCCGAGTCGACGAAAATATAGGCCAGGCGCTTGGCCAAAGCCCTGCCGATCGTCGTCTTTCCAGCTCCCATCAGGCCGACCAGGTAGATATTGCGATTTTTTTCATCGGTGTTCACGAGCGCATTCAATTTTCCAGCGTGGAGTGTCAAAGCACAAGCCGGGCACCAAAAAGCCGGCTCATCACCGGCTTCTCGCCTAAGCCAGACACCCGGTCAGCGTACCGACATGCTTTCGGCAACGATTCGAGGCGTGACGAAGACCAGCAACTCGGTCTTGTCGTCAATGACTTCCCGGTTCTTGAACAGCCAGCCGACATACGGCAGATCACCGAAGAAAGGAATTCGTTGCGTATTGTTGCGAATCGTCTGCGTGTAGATGCCGCCAATGACTACAGTGCCCCCGTTTTCGACCAATACTACGGTCTTGACCTGCTTGGTGTCGATGGCGACTCCCGCGCCGGTCGACAAGGTGGTGTTCGGCGTATCCTTGTGGACGTCCAGGGTCATCGAAACCTTGCCATCCGGCGTAATCTGAGGCGTCACTTTCAACGACAGGACTGCCTTCTTGAAGGAGACGCTGGTGGCGCCGGAACTGGTCGCCTGCTGATAAGGAATGTCGGTGCCCTGTTCTATGGTCGCTTCAACATTATTCGCCGTCATGACGCGCGGACTGGAGATCACCTTACCGCGGCCGTCAGCTTCCAGCGCCGAGATCTCGGCGGTGAGAAACTGCGTCAGCCCCTGGTTGAATAGCAGAAAAGACAAAATGCCGGGGTTGCCGGCTCGCGGCGTCGCAGGAAGGTTGACCTGCGTTCCGGACATGTCGAGCTGTCCACTGAAATTCTGACCTCCTCCGACGGTCACCGCTCCATTGGGAAATGTTTGCCTCCAGCCCAGGCGGATGCCCAGATTCTTGGCGAAGCTGTCACCCGCTTCGACGATTCGCGCCTCGATCATGACCTGCCGGTTCGGCGTGTCGACCTTGGCAATCATCGCTCGCACGTCATCGAGACGGCTTGGAGTGTCCTTGACGAAAATCATGTTCGAGCGGACGTCCTGAACCGCGCTGCCGCGCTTCGAGAGCAGTCGCTGCTTGTCGTTGTCAAGCAGCTTCACCGCATCCTCAGCCTTGATATAGTTCATCTGGAAACTCTCGGTGAGCAGAGGTTCGAGGTCGCTGATCTGAATTTTGGATTCGAATTCGAGCTTTTCCTTGGTCGCAATTTCTTCGCGCGGCGCGATAAGGATGACATTGCCATTTTTGCGCATGTCCAGCCCCTTCTGCTGCATGATGATGTCGAGCGCCTGATCCCACGGAACGTCCTTCAGAATCAGCGTGATCGCCCCGCCGACGGAGTCACTGATGACCATGTTCATGCCGGTAAACTCGCCGATTACCTGCAGCAGACGGCGGACATCGACGTTCTGGAAATTAAGCGACAGCTTTTCACCCTGATAGCCTCCTCGGGACCCCTGTACCAATTTGTTGGGATTCTCGATGACGGGCTTGACTTCAATGACAAACTGAGAGTCGCTCTGGTACGCATTGTGCTCCCACAGGCCCCGCGGGGTAATTGTCATGCGGGCGTTCTCGCCCTTCTGCACGGTAGTCACGGACTGTACAGGGGTCGCGAAATCGGTCACATCAAGCCGCTTGCGCAGCGCTTCCGGGACGCTCACCCTGGCGAAGTCGACGACCAGATTGGCGCCCTGCTGCCGAATGTCGATGCCCGCATTCGAATCGCTAAGGTCAACCGTGATCCGCGCCTCGCCATCCTTTCCCCGCCGGAACCCGATGTCACGGACGCTGTTCAGACTCTGCGAGGGAGACGCTTTCGCGAAGTGTTCCACAGGGACAATACCTTCAGGCACCCTGCTCGGCACCAGGGCAAGCAGGAGATTGTTGCCCTCGACGGTCGCCTCGTAGGTCATTGCCTTCTGCAGATTGAGGACCACGCGAGTCCGGTCTTCCGCCTGGACGATATTGGCGCTCTTCAGATCTCCCTCGTTATAGGTCTGGCTCGATTTTCCCATGCCATTGGTCGTATTCGGGAAGTCGAACGCGATGCGGGCCGGCTTGGCGACGCTGAAGGCCGGAGGTAAGCCTTGCAATGGTTCCTTGAACGTCAGTCTGACGTTCAGCACCGAGCCTTGTTGGAGAACGGTCAGTGCCTCGATCGAATTTGGCCTCGCTTCCTGGGCATCTGCGGTTACCAACGCCAGCAGCACACCCCCGACCAGCAGTGCGCCGAACAGGTATCGTTTGATCTGCTTCATTTACTTTGCTCCCTTCTCCTGCAACAGCAAGGTGCTCGTTCTCTCGACCCAGTCCCCTGCAGAATCCTGAATGAGCTCGCGCAAAGTCACTTCTGACTCGGAAACATTGACCACTACGCCAAAGTTTTGCCCCATGTAATTTCCGATCTTGACCTGGTACAAAGCAGCCTCAGCCTGGATGATGGCATACGACACCTTCCTTCTGGTCATCACGCCGACGTATTTCAGCGATTCAAGTGGGTAAGCCTCCAAGGGTTCCTTGGGTCTCTCCAGGTCCGGCCGAAAGCCACCGCCTCCCTTTTTCTCATCGGGTCCCATTTTTGCCGGCTTGAAAGGGTCGAGAAGGTTGCCCACATCATAGGGGACGGGCTCGTAGGGTTCGACCACCGGCAGAGGCGGAACCTTGCCCTTGGCGTCCTGGCCGACAGTCGTCGTCCACTGTCGCAATTCCTCGTCATCGCCTGCGGAACAAGCGACCAACACCATACTGCAAAGCAGAGTGGTGAGCTGGAGAAGTTTCGTCATTTCTTCGCCGCCTTTGCAGCCTGGGCGGCCTTCTTCTTCGCTGCCAGTTCGTCTTCATCGAGGTAGCGAAAGGTTTTCGTGACCGCATCCATCACCAGACTTCCATCCTTGCTCTGCGGGTTTGTGGCGATGGCGATGTTGTTCAGTGTGACAATCCTGGACAGCTTGCCGATATCCCCGGCGAAAGCCCCGAAATCATGGTAGGTCCCGGTCAATCGCACGTTGATCGGCAACTCAGCATAAAAATCCTTGACTTGCTCCGATCCCGGCTTGAACAGCTCGAACTGTAGCCCTCTTCCCATCCCCGACTGATTGATTTCGACCAGCAAGGCCTCGACTTCCGACTTGTTCGGCAGTTGCTTCAGGAGTGCTCCGAAGGAGCGGTCGATCTCGTTCAACTGCTGGATGTACAGGTCGAGGTTCACGGCCTCCCTTTTCTTGGCCAGGAATTCCTCGCGCAGCTTCAGTTCCGCCCGCTGCTTCGTGTCCAGATCCGCCAACTGGTCAACCCACACAAACCACCAGCCGGCCAACAGGATGGTCAAGGACAAGCCGAGCAGGACGGCCACGCGCGGTGCGGCAGGCCAGGTGCCGACATCCCGGGGATTCAGGTTCTGGAAATCGAGAAGGAGGGCCTTGAAATCGATCGTGGGCAGCGCGCGAGCCTTCATTTCTGCACCCCTTGCCCAGCGGCAGCCCTCTTGAGCGATGCATTCATGGAGAACTCATTGAGACGACGTTTGTCGACGATCACGGCCTTGATTTCTATCAACTGTGGCCTTTCAAGCCAGGGCGATGCTTCGATGTTGCGCATCAGCGTCGATACTCGAGCGCTGGACTGAGCAAAACCGACCAGGCTGATCTTTTGTCCTTCCTGCTTGAGCGAGCGGATGTAGACCCCCTCCGGCATCTGCTTCGCCAGTTCGCTCAACAAGCGCACTGCTTCCGCCCGATCCCGTTGCAAGGATTCGATGATCCGCTTACGCTCCATCAAGGCGTGACTTTGCTCCTTGAGCCGCTTGATCTGGTCAATCTGCTTGTCCAGCACGGCGATCTCCTTGCGCAGAAACTCGTTTCTGGCATCCTGTGCCGAGATGTGGCTGGCAATCACCGAGTACACGAGAAACACGAGCAAGCCCGACAGAACGGTCATCAAGCCGATCCGCGCATAGAACTGTTGCCGTCGCGCCCTGCGCTTCTCTTCCCGGTGGGGCAGGAGGTTGATGCGGATCATTGATCAAACCTCCGCAGGGCGAGGCCGCAGGCGACCATCAATGACGAGGCGTCGGTCAGTAGACTCTTGCCGCGCACCCGTTCGGAAAGCACCATGTCGGCAAACGGATTGGCAATGATCGTGTTGATCTGTGTGCGCGCAGCAACGACTTCGTCGGCGCCCGGCATGACTGCGCAGCCACCTGCGAGAACGATGTGGTTGATTTGGTTGAACTGGGTCGAAGTAAAGAAAAACTGCAGCGCACGCGATAGTTCGAGCGCCATCGCTTCAAGAAACGGCCGCAACAGTTCCGCTTCGTACTTTTCCGGCAAATTATGACGACGCTTCTCTGCTTCAGCCTCCTCAAAACTCATTCCGAAAACCCGCGCAATATCCTGCGTCAGTTGATTGCCACCAAAGGCCTGCTCGCGAATGTAAAGCTGCTGATCGTTACGAAGAACGGTCAGGTTCATCACGTTGGCACCCACATCGACCAGCGCTATGATCTGCCCCTTGCCGCCGTCCTCGAGCTGCTTCTGGACCAGCTCAAAAGCCGCCAGCATGGCGTAGGACTCAACATCCAGCACCACCGGCTTGAGTCCGGCCGATTCAGCCACGGCGACACGGTCTTCGACCTTCTCCTTGCGGGATGCAGCGATCAGGACTTCGATCTCGTCAGGCGAAGAGGGCGCCGGACCCACCACCTGAAAATCGAGGTTAACCTCGTCAAGCGCAAACGGGATGTACTGGTTAGCCTCCGATTCCACCAGCACTTCCAGGTCTTCGTCGCGCTGACCGGCCGCCACGATGATTTTCTTGGTGATGACATGCGACGCCGGCAGGGCAATGGCAACGTGTCTCGTTGACGTGGCCAGCTTCTTCCACGCACGCCTGACGGACTCCGCGGCACTCTCAAGATTGACGATGTTACCGTCCGAGACCACGTCCCGCGGCAAGACCTCGATCGCATACCGGTCGACGCGGTAGCCACCTTTGCCATCGCCGGCCAGTTCAACCATCTTGACCGACGACGAGCTGATGTCGAGGCCGATCAGCGAGCGCGCCTTGGGATTAAAGATCGAAAGATCGAGCTGCAAATCGCCACCCCTCGCCAAAAAACCCTTCAATAATTTGTAGTTAGCGTGCTTATAGATATTCTACTTTAGATGCTAGCAACAAGGCCACGGCATGTAAAGCACTTTGTTGCCACGCACCCGGCAGCGCTTGGCTGCTTGATGTTCGAGCCTTTTCACAGGCGCGCTCCTATAATATCGGCAATCTGCATTTTCTGTTGGATGCTCTGTTGCCTACCGCCCTCCGCTGGTTCCTGTACCCGATTGCTTTTGTTGTCGGTCTCGCCGCAATGGCCATTGCCCTGGCGGCTGTCGTCCTTAGCCTCACCTATCCGAACCTGCCGTCGCTGGAGATTCTTACCGACTATCGACCGAAGGTTCCCCTGCGGGTGTACACCGCCGATGGCTATCTGATTGGCGAGTTCGGCGAGGAGCGGCGGGCCGTTGTCAACATCCATGACGTTCCCGCGATCATGAAACAGGCGATCCTGGCCGCCGAGGATGAGCGCTTCTATCAGCACGGCGGAGTGGACACGCTTGGCGTGCTGCGCGCACTGTACGCCAACCTGCTGGGTGGCGGCAAACGCCAGGGCGCATCGACGATCACCCAACAGGTCGCCAAGAATTTCTTCCTTTCGTCCGAAAAAACCTACACACGCAAGCTCTATGAAGCGCTTCTCTCTTTCAAGATTGAAAGCAATCTCAGTAAGGACCAGATTCTCGAGCTGTACATCAACCAGATATTTCTCGGCCAGCGCGCCTATGGCTTCGCCGCGGCAGCACATGCCTACTTTGGCAAACCGCTGGCCGACCTGACGCTCGCCGAAGTGGCCATGCTCGCTGGGCTGCCGAAAGCTCCCTCGGCCTACAACCCGGTGGTCAATCCGAAGCGCGCGCGTCTCCGCCAGCAGTATGTGCTGCGCCGAATGAACGAACTCGGTTTCATCGATAACGGGCAATACGAAGCGGCGCTGCAGCAAGCACTGGTCATCAAACGTGACGTCAACGAGGCGCCTGTACACGCCGAGTTCGTGACCGAAATGGCGCGCCAGATTGCCGCCGAGCGCTTTCCCGATGACGTGTATACACGAGGGCTGCGGGTTTACACGACGATCGTCAGGGACGACCAGGAAGCTGCCTATGCCGCCCTTCGGCGGGGTGTGATGGACTACGACCGCAGGCACGGCTACCGCGGTGCCGAAGCCTATGTAGACCTCGCCGACATCAAGTCGGAACAGGATGAAGCTCTTGACGAATTGCTGCAGGATTTTCACGATGCCGAAGACCTGCGCCCGGCCATCGTCCTGCAAGCGGACAGTAAACGAATTCGCGCCTACCGCCGTGGCGGCGAAGTCGTGACCATCAGCGGCGACGGTCTGAAGGTTGCTGTCCGTATGATTGACCAAAAAGCACCACCAAACAAGCGGATCCGCCGGGGCGCGATCATTCGCATTCAGAGCGACGAAAAAAACAACTGGCGTATCGTGCAAATGCCCGAGGCGGAAGCCGCCTTCCTTGCTGCCGACCCGCGCGATGGCGCCATCCGTGCGCTGGTCGGGGGCTTTGATTTCAATCGCAACCAATTCAATCATGTCACGCAGGCGTGGCGGCAGCCCGGTTCGAGTTTCAAGCCGTTCATCTATTCCGGCGCGCTGGAAAAAGGTTTTACGCCAGCATCGATCATCAATGACGAGCCGATCAGCTTTCCCTCCGCGGTAACCGGTAGCCAGGCCTGGGAACCCAAGAACTATGACGGCAAGTACGAGGGCCCGATGAGCATGCGCACAGCGCTGGCCAAGTCTAAGAACATGGTCTCGATTCGCCTCCTGCAGGCGAGCGGCGTGCGCTTTGTGCAGGACTACGTTACCCGTTTTGGCTTTGATGCCAGCAAGCATCCGCCCTATCTGACGATGGCGCTGGGCGCCGGGTCGGTCACTCCTTGGCAGATGGTCACCGCCTACGCGGTCTTTGCCAACGGTGGCTACCGCATCCGACCTTACATCGTTCGCGAGATACAGGACGACAAGAAACAGGTACTCGCGCGCGCCGAACCGATCACCGCGGGTGATGAAACTCTGCGGGCGATCGATCCACGCAACGCTTTCCTGATGGACAGCATGCTGCGTGATGTGACGATCTATGGCACCGCGGCGCGTGCCTCTGCGACGCTCAAGCGCAAGGATCTCGCGGGCAAGACGGGCACCACCAATGAGCACGTGGACGCCTGGTTTTGCGGCTACCAGCAAACGGTTGTCGGCTGTTCGTGGATCGGCTTCGATCAGCCAAAGAGTCTGGGTAACGGCGAAACGGGCGGTACGGCCGCTCTGCCGACCTGGATTGCCTATATGGCCAAGGTGCTGAAGGATGTTCCCGAGTCCTTTCTCCCCACTCCTGAAGGCCTCGTATCGGTGGCTTCTCCTGGCGTCGCCAAGGGTCCGAGCCACGAGCTGTTCTATCAGGAAAATGCTCCCGCCGAACTGGAACCGGCCCCCCCAGTGGATGAAACCGTCAAGCCGGAGGACTGAGCTGCCCGCTAATCCGTCTTGCGCCTGGCGCGCGGGTGCGACTGATCGTAGACCGTTGCCAGATGCTGGAAATCGAGGTGGGTGTAGACCTGCGTCGAGGCAATGCTGGCGTGACCGAGCATCTCCTGCACGGCGCGCAGGTCGCCCGACGACTGCAGGACGTGCGAGGCGAATGAGTGGCGCAGCATATGTGGATGCACCCGCGCCGGCAAACTCTGCGTCAAGCCACGCCCCGCCAGACGGAGCTGGATCATGCGACAGCCCAGGCGTTTGCCGCGCTGGCCAACGAACAAGGCGACCTCGTCCATGGCGACCAGTCGGGCGCGCTGCTCAGCCCATCGAGCTACCGCCTCCCTGGCCTTGCTGCCGACCGGAACGATGCGCAGCTTCTTGCGCTTGCCGAGAACGCGAACCTCCCCGGCGAGCAGGTCTTCGAGGCAGGAAATATCGAGGGCGGCAAGTTCGGCGAGGCGCAGACCGGAAGAGTAGAATAACTCGAAAATCGCCTGATCGCGAATCTCCAGGATGTCTTCGCCAGCCGCTGCGAGCAGGCGATTTGCTTCGTCGGGTGACAGAGCTTTCGGCAGCGCCTTGGCGCTCTTCGGCGGCCGCACGCTGTCGACCGGGTTCTGGGTGGCCGTGCCGCGCTGGCCGAGCCAGCGGTAGAATCCCCGCCACGCTGACAGGGTACGGCCGAGGGAGCGGCCACCGAGCCCACGCGTGTGCAGTTGCCCGACGAAGCGCCGAATGTGATGCGTTTCGATGGCCTCGAAGCCGCAGTCGCCGGGCAGTTCGCCGATCAGGGTGCACAGCGACTGGAGATCGTGCCGGTAGTTGGTGACCGTATGCGCTGACAACCTTCGTTGCTGCGCGAGCTCATCGAGGTAGGCGCTGATGCCGGCGGCGCGTTCGCTGGCGGTCATTGGCCCGTGTTCAGCGCAGGACGCGAGCCAGCGCCGCCGAAGCCATGTCGCCCAGACGTTCGAGGTAGATCGTTCCCATCGCCGCGTAGAAGCGTTCGAGATCCTCGCTGCCGAGCGCGATCATGCCGATCGTGCAGTTACCGTTGCGCAGGGCGATCAGTGCCTGCGAGCGGACATGCAGGGATGCCTCACCGAACCAGGACGACGTTTCGAAACCGTTTGTCGAGCCACAGAACGGTTGCGCCAGGGTCTCGGCAAAGGCCTGCAGGGCTTCGCTCACGTCGGCGAATTCGGGCAGTTCATCGCTGCCTTCGGGGCGATGCCAGAGACGCAGGGCTACATGCGGCACTTCAAAATCGTCGCCCAAGTGGGAGTTCAAGGTGTGCAGTGCCGCCTGAAAACTCGTGGCGGTGATCATGCCGACGGCCAGTCGGTGCATTTTCGCGCTGATCTCGTCGTTCTCCTCACCGAACTGGAGCAACTCGCCCATCTTGCCTTCGAGCTGCCGGTTCTTGTCGCGCAGGGCCAGCATCTGCCGTTCAGTGATCGAGATCGTTCGCCCGCTATGCGGATGCGGGACGACCATGTTGGCGACCAGATCCGCGTGTTGCTCGAAAAACTGCGGATTGTTCTGCAGATAGTGCGCAACTTCTTCCGATCTCATAACTCTACTTCTCCCTTGAATACAGTGACAGCAGGGCCGCTCATCAAAACCGGCGTGCCAGTGCCGTTCCAGGCCACCATCAGCGCTCCACCACGCGTTTCGACGCGCACCGGTGAATCGAGCAGGCCACGGGCGATGCCGGCCACTACGGCGGCGCAAGCGCCGGTACCACAGGCCAGCGTTTCACCGGCACCACGCTCGAAAACCCGCAGGCGAATCGCCTGGCGGCCCAGCACCTGCATGAAACCCGCGTTGACGCGCTGCGGGAAACGCCGGTGTGACTCGATCAGCGGCCCCTGGCGCTCAACCGCTGCCGTATCGACATCGACGACCACCTGGACTGCGTGCGGGTTTCCCATCCCGACGGCGGTGACGGCAATTTCTTCGTCACCGACCAGCAAGGCCTGCACCAGATCGTCGGTAGCGGCGACGAATGGAATCTGCGCCGGCGCGAATACCGGCACGCCCATGTCGACGCTTACCTTGCCGTCATCCTCAAGCCGCGGGACGATCAAGCCAGCCATCGTTTCGACGCGAATCTCTCGCTTCGCAGTCAAGCCCTGGTCGTGCACGAAGCGCACGAAGCAGCGCGCCCCGTTGCCACACTGCTCGACCTCGCCGCCATCGGCGTTGAAGATGCGATAGCGAAAATCGACGCCGGCTTGCCTGGCTTGTTCAACGAGCAGAATCTGGTCGCAGCCGACGCCAAAATGGCGGTCGGCCAGGAAGCGGAGTTGCTCGGCGGTCAGCGCGACCGACTGGCGAACGCCATCGAGCACGACAAAATCGTTGCCCAGCCCGTGCATTTTGACAAATGCGAGTTTCATCGAGTGTGGCGCCTTGCGGCGTGCGCCGCCAGTGACCTGGCCATTATGAAGTCGTCCATCACGAAGCCGTCGCCAATCGCGACGCAGACCGATTCGCGAACCGCGAAGCCGTGTTTTCGATAAGCTGCGATGGCGCGATCATTCCGTTTGTTGACCGCCAGAATCAGCGTCTCGCAGGCCGCCGCCAAGGCGTGGCCAACGACGCGGTCGAGGAGTTGCGCTCCAATCCCCATGCGTTGGCGCTCCGGATCGACGTAAAGTTTGTCGAGCTTCATGTTCCCGGTCGGGGTGATCAGGCATGACGAAAAACCAGCCAGTCGCCCGTCGAAACTAGCCTGGTCCCACCATATCTGCGGCATCGTCAATTCCTCGAGCAGGCGCTGCGGATGGTAGCGCTGCTCGAGCATGAAGTCGATCTGCTCCTGGCTGATGATCCCAGAATAAGTTTGCTGCCAGCTACGGCGTGCAAGGGCGACGACCGCGTCAACATCAGCGGCGGTCACGGCGGAGATCAAGACGTCCATGGCGGCTTCTTCCTGGCGGAAGCGGTGAGATTCGAACTCACGAACGGTTGCCCGTTGCCGGTTTTCAAGACCGGTGCAATCGACCACTCTGCCACGCTTCCTGCAAAAAACGCTTCAGGCTGACGCCTTGAGCCGGCGAATGATAGCACGCCGGTTGCGGTTCACGCGCGGCGAGCGACTTTGGCGAATTCTTGAATCCGTGCGCCACCATTGCAACTTTTCCTTTAGTTGGCTAGTCTTAGCGCCGTAGTCGTAATTCAATTACAGGAGGAACACGCAATGCAACCCCAGTTTCAAATGACCGCAAGCCAGGAGATGGCGCTACAGCAGAACCGCGTTCTGCGCAATACGTTCATGCTGCTCGCCCTGACCATGGTGCCCACCGTCATCGGCGCGCTGGTCGGCGTACAGATGAAGTTTACCTTCCTGGCCGGCAGCCCGTTCATGTCGTTCCTGCTTTTCCTCGGTGTGGCCTTTGGCTTCATGTGGGGAATTGAGCGCACCAAGGACAGCGGCATGGGCGTCGTCCTGTTGCTTGGCTTTACCTTTTTCATGGGTCTGATGCTGTCGCGCATCCTGCAGGTGGCGCTTGGTTTCAGCAACGGAGGGTCGCTGATCGCGACGGCAGCAGGTGGTACCGGGTTGATCTTCTTTTCGCTCGCCGGCGTGGCGACGGTGACCAAAAAGGACTTCAGTTTCCTCGGCAAGTTCCTGTTCATCGGCATGATCGTGGTTCTACTGGCAGCCGTGGCCAACATATTCTTCCAGGTTCCGGCACTGTCGCTGACCATCTCGGCGATTGCGATCATGGTCTTCTCGGCCTACATCC
Source organism: Candidatus Accumulibacter aalborgensis (assembly GCF_900089955.1). Lineage (GTDB taxonomy): Bacteria > Pseudomonadota > Gammaproteobacteria > Burkholderiales > Rhodocyclaceae > Accumulibacter > Accumulibacter aalborgensis. The sequence continues at coordinate 40,523 of NZ_FLQX01000002.1, read as the reverse complement.
TCTATGACATCAGCCGGATCGTCACCGGTGGCGAGGACAACTACATTTCAGCGACATTGGCGGTCTATCTCGATATCTACAACGTCTTCGTCAGTCTGCTCAACGTGCTGATGATGCTGAGCGGCGACCGCGACTGATCGAGCGCGCTTTGGGTTGGCCAGCGAGGGCGGCTTCGGCCGCCCTTTTCTTGTCCATCCGTTGATCGCTCAGTCCCTAGACGAGGAGCAGACCGACGGCAACCTTGCGTCCTTCTGCCATCAGTATGTTGTAGGTGCGGCAGGCGGCCGGCAGATCCATGACCTCAAGGCCCTTTTGCCTGCGAACCAGTGGTCGCAGCAGTTCTGGACTCGGGAAGCGCAGCCGGTCGCCGGTGCCCAGCAGGACGATTTCGGCGTCCAGAGAGGCCAGCAATTCGATATCCTCGACGGTCAGCGTTTCGAATGTCGCCTTTGTCCAGTCCGGAATCAGCCGCTCGGGCAACACGGCCAGGTTGCTCGTGTGACGGATGCCGTTCACGCTGACATAGCCTGCTCCGTAGGCCGTAAAGGTGTTCAGGCCGTCGCTTCTCCCCATCTGCAGTTTCATGAAAATTGCGGCGCACAAGACGTTAAAGTACGATTATAACTTTTTTGTCGATCGCGTTCACCGGGCGAAGGCTCGTCGTCGCTGCCCAACTCGGCGCGCCGATCGACCAATCGACCGCAGCGCTGACCTGCACTGACCATTTCCCGGGCCAAACCATGAGAGAGTTTTCGCGCATCAAACGCTTGCCGCCTTACGTCTTCAGCATTACCAGTGAGCTGAAGATGGCCGCCCGTCGGCGCGGCGAGGACATCATCGACATGAGCATGGGCAACCCGGACGGTCCGACGCCACAGCACATCACCGACAAGCTGGTCGAAGCGGCGCTGCGTGAAAACACGCATGGCTATTCGATCTCCAAAGGCATTCCCCGACTGCGCAAGGCCATCTGCGACTGGTATCAGCGGCGCTATGAGGTGACCTTCGATCCGGAGAGCGAAGCGGTGGTGACGATCGGCTCCAAGGAAGGACTGGCGCACCTGATGCTGGCTACGCTGGACCGCGGCGATACGGTGCTGGTGCCGAACCCATCGTACCCGATCCACATCTATGGGGCGATCATCGCTGGCGCCGACATCCGCTCGGTGCGCATGACGGCGGATGTCGATTTCTTCGAAGAGGTCGAGCGCGCAATCAGGGAATCCATTCCAAAGCCGAAAATGATGATTCTCGGCTTTCCGAGCAATCCGACGGCGCGTTGCGTGGACCTCGCGTTTTTCGAGCGCATCATCGCACTGGCCCGCCAGCATGACATCCTGGTGGTGCACGACCTGGCTTACGCCGATATCTGCTTCGATGGCTATCAGGCGCCTTCGATCATGCAGGTTGCCGGGGCGCGCGAGGTGGCGGTCGAGTTCTTCACCATGTCGAAGAGCTACAATATGGCCGGCTGGCGGGTCGGCTACATGGTTGGCAACCAGGAACTGTGTCACGCGCTGGTACGCATCAAGAGCTATCATGACTACGGCACATTTACGCCGATCCAGGTCGCTTCGGTGATCGCGCTTGATGGTCCACAGCAGTGTGTCGAGGAAGTTCGCCTGCTCTATCAGGGTCGGCGCAACGTCCTTGCCAAGGGGCTGCACGAAGCCGGCTGGATGGTCGAGGTGCCGAAAGCCTCCATGTACATCTGGGCAAAGATCCCCGAGAGCTATCAACAGATGGGGTCGCTCGATTTTGCCAAGAAACTGCTGACCGAGGCCAAGGTGGCGGTCTCGCCTGGCGTCGGCTTCGGCGAGTATGGCGACGACCACGTCCGTTTCGCCCTGATCGAGAACGAGGAGCGAACGCGGCAGGCGATTCGTGGCATCAAGGACATGTTCAGGAAGGATGGGCTACTCTAGGCCAATGCCATGAAACCGATACTCAAGTCGAACAAGCTGGCCAACGTCTGCTATGACATTCGCGGTGCCGTGCTGCAGAAGGCCAAGCAGATGGAGGACGAAGGCCACCACATCATCAAGCTCAATATCGGCAACCTCGCCGCTTTCGGCTTTGACGCGCCGGAAGAAATCCAGCTTGACATGATCCGCAACCTGCCGAATGCGGCAGGCTATTCGGATTCGAAGGGAATTTTCTCTGCTCGCAAGGCAGTGATGCATTACACGCAACAGAAGCACATCAAGGGCGTCACTCTGGAAGACATCTACATCGGCAATGGCGTCTCCGAGCTGATCGTGATGGCGATGAACGCGCTGCTCAACGCCGGTGACGAGGTCCTTGTGCCGGCCCCCGATTACCCTTTGTGGACCGCCGCAGTGAGCCTGTCGAGCGGCACGCCGCGCCATTACCTCTGTGATGAAGCCAACGAGTGGCTGCCCGACTTCGACGACCTGCGTGCCAAGATCACACCGAGGACACGCGCTCTGGTGGTGATCAACCCCAACAACCCGACCGGCGCGCTGTATCCGGAAAGCGTGCTGCGCGAAATGGTCGCCATCGCGCGCCAGCACGGCCTGATCGTCTACGCCGACGAGGTGTACGACAAGGTGCTCTACGACGGGGCGACGCACACGGCGATCGCCTCGCTGTCGCAGGACGTGCTGACCGTAACCTTCAATGGCCTGTCGAAGAACTACCGTTCGTGTGGCTACCGCGCCGGCTGGATGGTGGTTTCCGGCGACCTTCGCGAAGCGGGTGACTACATCGAAGGCCTGGACATGCTCGCCTCGATGCGCTTGTGCGCCAATGTGCCGGCACAGCACGCCATCCAGACGGCACTCGGCGGCTATCAGAGCATCGACGACCTGGTCGCCCCAAGTGGCCGGATGTGTCGTCAGCGCGATCTGGCGCACGCCTTGATCACGGCAATCCCCGGCGTCAGTTGTGTCAAACCGAAGGCGGCGCTGTACATGTTTCCGCGCCTTGACCCCAAACTCTATCCGATCGAGAATGACCAGGATTTCATCGCCGAACTGCTGCAGGAAGAGCGCGTGCTGCTGGTCCAGGGGAGCGGCTTCAACTGGCCGGCTCCCGACCACTTCCGCCTCGTTTTCCTGCCCCATGAAGACGATCTGCGCGACGCCATTACGCGTATCGCACGCTTTCTTGAAGGCTATCGTCAGCGGGCAGGGACTTAGACCACAGGCCGCGCGGAGACTGGGTCAAGGTCTCGTGCGCTGCCTGCCTTCTCCTTGATCTGCACTCACAAACCTCACTCCTCAATGGCCCATGAAACCTATCAATGTTGGACTGCTCGGCATCGGCACCGTCGGTGGCGGCACTTACTCGGTACTCAAGCGCAACGCTGAGGAAATCACTCGCCGCGCGGGTCGCCCCATCCAGGTGAGCATCGTTGCCGACAGAAACCTTGAGCGCGTTCGGCAGCTCACGGGCGGCACCTGCCGAGCGACCGACGATGCCTATGCGGTCGTCGCCGACCCTGATGTCGACATCATCGTCGAACTGATCGGTGGCTGTGAGCTTGCCAGGGCGCTCGTCTTGCGGGCGATCGACCACGGCAAGCACGTCGTCACCGCCAACAAAGCCTTGTTGGCCAAGCATGGCAACGAAATTTTTGCGGCTGCCCAGAAGAAGGGCGTCATGGTCGCCTTTGAAGGCGCCGTCGCCGGCGGCATCCCGATCATCAAGGCACTGCGTGAGGGCCTGACGGCCAACCGCATCGAGTGGATCGCGGGAATCATCAACGGTACGACCAACTTCATCCTCTCCGAAATGCGCGACAAGGGGCTGCCCTTCGCAACGGTGCTCAAGGAAGCACAGCGTCTCGGTTACGCCGAAGCAGATCCGGCTTTCGACGTCGATGGAGTAGATGCCGCGCACAAGCTCAGCATCATGTCGGCGATTGCCTTCGGCAACTCGATGAGCTTCGACCAGGCTTACATAGAAGGCATCAGCCAGCTCGATGCAGCCGACATCAGGTACGCTGAACAGCTCGGCTACCGTATCAAGTTGCTTGGCATTACCAAGCGTACCGCCGATGGCGTCGAGCTGCGCGTCCATCCGACGCTGATCCCCGCCAAGCGGCTGATCGCCAATGTCGAGGGCGCCATGAACGCCGTTTTGGTCAAGGGCGATGCCGTCGGCGCGACGCTCTACTATGGCAAAGGCGCTGGCGCCGAGCCCACCGCGTCGGCGGTCATTGCCGACCTGGTCGATGTCACACGCATGCATACGGCTGACCCCGAGCACCGCGTCCCGCATCTCGCCTTCCAGCCCGATGCAATGGTCGATCTCGCCATTCTGCCGATGGCCGACGTAGTCACCAGCTACTACCTGCGCTTGCGCGTCGACGACCGGCCCGGGGTACTGGCCGACGTGACGCGCATCCTGGCCGACGACGGGATCTCGATTGTCGCCATGATGCAGCGCGAGCCAGGCGAGGGTGAAGAGCAGACCGACATCATCATGCTTACCCACAAGACGCGCGAGAGAAACATTGACGCCGCGATTGGCGGCATCGAAGCGCTGTCGGCGGTCAAGGGCAAAATCATCCGGCTACGGCTGGAAGAGCTGCTATAAGCCTAGCCAAGAACGCCGATCGCCGGTGTCGGATCGAAAGGCGGGCCGGCTTGCCGTGGGCCAGCGACTACGCCGTACCACCGACCGTCAGTCCGTCGATGCGCAGCGTCGGCTGGCCGACGCCGACCGGCACGCTCTGCCCGTCCTTGCCGCAGGTGCCGACGCCGGGGTCGAGGCGCATGTCGTTGCCGATCATCGACACGTGGTTCATCGCTTCCGGGCCGCTGCCGATCAGCGTTGCGCCCTTGACCGGCGCGCCGAGCCTGCCGTTCTCGATCAGGTAAGCCTCGGACATCGAGAAGACGAATTTGCCGTTGGTGATATCGACCTGCCCACCCCCGAAATTGACTGCGTAGATCCCTTTCTTGACCGACTTGATGATCTCATCGACGCTCTTGTCGCCATTCAACATCGTCGTGTTGGTCATCCGTGGCAGGGGCAAGTGCGCAAAAGACTCGCGCCGACCGTTCCCGGTCGGTGCGACGCCCATCAGACGCGCGTTGAGGCTGTCCTGCATATAGCCCTTGAGGATGCCATCCTCGATCAAAACCGTACGTTGCGTCGGATTGCCTTCGTCGTCGATGTTCAGCGAGCCCCGGCGTTCGGCGATCGTTCCGTCATCGATGACGGTGACGCCCTTGGCGGCCACCCGGCTACCGACACGACCGGCAAAGGTCGAACTGCCCTTGCGATTGAAATCGCCTTCCAGGCCGTGGCCCACCGCTTCGTGTAGCAGGATGCCGGGCCAGCCGCAGCCGAGGACGACGGTCATCGTCCCGGCCGGCGCCGGGCGGGCGACGAGATTGGTCACCGCTTGATGCACGGCCTCGCGTGCGTAGCCGGCGAGCAAGGCATCGGTGAAATAGCCGTAATCGGTCCGTCCGCCGCCACCGGCCGAACCCTGTTCGCGGTGGCCATCTGCCTCGACGATGACGGTCAGCGAGACGCGCACCAGCGGCCGAACATCGGCGGCGAGTCGACCATCGCTGCCGGCGATCAGCACCACTTCGTATTCGCCGGCAACGTGCGCCATGACTTGCGTCACGCGAGGATCTTCGGCGCGCGCCATGGCCTCGAGGCGCTCCAGCAGGCGGACTTTGCTGGCTGCGTCGAGCGAGGCGAGCGGGTCGTGGGGTACGTAGAGAACATGCCCGCTTCTTTTCTTCAGCGCCGGCACGCGTCGCTGCTGCCCGGCGGCGGCAATCGCGCGCACGGCGCCGGCCGCGTCGCCGAGCGCCTGCGCGCTGATATCGTCGGAATAGGCAAAGGCGGTCTTTTCTCCCGACAGGGCGCGTACGCCGACGCCCTCGTCGATGCTGAAACTGCCGGCCTTGACGATCCCCTCCTCCAGGCTCCAGGCCTCGGAACGGCTGTACTGGAAGTAGATGTCGGCGTAGTCGACCTGGTGCGCCATGATCTTGCCAAAAACCTTGGTCAGGTCGGCAACGTCCAGGCCATAGGGCGTCAGCAGGGTTTTCTGGGCCTGCGCGAGAAGGGTTGCGGCTTTTGTGGTCATCTTATTTCCGTGGTTATTGCGCTTGGCTGGTTGTTCAGGCGCTTGCTTGCTCAGTCTTGCCCAGCTTTTCTACATGACGCGGTGTTTGAGCGCCGGCAGACTGCTGCGGACCTCGGCGAGACGGGCGTGTTCGAGATCGCCGATGACGATTCCAGGTCCTTTCAACTTGCGATCGAGGATCGTTCCCCAGGGATCGATCAGCATGCTGTTGCCGTGCGTTTCGCGTCCGTTCTCGTGCCGGCCACCTTGGGCCACGGCCAGCACATAGCACTGATTCTCGATCGCTCGGGCGCGCAGCAGGATCTCCCAGTGTGCCCGCCCGGTGGTCTCGGTGAAGGCCGCCGGAAGGACCAGCAAGTCTGTGACACCAAGCGCGCGATAAAGCTCCGGAAATCTGAGGTCGTAGCAGATCGACAAACCCACCCGGCCAAACGGAGTCGTAAAGGCAATCGGCTGACGACCAGCTTCGATGGTCGCGCTTTCGTCGTAGCATTCGCCACCCTGCCGAAAGCCGAACAGGTGAATCTTGTCGTAGCGCGCCACGCGCTCGCCGTGCGGATCGTAGACCAGGCTCGAATTGAGCATCTTGTCGGGGTGGTCGGTCCACAGCGGCAGCGAGCCGCCGATCAGCCAGATTTGATACTCGCGCGCGCGGGCGGCAAGGAAGTCCTGAATCGGTCCGCGCCCATCGACCTCACGCACCTTGACCTTGTCGCCATCGCTCATGCCCATGATTGCGAAGTACTCGGGCAGCGCGACCAGTTCGGCCCCCTGAGCGACGGCATCGCCAATCAGGCGCGCAGCGGCGGCGAGATTCTCGTCAACGCGCGGCGTGGACACCATCTGCAACGCTGCAATGCGCAGGGTGGGTACGTTTTGCGGCGCGCCTGGTACGCCAGTGCCGAGTGGATTCATGGCTTGCTCCAGTGGTGGATGGGGTCGGTCAGGGCGCGGGTGCCGCCGAGGCGGCCGACCCGGAGACCTTCTCAACCTTGGGGTCGTCCCATTTGCCGGTCACCAGATATTCGAAACTGAACACCTTGTTCAGGGGATTCTGCAACATCTTTAGCGCCAGCAGGGTCGCCACTCCGGCCAGCGGATTGACGACGCCGATGCCAAGTGCCGCGCTGCCACCCACTTCGGGTTGCACCACCACATTCAGATGCTGTGTTTCATTCTTCAGGTCGGCTTCGCCGCGCATCACCACCCGCGCCGACGGGCCGTCGATCTGCAGACGATCTGTACTCATCAGTCCATCCCTGACGGTCATCTGGCCGCCGATGCTGTCAAAAGCGAAACCTTCGCTGAAAACATCACCGAAATCAAGCGTGAACCGACGTGGCAGGCCCTGCAGGCTGATCAGGCCGAGTAGCTTGCCGGCGGCACCGGGATCAAGCTTGACGAACTGCCCCTTGCCCACCTCAAGCTTCATCTCGCCGTTCAGTGTCGCATAGTCCAGCGCCGCCGGCGAACCATTCCAGCCGATTTTTCCCTTCAGCGTGGTGCTGGCGCCGCGCACGGCACCCAGGTAGCCGAGCCGGTCGAGCAATTTTCCGGCGTCGCTGCTCTCAAGCGTGAAGTCGAGCTGGGTCCGGTTGCCGTCGGCGAACTGCCATTGCCCGTTACCGGACAGGGTGCCGAAGGGGTTGCCGATGTCGATCCTGTCGAGCCGCCAGATACCGCCCTCATTATGAGCCTTGACCTCGAGACGCCCGAAGCGGCGCACGCCGACAACAAAATCGTCGACCACGATGTCGAGCGCCGGCAGCTCCTTGAGCACCTCGGCCGGCTGGTCGCTCTTGCTCTCCTTCTCTGGCCGACGCCAGGTCGTGAACTGCGCCCGCAGCTTGCCGGCACCCGCGCCATCCCACTGGAAAGCACCGATCGCCTCACGCGAGTGCAGCCTGCCCCGCCACAGCGGCGCCGTCCCGGAAACGCCCGCCGCGACATCGGTATAGTACCTGCCGAGCACGACGAGTTCGTCGGCCTTGAGATCGACGGAAAGGGGAAAAGCAGGCGTGGTCGAGGAAGCTGTGCCGCTGCTTTTGCCGGTGCCGCGCAACACGTTCTGCCAGTAATCGAGATCGAGGCTTGGAGCGGTAATCCCGACCTCGATGCCACGTTCCGGCAACTGCGTGAGAGGCCTGCCAATCATGATCGCACCCCGTTCCAGCGCGTGCTCAGCGCCCTGTCTGCTGCGGATCACTTGTATGCTGAGTGCGTTGCCGAGCGTCGCTCGAAATTGCTCACGGGCCACTGGCTGGCCGCCGCGAGGAGCCGTTGCCGGCAAAGCGCTGCTTTCGAAATGCAGGGGCATTGCTTCGCCGGAGCTCTTGCCCAAGGGCGCAGCCAGAGACGACGCCACGCCAATCAGATCCGAGTCGAGGGCCAGCTCGACGTCGCGCTTCTTGACGCGCACCTCGGCGCGATACGCGGCTGTTCCGGACAGGCCGTCGAGGATCGGCAGCGGCGCGCGTCGGCGTAGTTCGTCCATGGCCAGCGAACCGTCGGCCGTGATCAGCACCTTGCCGTCCTGCACCCCTCCCTTGACCTTGAGCTGGCCGCCGAAAAGAAGGGCGTTGATTTCCGGTATGTGCAGCTCCTTCTCGGAAAATTGCAGGCTACCATTGACCTGCTGCAATGGGGGTAGCGCCGAATCGACGTTCACTTCGTTGGCCAGAAAGACGTACGTGCCTTCGATCTTCGACTCGCCGAGTCGTGCCTCTTGCAATGGGATGACCAGTCCGATGTCGAGGCGACCCTTGCCGCTGGCGCTCATCGAATCGGTAAAGTGGTCGATCTGGGTCGCCACCGGGCTCTCGATGATGTACTTCAGAAACTCTGCCGTCTCGCCTTCGACGTGTCCCTTCACTTTCAGCGTCGCCACCGGGGCATCGAAATCGGGAATCTCGGCGCGGGTTCTTGACAGGCGGGCAGCAAGAATCGAACCGCGCTGCGCTTCGACCAGCATTCCCGCACCCTGGAAGCGAAGATCAGCATCAATACCCGTGATCACCGGCCAGCCTGTCCCGTAGTCGAGTGTCACGTCCTGCGCCTTGACGGTGACCAGGAACTGGCCCTGTTTTCGGTCAAGAAAAGGGAAGTGTGCCAAGTCGCCCTTCAAAATCAGCCGGGCCTCGCTGGCCCCCCCTTTCTTCAGTGCATCGCGGACCCAATGACGCGCGTCGGCGTTGATCGTGGCCGGCAGGTAGCGCCAGACGGCGCGCGCGTCGGCACGGGTCAGCATTGCACCAAGGTCGATGCTGCCCGGACCCTCGCCCGTGTAATGGTAACTACCGTGTACTGATCCGGCGGCATCAGGCCCGGCAAACTCGGCGCGCGCGAGTTCGGCATCGATCGTCCCCCGGCTGATTTTCCAACTGGCCTGCGCACTCAGCGTGTCAAGCGCAATCGAGCCCTCAGGAAAGACGTTAGGCAAGTCGATGCTGACCGTTTGCGATAGCAGACTTGCAGAACCGCCACGCTCACTGGCTTCGAGCGAGCCTGATAGCCCGGAGACGCCGGGGAAATGAGCGTTGGCCCTGAGCGCCAGGTCATCAATGCGGCCCTGGAAGGAGTAGGTTTGCAGCGCTTCGACGTCGCCGTTCCAGCTGGCGCGGAGTTCACTGACTCGGCCACGCGGTGCGAAGTCGCCCAGTAACCGGCGCGACCTGGCGTCCAGTGGCAAGTAGGCCGCCAGGCTAGCCAGAGCGCCGAGGTCCAGCATATCGGCTGTCGCATGACCAAGCACTGAACTGCTGCCGTCCTGGCGCTGCCAGTCGACATGGAAATCGCTCGCTTCGATGCGGATGCGCGGTGCCGCTCGCTCGTCCTTGGGCAGACGCGTGAGCAGTTCGACCCGCCGGCCGTCAATGCTCATCCCGGTCGACAGGAAGCGGGCGCCAATGCGGCCGGAGATGTGCTCCAGCTCGATCGCCGGAAGATCCTTGGCCAGGCGAAGATTGACGTCGTCGAGAGAAAAGTCGGCGGTCAGTTCACCCAGGCCGCCATCGGCAAAACCCGCCCAGACGCGCAACGCACCTCGGCCACGTGGCAAGTCGATTGGGTAATCGATCCAGGCGCGCCACACAGCCAGGTCGACAGCGTCGATCTGTGCAAATGCCTGTCCTTGCCATGATTCCGGGTGCTCGACATGCTTGCCCCGGAAATCACCGCGCAGGTCGATCTTCGCCGCCAGTTCGCTCGGCGGCGAAGCAGTCAGGCCGAAACGATGCTGTCGCCCGTTGTTGTCGAGAGCGAAGTCAAGGTCCTTGAGAATCAGTGGCGGGGCAGCGCGTTGCGCATCCTCCCAGAGCACCGTCGCCCCCTTGATGCGAATTCGTTTTTGCACCAGCACCCAGTCGGCAAGCTTCCCGTCGTTGTCCTCGGCGCTGACCGCCAGGCCTGCGATGTAGACGCGACCGTCCGCATCACGACGCAGATGCAAGGTCGGCTCGTCGATCTGCAACAAGCGCAGGCGCAACTGCATTCTCGGCACTGACGACCACGACAGAACGCTTCGCACGCGGTTGAAGGCCAGCGCTGGTTGCCCCTGAGGATCGGCAAGGCGCACGTCGGACAGAATCAGGTCAGGATTGAGGCCATCCCAGCTGGCCTCGACTTTCCCGATGGCGACCGATAGCCCGAGTGCCTGGCTGAGCTGATGCTCGATTTCTGGTCGATAGCTCTCGATATTCGGCAAGACGAGATAGCGGAGCGCGAGAATCAACAGGACGAAGCTGAAATAGAGCAGCCAGAAGGCGCGCACCGCGACACGCCAGAGGGTATGCACCGCCGGATGCGAAACGACAGGCACCAGAAAATGGAAGCGATGGTAGAACGCCGCGCGCAACTCCTCCTGACGCATCAGGTTCGGCCAACGTGCAGAGACTTTTGCCAACAGTGGGTAAGCGTCACTAGAATGTCAGGATACGGGTACAGACGATTGAGGCAGCCATTGTAGCGGCTTTACTGTGGGTCATCAGGGCCAGCGGCACAGGCTCGGGCCAACAGCCACAGAATGAGAGAAAAATGGAAGCTACCATCGCTCCCTGCGAGTCCCCTGCGGGGCCGCTTGATCCCCCCTGGTCGCGGGCCCAGGCACATAGCCGTTACCTGCGAAACCTGCTTGCCAGCCGGCCGGAGATCGCTGCCTGGCTCAGCGAGCGCGCTGCTCGTCCGGTCACCGGCGAAGAGATGCATGACTTCCTCCGTGCTGAAGCACCGGCCAGCGAGGAAAGCCTGAAGCGCGCCCTGCGCCGCCTTCGCCAGCGTGTGATGGCCTCACTGATCGTCCGCGACCTGGGCGGGGTGGCCACGCTGGGCGAAGTCGTCGAAACCATGACCCAACTGGCCGATGTGACTACCAACCATGCGCTCGACTTTCTCCATCGGCAACTGAGCGAGCAGTTCGGTGAACCGCTCGACAGCCATGGGCTGCCACAACGGCTGCTGATTGTCGGCATGGGCAAGCTCGGCGGACGCGAGCTCAATGTGTCCTCTGATGTCGATTACATCTTCGTCTATCCCGAGGAAGGGCAGACGGCGGGTGGTAACCGCCGGATCGATAATTACGATTTCTTCCTCCGCCTCGGCAAACGCCTGATCGGCGCTCTCGGCGATCCCACCGGCGATGGCCAGGTCTTTCGGGTTGATATGCGCCTGCGACCGAACGGCGATTCGGGAGCGCTGGTCGGCTCGCTCGGCTCGCTCGAAAACTACTTCATCGCGCAGGGCCGCGAATGGGAGCGCTACGCCTGGATCAAGGCCAGGGTGATGAACGAAGGCGTCAACCTGCAGGCTGAATGGGTGAGCGCGCTGCAGAACACCGGCCGCCCCTTCGTCTTCCGCAAGTATCTCGACTTCGGCGCGATCAATGCCATGCGCGCTCTGCACGCGCAAATCCGCCGCGAAGTGGCGCGCAAAGAGATGGCCGAGCATATCAAATTGGGCCCGGGTGGTATCCGCGAGATCGAATTCATCGCTCAGGTCTTCCAGTTGATTCGCGGCGGCCGCGATCCGGCGCTGCAGGCCCGGCCGACGCTGCAGGTCCTCGCGCTGCTCGTCGAACGCCGCCTGCTGCCGGTCGAGCACGAGCGCGAGCTGGCTGCCGCCTACGAGTTCCTGCGCCGCCTCGAGCACCGTTTGCAGTACGTCAATGACGCCCAGACTCACCGCTTACCGACTGACGAAGGGGATCGCCTGCAGATTGCCAGGTCGATGGGTTTTGCCGACTGGCCTGCCTTCCTGCCGGTTCTCAACGCTCACCGGGCAGACGTCGCCCGACATTTCGAGCAGGTTTTCTCGGAGCCGGAAGAAGGCATCCATCCGCTTGCCGGGATCTGGGATGGTCCGGCAGCCGGCGACGACGCGCTCGAACCCGTGGCCACGCTCGGCTTTCGCCAACCGAAAGCGATGCTCGAACGTCTGCAAAGCTTCCGCCAGAGCAGCCGCTACCTGCAACTGCCGGCCAGCAACCGCGAGCGCCTCGACGCCCTCGGCCCACGCCTGATCGACGCCGCTGCAGCAACGGCCACGCCCGATGCCACCTGGCAACGCGGCCTCGATTTCCTGGAAACGATCAGCCGGCGCGGTGCCTATCTGGCCCTGCTGCAGCAGTACCCGCAGGCGCTGATGAAGCTCGCCGAACTGATCGGCAGCTCATCCTGGGCGGCCGATTACCTGACCCGCCACCCCATTTTGCTCGACGAACTGCTCGACTCGCGAATGTTCGACGTCAGCACCAACTGGCAGGAATTCCGTCTGAGCCTGCGCTCGCGACTGGCCGAGCACGTTGACGACACCGAACGCGAAATGGATATCCTGCGCGAAGCGCACCACGCGCAGGTTTTCCACTTCCTGGCGCAGGACATCGCCGGTCTGCACACCGTCGAGCACCTTGCCGACCGGCTCAGCGAACTGGCTGACATCATGGTGCAGACGACGATGGATCTCTGTTGGCAGAAATTGAAGCACCGTCATCCGCATCCCGAGCGCCCGCCGCGCTTCGCCGTCATCGGCTACGGCAAGCTCGGCGGCAAGGAACTCGGCTTCGCTTCGGATCTCGACCTGGTCTATGTGCACGATGACCCGGAAGCGAATGCCGGCGAACTGTACGCGCGCCTGGGTCAGCGGATGAGCACCTGGATGTCGACCCGGACGTCGGCCGGAATACTCTTCGAGGTTGATCTGCGCCTGCGCCCGAACGGCGATTCCGGCATGCTCGTCTGCCCGATCGAAGCCTTTCGCGACTATCAATTGCACCACGCCTGGGTCTGGGAACACCAGGCGCTGACGCGCGCTCGCTTCTGCGCCGGTGACGCCTCCGTCGGCGAGCAGTTCGAGGCGATCCGCATCGAGATCCTGCGCCAGCCACGCGACCTGGCGACACTCAGGGAAGAGGTTTTGTCGATGCGCAAGCGTATGCTCGACCAGCACGCGTCGAGGAGCGACGAAACCTTCGACATCAAGCACGATCGTGGCGGCATCATTGACGTCGAGTTCATCGTCCAGTATCTGGTCCTCGGCCACGCCCACCGGCATGCCCGACTTTGCGGCAACCTCGGCAATATTGCTCTGCTCGGCATTGCCGCCGAGCTCGGTCTGATTCCGTCAAGACTGGCCGACCCGGTACGCATCGCCTACCGGGAGTTTCGCCGCATGCAGCACACCCAGCGACTCAATGCCGGTCGCCGGGCGCGTATCGAACGTGCCTCCGTCAGCCGCCGGATCGACGCGGTTCGCACCCTCTGGCTGGCGGTATTTGGCTCGCCATGAGCGCTGCGGCAAAAAAAAAGAGGGCTGTAGGATGTGCTGAGCGAAGGGAAGCGCATCGGAAGCGGCTGCTGCGCTTCGAACCTCAGAGCATCGACGAGCCGGGCGCATCGCCAGGTTGGGCCACCAGGGCGTGCGACCTCGCCTCGAAGGCAGTGACCATGCTGGTGGCCATCGGCAGGATCAGCAGTTGGATCACCGGCATCAGGAAAATGGAGCGCGTTTCGCAGTTCAGCGTGAAGTCGACGTGACAGTGCTGGTCGCCCAACGGAGAGAACGCCCATCGGATGTCGAAGCGGCAGAACGATCGGTCGCTGGAGACGACGGTGATGGCGCGCGGTCGATCGAGTTCGGTCCGCGTGCGGAAGCGATGCTGCATGAGACCCAGCGCCAGGCTCTGCTCGGTTTCGTACGCATCTTTGTGGCGCTGGACGATCCGCGCCTGGTGAATCAGTGGCAGGAACTCGGGATAGCGCTCAACATCGGCGACGATATCGAACAGCCATTCCGCCGGTTGCGCAATGGCGCGGCTCTCGCGATGGGTTGCCATGGGACTCCTGCCTCCGGTTTGATGTACCGCTGGCCAGTGACGAAAAGAGTGATCACCGCTGCGCGAGCGGTGATCACCCCTTGGGACGGCTGAAGCGCGTCAGATTGTTCATGATCTCGAGCATCGCCGGCCGGATCTCGCTTTTTGCCTGGCCAGGGTCGCTCAGCGGCCGGTCGTCGTTATCCAGTGCTTCCTGGCGGATGACGCCGGCGGCGTTGACCGGGAAAGCGATCTTGAACTTTTCGCCGATGTAGGCCACGCGCTGCCAGTCGGCGGCGACGGCGTACGCGCGGTGAAAGTCAGCCGCCAGCATATTGTATCCTTGCGAGTAATCCTCCGGCGGGTTGTATACGCCGAGCAGCGGCATCAAGGTGGCCGGGATGTCCAGATGGCTGGTGATGCCGCGGATGACGTGCGCCTTCTGGCCCGGTAGCCACAACACCGCCGTGGTACTCGTCTGGTAGCGGTTGAACTCGGCTGCATGTCCCCAGCGGCTGCTGCGATCCATGAATTCCTCGCCGTGATCGCCAAGAACGATGATGATCGTTTTGTCCAGCAGTTTTCTTTCGCGCAGGTGGGTGACGATGCGGCCGATCTGCTGGTCGACGTAATGGGCCGAATTGATGTAGCGGTTCTTGATCTGGCCCATTTGCGAGGCGAAATCGGCTGACAGATAATTGAAGTCTTCGAGATACGGTCGGGCGATCACGCTTTCGGGCGGAAACGTGTATTGGGCGTGCGTCGCCTCGAAAAACATGTAGGTCATGAACGGCCTGGCCGGGTCGCGACGATCGATGAACGCGAGCAGGTTGTCGATGTTCTGCCGGTCTCTTTCCCACGCCGGCGGGCCTTCGCTCAGCACATGCATGTCAGCCGGGTTCATCTGCGCAAAGACCGTCTTGTCGAAAGCCGGGTAGGTAAATCCCTGGCTGGTGTGCAGGCTGAACTGGTAGTTCTGCTGCTGAAGCACGTCCATCAGCAGTGGCGATCGGCGGGCAGCGATCATCGGAAACCAGTAGTTGCCGTACAGACCGTAGAACATCGAGAAGATGCCCATCTGCGTCGTATTGCCGCCGCTGTAGTGATTCTCCAGGCGCAGCGAGCGCTCGGAAAGATCCCACAGCTTCGGCATGATCGCGGGTTCCAGCATGTCGAAGCGCAGCGATTCGACGGCCAGCCAGACGATATTGAGGGGGCGCGCAGGCGGCTCGACGCGCAGTGGGACCAGGGGGTAGCTCAGTCCTCCATGCTTGATGCGGACGCCGCCATCGTCCGCGCCTTCCTCCTTGATTCCCAGGCGGGTAGCCAGGTGGCTGAAAGTGGTCGGCAGATAGAGCGGGTAGCGCTCGCTGGCGGACAGAATGGGCTGGTAGTGGGCGGCGGCACTGTAGCCATACGCGAGGCGCTCGCCGACTGCGAAGCCCAGGATGGCAAGGAGCACCCAGCGCGTGCGCGGAGCCCAGCGCAAGGGCCGCGTCGCCCAGTAGTAGCTTGCCGCCTGCACCGCCAGCAGGCTGATGACCACCAGGGTGGCGGTCAGCTCGGTGCTGCTGCTTGCGCCGAGGGACGCGATGCCGCCCGGCGAGAAGACCAGGTCGACGACAAAACCGTTGATGTGGAAACCATACATGCCATAGATCACGCGGTCGGCAAACAACAGCACCTGAACCATTCCCGTCAGGGCGATCAGCACGAAAGCCAGAAACCTTGCTCCGGCGTGCGTCGCGCCGCGCCGCTGCAGCAGCCAGTGCAGCAGGTAGCCCGGGATCACCGCGGGGAGCAGGTACAGAAAGGCGTAACTCACCGTGGTCGCCAGCGTCCAGAGCCCGACGCCAAGTGTGCTGAAGGTCCCTTCCCCGGTGAGAACGGCGACGTGCAGCGCGACCCACAGTCCGGAGAGAAGGAAGAAGCGGTCGATTCTGTCGCGAGAGGGCATCGGGGGCATGGGCAGAGAGAGCGTGCGGGCGAGAGCCAGTAGTGTAGCGGATTAGGCCAGCATTACGCCACGGAGAGGCACGGCGACCGGCGAAACACGCAGGAGATCTCGATCACCCTCGATTTGCGCCATCGAGAGTTGCTCGGCAGCCCCCCTTTCGGATTTAGAATAGGTTCTTTACTCAACGATGATCCGCGCTCATGATCCGTACCCGTTTTGCGCCCTCCCCGACTGGCTTTCTGCATATCGGAGGCGCGCGCACCGCGCTCTTTTCCTGGGCTTACGCCCGCGGTCACGCTGGCAGCTTCGTGCTGCGCATCGAGGACACCGACCTGGCCCGCTCGACGCCAGAGGCCGTGCAGGCCATTCTCGACGGGATGGCCTGGTTGGGTCTGGATTACGATGAAGGGCCGTTCTACCAGACGCGGCGGATGGATCGTTATCGGGCCGTGATCGGGGAAATGCTCGCCGCCGGTACCGCCTACCACTGCTACATGGCGCCCGAAGAACTCGACCGCCTACGCGGGGAGCAACGTCAGCAGGGTCTCAAGCCGCGCTACAACGGCCTCTGGCGACCAGAGCCAGGCAAGGATCTGCCGCTGCCGCCGGCGGGAGTGCAACCGGTCGTTCGTTTCAGGAATCCCAGCGACGGAATGGTTGCCTGGGACGATCTCGTCAAGGGCCGGATCGAAATCGCCAATGGTGAACTCGACGATTTGGTCATCGCGCGCGCCGATGGCACGCCGACCTACAACTTCTGCGTCGTTGTCGATGACCGGGATATGGGTATCACGCACGTCATCCGCGGCGACGACCATGTGAACAATACCCCGCGCCAGATCAACATCCTGCGCGCTCTCGGCGCCGAGGTCCCCCTCTACGCACATCTGTCGATGATTCTCGGCGACGATGGGCAGAAGCTTTCCAAGCGGCACGGCGCGGTCAGCGTCATGCAGTACGACGACGAAGGCTATCTGCCGGAAGCGGTGGTCAACTATCTCGGGCGTCTGGGTTGGTCGCACGGCGATGAAGAGATCTTTTCGCGGCAACAGTTCTGCGAGTGGTTCGACCTCGACCATATCACCCCGTCGGCAGCGCAGTTCAACACGGAAAAGCTGAACTGGCTCAATGCCCATTATCTCAAGCGCGCCCATCCGTCCCGGTTGACGGCCCTGGTTCGCCCTCGTCTGGCAGGGCGCGGCGTAACGATCACCGCCGCGCCATCGCTCGAAGCGATCATCGCACTTCACCAGGAGCGTGTCGCCAACCTTAACGAACTGGCCGACGTGGCGGAAGTCTTTTATCGGGATCTGCAGCCAACTGCGGAACTGTTGACCAAGCATCTGACGCCGGGAACGCTGCCACTCCTGCAGAGCTTCGTGGCCGATCTGCCCGCTATCCCCTGGGAGGCCGCCGCGATTGGCGCCCTGATCAAGGCGTGTGTCGCCCGACACGGCGTGAAGATGCCCAAGCTCGCCATGCCCCTGCGCATCCTGTTGACTGGCCAGGAGCAAACACCGTCGGTTGATGCCCTGCTTGCCCTATTCCCGCGTGAGATAGTACTCAAGCGGCTGGCAGTGGGTATGCAGGCAGACGTTTTGCGCGGCAGCGCGCACTGATTTGGCGTCCAGGATCGAGATCGCGCGCAACTGACGTGAAACCGGGCTCTCACTGGCCCTTTACAGCAAGCAGCCGGGTCCCTATAATCGCCGCTTCTTTCGCGCGGGGGTATAGCTCAGCTGGGAGAGCGCTTGCATGGCATGCAAGAGGTCCGCGGTTCGATCCCGCGTACCTCCACCAACAAGCCGAAAGAACGCAGGTTCCAGGTCCCCATCGTCTAGAGGCCTAGGACACTACCCTTTCACGGTAGGTACCGGGGTTCGAATCCCCGTGGGGACGCCACCAGACCCCCGCTTTTTCTAGCGAGCGGGCTGATGCGGTGAGTGGGTCTAGGCGATTTGATGTCTACCTACTGCGATGGTTTGCGAGACGGATCGACAGCCGAATCCAGGATCACGTTTTCCGGGTTCGCCGCCGAGCCGCAGCCTCGTCCCGGCGGGAACCGCTTGCACGTCATCGCCGCTCCCCTGCAAGGACCACGGGTTGGTCCGCGGGGCGGACTCGCTAAACGTACTCCAGCCCCGTACTGGACAAACCGACCAGATCGATATTGAGCCGATTCAGCTCGGTGTCCGCCGCTAGCACGCCGAGTGCAGCGAAGCTCATGCCACCGTTGAGCAGGTCAATGAAGGGCTGCGCCTGATCCGGCGAGGGTGGGCTGTTGACCACGTTGGTCCACAACAGATCGACCACCTCGGCGGCCGTGTTCTTGCCGGTGACGCTGATGGCCAGTCCGTTGAGCGCTTCGTAACTCATGCCTTGATCGAGAAGCTGGAGCCCGATGCCGGCATATTCCTTGTTGCTCACCGCTGAAGACCCGAAAACTGCGCCGAGGATCCTGGCCACCTTACCTGCGTTGCCATCGAGATCCAGCGCAATCTTCGTGTCGGCGAACTCGACGCGCTCGACATTGATCAGTGTATCGATACCGTCCTGACCCGACAGGGCGATAAGCTGGAAGCCGCCGGAGACTGGCTTCAGGGCGTAGTTGCTTCGTACGCCCTGATAGCTGATGGTATCGATCCCGCCCAAACCATCGATGCTTTCGTTGCCGGGTTGGCCAGTCAGGCGATCGTTGCCCGCTGTCGCCGGAAGTCTTTCTTCTGGGGTCAGCGATGGACCGTGCGACGAGTTGTAGCCGTAGCTGCCGCCCAGGCCATCCTTGCCAAAGATCCAGGTCAGCGCCAGCAGGTCGTAGGCTTGGAAAGTTGACTTGAAATCGCCTGCACGGGTGTAGGACATTACCGTATTGTTGGTGTTGTCCTCGGCAGCCGGCAAGGCGCGGGGCCCCTCGAAAGGATGCGACAACCCGAGTGCGTGGCCGATCTCGTGCAACAGCGTTTCGTAGCCCGCCGAGCCGGGGGTTGGACTGGCATTGGTGCTGGCAAACTCGACATTGTCCAGATAAACGAACGCCTCTGCAGAGTAGCCCGTCAGCACCTGGCCGTTGGTATAGGAATAGTTCGATGTGCTGTGGGTCAGCCCCGATGTGCTGGCTCCCGCCACGTCGATCGCGCCAAAATGAAGATCGGCAGACGTTCCGGAGGCCGTTTCCGCGAAGGATATCCCGGTCAGCGACCCGACGTAGCCGAGAATGGATGCGGCGGCGGATCTCTGCTCGGCGGTGAACATGGTCAGTATTTCGCTGGTGTTCTGGTCGATGACACTGCCCAGGCTGCAGTCGAAAGTGTAGTACAGCGTCGTGCGGCTGGGCAGCAGGTAATTCCAGTTGGCAACGAGTGGCTGCAACAGGGCATCGACCTGATAATTGCCGGAGTAGGACGCCTTGTTGAGGTCGCTGACAGTCGCCATGATCGGTTCCTTGGTTGAAGACGGGTCTATCTAGGGCAGGAAATTCACCTGCGCCGCCGAAAGTATAGGGGCCCCGATCAACTGCGGTCAATCCGGGAGTGGGCCCGGGAAGTCCCTGAAAAACGACCGGAATCGTGGTTCGGTCGCGGGCACGAAGAATGGCGCTGCGTGTCCGGGACTGCGCAGTCAGCTGGACAGGCAGGCAGGAGAGTAGAACGCCCTGCCCGTCCTGTTACCATATACCTCTGGTTTGCAGCGGGTGCCGCCAAGGCGGTGACCCTCGACCGGCTGGCCGCAGACTGAGCGAAGACAGCGCTGGTCAGACCTCTTGAAGCATTTACAGATTGGAGGACAGACATGACGGATAGCACGCCACACCAATTGCTCGGACTCTACGACTCACCTTTTGTGCGCCGAGTGGCAGTGACCATGAAGGTCTATGGCATCGCCTTCGAGCACGTTTCGCTGTCGGTGTTCAGGCACATGGACGCGATGCGGCCCCTCAACCCCTTGTTCAAGGTGCCGATGCTGACGCTGCCGAGCGGTGAGAAGCTCTACGAGAGCGCCTATCTGCTCGATTACCTCGATGAGCTCGCCGCCGAGCGAGGCCTTTCGCCGCTCACCCCGCGCTCGGGCGCCGAACGTCGGCAGGTGCAACAACTGATGGCTCTGGCCATCGTCGCGACGGAAAAAGCCGTGGCCATCGCGTACGAGCACAAGCGCCCTGCCGAGCTGCACTGGGCCGATTGGACGAGTCGCCTGCGCAACCAGATGCGCCAGGCTTTCACAATGCTCGAAGAGCGGCTCGACGGCAACTTCCTGGTCGGCGGTCGGCTGACGCAGGCCGACATCACGACCGTTGCCGGTATCGGCTTCGTCCGCTACATCCTGCCGCACGAGTGGCCGGCAGGCGCCTATCCGGCGCTCGAACGTCTGGCCGACCGGCTCGAAGCGAGCGCAGCCTTCACGGCGGTGCCGCTCGACGAGTGAGGGGTCGAGGGCGGGCGCACGTCGGGCATTTGCGCGAAGCATGCGGAATGCACTTGCTGGACATCGGCGTCGGCGCTGATTGGCTGGGGCCCGTCGAATTTGCGTCTGGCCATTGTCGGGTTGACCTGGATCAACAACTGTGGAATTCACCGGCATAAGCTTGCTACCCTGTTCGTGTCGGTAGCCGGCGCCAGCCTGGTCTGCAGAGAGGGAGCTGAAAAGATCATGCTGAATTCGACTGCATTGTGCCGTGCATTTCTGGCAACGCTGCTGTGTGCATTGTCCGCCGTCGCGCTGGCGCAGATCACCGACATCAACTCGGCGATCAACAAGGCAGGTCGTCAGCGCATGCTCTCGCAGCGGATGGCCAAAGCCTATTTCCAGATCGGCTTGGGCGTCGACACGGACCGTTCGCGGCGGGTGCTGGAAAGCTCGATCGATCTGTTCGACGGGCAGCTCGTCGAATTGAAGAATTACGCGCCGTCGCCGGAAATCCGGGAAACCTATCAGAAACTCGAAAAGGCGTGGCAAGCTTACCGCGAGGCGCTGAACACCGCTACTCCGAATCAGGGTGAAGGAGCCAGGATTCTGGCGCTTTCGGAAGACGTTCTGGCCCTCGCCCAGCAGGGCGCCCAGCAGCTTGAACGCCGGTCGGCAACAACGACAGGGCGCCTGGTGAACATCGCCGGTCGCCAGCGCATGCTTTCACAGCGCATGGCCAAGTATTATCAGGCTGCGGCGTGGAAGATCAGTATCGAGCAGTCTGGCC
This sequence comes from Candidatus Accumulibacter aalborgensis, assembly GCF_900089955.1. Taxonomy (GTDB): domain Bacteria; phylum Pseudomonadota; class Gammaproteobacteria; order Burkholderiales; family Rhodocyclaceae; genus Accumulibacter; species Accumulibacter aalborgensis. The sequence continues at coordinate 18,994 of NZ_FLQX01000002.1, read as the reverse complement.
CGGAAATCGACAAGGGACGTCGTGAGTTTTCGACTGCCCTGCTGGAACTCGCGGCGGCACCGAACAATACGACAGCGCTGCGCGAAGAGCTCGAACTCGTCAAACAACAGTGGATGTTCTTCGAGAATGCATTGAACCAGCGGGGTAGCGTCGACAAACGCCAGGCGACAGCGGTTGCCACGACCAGCGAGCGCATCCTCGAAACGATGGAGAACGTCGTCGGACAGTACGAGAGACTGCCGAAGTAGCTTATCTTGCGCGGCGGCGGAGTGACCGACTGAAGAACGCGTCGTGCGAGGGCTGGACGGCTATAATTTGCGGTCATCGTCGCTGCCCACCGGATTCCCCATGAGCTCAGCTTTCCCGAAGTTGTTCGCGCCACTGTCCTTGCTGCTTGCTTGCTGCGTGTTTCTGGCTGCTGCCGGCGTTCGTGCCCAGGCCGCCGACGAAACACCCGTGCGGGAGGCCACCCTCGTCTATCACTTCCGGCCGATTGTCACGTGGCGGACGACCCTCGTCGGCATGACCCCCGAGGTTCGCGTACGCCGGGCGCTGGCCCGGATCAACAACCTGACCCCGGGCCAGATGACACAGCCGGTCGAGAGGACACCGTTCACGGTTGACTCCGGGCGCGGCATCAGCGTGCATATCGGGGAGACCTCGCTGTTCACCATCCTTCAAGGCGACCTCGCCGTCGACGAGAAAATTTCGCTCGACGAGGCGGCTGAGCGGGCGGCTCTGGAAATGGCCGCAGCGCTACAGGCATCTGTCGAGCAACGTCGTCCGAGAGTTCTGCTGACCGGCGGCGGACTCTCCTTGCTGGCCAGCGCACTGGCCCTGGGTCTGTTCCGGCTGATAGGGCGTGCCCGGATGCTGCTGATCGCTCGCCTGGAACACGTCATCGACAACGATGACGCCTCCAGCAAGCTGCGCTGGGCGCGCCACGGCTGGCTCCTGGTGCACCGGGTGACGCAACTGTTGATGGGCTTTCTGTGGTTGACCGTCGCCTATCTCTGGCTGACCTTCGTGCTGGCGCGCTTCCCGCTCACCGAGCCGCTGGGCGACCGCCTCACCGACTTCCTCTTCGGCTTGCTGGATACCTTTGGCAGTGGCGTCATCCATGCTCTGCCGGCGCTGGCCACGGCTGTCGTGATCCTGTTCCTGACCAAAACCGTCACCGATGTGATCGGCAACTTCTTCAAGGCCGCCAAGGAGGGCCGGGTGCAGGTGCCTGGTTTGCACCCCGAAACGGTGACCGCGACGCACCGCATCGTGTCGATTCTGGTCTGGGGCCTGGGTATCGCCGTTGCCTACCCGTTCATTCCGATGTCCGACAGCGATGCTTTCAAGGGCCTGTCGGTGATGTTCGGCTTCATGCTGACGCTCGGCTCGGCCGGCATCGTCAACCAAATGATGAGCGGGCTGGTGCTCGTCTACTCGCGGGCGCTCTCGGTCGGCGACTTTGTCGACATCGGTGAGACCGTCGGCGTGGTCAGTGAAGTCGGAGCGCTGTCGACCAAGATCATCAACATGCGCAATGAGGAAGTGACGATCCCCAACGCGGTTCTGGTCGGCAACCCGATCAAGAACTACTCGCGGCTTGCCGGCGCGCGCGGCACGCTGGTGTCGACCAAGGTGACCATCGGCTACGATACGCCGTGGCGGCAGGTACATGCGCTGTTGATCGCCGCCTCCGAGCAGACGCCCGGCTTGCGGGCCATGCCCAAAGCCTTCGTCTATCAGCGCAGTCTGGCCGACTGGTACGTCGAGTACGAACTGTTCGCGCACATGGACAAACCGCTCGAACGAGTACCTGTCCTGTCGGCGCTACACGCCAATATCCAGGACCAGTTCAATACCTATGGCGTGCAAATCATGTCGCCACACTTCGTCGCGCAGCCCAGCAACAACGTGGTCGTGCCTAGCGAGAACTGGCACGCAGCGCCGGCAACACCGGACACGCCTCACCAGGAGACCTGATCTGCGGCGGGGTCGCGGTCGCGGTGAACGAGCGCGCTGCCCAGCGAGTCGCCTGGCATTATCTCAGCAGCCTTGGCTTCCTGTCTGTGCACTTGAGCAACACCATGCAAGCCTCTCGAAAAGAATGTGTTTCTTGCGCGCTATCCACATTCTGTTATACTTTTTTTTGCGAGCTATATCGCTTGTCAGTCGAAGTTTTCGTCAACCTTTACTTATAGGAGCTAAACATGGCTACCAAGAAAAAGAAATCCAAAGGCAAGGCAAAGCCTGCTGCCTAAAGACCCATGACAGGCTTTGCCTGTCGTGAAGAGCACGGGAAGCAGACGCAGGTCTGCTTCCCGTGCTTTTTTTCAGGGTCGGCATTGGCTGGTGAAGCAATCTCCGTCCGCCCGTTCGTGTCTCTTGCGGGTGAGTCACATACCCTTCTAGCCTGTTAGCCGCCCATGTCCGTCCCGTCTGCAGCGACGTTTCAGCCCCTGGACTTTCTCCGCTTCTTCCTCGGCCCGGCGGCCGTCAGCATGCTGGTGCTGATCATCGCGCAGGAAGCGAGCGGCGCGGTAACCACCTGGCTGGTGATCGAGATTGCCCGCGACATCACTGAGGAACACGTTTCGGCCGGCGCCTTCATCGCCATCATTGTTGCGCAGACGGTTTCCTACATCGCCGGAGCGGTGAGCTGGATCTTCGCCGAACGCGCCGGCTTTGGCGCCTATGGACGTTACATGCTCTATTTCGCGCGGCGTAACCGCTTCCAGACTGCGTTGCTGGCCGAACAAAGCGTCCGCGAGCAGGTTGAGCCGTTCCTGACCAGCGAAGCCTTTGATATCTGCTTCGATCTGATCTACAACCTGCAATTCTATCTCCGCCTCTTCTTTCTCATGCTGTTCAATTCACTGGTCCTGGGCTTCGAAATCGACGTCGGCCTGCCGATCTCCTTCGCGGTAGCATTCACCATCCTGATCACCCTGCAGTGGCTGCTGCGCAGGCCGCTGGCGGTGGCCTTTCTGCACAACCAGCGGATGACCAACCGCATGCGGGCGCGGACCTACAATGCCTGGGACAACATCTTCAGCGGCAACCGTTACAATTTCGCCCTCTGGCATCGCGACTTTCGCCAGCGCCTGAGTGACGCCGTCGTGGCGCAGATCAGGGCGATTCTGGCGCGCGAAGGGTGGGCCGCGATCAGCGGCGTGATCGCCCTGGTGGTGGTGCTGTCGACCACCGCCTGGGTGGCCATCCAGGACCAGGGCAACACGGCCTTGTTGATCGCCCTGGCAGCCACCTTGCCACGCCAGATCGAAATGACGCTGGACATGCATCAGCTGACCACCGGCATGACCGATCTGATCTCCGTATGGACGCGCATCAAGGGCGTTTGCGAACACATACAGCCTCCGCCGGACGCCGATTTCCTTGACCGTATCGGTTTCGGACGCCTGGTCTTCAAGGAGGGTGAGCAAGAACACGACTGCTCGTCGTTGGCCGACGCGGTCCAATACGTTCTGTCCATGCCGACCGGTCTGGTAGCCTTGCGCGGCGGCAATGGCAGCGGCAAGTCCACGCTGCTTGCCGCGCTCAAGGGCCAACTGCGCGGACAGGCTTTCTACTGGCCGACACACGATCGCCTGGCCTTCGAGTTCAATGCCAGTGCCGGCGCGGGCGACGGCCCGTCCTGGCTGGCCGTTGCCGACGATGCCGATCTCGAGGGCGAAGCGGAAGACGCTGCCGATCTCAACGCCGAAGAGGAATCAGCACTGAAAAAGGGTTATTCCTCGGGCGAACGACAGTTGCGGGTTCTCAGGGAGGTCGTCGCGAAAACGAACCACCCGCTCTATCTGCTTGACGAGTGGGATGCCAACCTGGACGCGGCCAATCGCAGCGCAGCCGCTGCGCTGGTCGAACAACTGGCGCAGAGAGCGCGCGTGCTGGAGATTTCTCACCGCGACCGGCGCGACGGGCAGACGCACGGCGCGGGGCGACGAGAGTCGGATCAGGTCTGAAGTCAGGCCGCGATCAGCGCACCGAGGCGCCGCACGGCGTCTTCGATGTCGGCGCTGTGCGGGTGGCCGCAGTTGAGCCGCAGGCAGTTGCGATACATGCCGCTGGCCGAGAAGAGTTCGCCCGGCACGTAGGCGACGCGAGCAGCAATTGCGCGCTCATGCAGCGCGCTGGTGTCGACCTCGTCGGCCAGTTCGACCCACAGGACGAATCCTCCCTGCGGCTGCGTGATGCGCGTCGCGGCCGGGAAGTATCGCGCCACGGCGGCTCGCATGGCATCGACCTGGCGCTCGTAGCTGCGCCGCAAGCCGCGCATGTGACGCTCGTAAGCACCTGATTCGAGATACTCGGCGAGGACATGCTGGGTGATCGGATTGGTGCCGCCGCTGGTGATCGTTTTCTGCAAGGTGACCTGCGGCCGGTAGCGGCCGGCGGCGACGAAACCGATGCGCAGCGCCGGCGACAGGGACTTGGAAAAAGACGAACAGAGCATCACGTTGCCGGCCTTGTCGAAAGCCTTGATCGGCCGGGGACGTTCGACGCCGAAATGGAGATCGCCGTAGATGTCGTCCTCGATCACCGCCACGCCGCGTTCGGCGGTCAGCTTGGCCAGCCGGCGCTTGTGCTCGTCGGGCATGATGCTGCCCAGCGGGTTGCTGGCATTGGGCACCAGCAGGCAGGCGGCGACCTTGCCGTCGCGGGTGGCGAGGTCAAGCGCCTCGATCGACAGCCCACTGCGCGGGTCGGTCGGGATCTCGAGCGCTTTCAGCCCGAGGAGTTCGAGCAACTGGAGCATCAGGTAATAGGCTGGCGATTCGACGGCCACCGTATCGCCTGGCTGAGTCACCGCCCGCAGGCAGAGCCCCAGGGCCTCGGTGCAGGAGTTGGTGATCACCAGCTCGCTGGCCAACTGCGGTCCGGCCCAGGCGACGGAGTGCAGGACGAGCTGGCGGACCAGCGCCGGTTCGTCGGTGTTGATGTGGCTGCCGCCTTCGAGCAGCCGAGGATGGCGGCGTGCGACGCTGCCGTAGAGCCGCTGCAGGGCGGCCAGCGGCAGCAGCGCAGACGCGGGCAGGGCCGCGGCCAGCGGCGCCACGCCGGCCTGCATGCCGCTCCGCAGGACGCGCATCAGCCGCTGACTGACGTCCACCGGCACCGGCTCGTCGGGCGTCGAACGGGCGGTGGGCTGCGCCCGTCGCGCTGCCGCGTGGCGCACGAAGTACCCGGACTGCGGCCGCGCTTCGACCAGCCCACGGTCCTCCAGTTGGCGCAGGGCCTGGACCACCGTGGACACCGACAGCCGGCGCTCGCGCGACAATCGCCGCACCGACGGCAGGCGCTCACCAGGGAGCAGATTGCCGGTGACGATGATGCCGCTCAAGTCCTCTGCCAGCTGTTCGTAACGCAAGAGTGCGCTTTCCATGCTTCCTCCACCAGTACAGTTGCCGCTCATTTAAACCAGTACAATTCAGGACAAAGACAATTGTGCCGGTCACAATTCTATCTGTATGTAACTGTACCATAAGCGTCTGGCGCCCTACACTTCTCATCGTCACCACAACGAACGGAGAGACCGCCATGGACCTCGACCTGTACCACAGCGAACTATGCCTCGCCCACAACGCGCCGATCCGCTTGCTCTCGGCCAGGGGCGTTCTCGTGACCTGCACCGCCGGTCTGCTCTGGCTGACCGTCGAAGGCGAGGCCGGCGACATCTTTCTGGCGCCCGGCGACAGCCACCTCGTTCGTGGTCATGGCCTGGCCTTGCTGGAAGCCATTGGCAGTGGCCGGGTGCGCTTCGAGAAGACTGCCCATCCGCTGGCGAGACTCGTTCTCTGGCCCCTCCAGGGACTGTGGCGCGGCACTCGCGGCAGGCGCGGACTCGCGCCGGACGAATCGGAATCGTCGACCCGATGGGTGGGCGCGACTCTTCCCGGCAGCCTGAAGGCAGGCGCTCGCAGCACCGATTGTGGACGTGCTTGACAGGGCCGCCCCGAGCAGAGTAAAAAGCAGCGATGTTTCAGGTATCCCGACGGTAGCCACCCGAAGGATGAAATGGGAAGCCGGTACGCTTGGCCTGTTCTGCAGACCACAGCCATCCCGGCGCTGCCCCCGCAACGGTAGACGAGAGCAAGGATCTGCAGTACGCCACGGTGCCCACGCACGGGAAGGCGCAGGTTCAGGGGTCAAACCCGCTCGTGAGCCCGGAGACCGGCCTGAGACATGCGAATCGGCATTGCGGCGGGCGATGTCTCGGTGTTCTGGGTTCTTGCCCACTTCTCCGGTTTCCCTCCTGTACGTGTGCCTTGCTGGCATTATTGAACGCGCGTCGGTGCGCGCACAGGAGAACGCGTGCATTTGCTGCCCATTGACCCCGAAGAGAGCCACCGCGCGCGCATGGAGCGCAAGAAAGCCGTGGTCGACGCAGCGATTGCCCGCGCCGACCAGGACAAGGGTCTGCTGCTGGTGCTCACCGGCAATGGCAAGGGTAAGTCGAGCTCGGCTTTCGGCATGGTGGCGCGCGCCCTCGGCCACGGCCTGCATGTGGGAGTCGCGCAGTTCATCAAGGGGCGCTCGGATACCGGCGAAGAGGCGTTCCTCAGCCGTCAGGCCGGTGTGGTGTGGCGGGTGCTTGGCGAAGGCTTCACCTGGGAAACACAGGACCTGACGCGCGACACCGAAACCGCGCAAAACGGTTGGGCGGTGGCGCGCGCGATGCTGCGCGACGCGTCGTTGGGACTCGTCGTTCTCGATGAACTGACCTATCTGCTCAAGCGCGGCTGGCTCGATCTGGCGACCGTCCTTGCCGACCTCGAGGCCCGCCCGCCGATGCAGCATGTGGTGATCACCGGCCGCGGCGCGCCGGACGCGCTGTGCGACGCTGCCGATACGGTCAGCGAGTTGCGCGACGTCAAACACGCTTTCCGCGCCGGCGTGCGGGCGCAGAAGGGGGTCGATCTTTGAGCGCTGTGAGACCTGTGAGACCGGTGATCGCGGTGCCAGCGATGTTCGTTTCGGCGCCCGCCTCCGGCCAGGGCAAGACCACGGTCACCGCCGCGCTGGCGCATTACCATCACCGGCGTGGGCTGCGCGTACGGGTATTCAAAACCGGCCCCGATTTCCTCGATCCCATGATTCTCGAACGGGCATCGGGTGCGCCGGTCTATCAGCTCGACTTGTGGATGGGCGGCGAGGATCACTGCCGCCAGCTTCTTTATGAGGCAGCGGGCGATGCCGACCTGATCCTCGTCGAAGGGGTGATGGGACTGTTCGACGGCGACCGTTCGAGCGCTGACCTCGCCGCGCTGTTCGGGATCCCGATCGTCGCCGTGATCGACGGTGGTGCCATGGCGCAAACCTTCGGCGCGCTCGCGCACGGGCTGGCGACCTACCGGCCGGAACTGCCCTTCGCCGGCGTCTTTGCCAACCGCGTGGCTGGCGAGCGCCACTACGAGATGCTTGCCGAGAGCCTGCCGCCGGGCGTGCGATCTTTCGGCTGGCTGGCGCGCGACGCGGACATCGCGCTGCCGGAACGCCACCTTGGCCTGGTCCAGGCCGCCGAGGTCGACGATCTCGACGCGCGCATCGCCCGTGCCGCAGCCGCGTTGAACGGGGTGGATGAAGTGATGCCGCCGCGCGTGGCGTTCAGCGCGCCGGCGCCGCGCCTGCAGGCGCAGGGGCTTGCGGGTGTGCGCATCGCCGTGGGCCGCGATGCGGCCTTTGCCTTTCTCTATCGCGCCAATCTCGATCTACTGCGCGAACTGGGTGCCGTGCTCACCTTCTTCTCGCCGCTCACCGACGGCACGCTACCCGACGCCGATGCGCTTTATCTGCCGGGTGGCTATCCCGAACTGCATCTCGATCAACTCGCCGCTAACAGCGCGTTGAAGGCCGCGCTGCGCGCGCACCACACCGCCGGCAAGCCGATCGTCGCCGAGTGCGGTGGCATGCTCTATCTCCTCGAATCGCTGACCGATGCCCAAGGCAAGAGTGGTGAGATGGTCGGCCTGCTGCCGGGGCAGGCGACGATGCTCACCCGGCTGGCCAACCTCGGCTTGCACGGCGTCGAGCTGCCTGAGGGGTCCTTGCGCGGCCACACCTTCCATTATTCGCGGTTGGAGTGCGCGCTTGAGCCGATCGCCGCCAGCGTCGGCGCGCGCGCCGGACGGCGTGGCGAAGCGGTCTATCGTCTCGGACGCCTGCACGCCTCGTATCTGCACCTTTATTTTCCATCGAACCCGGCGGCTGTGGCGCGGCTTTTTGCCCCGCTGCCTGGTGAGTCGCTCGCGCGACTTTCATAGCATTTGAGGCCGTCGTCATGCGTAGCCAATCTCCACCGCCATCCGCTTTCCCCTCCCCTTCCCGCTCGCTGGACGGTCGTCAATCCCTCCGCCATCGCTTTGCCCGCTGCATCTTGCCGGCGCGCCGGGGGGGGCGTTGAGTATGGGCAAGGTATGGTTCGTCGGTGCCGGTCCGGGCGATCCGGACCTGGTCACGGTCAAGGGCCGCGACCTGATCGCCCGCGCCGGAGCGATCCTTTTTGCCGGTTCGCTGGTCTCGGCTGCGGCGATGCGCTGGGCGTCGGCGGGCTGCGAGATCGCCGATTCGAAAGACATGGCGCTGGAAGAAATCATCGCCTGGCTGGTTGCTCGGGCACAGGCCAATGAAACCGTCTTGCGTCTGCAGACCGGCGACCCGTCGCTCTACGGTGCGCTGATCGAGATGGCTCAGCCGCTCGACGCCGCTGGCGTGGACATTGGCGTGGTGCCGGGAGTCACGTCGGCGATGGCGGCGGCGGCGGCGGCGGTCGAGAGCCTGACGCTGCCCGAGGTGACGCAGACGGTAATCCTGACCCGCGTCGAGGGGCGCACGCCAATGCCTGAAGGCGAATCGCTCGAAGAACTGGCGCGGCATCACTGCACGCTGTGCGTGTACCTCTCGATCACCCTGCTGCAGCAAGTGGTCAGCGCACTGCGCGCCGCCGGTTGGCGCGACGATGCGCCGATGCTGGTGGTGCAGAAGGCGAGCTGGCCAGGCGAGGAAAAGATCATCCGCGGCACCGTTGCCGATATTCGCGACAAGTGCCGCAGCGAAAAGATCAGCAGCCAGGCGATGATCATCGCCAGTCCGACCCTCGGCGCACGCCATTGGCCGGATCTGAAGAAATCGAAACTCTACGACGCAAGCTTCACGCACCGCTTCCGGCGGGCCTCGGAATAACAGATAAGGAGAATTCGCATGGATAACCCGCATGGATGACCCGCATGGATAATTCGACGACCTTCCTGCTCGCCGCCCACGGCTCGCGCCACCCCGAAGGCAACGCGGAAATCGAGCGTTTTGCCGAGGAGTGGCGCGAACGCCATCCGGACTGGCGGATCGAGTTGTGCTTCATCGAGCACGCCGAGGTCTTGCTCGCCGAGGGTCTCGAACGCGCCGCGCGGGGTGCCCGTCAGGTGCTGGTCATTCCCTTCATTCTCAACGCCGCTGGCCACGTCAAGATGGAACTGCCGGCGGCGATGGAGGCTGCCCGCGCCAATCATCCCGACGTCGCCTTTCTCTGCACGCGCCACCTCGGCATGGGGCGCGAGATCTTCGCTGTCCTGCAAGGCCAGCTCGATCGCCTGATGAAATCGCTGGCCATGCCCGACCCGCAAACCACCGGCGTCGTCGTGCTCGGCCGCGGCTCGTCGGACGCCGGTGCCAACGGCGAACTGGCCAAAGTGGCGCGCTGGCTTTTCGAGGCCAACGACCACGAACTCGTCGACCTGGCCTTTACCGGCGTCACCTGGCCGCGTCTGGAGACCGTCGTGCAGCGTCAGGCACGCCTGGGAATGACGCAGATCTGCGTCGTGCCGGTCTACCTGTTCAACGGCGTGCTGATCGAGCGCATCAAGGCGCAGGTCGAGCGGTTGCGGCAGCAGTATCCCCAGATCGCCTTTGCCCTGGGCAGCTATTTCGGTTTTGACAAGGGCGTCTTCGACCTGCTCGATGCCAAGGTCGCCGGCCGCGAGCTGCCCGGCGGCGGCCTGCTCGAATGCGACGGCTGCAAGTACCGCGAAGCGGCCGAGGCCGAGCATCTGCACGACCATAGCCATACGATTACCTTCAGCGGCGGCCATGCCCATGAACCCGAGGGACACGCTCAACCGCATGCGTACGATCACCATGAGCATCACGACCACCACGATCAACCCCTCGCCCACATCTGAACCGCCATGACTGCCCTGACCACCAATCGCGTCACTGAACAACTGACCGCCGCCGGCCGCGCCATCGAGCACGACTCTTTCGCCATCATCGATGCCGAAGTCGGGCCGCACGACTACACGCCAGAGCAATGGCCGCTGGTCCGGCGCATGATCCACGCCAATGCCGACTTTGATTTCAACGGTCTGACGGTTTTCCACCCGCAGGCCATGGCCGCCGGTCTGGCCGCCGTGGTCAAGGGCGGCACGCCGATCGTCGCTGACGTCGAAATGATCTGCAGCGGCCTGTCGAAGTCGCGCCTGCAGCATTTCGGCTTGTCTACGCAGCATTATATTTCCGACGCCGATGTCATCGCGCGGGCGCGGGCCGAGGGGACGACGCGCGCCGTGCAGGCGATGCGCAAGGCGCAGCGCGCAGGCAAGCTCGACGGCGCGATCATCGCTATCGGCAATGCGCCGACGGCGCTGATCGAGGTGGTACGCCTGATCCGTGAGGACGGTGTCCGCCCGGCGCTGGTGATCGGCATGCCGGTTGGTTTCGTCTCGGCCGCCGAAGCGAAGGACTTGCTGATGACCGTCGCAGACATTCCCTGGGTGGCGATTCGCGGCCGCAAGGGTGGATCGACGCTGGTCGTCGCCGCGATTCACGCCTTGTTGTCACTCGCCGAAAGCCAACCCGCCGCATGAGCGAGGGCGGGCATGCGCAGCCCAAGATTCGCAAGTCCGATACGCGACGCAGCCGCGGCAACCGCACCGGCTTTACCACTGGCGCCTGCTCGGCGGCGGCAGCCCGCGCCGCAACGCTGGGAATGGTGAACGGCGAGGTACCGGAGAGTGTCACCTGCCACCTGCCAAACGGCCGCGAGGTCAGCTTTGCCGTCAGCGACGGCCGCGTCGACGGCGATGGCCCCGAGCGCCGCGCGCATGCGGTGATCGTCAAGGACGCCGGCGACGATCCTGACGCCACGCACGGCGCGCACATGACCGCCGACGTGCGGCTGTTGCCGCAGCGCGCCGGCGAGATCGAACTGCACGGCGGCCCTGGCGTCGGTACCGTCACCATGGACGGCCTCGGCCTCGAAGTCGGCGGCCCGGCGATCAACCCGGTGCCGCAGCGCAATATCCGTGACAACGTGCGCGCTGCCGCTGGCGAACTGCTGGTCCACGACGGCCTGGCGGTCACCCTTTCGGTGCCCGGCGGCGAGGAAATGGCCAGAAAGACGCTCAATGCGCGTCTCGGCATCCTGGGCGGCATTTCGATCCTCGGCACCACCGGCATCGTGCGGCCCTACTCGACCGCAGCCTTCCGCGCCAGCGTCGTGCAGGCAGTTGAGGTGGCGGCGAGACAAGGCCAGACGTGCGTCGTTTTCACCACGGGCGGACGCACCGAGAAGTTCGCCATGCGCCAACTGCCGGAGTTCGCTGAAGCGTGCTTCGTGCAAATGGGCGATTTCGTCAAGGCCGCTTTCCAGAGCGCCGCCAAACGGGAAATGGCCCATGTCTACGTCGGCGCGATGGTCGGCAAACTGACCAAGATGGGCCAGGGACTGGCCGTGACGCACGCCTGGAAGGCCGAGATCGACCGTGACCTGCTTGCCGAAGCGGCGCAAGGCGTCGGTGCGCCGGCGGACCTCGTCGAGGCGATTCGCTCTGCCGAGACGGCCCGCTTCGCCGCCGAGCGCCTGGCCGTGCTGGGACTGACCGAAGCCTTTCACCGCGCGCTTGCCGGCCGCGCGATCCAGAGCCTCAAAGCCTGTTACCCGGGTCCGTATCGGCTGACGATCCTGGTTTGCGATTTCGAGGGGCGCTTCATCGTCCGCGTCGAAGAGGATGAAGTCCGTGCTTTCGCCTGACTTGCCCATGGCTTGCACGCTGATCGGCATCCTCGACGACGGCTGGGCGGGCCTGTCCGACCACGCCTGCCGGTGCCTTGGCGCCGCCGACCTGGTCATCGGTGCCGGCCGCACGCTTGCTCTGGTGCGCCCACACCTGCCGGCCGACCGGACACTGAAAGACATGGATGGCCAACTCGGCAGGGTTCCGGAATGGATACAATCTGCCCACGCTGTCGGGCAGTCGGTCGTCGTGCTGGCCACCGGCGACCCCCTGTGCCACGGCATTGCCTCTTTCCTGATCGGCAGACTCGGCGTGGCGGCCGTCGATATTCTGCCGGCGCCGTCGACCGTGCAAGTGGCCTGCGCCCGCTTCCACAAGCCCTGGCAGAAACTGCGCATTGCCTCCTGCCACAGTACCGACGCCGGCGAGTGGTTCGTCGGTGCGGGGCCTGGGCACGGCCTGTACCCGGTGATGCGGACCATCGCGCTGCATCCACTGGTAGCGGTGTTCACCGGGCCGGAAAACAGCCCGGCGCGGCTGGCGCGGGCGCTCATCGCCGCTGGCCATGGCGACGAGCCGAAGCTGTCGGTTGCCTGCCGCCTGCTCCTGGCCGACGAGCAGGTCTTTCCGGATCTGACTGCCGCTGAGGCCGCCAGCCGCGAATTTCCCGAGCCGAATGTCGTTCTCGTCGAACGTCCAGCCGACGCCCGCCAAGCCACTTTCGGTTTCGACGACCTCGAATACCAGCAGCGCGCTCCGGACAAGGGCTTGATCACCAAGCAGGAAGTGCGCGCCGTTTCGCTGGCCCGGCTGCGTCTGACGGCCGACGCGATGGTTTGGGATATCGGCGCCGGTTCCGGGTCGGTCGGCCTCGAAGCGGCGCGACTGGCCCCGCTGGGTCACGTCTGGGCGATCGAGAAGAACCCAGGCGACGCTGCCAACGCGCGAGCCAATGCCGCCCGCTTTCGCATCGGCAACTACACGCTGGTCGAGGGCAAGGCGCCGGCTCAGCTCGACACCTGGCCGGACCCGGATGCCGTCTTCATCGGCGGTTCGGGCGGCGAACTCGGCGACTTGATTCGCTTGATCATGGCCCGCCTGCAACCCCAAGGACGTCTGGTGATCAACCTCGTCACCCTTGAAAACCTCGCCACCGCCACCACCGCGCTGGTCGCCGTTGGTGCCACCTGGGACGTCGTCCAGCTCCAGGCCAGCCGCAGCCAGCCGATTCTCGACATGCACCGGCTGGTCGCCCAGAACCCGGTGTGGATCATCACCGCTAACAAGGAGAAAGAATGCCCGCTTACGGAAAACTGATCGGCGCCTCTCTGGGCCCCGGCGACCCTGAACTGATCACCCGCCGCGCGTGGACAGTCCTCGAATCCGGTACCCGCTGGCTGTATCCGGTCAAGAAAGCCGAAGAGACGTCGTACGCGTTGTCGATCGTTGCGCGCGGCGGACTGGCCATTCCGGACGATGCCGAGCAGTTGATCTTCCCGATGACTCGCGATGCGGAGATCCTGACCAAGGCCTGGGCGCGCGCCGCGGCACGCACCGTCGAACTGCTGGCCGACGGCCGCGACCTCGTCTTCCTCGTCGAAGGCGACGCATCGACCTTCTCGACCTTCGGCCATCTTGCGCGTGTCGTCCGCGAACTCGTTCCCGAAGTCGCCGTGGAGACGATTCCCGGTGTCAGCTCCTTCGCTGCGGCGGCCGCCAGCACCGGCATCACGCTGGCCGAGGAGGACGAAACGCTGGCCGTGATCCCCGCCGCCTACGGCGTTGGCGTCATCGACCACCTGCTCGACGAGTTCGATACCGTTGTCCTGCTCAAGGTCAAGCCGCTGGTCGATGAGATCATCGAGTTGCTCGAGCGCCGCGGTCTGCTCAATACCAGTTGTTTCGTCGAAAAGGTCGGCGCTCCCGACGAACGCGTCGTGCACGACCTGGCCACCTTGAAAGGTGAAAAGGCCAATTACCTGTCGCTGATGCTGGTTCAGAACCCCAAGCGCGAGCGCGGCGAACTGCGTCGTGGCTGCCGCTCACGCAAGGATGCGCTGGCCACGCTGAAAACACTGGCCACCGAGAGCGCATGAAGGTCGCCGTCGTCTCGATCACACGCCACGGTATCGCGCTGGCCGGCCGGGTTGTCGCCGCGTTGCCCGGCGCGCAGTTGTTCGCCCCGGACAAGTTTGCTCGCCAAGCCGAAGCTGCCGCACCCGGCGCGGCGCACTGCTACGCCGGCAAGGTCGGCGACCAGGTGCCGGCGCTGTTTGCCGCTTTCAACGGAATCGTGGCCATCGTTTCGCTCGGTGCCGTTGTCCGCCTGATCGCGCCGCACCTGCGTGGCAAGGAGCTTGACCCGGCGGTGGTAGTCGTCGACGAGGCCGGCAGGTTCGCCATTCCTGTCCTCTCCGGCCACCTCGGCGGCGCCAACGCGCTGGCCGGCCACCTTGCCACCGCGCTCGGCGCGACGCCGGTGCTGACCACCGCTTCCGACGCCCGCCAGACGCTGGCCGTCGACCTGCTCGGCCGAGAACTCGGCTGGACCTTCGAGGCGACACACGCCGAACTGGTCCGCGCCAGCGCCGCGGTGGTCAACGACGAGCCTGTGGCCTTGGTGCAGGAAGCCGGCAGCAGCGACTGGTGGACGCAGCACGCCAACGGTCGCAGCGTTCCCCTGCCGGCCAACGTGCACTGCTTCAAGCGCCTCGAAGACGTCGATCCCGAGCGCTTTGCCGCCGTTCTCTGGATCAGCGCGCGCGAGCTGCCGGCCGAGTATGCGTCCCGCTTGGCCGGCAAGCGGATCATCTACCGGCCGGGTCGCAGCGCATGAGCCGCGCGTCGGCGGTAGCGCGGCGTGAGCCGATCGCCCTCGGTCTCGGCTGTGACCGGGGGACACCGGCGGCGACGATTGTCCGCGTCATCGAAGAAGCACTGGCTGCCTGCGGCGGGCGTCTGGCCGACGTACGGGCGGTGGCGAGCATCGACCTCAAGGCCGACGAAATCGGTCTGCTGCAGGTGGCAACGGCCAACGGCTGGCAGGTCCGCTTCTACCCGGCCGCCGAACTCGCCGCGGTCGAAGTGCCCAACCCCTCGGAAACAGTGCGCAAGTACACCGGCACGCCTTCGGTTTCCGAAGCCGCCGCGCTGCTCGCTGCCGGCGCCGGCAACAAGAACGAGCTGCTCATCGAAAAACACAAGGCGCAAGGCCCCGATGGCCGTAACGCGACAGTCTCCATTGCACGGATCTCCCCATGAACGCACCCGACACCGCCCCCATAACCGGCAAAATCATTCTCGTGGGCTTCGGCCCTGGTGCTCAGGAGCACATGAGCTACCGTGCCCGCTCCGCCATCGCCGAGGCCGACGTGGTCATCGGTTATTCGACTTACGTCAAGCTGGTGCACGACCTCCTCGAAGGCAAGGAAGTCATCCGCAAGGGAATGACCGAGGAACTCGATCGCTGCAATGAAGCCTGGGAGCACGCGCGCCAGGGCAAGACCGTAGCGGTGATCTCGTCGGGCGACATCGGCGTCTACGGTAT
Organism: Candidatus Accumulibacter aalborgensis; assembly: GCF_900089955.1. Classification (GTDB taxonomy): domain Bacteria; phylum Pseudomonadota; class Gammaproteobacteria; order Burkholderiales; family Rhodocyclaceae; genus Accumulibacter; species Accumulibacter aalborgensis. Next base: position 3,424 of record NZ_FLQX01000002.1, on the reverse strand, counting down.
GGCCGGCCCGACCTACGAAGTGTTGCTGCAATCCGGCTGGCGGCCCGGATCGGGAATCACCGTCGAGGTCGTCCCCGGCGCCACGGCGCTCTCCGCTTGTGCAGCGCTGGTCGGCGCACCGCTGACGCACGACTTCTGCTCGATCTCGCTTTCCGACCTGCTCACGCCCTGGCCGGTCATCGCCCGCCGGCTCGACGCCGCAGCGCGCGCCGACTTCGTCGTCGCGCTCTACAACCCGAGGAGCGGCCGCCGCACCGGCCAGATCGTCGAGGCCCGGCGCATCCTGCTCAAGCATCGCTCGCCGGAAACGCCGGTGGCGGTGGTCAAGTCCGCCTACCGGAAGAAGCAGTCGATCCAGCTTACGACTCTCGCGCAGATGGCCGACTGCGATATCGGCATGCTTACCACCGTGTTGATCGGCAACAGCAGCACCTTCATCGATGAAGGCCTGATGATCACCCCGCGCGGCTACGCCAACAAGTACGCCGAGTTGGGCGGCGAAACGGTGGCGGGCGAGAAGGCCGGGCGCTCCTTGAGTCTAGGGCTCGACGGCTGGAAGGCGGAGGTGCGCGAGCGGCTGGCGCAGGGAGATGTGGCAGCGGAGATCGCGCGGTTTTTTGATCTGCCGGTGAGCGAGATCGAGGCGGTGATGGAGGATGCGTGTCCGCCCGAGTGAGCGCCGGTGCCCTTGTAAACGTTCTGGAGCGGGAAATTCGTAGAGGTTTTTCTGCACTGTTGTGTCTATGCTTGAATGCTGCCACGACAGGAGGCGCCAGATGATTACGCCAAAGTGTTCAAGCAAGGCAACAGCCAGGAGGTGCGCTTGCCCAAGGCGTTTCGTTTCGCTGTGGACGAGGTGTACATCCGGGCAGATCGGGAGCGCCACGGGGTGCCCATCGGCCCGATGGACACCCTCATCGCCGCCCATGCCACTAGCCTCGGCGCGGCCTTGGTGACCCATAGCCGGAACGCGTTTTCCCGAGTGCAGTGGTTGAAGCTGGAGGAGATCGGGCCGCGGGGTAGCGGTGGCCTGTCCCCGATTGCTCGCAGCTACTCTACCTTGGGACTCTCGCCTGCGGTCGACTCCGGTATTCGGTAGGCGGTGCTATGCGCTTCGCTTATTGCACCCTACGCGCTGCTAAATATACTCCAACCCAGTCTGCTGCAGGCCAACCAAGTTGACGTTTATTTGGTTTAAAGCGGTGTCACTAGCTAGGACTACCAAGGCGGCTGTAGTCATTCCATTGTTCAACATATCGACAAATGGTTGGGCTTGACCGGGGCTTGGGTGACTTCCGACTACATTAGTCCACAGTAGGTCGACAACGTCGACTGGCGCCTTTTTTCCGGTAACGCCGATGGCCAATCCCGCCAATGCTTCGTAGGTCATTCCACCGTCGATCAGGTTTAATCCTATACCGACATACTCTTTGTTGGATACGGATTCTCTGCCGAAGACGGCACCAAGTATCTTGGCCACTTTGCCGGCGTTCCCATCGACGTCGAGTGCAAGACTGACATTGGCGAATTTCAGGCGTTCAACATTCGATATAGTGTCTATGCCGTCGGTACCGGTCAGATCCCGGACAGTATAACTGCTGCCAGTCTTGGTAAGCGCGTAGTTGGTGAGGTTGCCGCTGAAGACCGCGACGTCAATACCTCCAGCTCCAGCAGGCTGTGGACCGCTGTAAAGCGGATTGCCGAGTACAAAAATATCCTCAGATCCGTTTGCATCTCCCGAAACAATATTTGACGCTTTGCTCCGAAACGTGATGAGTCGACCATCGCCGGAAATCGCTGGTTCCACGCCCGTGGCAAGCGATCCATCAATAGCCTTCGATACTAACGCAATCTGTCCGGTGTCACGATCCCAAACTCGAATACCGTCGTCGACGAAAGAACTTGCAGAAGCCGCCCGCAGCCCCTGAAAAACTATGAACCGCCCGTCGTCGGAGATTGCGGGCCCAGAGCTCTGCTGCAGTCCGCCAAACGGGCTGTTTGTTGCCGAAAGGCTCACTAGCCGGACTTCTGCCGTCTCCATGTTGCGCCAATAGAGGCTGAGGGGCTTCTGAACATCAGTACCGCTAAGGAAGGTTACAAATTGCCCGTCGGAGCTCATATCCACATTGAAGGCGCCATTCAGGTTCGATCCGTCCGGCGCTACCGAAGCAAGGGTGAGAGTATTTGTCTCCATGTCCTTGACATAAACGTCGAACGAGGCGTCAGTATCACTCGCCACAAGAGTGCCATTACTGGAGAACGCGACGAAACGTGCATTGGCGGACATTTGATAGTCGCCAAAGGCCGTGCCGCCGTGGAGTCCAGTACCGACCGTGACCGCACTGACGGCACCCGTGTCCAGGTTCTTCACGACAAGTTGGTTGTCCAAGCCGGGGCCAAACGAATCCCCGACGCCTGGGATGGGGGAGCCGGTAAGGAATCCAATATGGCGTCCGTCATCGGCAATCTCTGAACCAAATACAGTGAAGCGGCCCGCCACTCCAGCTGCAGTGGTCGAGGCCCTCACTATCCCGCCAGTCTGAAGATCTTTGACGTAGACATCGGTTGAGGTTCCCGACCCACCCGGAACAAGCTGAGCGAACGACTGCATGGCGACAAATCGACCGTCCGCCGAGACAGAAACAGTCTGGAGGTTAGCGGTGGCCTGTATCAAGTCAACTTGTCCCGTAACGAGATCCTTGCGAAACTCCACTATTTGACTAGAGCCCAATCCCATCCAAACTAGGTAGTGCCCGTCCTGCGACAGCTCAGGCGACGAAATGCCAGTTAGAAAATATGGCTGCCCCCCGTTGGCGTCGGTAGTGCCGATGACAGACCATGGTCCCCCATCCAGAGTGTCATTTCCACCGCCACCAATGAGCACGTCGTTGCCCATACCGCCCATTATCGAGTCGTTGCCCCCTAACCCCAGAATCAGATCGCCGAACTTTGTACCAGAAAGCGTGTTGCCGAGTTCGTCAGATAAAGTGGAAACACTGCCATCACCGACTAATATCCTGCTGCCGTCTGCAAATGTCACGTTTGTGACTGAGACTTGAGCGAGAGAAAGGCCATCCACCCGCACGACTTTACCCGCTGCGCTGAACAGCGCGCTGGACGTGTTTGGCGAGCTTACAGCGACACTTGCGGCCGCAATCGTCGATGAGTCGAAACTTAGGATATCGTTGACCGGGTTAAAAGCGATGGTCCCTCCATTGCTAAGACCACTAAACAAGAATGTTGCCATGAGTGTCATCCTAATGCGTGTTTTAAGAAAGGATAGGAAATCAGACGGTACCAACGAGAGTATATGACCCTCCATGAAAGGGCGTCAAGCACAGCCCTGACGCGTCACGCGATTGGGTCAGGTCTAACATTCAAACAAACATATAGTGAAGGAGCCGTCGGGTAGAGTAGAGGACAG
>NZ_FLQX01000001.1 GCF_900089955.1 Candidatus Accumulibacter aalborgensis | reverse complement strand
AACCTGCAAGCAAGAATCCCAGATTCAGCGAACGGTCATGCCCGCGCTTTTTGAGAAGTTACATAATTGCGTTTGCTGGCTGGAGGAAGATCCGTCCGAGCCCGGAACGCAGCTTGTGGCAGGTTCCGGGCGATGCACCGATTTTAAGCTACAGGACGCCGATCATTTCTTGACCAGCGGGCACTTGGACGCCGACAGCGGCTGGAACGCCTCCGCGGCGGGGATCGTCTGGCGGACGTTGTAGTAGTCCCACGGATACTTTGACTCGTCGGGCTTCTTGACCTGGAACAGGTACATCTCATGCACCATGCGTCCGTCGTCGCGGATCCTGCCGTTCTTGGCGAAGAAGTCGTTGATCGGCATTTTCTTCATCTGCGCCATGACCACGGCCGCATCGTCGCTGTTGGCCTGCTTGACCGCTTTCAGGTAATGCATCGTCGACGAATACTGTCCGGCCTGAACCATCGTCGGGTTACGCTTGTGCTGGGCGAAAAAACGCTTGGCAAAGGCGCGCGTTTCGTCGTTGAGATCCCAGTAGAAACCCTCGGTCAGGTACATCGACTGCGCGGCCTTGAGGCCCAGCGAATTGACGTCGGTGATGAACATCAGGAGGCCGGCGAGCGACTGTTTGGGCGTGATGCCGAACTCGGCCGCCTGCTTGATCGAATTCGTCGTGTCGGTACCGGCGTTGGCCAGGCCGATGACCTGTGCGCCCGAAGCCTGTGCCTTGAGCAGGAAGGACGAGAAGTCCGAGCCGGGGAAGGGGTGGCGGACCGAGCCGAGCACTTTGCCTCCGTTGGCAACGACCACCTCCGTGGCATCCTTCTCTAGCGAGTGACCGAAGGCGTAGTCGGCGGTCAGGAAGAACCAGGTCTTGCCGCCCTGCTTGACCACCGCCTTGGCGGTGCCGTTGGCGACGGCGTAGGTGTCGTAGGTGTAATGAACAGTGACGTCGTTGCAGTCCTCGTTGGTGATGCGCGTCGAGGCAGCGCCATTGACGATCGCGATGCGGTTCTTTTCCTTGGCGATCTTCATCACTGCCAGCGCTGTGGACGTGGTGACCAGATCGGTGAGCACATCGACCTGGTCGCGTTCGAACCATTCGCGCGCCTTGTTGGCGGCAATGTCACCCTTGTTCTGGTGGTCGGCGGAAACCAGTTCGACCTTGAAGCCCGGCTTCTCCTTGGCAATGAAGTCGTCGATCGCCATCTTTGTGGCGAGAACGGAACCTGGGCCTGCCAGGTCGGAATACGCTCCCGAGAGATCGGTCAGCACGCCGATCTTGACGATCCCGTCGGAAACCTGGGCGGACGCACCGGGGGCGAGCGCGAAAAGCGCCGTCGTGCAGATCGGTGACCCGCAGGAATTCGGGATGGGCAGCCAGGGCGCTGGTCAATGGTCTGCCCGTCTAGTGGTAGGCATCGGCCACGTCGGCCGATCCGACGTAGGCCTCGAGGACCAGCCGGTTCTTCGAGACCTCTGCGTAAGGCCCCTCGGCAAGGATGCTGCCGCGCTGCAGCACGGTGGTCCAGTCACAGAGATTGGCGACCACCGAAAGGTTGTGCTCGACCAGCAATACGGTGCGCTCCCTGGCAACCTTGCGGATCAATTCGACGACACGGCCGATGTCCTCGTGGCCCATCCCCTGGGTCGGCTCGTCGAGCAGCATCATCGCGGGTTTGAGCGCCAGCGTGGTGGCGATCTCCAGTGCCCGCTTGCGGCCGTACGGCAGCTCGGCGGTGACCGTGTCGGCAAAGGTGGCGAGATCGACCGATTCGAGCAAGGCCATTGCCTCGCCGTTGAGGATGTCGAGACTCTTCGCCGAGCGCCAGAAGTGCATCGAGGTGCCCAGCCGGCGCTGCAGGCCGATACGAACATTCTCCAGCACAGAGAGGTGCGGAAAAATGGCCGAGATCTGAAAGGAACGTGCCATGCCGCAGCGAGCCGTCGCCGCCGGGGCCGTGTGGGTAATGTCCCGGCCCCGAAATCGGATCGTTCCCGAAGTAGGTGGCAGGAACTTGGTCAGCAGGTTGAAGACGGTCGTCTTGCCCGCGCCGTTGGGCCCGATCATCGCGTGGATGTGACCACTACGGACCTTGAGATCGACATTGGCGACCGCGGTAAAGCCCTTGAACTCCTTGGTCAACCCGGAGGTCTCGAGAATGAACTCGCTCATTTGAAGTCTCTGTAATCGGCTGGCGTCGATCGTCCCTGGCTGTCCGCCGTTACCCAAGGGAATCGCGCAACCGTCCAGCCAGTCGCCAAGAAGTTTCGCATACTCAGCTTGAGCGCGGAACAGTCCATGTCATGCACCGGAAATTCAACTCTACCGCCGAGAGTATGGCCGGTCACGGGCGCCGCAGTCAATCGAAAGCACGGTCCCGAGAAGCCATGACCAGCCAACCGAATCGCCACGCAGTCACTCGCTGGCGCGAATGCGCCTTCTCTATCAAGCGGCCGCGTTGACGGTGCACCGCACGGCAGGCAGGTCGAAACAAAAAGTGGTTCCGACACCGGGAGTGCTGTCCACGGCGATGTGCCCGCCGTGCAGTTCGACGATCCTGCGGGTGATCGCCAGGCCGAGACCGGCATTGCCCGCGCTGCCGAACTCGCCGCGGTCGACGCGGTAGTAGCGATCGAAGACCTGGGCCAAATCCTCCGGCGCAATTCCGCGGCCGGTGTCGCTGATGCGCACCAGCACGTGCGCGGCATCAGTAAGATGTCGTGGGCCTCGAGTTTGGTGAGTTCGAACAGGTCGCGCACCAGTTTGCCCAGTCGGTCGCTGTGCTTGGCTGCGATCTCGAGGTAGCTTCGTTCCTCCTCGGCGGGCAGCGTGCCATGCTTCAGGAGCAGGATCTCCAGGTAGCCCTGCATCGATGCCAGTGGCGTGCGCAGGTCGTGCGACACGTTGGCGAGCAATTCCCGCCGCTGCTCCTCGCTCTGTTCGAGTGCCCGGACCTGCGCGGCCATCCTGTCCGACATCTCCTGGAATGCCATGACCAGGCGATCGATCTCGTCACCCTCTGGATTGGCGCTCAGGCCGCACGTCGGTTGGCTGAGTCCGCGGGCGCGAAAGGCGTCCATCTGGGCGGCCAGCAGACGCAGGCGCCGGGTGAGCAGATTGAAGACGATCAAGGCCGCGAGCAGCGAGAAGGCGATGGCGCCAATGATCAGATCGGCGGCCAGTTCCAGCAGGCGGCGGCCTTCGAGCATCTGCTCCGTCGCGGCGATGAAGGCGGCGCCGATGGCAAAGAACAACAACATGAGAACGATCGCCAGCTTGCCGTACAGTGACCGGAGCATGGACGTTCGGCCGGCCTACTGGTCGCGGAACTTGTAACCCACTCCCCACACCGTGAGGATGAACTCGGGCTGATTCGGACTGGGCTCGATTTTCGCGCGCAGTCGGTTGATGTGCGCATTGACGGTGTGCTCGTAACCGCTGTGGCTATAGCCCCAAACCTTGTCGAGGAGTTGGGCGCGGCTGAAAACGCGGCCCGGATGCTCGGCAAAGTGCAACAGCAGGTCGAACTCCTTGGCGGTGAGATCGACCGGCTTGCCGGCCAGGGTCACTTGCCGCCGCCCGACATCGACTCTGAGCGGTCCAGAGTCGAGCACCTTGCCCTCATCCGAGGGACGGGAAAGGTGGTCCACGCGGCGAAAGATGGCTCTCTTTGACTCCGACGACGGCGCCAGCACCCCTCCCGGGAGCCGAACTTTTTTCCCCTCAGATTGATTCATATCAAAAAGAGTGTGTTAACCTTCGCCTCTGCTGAGAAACTGGAACGGGGTTCCGCACGGACCCTTTTTGGTACGTTTTCAAAAGGGCCAGGTGTCCGCGCCGTTGCTGTTCTGCGTGGCGTCGAGCTTGGCGGGGAGGGAGAAGAAAAATGGCAGGTTGCTCATACAAGAATGGCTACGCAAATCGTTTGCGACCCGGATTTACCGGGCTGTTGACCGCCGGGCTGCTTGCGTTGCTCAGTGGTGCGGCGAACGCCGCCTGGGAACTCAATCTGCAGGAGCCCGTGACTGCCGTCGCGCGGCGCGTCTACCACCTGCACAGTCTGTTGTTGTGGGTCATCGTCGTCATCTTCATTGGCGTCTTTGCGGTGGTTGCCTATTCCATCGTTGTTCATCGCAAATCCAGGGGCCACCGGGCGGCCAGCTTCCACGACAACACGACTGTCGAACTTGCGTGGACGATAGTGCCGACGCTGATTCTGATCGCTATTGCCTTCCCGGCAACGTCTGCCCTGGTGGACATGCGCGATACCTCGCGGCCGGACCTGACGATCAAGGTGACCGGCTATCAGTGGAAATGGGGCTACGAATATCTCACCGGAGACGCCGCGGGGGTCAAGTACATGAGCGTGCTTTCGACGCCACGCGAGCAGATCGAAAACAAGGCTCCGAAGGGCGAGCACTATCTGCTCGAGGTGGATCGCCCGCTGGTGGTGCCGGTCGGCAAGAAAGTGCGTATTCTGACGACGGCGAACGATGTGATTCACAACTGGTCTGTCCCCGCTTTTGCCGTCAAGACCGATGCCGTTCCCGGATTTCTGCGCGACACCTGGTTCCGTGCCGAGAAGGAAGGCACTTACCGCGGGCAGTGCTCAGAACTTTGCGGCAAGGACCATGGCTTCATGCCGGTGGTCGTCGAGGTCGTCTCCGAGGAAAAGTACGCGGCGTGGGCTGCCGAGCAGAAGCAGGAGCTGGCTGCGGCGGCTGAGGACCCGAACAAGGTGTGGACGCTTGATGAACTGGTGGCCCGCGGTGAGAAGGTGTACACCGCCAACTGTGCGGCCTGCCACCAGGCCACCGGCGCGGGGTTGCCACCCGTGTTCCCTGCACTGGACGGATCGAAGATCGCCAAGGGGCCGAAGCAGGGTCATCTCGGCATCGTCATCAACGGCAAGACGGGTACCGCCATGGCGGCCTTCGGAGCGCAGTTGAGTGACACGGATATCGCGGCCGTCGTCACGTATGAGCGCAACGCTTGGACCAACAAGCTTGGTGATGTCATTCAGCCCGCCGAAGTCAAAGCGCTTCGCGGCAAGTAGTCGCGCTACAGGCCATCAGGAGAATCTGACTATGCAAGCCACGTCACACGCCGGCTATGCCGGCAACCACGATCACGATAGCCACGGGCACCCGACGGGCTGGAAGCGCTGGGTCACGACGACCAATCACAAGGACATTGGTACGATGTACTTGTGGTTCAGCTTCGCGATGTTCCTCGTCGGCGGAGCGATGTCGCTGATCCTGCGCGCGGAGCTTTTTGCCCCGGGACTGCAGTACGTGTCCCCTGAGTTCTATAACCAGATGCTGACGCTGCACGCACTGATCATGGTCTTCGGAGCGATCATGCCGGCCTTCGTCGGCTTCGCCAACTGGATGATCCCGATGATGATCGGGGCTTCGGACATGGCCTTCGCGCGGATGAACAACTGGAGTTTCTGGTTGCTGCCGCCGGCCGCAATCCTGCTCTCAGCTTCGATCTTCGTTCCCGGGGGCGCCCCCGGAACCGGCTGGACCCTGTACCCGCCGCTATCCATCCAGATGGGGATGGGGATGGACATGGCCATCTTCGCGGTGCATATCCTCGGCATGTCATCGATCATGGGGTCGATCAACATCGTCACCACCATTCTCAACCTGCGCACGCCCGGCATGACGCTCATGAAGATGCCGCTGTTCTGCTGGACGTGGCTGGTGACCGCCTTCCTGCTGATCGCTTCGATGCCGATTCTGGCCGGCGCGGTGACCATGCTGCTCACCGACCGCCATTTCGGTACCAGTTTCTTCAGCGCCGCCGGCGGCGGTGACCCGGTACTGTTCCAGCACATTTTCTGGTTCTTTGGTCATCCCGAGGTTTATATCATTGCCTTGCCAGCCTTTGGCGTCGTTTCTCATGTAATCCCGGCGTTTTCGCGCAAGCCCCTGTTCGGCTATGCCTCAATGGTCTATGCCATTGCCGCCATCGGGCTGATCTCGTTTTTTGTCTGGGCGCACCACATGTATGTGACGGGCATTCCGCTCACCGGCCAGCTCTACTTCATGTACGCGACAATGCTGATTGCCGTGCCTACCGGGGTCAAGGTCTTCAACTGGGTCACCACCATGTGGCGCGGCTCGCTGAGCTTTGAAACGCCGATGTTGTTCGCGCTGGGTTTCCTCGTTCTGTTTACAATCGGCGGACTGACCGGCCTGGTGCTGGCCATGACGGCGGTGGACATCCAGTTGCAGGACACCTATTACGTCGTCGCCCACTTCCACTACGTGATGGTCGCCGGAGCGCTCTTTTCGGCCTACGCCGGCCTGTACTTCTGGTTGCCGAAGTGGACGGGGCACATGTATAACGAAGGTCTCGGCAAACTCCACTTCTGGCTGTCGATGATCTTCTTCAATATCGCTTTCTTCCCACAGCACTTCCTCGGCCTGGCCGGTATGCCGCGGCGGATTCCGGACTATGCACAACAGTTCGCCGACTTCAACGTGATTTCCAGCATTGGCGCTTTCGGTTTCGGCTTCAGCCAGTTGCTGGTCCTGGTGGTCGTCATCCAGGCAGTGAAGGGCGGCGCCAAGGCCCCAAGCCGGCCTTGGGACGGAGCGCACGGGCTGGAATGGACGGTGCCCTCACCGGCGCCCTATCACACCTTCGAGGACCCGCCGGTATTCAATCAGGCCGAGGCGCACGGATGACTCGCGACCCGTCGCGCGAGCAGAGCAGCCGTCGCATTGCGATCGGTCTGGCGCTGTTCTCTGCCGCAGTGTTTCTCAGCTTCGTCATCCGACAGTGGCTGAGCAACACGTGAATCCGGCCCTCGATCCGCCAGCGACGACGGTGCGACCGCAGGCGCGCAGTAACCAGCGCGTCGTGGCGGTCATGCTGACGGTGGTGGTCGGCAGCTTGCTTTTTGTCTCGGTACAGCCGCGCGTGTACCGGGCTTTTTGCGAGTGGACAGGTCTTTATGATATCGACCGTGCGGAGCGGGTTGCTGCCTCATCGATCCCTGCCCGACCGGTAACTCTTGAGTTCGATGCCAACACGCACGAGGGTGGATTGATCTTCCGTCCGCAGACCACCAGCCTGGTGGCCAGGACGGGGGAGATTGTGCACGTGGTGTACCGGATCGAGAATACTCGCGACCGCACGGTGATTGGTCAGGCCATTCCCAGTTACGGTCCGCAGTACGCGGGCGGCTACGTCAAGAAGCTCGATTGCTTTTGCTTCAAGCAGCAGACCTTTGCGCCGCACGAAATACGCGAGATGCCGGTCGTTTTCTTGCTCGACAAGAGCCTGCCAGAGGACGCCAACACGGTCACCCTCTCGTACACGTTTTTCGAGGTGCCGGCAGGGAGTAGCAATGCGCCGGCAACGCTTGCCGAAAGCGGGAAGTGATCGATGCCGCTGCCGGATTCACAAACGCCGAAAGGCGAACGCTTTCGCACCATTCGCACGGTAGCCTGGGGTCTGCTGGGGGTGCGCGGGCACAAACCGCACGAACACGACACACCAGCCCTGTCGCCGCTGCAGATTCTGATCACGGCGCTGGTTTTCATGCTGGTTTTCGTACTGGTGCTGGTAACCGTGGCAGTCTACATGACTGGTCACTGATCGGCAGCATTAACACCCTAGCAGGGCAATAACGACAATATGATCTGGAGGAAGTCAAGATGAGTCATCCCGCATCCACAAGCCGCTATTTCGTTCCCGAGCCTTCACCCTGGCCGCTGGTTGGCTCGATCGCGTTACTGCTGCTGGCCAGCGGCGCCGTGTTGATGATGAATTCCATTGCCAACGGCGGTTTCGTGCTGATCGGCGGCTTTGCCGTTCTGGCGATCATGCTGTTTGGCTGGTTTGGTCGCGTGATCGGTGAATCAGAGGGGCAGCGTTACAATCTGCAGGTGGACCGCTCCTTCCGTCTGGCGATGGCCTGGTTCATTTTTTCCGAGGTGATGTTCTTCGTCGCCTTCTTCGGTGCCCTGTTTTATATTCGCGTCGTGGCGATTCCTGACCTGGCGAGTCCCGAGCAGGCCGCGCTCTGGGAGGGCTTCCGCAACGTCTGGCCGAGTGCCGGACCGGCGGCCAAAGACCCGTTTACGCAGATGCACGCCTGGGGAATCCCAGCCATCAATACCCTGCTGTTGCTGAGTTCGGGCGTTACCGTGACGTGGGCACACTGGGGTTTGGTGGCCAACAAGCGGCAGCAGTTGATCATCGGCCTGATGTTGACCATTCTGCTTGGCGCGCTGTTTCTGACCCTTCAGGTGTACGAGTACCGTGAAGCCTACAGCCACCTGAATCTCAAGATGACCACCGGTGTGTACGGTTCAACCTTCTTCATGCTGACGGGCTTCCACGGTTTTCACGTGACGCTCGGGGTGACCATGTTGACCGTGATCCTGGTCCGCGCGATGAAGGGGCATTTCACTGCCGAGCGCCACTTTGCCTTTGAAGGCGTAGCCTGGTATTGGCACTTCGTCGATGTCGTCTGGCTCGGACTGTTTGTCGTCATCTATTGGTTGTAAGGGTTGTATTCGTGCCGGCGCAGCGTGGTTCCGCGCTGCGCCGCACCGGCTCGATCATAGTCGGTCAGCCATCCAGCCAAAATGCTGCGCGACCATCAAGAGCAGAAACAGGGCCAGGGAAAGACCCACTCGCCAGGACAGCGCCTTGACCGCCCTCGTCTTTCCCTGGCCTTGATCGCGATAAATGAATACCAGCGCACTACCGAGACTGACGAGAATTCCGATCAGCATCAGAACGATGATTACGCGCATGGCTTTCCCTTCCGAAAGCATGCAGTCTACCGGACTGACGGTTTGCACACCACACCGACGGCCATGAGTTCTCAAGGCACCTCAGTTCATGGAAGTCATGACCGTTTCGCTCACTTCCGGCACACCGCGCTCTACCCATGTCGATTTACCCTCCCAAGAGCAGCTTCCGGCGCTTTTTGCTGGTCATGCTGCTTATCCTGACCTGCCTTGGCATGGCCGGTCTCCAACTCTGGAGGGCGGCAACCCGTGGCGAGCGCTTCGAACGCGAGCAGGCCGCCCTGGCCTCGACGCCGATCAGTGTGTCGGCGCAGAACGCCGAGCGTGAGAACATCATTGATCGGGCGGCGACGGTGCGTGGTCGCTGGCTGCCCGAGAAGACGCTTTTTCTGGACAACAAGATCTATCGCAGTCGTCCCGGTTATCATGTCCTCACACCCTTGCAGTTGTCGGGCAGCGAGGTCGTCGTCCTGGTCAATCGCGGCTGGGTTCTCGCGCCGCGATTGCGTTCAGAGCTTCCACTCGTGGTATCGCCGACCGGTGAGATCGAGGTTTCCGGCGTGACGCGCGGCTTTGAAACGAAGACCTTCGAATTGCAGAAAAATCTCCCTCAGGGGTCGGTTTGGCAGCATGTGCGTGAAGCGGACTACCGCCAACTCAGCGGTCTGGACGCGCTACCGGTCATTCTGCTCCAGACCGGCGCCGATGGTGATGGTCTGATTCGTGACTGGGCTACCCCGGACAACCCGGCGACAAGGCACTACGGCTATGCCGCGATGTGGCTGGTTTTTGCCCTGATGGCTGCGTCGTACGGCCTCCTGGCATGGCGAAAAAATGACAATTGATAAAATTGCGCAGGGCAAGGGCGGAGACAGCGTGCTGGCGACCACCGATGCCCCAACTACCCGTCGGCTCAAGGGACGATTGATACTGCTGGCCATCGTGGCGGTAGGCGTATTGCCTTTGCTTGGTGCCTTGTACTTTCGTTACGTGTCGCCGCCGGCGGTCAAGGCGACGGCAGGTCGGCCGCTTGATCCTCCGCTACCGCTTGCGTTTGAATTCTTGCAGCGTTCGGATGGCACGCCGCTGCAGCATCCTGAAGTCAGCGGGACGTGGTTGGTGATCTTTGCGGCACCCGGCGCGTGCGACGCGCGCTGCCAGCACACGCTTTACCTGACGCGGCAGGCACGCACCGCTCAGGGACGCAACATGGCGCGCGTGGACCGCCTTTGGTTGGTCACCGATGCCACGACGCCGACGGCAAGCTTGTTGTCGGAACACCCGGACCTGACGGTGGTCAAGGCGACGGATGGCAAAGTGCTGCAGGCGCTCGGCGGGACTGACAGCCGCTATATCAATCTGGTAGACCGACGAGGTCTGCTGGTCTTCCGCTACCCGGACGACCCAGAGCCGAAGGCTTTCATTGGTGAGCTCGGCAAGCTGATCAAGTTCTGAATACAATCATAATCTTGGGCACAGTGCTTGCCAACAGAGTCGGGCTCCATGCTAGAATTCCCCGGTTCATGCTTTGACTTGCGTCAAGTCCAGCCAGGCTGCTCGCCGAGCCTGGTCATTCTGGAGGAAGTCGATGAGCCTGGTGGCAGCACAGACGCTGACAGGGCGAACCTGGGTGGCCCGTCCAAACCGCTCGCTTTCAGCGCTTGGACGCAGACTCGTGTTCGTCGTCACCGCCGCTGTTTCCGGGACCATCGCCTTCGTCTTCTCGTGTATTGGCGCCTGGCCGGTGGCTCCGTTTACCGGCCTGGAACTGGCGCTACTCTGGTGGGCGTTGCGCCGCACCGAAGCGTGTGCTCATGACGTCGAGACGATCACGCTTGAGTCAGGACATCTGACGATCGAAACGCGTCGCGGTGCTCGCCTGGAGCGTCATGTGTTTCAGTCGTACTGGGCGCGGCTACAGGTGATCAAGCCGCCTGGACAAGCCAGCCACCGCGTGCTGATTCGCTCGCACGGCAAGGAGGTCGAAGTAGGCAGTCTGTTGAACGAAGAGCAAAGGATGGCGCTAGCCAAAGATCTGAAACAAGACCTGGCTGCCCTGCAGCCCCGACAAAGTATTCCATGGAAACAAGCACAAACAACTTGAGCACGATGACTCCCATCAGCCGCGACGCGCTGCAGCTGCATAACGACTTCATGCTCGTCATAACGGCGTTGTTCATCGTGGTGTTCGGCATCATGATTTATACGATGGTCAGGCACCGGAGGCGTGCCGGCTATCGGCCGACCAAGTTTACGGGGCCGACCGGGACGGTGCAGTGGCTGTGGGCAATGGTGCCGTTTGCCATCCTGCTGTTCGTCGACTACGCGCTGATGGGCCTGAACTGAAGCACGGCCAGGCGCCGCTCGGCGTATGGATCGTTAGCTGAAGAATGGGTAGATCGGACAGAAAGGAAAGCATATGGCCGTGATCAGCACCAATTCCCGTCGTTCAGCGGGGCAACGCCTGTCGGCTTTCTTCGAGTTGTGCAAGCCGCGGGTCAACAGCCTGATCGTGTTCACCGCCATGATCGGGATGTTTTTGGCCGCGCCTCAATTCCCGCCATTCGCGCTCTTTGTCGCGGCGTCGATCGGCATCGCTCTGGTCGCCGGCGCAGCGGCAGCAATCAACTGCTTGATCGAGCAACAAATCGACGCCCGGATGGCGCGCACGCGCGCTCGCCCGACAGCCCGCGGCGAAGTGTCGACCGCCGAGACGCTGACCCTGGCGACGCTGGTCGGTGGTTTCGGGTTGTGGGTTCTGCACGCCTTTGTCAATCCGCTGACCATGTGGCTGACGCTAGCCACTTTTCTCGGCTACGCGGTGATCTATACGGTCGTGCTCAAGCCGGCAACGCCGATGAACATCGTCATCGGTGGAGCCTCTGGTGCCATGCCGCCCCTGTTGGGCTGGTCGGCGATCACCGGCCAGGTCGGTCCCGAGGCGCTGGTCCTGTTTCTGATCATTTTCATCTGGACGCCGCCGCATTTCTGGGCGCTCGCCTGTTACCGCTGTGCCGACTATGCCAAGTCCGGCTTGCCCATGCTGCCGGTCACTCATGGCATTCCGTTCACCTGCCTGCACAGCCTGCTCTACGTGGTGATGCTTACCGGCGCGACCATTCTGCCCTATACCCTCGGCATGAGTGGCCCGTGGTATCTGACCGCCGCGCTGATCCTCGACACCATTTTCCTCGTCTACAGTGTCGTTCTCTGGCGTGACTACAGCGACAAGTTGGCGAGAATTACTTTTCGTTACTCGATCATCTATCTGACGCTGCTCTTCGCCGCCCTGCTGGCTGACCATTTCCTGCGCTGATGGATCACCCGCCGAGGGCGCCCAGCAGTTTTTCGTGGATGCCGCCAAAGCTGCCATTGCTCATCACGAGCACCTGATCGCCGACTCGTGCGGCGCCGGCAATGCACCGTACGAGTCGGTCGAGATCGTCGTCGACGGCCACTTTGTCGCCCAGGGGTGCCAGTGTTTCGCCGATGTTCCAGCCGAGATTGGCCGCGTAGCCGAACACCAGGTCGGCCTCCGCCAGGCTCGCTGGCAGCAGGGCCTTCATGGTCCCCAGCTTCATGGTATTCGACCGGGGCTCGAGGACGACCAGAATGCGCGCGCTGCCAACCTTGCGCCGCAGACCGGCGATAGTCGTCGCCACCGCTGTCGGGTGGTGAGCAAAATCGTCGTACACGCTGATGCCGCCGGTCGTCCCACGCAGTTCGAGACGCCTCTTGACATTCTCGAAACGTGACAGAGCCGTCAGTCCACGGGCCAAGGGTACGCCGACGTGTCTTGCCGCCAGCAGTGCGGCGACGGCATTGTTGCGATTGTGGTCCCCGGTCAGACTCCACTGCGTGCTGCCGACCTCCTGCTCGCCCTGGAAGAGGGAAAGCGATCCGTCGACGTCGCTGCCCACTGCCCGCCAGCCAGCAGGATCGTTGAATCGCTCGACCGGCGTCCAGCAGCCTCGCGCGAGAACGTCGTCCAGACTCGCTGCCGCGGCATTCGACACGATCAGCCCATGACGTGGCAGTGTTCGCACCAGGTGGTGGAACTGGGTCTCTATCGCCGCCAGATCGGCAAAGATGTCTGCATGATCGAATTCGAGATTGTTGAGGATCGCCGTCCGCGCGCGGTAGTGCACGAACTTCGATCGTTTGTCGCAGAAAGCGGTGTCGTATTCGTCGGCTTCAATGACGAAAAACGGCAATTCCGTGGCGCTTCCCCACAGCCGCGCCGAAACGCCAAAGTTCATCGGCACGCCGCCAATCAGGAAGCCGGGGCTCAAACCCGCATGCTCCAGAATCCACGCCAGCATGGCGGCGGTCGTCGTCTTGCCGTGTGTCCCGGCCACTGCCAGTACCCAGCGCCCGCGCAGGACATTCTCGGCCAGCCATTGTGGACCAGAAAGATACGGCAGACCTCTGTCGAGGATCTCCTCGAGCAGCGGATTGCCCCGCGCAATGGCGTTGCCGACGAGATAGCAATCGGGTTCGAAGGCGGTTTGCGCCGCATCGTAGCCTTCGATGACTTCGATCTCCGCCGCTTCGAGCTGCTTGCTCATCGGTGGGTAGATGGCGCTATCGCAACCCGTGACGCGATGTCCTGCGGCGCGCGCCAACTGTGCTACGCCGCCCATGAAGGTACCGCCAATACCAAGGATATGAATGTGCATGTCGCAAACCAGGTTAGCAGATTGGAATTCAAACTTCCCCCGAAGGGAGGCGCGATTGTACCCTGCCCAACGGTCATCGCTTCTCAAATGACTTCAGAATAATCGAAGCCGTGACTCGTTGCCTCACGGCAAACCAGAATACAATTCGCCCAAGAATCCCCTCCTTCCGAAATCCGTCCACCTGACCACGACCAGAACGATGTTCCGAACGCTCAACCACCCCGCCGTGTGGGCGATCACGCTGTCGGCCGCCGGCATCCTGATGGTCACCATGGGCGCCCGCCAATCGCTCGGCCTGTTCCTCTCGCCGCTCAACACGAGCACCGGCCTTGGCGTTGCGTCGATCAGTCTGGCGATGGCCGTCGGCCAATTCACCTGGGGCGCCGTCCAGCCCTTTGCCGGTGCTGCGGCGGACCGTTACGGGCCGAGTCCGGTGCTGCTTGGCGGGCTGTTGCTGCTTGCCCTGGGCAGTGCGATCACTCCTTTCATGAGCAGCACCTGGGGCCTGATCGTTTCGCTCGGACTGTTGTCGGCAATCGGCTCCGGGGCCGGCAGCTTCTCGGTCCTCATCGGCGCTTCGAGTCAGCGCCTGCCGCTCGAAGCGCGCGGAGCAGCCTCCGGCGTGATCAATGCCGGCGGCTCCTTCGGTCAGTTCGTCTTCGCCCCGATCCTGCAGGCGCTGATTCAGACCATTGGCTGGATGGGGGCGATGTGGTCACTGGCCTTGATGACGCTGACTGCCGTGCCGCTGGTGCGGGTGCTGTCCACGCAGTCGGAACAACCGCCAAAGCCTGCGGCTGAAGCGGGTCTCTGGCAGAGTGTTCAGGATGCGCTGGCCGACCGGAGCTACCAGTTCCTCAATCTCGGTTTTTTTACCTGTGGTTTCCACATCGCTTTTCTGGTGACCCATCTGCCCGGCGAGGTCAGTCTCTGCGGCCTGCCGTCGGCGGTGGCCAGTTGGTCGCTGGCGATCATCGGCCTGTTCAACATCATTGGCAGCCTCTATGCCGGTTCCTGCGTCACCCGCTATCGCAGCAAGGTCGTCCTGTTCTGGATGTACGCCTCGCGTGCCGTGCTGGTGGCCTTGTACCTGGCGGCGCCGAAGACCGAGTTGACCTTCTATGTCTTCGCCGCCGGGCTGGGCTTTACCTGGCTGGCCACCGTGCCGCCGACGGCGGCCATCGTCGGCAAGCTTTTCGGCGTGCGCTATCTCGGTACGCTGTTCGGCATGAGCCTCCTGTCACACCAGATCGGGGGGTTTTTTGGTGCCTATCTGGGTGGCGTTGCGCTCACGCGCTTTGGTGACTATGCGTGGATGTGGTACGCCGACATCGCGCTGGCCGCGGCGGCGGCGCTTTGCAATCTGCCGATCAGGGAAGCTGCGCTGCCCCGGCCGGCAAGCTGAGGATCGACTCGCATGCCTCCCCTGAACGGTCTCGGACAACCGGTGGGCGACTTGCTCGCCGACTGGAATGCGGCACAACATCCCGCTGGCCAGATCCTGGCGGGGCGTTTTTCACGCCTCGAACCCCTGTCCGCCGGGCGGCATGCGGCCAGCCTTTTTGCCGCCAACGCGCTTGACGTTGACGGCGGCAACTGGACCTACCTGCCGTATGGCCCTTTCGCGAACCTCGACGGCTACCGGGAGTGGATCGAGACACACTGTCGCGCTGGCGATCCCCTGTTCTACGCGATCATCGAGCGGGCGTCCAACGACGCAGTCGGCGTCGCCAGTTACTTGCGAATCACCCCTGCCAGCGGCTCGATCGAAGTTGGCCACCTCAACTTCTCGCCGCGCCTGCAGCGGACACCGGCTGCCACCGAGGCCCTGTACTTGCTGATGAAGAACGCTTTCGAGCTGGGTTATCGACGCTGCGAGTGGAAATGCGATGCGCTCAACGCGCCCTCGCGCGCCGCGGCGCTGCGCTTGGGACTGTCTTTTGAAGGCATCTTCCGGCAAGCCACCGTGGTCAAGGGGCGCAGCCGGGATACTGCCTGGTATGCAGTGATCGATCGTGACTGGCCAGGCCTGGAAGCGGCTATCGCACGCTGGCTCGATCTGGCCAACTTTGACGAAGCCGGCAATCAGCGCGCCTCGCTTTCGGCGCTGATCGGCTTAACGCTTCAGTGCGGACCGCTGGTCCCGGTAGGCTGACCGGAAAGTCGCCCGGTCACTTTCGCTCCAGCCCTGGGTGTGGCGCATCAGTTGGTCGACATCATGCGCGGCGACGCGCTCGCGGCTGATTCCCTGGCGTAGTTTTTCCAGGTCGATGAAGCGCACGTCAGCCTCCTGATAGGACGCGGTCGTCGGCGCCGTTCGCGGTACGAACAGATGCTTGTCATACAGGCAACTGTGCTGCAGGCGATGATGGTGGAGGCGTGCACAGGCGAGGGCGACGGCGGTGATCAGTGACTGGCGCTGCCCTTCTTCGCTGTGCTCAGGCGCCGCATTCCACTCGTCAAGACTCATGAAGCTGTCGAGCGCGCGGGTCACCAGAATGGCGCGCCAGCGTCCTGCTGCCAGCCGATCGCCGTAGTACAGCGCTTCCACGACGCCGATATCGTGCGCTTGCAGGCGCAGGATGTTCAGGTATTCGCGATAGAAGGTCGGGATGCCGCAGACGGGATGGCGCAGTGTGCGGCACAGGTGGTTTTCCTGACGCTTGAGGAAAATAGCGCTGCCATCAGCCAGCACATGACGACTGGCGCCACTCCAGCCACCACGCCGTTGGTTCGGCGCTTCATGCCAGTCGGCGCTGACTGACCATAACGCCTCGAAGTCGGCCAGGCCGCTGGCGGCAAGTTGCGCCCGGGCGGCCTGATGCGGAAAAAGATCGCGCGCTTTCATCGTGCTCGCCGCACTTAGATGCCCATCTTGCGTAGCACATAAGTGCGCCACATGAACAGATGCGGCAGGAAATCCACATGCCCGACAATAGTGAAGCCGGCATCGCGACATTCCTGCTCGAACTGTGCGCTGGGGACGATGAAGCGGTTGTCGCTCTTCTCGCCGCCTTGCCGGCGCTTTTCTTCGAGCTTGCGGCGACGCCAGGCCTTGTAGTTGCCATCGACCCACAGCGACAGCACCACCGTATCGCGAGTGACGCGACGAAATTCCTTCAGCATCGCGATACGGTTGCTCGACTCACCGACGTGATGCATGAGGCGGATCGAGAAGACGCAATCGACGCTGTGGTCTGGCAGAGTGATCTCGAAGGCGGAGCACTGCAGCAGTCGGAAGCGGCGAACGACTGCGGGGTCGCGTACTCTGGCGGCGACTTCGAGCATGGCTTCACTGTAGTCGGCGGCGAGCAGCTCGCGTTGCGGCTCCCTGGCCAGCATGTCCCAGAAACGACCCGTACCACAGGGCAGGTCCAGCACCGACGCAGGATTGCCGGCAAGCGCCAGGGCGCGTTCGGCCATTCTGTGTTCGAGCCGGTCGGAGAGCTTTTTTCGGTGGTGCTTCTGGAAGTACTGCTGCGAATGGTCGTCGGTGTACTTGTCCGAAAAAGACAGGTGAATGGACGGTTTCTGCGGGTCGCTCATCGAGTGGCTCGGAATCGGGTGCGCCGGCCGGGCTGGCATGCGGCAGAGACGAAAGCATACCATCAGATGACCTGATTTCGCGGATTTGGCGCTATGCGCGGTAGCCGTGGGTCGAATCAGGCCGCAGATCGTGACACGAAGCTCAAGGCACGACGATGAACAAAGCCAACGAGGTGCGGATACTGCATGTCGATGGCACGAGTACCGTTGGCGAAGGCCTTCGAGATAGAGCGCTCAGGCGCCCAAGTCCGTCATAATCGTAAGCTTGTGGGCTGCGCCTAGCGGACTCGCAGGGGCAGGGTGGCGAAACCACTGCCGGGGTACACCGCGCCAGTGGGTGGCCTTTCCGGGATCGGGTCGATCCGGGTCGTGTGCCCGAGGATCTCTTCCATCGCCACGCGCATCTCCATCCGAGCCAGGGGAGCGCCTGGGCAGACGTGGATTCCCGCGCCATAGAGCAGGTTTGCGGTCGGGTCGCGGTCGAGCCGATACGCCTCTGGATCTTCGAAAACACGACCATCGCGGTTGGCAGAAATCCAGATCAGCGAGATCCGTTCGCCGGCGGCGATCTTCCTGCCACCGATTTCCACCGGACGAGTGGTGATCCGGCGGTTGGACACCAACGGTCCGTAAATCCGGAGAATCTCGTCGATTGCGGCGGGCAGCAGGGACGGCTGCGTGCGGAGCTGCTGCTGCAGATCCGGGTGTTGCGCGAGGTAGTGAACCAGGATGCCCAGCGCCGCCGAAATCGTCCCGACCTCACCGACGGTCCAGTTTCGCACGATGCTGACGATTTCTTCATCGCGCAACGGTCGGCCCTGTACGTATTGCCGAAGCAGCGAACCGGTGATGTCGTCACTGGCCTGCGCACCGGCCGCGCGCCGAATTTGCAGCAACTCGTGGACGTAGCCTTCGAATTCTTTGGCGATCTCGGCCATCGCCGGTCGGTCCTGCGCAAAAGTCGCCTGATGATTCTTCTGCGTCCAGAGACGCAGCGGTTCGCACATTTCGAGCGGCCAACCGAGCGAGGCGGACTGAATCCGTACGGCGAACCAATGGGCGAAGTCGCCGATGAACTCCAGCTCGTCGCGCCCGAGCAGCGATTGAAGACGCTTCGCGGCGATCTCGCGACATTGCGGCTCGAACGCGTCCACACGTTCCGGCTGAAAATATTGCACGATCATCCGTCGGTACTCGGTATGCTCGGGAGGATCCATTCCGTCGGGAACGGAGAGATGTCTGGATGCGGCGTTGCTGAAGGTGTCGGGGTCCATCAGCACGCGAACGATATCCTCGTGCCGAAACACGGACCACTCAAGAAAATCGCTGTACGCGACCGGACAGCGTTCGCGCATCTCGTCGTAAGCAGCTCGCTGATCACGCTGGACGGCGTCGGATTTTGGCTCCCAATCCGCTTGCAACTTATCGTTCACGGTCATTCCTTCCTTATCGTTTTAGCGTTTTAGAGAAGCGTCCCCGGAGGGGGCAGATCTTGGCGTTCGCTGTGCAAGCCGTTCGTCCGCCGCCAAATGGACTTCGACCATAGCGGCGAAAGTGCAGCGCGAACTGGACGGCGGTCGGCGAAATGGATTTTATCGCGGACCGCCGCGCTTGACGATGAAAGACCGGCGGTGCCGCCATCCATTATTCGCTCGCCACACGAATCAATCGATTGGTTGCCACCCCGGATGCTGGAAGTAGCGGCCGTACTGATTCACCGCGCCTATCGTCTGCGCTGCTCCGGCAGCCGGCGTGGCTTTCGACTTGCCCTGCATGGCGTCGGCGCCGGTGCTGAGTTCGGCGACGATGTGGTGCAGGTTTTCGTCTGCTGCGGGGCCGAGCTTGCACTCGGTGACGATCTTGACGCTGTGCGCTTCGACCAGGCTGCCGAGCGCCTGGTAGTCGTCTGCGGTCAGCGTTCCGTGGTGGATGGCCGTCGCTTTCGCGGCCAGCGCGCTGCGGATTTCGCTCATATTCCGGCGCAGCGGCTCGTCCGTTGCCCACTTCTTGCCGTGGTCGAGCATCAGCTTGGTTGGCGCAGCCGCAGCGTGCTGGTGCGAATCGACGGCAAAGGCGGGGCCGACGGTTGCAAAGGTGCTGAGCAGGGCGGCGAGCAGGGTGCGGTGGATGTTCATGGGACTCTCCTCAGTGGTGAACAACAATGATCTCCGGATCGTCAACCTGCTCGACGAGCAGCGTCCCGACGCGGTCTTGCCATAGTGACTGGAACTGTGCGGTCTGGTCGGCGGTCGCAGTACCGGCGACGCCGCGCATCGCCCGGCAGTCGCTCCAGTCGGGCGGAAGCGACGGTCGGGCACGAATGCCCGGCGAGCTTGACCGCGTCGCTGTAGGCGTACTCGATGATGCCTTCCGCCGCCGCTCCGAGGAATCGGGCCAGCGGGTCGCGAACGGCAATTCGTGGCGCAGAGTCAAAAAACTCCGGGAAATTCATGAGTTCGTTCCCCTCGGGACGGACGCGCTTGCCAAACGGACACTACACGCCTAAGATAGTAAGCGTTTACTTACAGAAATGCAAGCTGACCACTATCATGGATATTCAGAGCAAGGTTCAGAAGACTTCCCGCCCACGTCTGAGCAGCGACGAACGACAGCGCGAGATCGTCGCTGCGGTCCTGGTGCTGGCCCGCGAACGCGGGCCAGACGCGATCACCACGCAGGCCATTGCCGACCGGATCGGCGTCACGCAGGGGGCGATCTTCCGTCATTTCCCGGACAAGGAGGCGATCTGGATGGCGGTCTTCGCCTGGGTCCGGGAATCGCTTGGCACGGTATTGGCGACAGCGGTGGCGCAGCGCCAGTCGCCGCTGGCGAAAATAGAGGCTGCGTTTCTCGCGCACGTGGCCTTCATCGCGGCCAACCCCGGCGTTCCCCGCGTGCTGTTCCACGAGCTGCAATATCCCGGCGATTCGCCGGTACGCGCCGAGGTCCGGGCGATGATCGCCGGCTACCGCAGGCGGCTCGCCTCGCTGTTCACCGAGGCCAGGACGGCAGGTGAGCTTCCCGCCGAGCTGGATACTGCGTTGGCGCCGGTGCTGTTCATTGGGGCGGTGCAGGGCCTGGTCATCGAGTCGGCGCTCGCCGGCAACGAGGACGCCATGATGGCACGTGCGCAGCAGATGTTCCCGCTGCTCGTGCACGGCTATCGCGGGCTGCAAGAAGCATGAACTTGCGCTTTTCCCGCAAGGCCGTATTGAGCGTAGTCGCCGCCGCCAGTGCACTGCTGCTCGGCTGGCTGGTGACCAGCCAGGGACCGCTGGCACCGACTCGGGTGACTGTGGCAACGGTGCAGCAGGGGCCGCTGCTGGCGAGCACCTTCGGCATCGGTACGGTCGAGGCGCGCCGCAGCTATGCACTGGCTCCGACGATGGCCAGCCGCGTGGCGCGAGTGCTGGTCGACCAGGGCGATACCGTCGCGGCCGGGCAACTGCTTGCCGAACTCGATCCGGTCGACCTCGACGATCGCGTCGCCAGCGGCCGACTCGGCGCACAACGTGCCGCAAGCGCTGTCCGCGCGGCGCAAGCTCAGCTCGCCGAGGCGCAGAGCCGTGCGCAAGTCGCCGTCGCCAGCGCACGTCGTTCAGCCGAACTGCGGGCACGCGGTTTCTTCAGCCAGGAGGCCACCGAAGCCAAGCAGCAGGAAGCCAATGCCGCGACGGCGGCAGTGGACGCCACTACCGCCCAACTGGCCGCGGCGCGGCGCGATCACGAACGCGTGCTGGCCGATGTGGCCGGTGTCGGCAAGCTGCGCGACCAGGCACGGTTGGTGAGTCCGGTCGATGGCATCGTCAGTGCGCGGCTGGTCGAACCGGGATCGACGATCGTTGCCGGGCAGGCGGTGCTGCAGGTGATTGACCCGACGAGCCTGTGGGTCAGGGCGCGCATCGACCAGGGGCAGGCTGGCGGCGTGCGCGTCGGACAGTCAGCCGAGATCGTGCTGCGCTCGGACGCCAAACGGGTCTACCCGGGCGAAGTCAAGCGCGTCGATTGGCTAAGCGATTCGGTCGCCGAAGAGCGGGTCGTCAATGTCGGGTTCACGGCGATTCCCGACGCACTCTCGATCGGAGATCTGGTCGAGGTGACCATCGGCATCGCCGAACTGCCCGCCGCGCTCTGGTTGCCGGCGGCGGTGAAGCGTGTGGACCGGCAGGACGGCGTGTGGCGAATCAAGGACGGGCGCGTCACGTTCCATCCGGTCGAGGTCGGCATCACCACCCTCGATGGCCGCAGCCAGATTCTTGCTGGTCTGGCAATAGGCGACGAAGTCGTCGTACACAGCGAGCAGGCATTGCAGCCCGACGCGAAAGTCAGCGTCGTCGCCACCCTCGTCGGTGCCAGGCGATGATCAATCTCGCCGGTCGCGACATCCTCAACGGCTGGGGCAAGTTTGTGTTCACCGGCCTCGGGCTCGGTTTGCTGATCGGCGTCACGCTGTCGATGGCCGGAATCTATCGCGGACTGGTCGATGACGGACGTGTCCTGCTGAGCAATGGGGGCGCCGATCTCTGGGTCGTGCAGCGCGATACACTCGGCCCCTACGCCGAACCGTCGAATGTGCGCGACGACGCCTATCGCGCCTTGCTCGGCGTCAAGGGGGTGGTCGAAGCCGGCAACGTCACCTATCTGACGATGCAGATCGAACATCAGGGCAGCGACGTACGCGTGATGCTTGTCGGCTTCCAGCCAGGCCACCCCGGCGAGCCTGGCTACCTCGTTGCCGGGCGTCCGATCACGCGCTCCCACTACGAGGCGATCGCCGATATCAAGAGTGGCTTCCGCCTCGGCGAACGCATCCGCATCCGGCGTCATGAATACACCGTGGTCGGGCTGACCCGGCGCATGGTGTCGTCGGGCGGCGACCCGATGGTCTTCGTCCCGCTGCGCGATGCCCAGGAAGTGCAGTTCCTCAAGGACAACGACGCGCTGGTCAACGAGCGCGCGCGTATCGCCGCCAATCCGGCGTTCAACCGCCCCGCTGTGCCGGGATTGCTCGACGCGGTGCAGGCCAGCCAGGCCAACAGCCGGACGGTGAATGTGGTGATGCTGCGGCTCGCGCCGCACGCCGACGAAGCGATCGTGGCCGGCGAAATCAGGCGTTGGAAGCACCTGGAAGCGTATACGCGCGCCGATATGGACGAAATCCTCGTTGCCAAGCTGATCGCCACCTCGGCGAAGCAGATCTTCATGTTCCTGGTCATCCTGGCCGTCGTCAGCGCGGCCATCGTCGCCTTCATCATCTACACCATGACGCTGAACAAGGTGCGCGAGATCGCCGTGCTCAAGCTGATCGGCGCGCGCAACCGGACCATCTCGGCGATGATCCTGCAGCAGGCGCTCGGCCTGGGTGCGATCGGCTTCATCGTCGGCAAGACCGCGGCAACGCTGTGGGCACCGATCTTCCCCAAATACGTCTTGCTGCTCCCGGGTGACGCGGTCCTTGGCGCCTTGCTGGTACTGGTGATTTGTGCGCTGGCGAGCATCGTCGCCATCCGCGCCGCGCTGCGCGTCGACCCGGCGACGGCGATCGGCGGATAGATGGCTGCGGCGATCGAAATCAGCGGCCTGACCAAACGCTACGGCGTTGGCGATGCCGCGGTCGACGCACTCAAGGGCGTGGACATGATCGTCCAGCCCGGCGAGGTCGTCGGGCTGATCGGTCCCAGCGGTTCGGGCAAGAGCACCTTGCTGAAATGCCTGGGCGCGGTGATCGAACCGACCTCGGGCCGTATGGCGCTCGCCGGCGAGGCGATCTACGACAACGGCTGGCGGGTCAGCGATTTGCGCGCCTTGCGGCGCGATCGCATCGGCTTCGTTTTTCAGGCGCCGCATCTCATTCCCTTTCTCGACGTTACCGACAACGTCGCGCTGCTACCGATGCTGGCCGGCATGTCCAACGCCAGGGCACGCGACCGGGCGCGCGAGATGCTTGTGGCGCTGGATGTCGGTCATCGCGCGCAGGCGCGGGTGCCGCAGCTTTCCGGCGGCGAGCAGCAGCGGGTGGCGATCGCCCGCGCACTGGTCAACCAGCCGCCGATCATCCTCGCCGACGAGCCGACGGCACCGCTCGACAGCGAGCGCGCATTGGCCGTGGTGCGTATCCTGAACGAGATGGCGACGCGCTTCTCGACGGCGATCATCGTCGTCACCCACGACGAGAAGATCATCCCGACCTTCCAGCGGATTTATCACATCCGCGACGGGCGCACTTACGAGGAAGCTGGCCAGGGGCGCGCGGCTTGATCCAGGGGTCGGCGAGCAAGCTGACCGGCGATCGTCGGCGGTCGAATTGGACCGTGCGCACGCCCCTGTAGGCTTGTACCTAAGCCTCGTTGAACTCTTTGATGAAAAGCGTCGTTTCATGAACCCACCCACCCGCATCACCATCATCGGTTCCGGCTTCGGTGCGCTCTCCAGCGTACTTGAAATCCGTCGCCGCGATGCGAACGTCGAGATCACCCTGATCGCGCCGCGCGCAGAATTGCACTACCTCTCCGGTATCATCTGGATTCCCTGCGGCCTGCGCCCGCGCGAACAGCTGATCGTGCCGTTGGCCAACTTCTTCAAGCGCATGCAGGTGAGGCACGTAGCCGCCGAGGTGACAGGTCTGCGCGACGGTGGTCGGGTCGTCGAGACCACGACGGGCGAGGTGGGCAACGATGCGCTCGTGATCGCCAGCGGCGGGCGCTTCATCAAGAAGCTACCAGGTATTGAGCACGCCATCACTCCCTGCGAAGGGATTGCTGCGGCCGAAAAGATTCGTGACCGCCTACGCGCCATGGCAGGCGGCCCCATTGCAGTGGGTTTTGCCGGCAACCCCAACGAACCTGGTGCAGTGCGCGGCGGCCCCATGTTCGAGTTCCTGTTCGGCATTGACGAGCAACTCAAGCGCGAGAGCCGGCGGGAGAAGTTCGAGCTCGTGTTTTTCAATCCGTCAAAGGAGCCGGGCCAGCGTCTCGGCCCGAAAGCGGTCAAATACCTGTTGGCGGAAATGGAGAAGCGTGGCATTCGTACCCACCTCGGCCACAAGATGCAGCGTTTCGATGCCGACCGGGTGGTCACCGAAGGCGGCGAGTTCGCGGCCGACCTGATCCTGTTCATGCCCGGCATGACCGGCAACCTCTGGTTCGATCAGACCGAGCTGGCGCGTTCGCCCGGTGGCCTGCTGCAGGCCGATGCGCAGTGCAGCGTCGTCGGCACGCAGAATATCTATGTGGTCGGCGATTCCGGGAGTTTTTCTGGCACCGAGTGGATGCCCAAGCAGGCCCACATGGCCGACCTGCAGGCTGCCGCCGCGGCCGAAAACCTGCTCGCGGGCCTGCGCGGCCAGACGCCCAACGCCACCTTCAAGGTCGAACTGATCTGCATCATCGACGCCATCGACCACGGTACGGTGGTGTTTCGCAATCCCCGGCGCCAGATCATCCTGCCCTCGTCGCGGCTGTTCTGTTGGGCCAAACGCTTGTTCGAGGGCGTGTACCTGAGGAGATACCGATGAACGATCAGAGGGGCGCGATCGCCGTCACACCACAAATCCCTGCATGGGACTTCCCCAGACCCTCAGCGCTGCTGCCCATCCACTGTTTTCAGGCGACGGTAGAGGCTCCGTTCTGACAGGCCAAGGTGGCTGGCAAGCGCTTTCCGGCTGCCTTTGAAGTTTCGTACCGTTTCCTCGAACGACACCGAATTGCTCTCCAGGAAGTCGCGCTTCGCTGGCGGTGGGTATTCGACTGAAGTCTGTAAGGGCCTGGCAGTCGCCAACTCCAAAGGCAGGTGCTGTAGATTTATTTCATCACCGTCGCAGAGCAGGCAGGCGCGTTCGAGAATGTTGCGCAGTTCGCGCACATTGCCCGGATAGTGGTAGCCGCGCAGCCAGGCGGCCGCCTCCGGAGACAGGCGGCTGCGGAGGCGACCACCAGAGACGCGATCGAGCAATGTCTCGGCCAGCAGCAAGACGTCATCACCCCGCTGTCGCAATGGCGGCAGGTGGATCGGGAAGGTGTTCAACCGGTAGAACAAGTCCTGCCTGAAAAGACCTTCGCCCACCATTTCCGTCAGTGGACGATGGGTAGCGGAGACGACCCGGACTTCGGCCTTGCGCAGTTCCGGTGAACCCACCCGCCGATAGGTGCCGGTTTCCAGCAGCCGCAACAGCTTGACCTGGATCGAGAGCGGGATATCGCCCAGTTCGTCGAGAAACAGCGTGCCGCCCGACGCCGCCTCGACCAGCCCGGTCGTTCGTGTCGTCGCGCCGGTGAAGGCCCCGCGCTCATGGCCAAACAATGCGCTCTCGAACAGCGTTTCCGGCAATCCCGAGCAATCAACGGCAACGAAGGGGTGTTTGGCGCGCCGGCTGAGCTGATGGATGGCATTGGCGACCAGTTCCTTGCCGGTACCCGACTCCCCCTGCAGCAACACGGAGGCGTCCGAAGGCGCCACCCGCGCGACCAGTTCCATCATCTTCACGAAGGCTGGCGAACGACCGATCAGACCCTGGACGTCACCAAGACTGGGCGCTCTCGGCAGGGGCTCCAGCTTCTCGACGTAATACACGATTGTGCCGCTGGCGTCGCGGATCGGCGACAGCTCAATGTTCTCGAAGCTCTCGCCGTGTGACGTGTAATGGAGATGCAGCACGCGCTCGCGCTGGCCAGACTGCAGGCTGCGTTGTAGCGGACACGACTCGCCCGCCTGGTCGCAGGGCACCGTGTATCGGTGCGACACCTCGAAGCACTTGCGGCCAACGACCTCTGTTTGATCGACCCAGTTGGCTCGATAAGCCGCATTTGCGGCCAGGATCCGATAGTCACGGTCGCACAGAATGTGCGGTTCGGGGAAGGTCTCCAGGAACGAAACCAGTTCTGCCAGGGATGCTTGCTCAACTGCCATGGGATGTCACCAGTTCTGCCGTATCCGCCAATTCGACTGCCAAATACTGCCATATCGGCAAGAGCCTGGCAAAAAAATTGTCAGCGTTTGGGCGACGGCCTCGCAAGCCATTGTTTTTCCGTCGTTCGTTCTCTTGCCTGAAGGCTGGCACGAATCTTGATAAGTATTCAGTGATATTGGCTCGTTTGAGTCGGTGGAATAGTCAGTGAGACCGGCGATCGAGAATAGACCACTTACCAGGGAAATCAACATGAGCCAAATTGTCTGCCAAGGCGAATCATTCGTCGTCACCGACAGTCCGGCTCGTCGGCGGTGGCTGCTAGCTACCGCCGGGCTCGGCGGCGCGCTGGCCTTGACGGCAGTCGTCCCTTTCGTCGCCAGCCTGCTGCCTTCCGAACGGGCAAAGGCCGCCGGCGCCCCGGTGGAAGTCGACATCGGCTCGCTCGCGCCCGGTGAAATGATGGTCGTCGAATGGCGTGGCAAACCGGTATGGATTCTGCACCGTACGCCGGAAATGCTCGCCTCTCTCGCGAAGGACGAGGCGAGGCTCGCCGATCCAGGTTCGAAGGCACCACAACAACCGGACTACGCACACAACCACCAGCGCTCGCTCAAGCCGGAATACCTCGTCGCAGTGGGCATCTGCACGCATCTTGGCTGCTCGCCGAGCAAGGCTTTCGAGGCCGGTGACCCGGCTCTGGGTGCGGACTGGCCCGGCGGCTTCCTCTGCCCCTGCCACGGATCGACTTTCGATTTCGCCGGCCGCGTCTTCAAGGATAAACCGGCGCCGACCAACCTGGAGATTCCCCCCCACAGTTACCTCACCGACAGCCGCCTGCTGATCGGCAGCGACACGCGTGGGCAAGCCTGACTGCCCAGCCAATGACACTGCATTTCGTAACAGCACGCGGCCGCTTCGCGCCGAGGCTACAAAACGTATATGGAAGGACAAATCATGAAAATCGCCGTCACCAGCCAGAACCGCAAAACCATCACCGAGCACGCCGGCAAGTGCCGCAAATTCTGGATCTACGATGTTGAAAAGGGCGTGGTGAGCGGAAAACGCCTGGTCGAGGTTTCCATCGAACAGAGCTTGCACGCCAGCCACCACCAACTTGCTGAACCGCTGGTCGGAATCAATACGCTGATTACGGGCGGTATGGGCCCCGGCCTTTTTGAACGCCTGATGCAGAGCGGAATCCTTCCCGTAGTCACGAGGGAGAAAGATCCCGATGCCGCCGTATCGGCGATGCTCGGTAATCGCCTCGAACGCTTGCCTGTTCCACGGGGGGGTCACTGCCATGAGCACGGCCATTTCTCCGACGTCGCGAGGTAAAGACCATGGCCACGACTTCTTCCAAGCTTGATATTGGCGCCCTGAAGCGCCTACGAATTCTCTGTGTCTCGGAAACTGGCTGGTTCGATACGGCCACTGTCTTCGACGACATCCGCGCCGCTGGCGGTGCCCAGGTCGATCAATACGCCATCCCCTGGCCGCCGTTTGGATCACTGCACGCCGAGAACGCCGCCGGCTTCTCGGCGCTGCTGGAAACCGAGGCGCTCGATGGCAGCGTGCGCCGCCTGCTCTTCGATACCGGTTGGAACCCCGACTGGATGGACCGCCGCTTCGCCGAAGAGGGCATCGACCGCCTGCTGCAGGAGGGCAAGATCGAGGCATTGATCGTCAGCCACGAGCATTTCGATCATTTCTGGGGGATTGGCTCGACGCTCAAGCACTGTCCGGATATTCCGATCTACCTGCCGGAAGGCTTCCATCCCGTCGGCCTGGCATTCATCCAGCAACAGGGGCATACCGGCAGCGTGATCACCGTGCCCACCGAGCAACCGCTGGTGCTGCTTCCGGGTCTGGCTCTGGCCAGTTTCCCGATGAGCACGCTGTTGCAGGTGAACGGGGAAAACGTCCTCTATGCCAACCTACAGAACCAGGGTTTGACGATGATCACCGGCTGCGGCCACGGAGGGGTCCTCAACTTGCTCGACTACGCGCGTCGTACCTTCGCCGGTGGCGAGCACATCCACGCGATCTATGGCGGGCTCCATCTGTCGCCCCTGGAAGATTGGGACAGCCAGCGCGACGAGATCGTCAAGGCCCTGGCCGGCTATGGCATCGCCAGGATCGGTTGCAACCATTGTACCGGGCGTACGGCTGTCGAGAAGATGCTGGCCAGCGGCCTGCCGGTACAACGGGGAAGCGCCCGAAACGGCTCACAGACCGATTTGTTCCTGGGTAACGGTGACGTGCTGGATCTGGGACAGGAACGTGCATCGAACCCCTAAGGTTGCCGTAGGGGATCTGGGGGGGGCAGCGCGAACCGCGTGGTCGAAGTGTCGCTTTGCTGCCTGAGTCCTGCTTACGCGTTTTTGAACAACGCTTCCAGCCATCGCAAGTCCCGCTGCAATAAGTCTCGATTGCAATCGCGCATTCCCTTGAAAGGAACGTCGATTCCTTGCTTGCGCAACTCCTCCTGGAGGATGCGCATGAGAACGCCCGATGGTGCGGCAAGGCGCCCCGGATCAGCCGTCTCGCACTGCACGTGGACGGCACAACCCGGGCTCTGCGGATTCCCTCCGAGGATAGCCAGCAATCGGCAGTTGTTGTTCTGGTAGTCCCGAAGGGTGGCGACCAGTTCCAGGCTGATCGCCAGGCAGCACTGGCAGCCTGCCGGGGTATCGAGCACTTCACGGATGGATTTCCCGGGCGGCCTCTCCCGGGCAAGCCCCATGAAACGCATCTCCGGGCAGGGAATCTGCACGATGCCCACGTCGTATCGCATGCAGAGTGTGAGGATCGCTTTGTTGAGTGCCGGATAGCTGGCGGCGCCGGCATCGCGGGCATTCTGGTTCAGGGCGCATTCGATGACTGCCACCAGTCGACGACTTCGCTGGTCGCGGGGAGAAAAACCCAGCGCCATGGCTATTCTATTGACTACAGACATTTTGACATCGGCGAGTTGATTGGCGGCACACAGCTGTCGGCTTCGGCATTACACCTGGCAGTGTAGCCGTTTCGGACAGCGGATCGCCGCCGGCACCCGTCACCTGCCATCCTGGTGGCCATGCCGCCGCGCAATCACTTGCACAGAACAGTGGCACATTTCCTGGCTGCAAGCCGAAACCCGGCGTGCGGCGTTGTTTCTTCTTTGGAATCGACATGACGCTTAGACGCATCCACACCCTGCACCGTCCGGCTGCCAGCCGACGTCTCTTCCGCCGTTGGTCTTTGTCCATGGCGTTTACGCCACGGCGCGCTGTTGGGACGAGTATTTTCTGCCCTATTTCAACCACCGAGGATTCGACTGCCACGCGCTGGACCTTTCGGGCCATGGTGACAGCGAGGGCCGCGAGCGGCTTGACCGGTTCGGAATCGACGATTATGTCGAGGATCCGGCACAGGTCGCACAGGAACTGCCTGCACCGGCGATCGTCATTGGTCATTCAATGGGCACCGTCGTCGTCGAACGCTTTCTCGCAGCGTACGCAGCAATCCTCATGGCTCCGGTGCCTCCCGGGGGCATGCTCGGCGCATCGATGAAAATTGCGCTGACCCAACCCGCTTTCTTCAGCGAACAGCTTCACCCTGCCGGCGGCGAGCAAAGCGCGCGCACGATGCGCGGCGTGTACTACTCACGCGAGACCGAGATCGATGATCTGATGCGTTTCGCCGGTTGGTTCCAGTCCGAGTCCCGACGCGCCACCCTGGACTTGTCGCTGCTGGGGATGCGCATTGGCAGGCGCCGGCCGGCGCTGCCGGTTCTGGTCGTCGGAGGCGAGGCGGACGCGGTTTTCCCGCCTGCCCTACTGGGGCTGACTGGCTTGCGCTGGAAAGCCGAAGCGGCGGTGATCCCGGCTGCTGGCCACACGCTGATGCTCGATGCACATTGGCAAGCGGCCGCCGACAACATGGCTGACTGGCTCGCCCGGATGCTGCCAGGCGCGACCGCGCAAGCGCGTGATTGACAGAGATTCTCAGTGGGCTCGGAATGTTGCCATGGATAGTCGGATTCAGCTTATTGGGCAGCGTCGGGGCTGTGGGTGGCGCGGCCTTGTTTCTGTTGGTTCCCAAAGGCATCCGAAGAGGTCTCGTCCCGTGCCTGATCAGCTGTGCGACGGGCACGCTACTCGGCGCGGCCTTCCTGGGCATGATTCCCGCAGCCCTGAAACAAGCACCGACAATTGCCGTCAGTGCGACAGTACTGTCCGGTATGGTGCTGTTCGTCATACTGGAGAAGCTTGTGCTCTGGCGCCATTGTCACGACAGTGGCTGCGAGGTGCATGGCCGCGCTGCGCCGCTTGTCCTGATCGGCGACGCTTTCCACGACTTCGTCGACGGCATGGTGATCCAATGCTCTCAACCAATCAGAACATAGTCATACCCCGCTCTTGTAAGCGTGTGATTCATGTGGTTTTTTGGTGAAGTTTCTGGGGTATGACCGGTTGGATTTTATCTGGACGAGGTTCTTGATGAGTTCGTCGAAGACGGAGGCGACATTGTCGAGAGCATCAAGGCCGTGGAGGAGCCAGCGTCCGAGGGTGCGCTTGATGCGAGAGAAGGAATCGCCGCGGTTGATGAAGTAGTGTGCGCGGGTGTTGGGATCAAGGGATTCACTGGCGGCATGGACGGTCAAGGCATTGATGTTGTCGCAGAGGATTTTTGCGCCGAAGTCTTGTTGTGCGGCCAGCCAGGACATGCCCGACATCTGTTCCAGGGCGAGACGATGCTTGAGTCGTTTGAAGGCTTCCTCAATTCTCCAGCGGGAGTGATAGAGGGCGCCGAAGGCGGCGGCGGGGTAGGCGTCGAGGTCGAGGAGCGAGGTGACAAGGACGCGCACCTTGTGGCCGAACACCTGGCGAATGAGGCGCACTTGGCAAGGAGTGGCGGCAATCTCGTAATCAAGAGCATCCTGCTTGGAGGGCGCTGGCAGGGTGACGATTTGCTCGAGCAGACCGGATTGGCGGAATGCTTTAAGGGCATTGAAATTGAGGCTGTCAACGCGCACGCAGAAATGGAGTTTTCGTTGCAACAAGGCGGCGAAGAGCCAGCAGGCCGGGTAACCGCGGTCGAGCACCAGGAGGTCATTGTGGCGGAGTTTGTCGAGGTGCTCGAAGAGCATCTGGCGTTCGCCGACCTAGGGGGAATAAAGCTTGGCGGCCAGGGTCATTTCGATCCCGGGCAGATAGAGCGCGAAGCCTTTGGCCTCGACCTTGTGGCGGACAGAGCGCTTGCCGTCACGGGTCTTGCCGAACAGGGTCAGGTGCAAGTCCGTGGCATCGCCGGCGACGACGCGCAGGCCATGCCAGAGGGGAAAGCCGAACTGCGCATCGACCAGGGTGAGGAAGTGATCGTTGAGCAGCGAGAAGGCGGCTGCCGAGACCTGCTTCCGGGCTTTGGCAAAGGCCTGCGCCGAGACTTCTCGCGCCAGGTCGGCGCGGTTCGCCAGGTTGGCGAAGAAGGCGTCCCGTTCAGACTGCACTTTGGACGTGTATCCACCGAGCAGGCAGGCGATCAGGCGGGGAAAACTGAGATGCCTGTTCGGGAGAACACCCTTCTCCGTCAAGCGCGACTGTATGAAAAAAGCTTGAGAAAAAAGGAAGTTAGAGAACGAGTCAACGACGTTGACATAAAAATCGCGGCATATAAAATGTTACCTCTGTATCAAGGGGATAGACATCCTACCGGGCACCTGCCCGACGTGCAACCCGTTTTCCGGCCGCTGATGAAATTATGCCTATGGCGTGCTACGTTGAGAGCATTGGGCGCGTAGGTGGTGCCAGCGCGCTTCCAGCGCGCGGCGATCGGCGGTCAGCCCATCGATTATTTCGCGCAGGCAAATCGCGTCCGATCCGGCCATCGACTCGATCAACGCAGGAAAGAGGTCGTCGTCTTCATCGGCATAATGGTGCAGAACGGCTGTGTCGAAGTAGCGCATCAGCCTGATCGCTGCCGTACGCGCCGCGTCGTCGGCGCCGTGGGCAAACAGGTGCGGAACCAGGCGCCTCAAGCCCTGGCATTGCGCTTCGGTCCTGCGGTGGCAAGCGGCGAGCATTTCCGGCGGCGCCTCGGTTCCGGCGATCGGCGCGGAAAACTCCGGGATGCTTTTCGTCACCTCACGGTCCAGTCACTCGGCTTGCTTTGCGCAGGGACTGGAAGGCTGCGAAGACTGAGCGACTTCCTTGAGATGGCGGGCGGTGCAGTCGCGGCCGATAGCCAGCGAACCGACGACCGTACCGCTGCCGTTCCGCACCAGGCCGAAGCTCAATTCCACGTAGAGTTTGCTGCCGTCCTGGTGCACCGACCGGGTCGTCAGCACCTTGTTCCGGTGTTTGGTCTGGCCGCTGTCGATGGCCTTGTGAAAACCGTCCCAGTGCGCTTTTCGCAGCCGATCCGGAATGATCACGTCGAGGCTGTGGCCGAGAACTTCACTAGAGGCGTAGCCAAAAACGGTTTCAGCGCCGTGGTTCCAGACGCGAATCGCTCCGCTGCAGTCGGCGAATATGATCACCTCTGGCGCCTGTGCCACGATCGCCTCAAAGAGATCAGAATTTGCCTCTGTGAACCCGGAATTTCCCTGCATCGTGTAACTTCCTTTCAAGAGAGATGGGCGCAGCCATACGCGGCTATTCGTGACCCAGCGTCGTCAAATCGGGCACCGCAAATTTGCCCTGCAACGACAGCAGCTCGCGGCGATGTAGGTCGGCCAGCCGCTCAAGGCATTCGTCCCCTTTTGGTGTCAGTTGCACGTCCACCTGCCGCCGGTCGCCGCAGGAGGCGCTACGCGTAACCAGCCCGGCGAGCTCGCAGCGCGAAATCAGCGACACGACCCCGTGATGCTTTGCCTGCAAGCGTTCGGCGAGTTCGCCTACGGTCGCCGACTCGCGCCCGGGGAAACCCTTGATCTGCAGCAACAGCAGGTACTGCAATGGCGTTATTCCGTTCCCGCGCGTCACCTCTTCGCTGAAGCGCAGATAGCGGCGCAGTTGGTAGCGAAAGTGGGCGAGCGTTTCAAACTCAGCCTTTGACATTCGCTGCTCGGACATTTCTTGCGAACCGCCTTCCCTGCCATTTGTATCACAGCATGATATAGTTAGCTTGGCGCGAGGGCAAGCAGCATTGCCTCGAGTCGCTTGCTCTCGAAGGCTTCAAGGCATACCCGAGGCAAGGATGTGAACCGCGTGCTTCAGGCGTGATCCGGCCGCCGGGAGAGTCCACGTACGATGATACGCACAGCCAAAAACGAGCCAAAAAACCTGATGACTACTGACTCCCATACCCACCGCCTTTCGACGCTCTGTGTCCACGCTGGTACCTATCGGGACCAGGCCACTGGCGGCGCGTGCAGTCCAATCTTCACGTCAACGGCCTATGCGGTAGCGAACGCGGCCGACGAGAACCTCTATCCGCGTTGCTTCAATACGCCCAACCAGCAGGTCATCAATCGCAAGCTGGCGGCGCTGGAAAAGGGCGAAGCCGCAGTCGTTTTTGGCTCGGGAATGGCGGCCATTGCCACTTTCCTGCTCGCCCACCTCAAAGCGGGTGAACACGCGATCTTCCAGAACGATCTCTACGGCGGCAGCATGCAGTTGATCAGTCAGGAACTGCCGCGACTCGGCGTACAGGTTTCCTGGGGCGCAAATGTGGCAGAGTTCGCCGCAGCCGTCAGACCCGAGACGCGGCTGATCTATGTCGAAGACCTGCTCGCCGACTTCGCCGCAGCCCTGTCAATGGAATGACCACCGTCCATTAGGAGTCAAGCAAGCTGATGAAAAGTACGGACAACGTCCCGCCTGCGTCTTTGATGATCATTGGCCAGGTAGCATCCTCCGGTCTTGCTCGCGGGCCTGCCTTGCTCTGCGATTGCGCCAGAAAACAGATCGCCATTCCGCGCAGGCAGGTGAGCGCGACGGAGGTGCAAGGAGAGATCGAGCGCTTCGATGCCGCGGTTTCCGCTGTGGAGAGGAAGCTGCTGGAGGTTCAAGAGAGCGTCCGGCGCAGCCTGGGGAAGGACGAGGCGGAGATTTTTGAAGCGCAAATCCTTCTCCTGCGCGACGTGCAACTGCGCGATGCGGTCCGTGAGCTTTGCCTCGAAAATCGGATGAACGTAGAGGCTGCCGTCGATGAAGCGATCAAACGACTGATGGACTTGTTTGCGCGCCTCGATGATCCCTACTTCCGCGAGCGGGCCGCCGACCTGCACGACGTGGGCAGACGCCTGCTGGATCACCTTGAGGAGAATGGGCAGCCGGATGTTCCGGTCCTTCACGATGGCTGCGTCATTGTCACCCACGAGCTGCTGGCGTCTGTCGTTGCCCAGCTGGAAGGCCACGGCGTGCGTGCCTTGATTGTCGAAAAAGGTGGCCTCACGGCGCACGCGACGATTCTGGCCCGTTCGCTTGGCATTCCGGCCCTTGTGCACGTGCCTGAGGCCACCCGGAGAATCCGTGCCGGCGATCTGGTGATCGTCGATGCGCTGGCCGGACGCGCCTTCATCAACCCGCAAGCAGAGGTGCAACGCAGATACGATCGACTGGAGGCCGACCTCCAGGTTCACCAGGGTGTCTTGAAAGGCTTGATCGGCGTGCCGGCGGTCACTCGCGATGGCATCGAGATCAAACTCTGTGCCAATGTCGGTCAGACAGCCGATGCGGTGACGGCGGCGAAGCTGGGAGCCGATGGCGCCGGCTTGTATCGTACCGAGTTCGGCTTCCTGGTCCAGGATCATTTTCCTTCCGAGGACGAGCAGTACCAGTTCTACCGTGCCACAGCCGAGCACCTCCAGCCGGGCGAAACGGTTATCCGCCTTCTGGATGTCGGCAGCGACAAACCGCTGAGCTATTTCCCGCTGCCTCGCGAAGACAATCCGGCCCTGGGCTATCGGGGCATCAGGCTTCTGCTCGGCCACCCGACGCTCATGCAGGCACAGTTGCGCGCCATCCTCAGGCTCAGCGCTTCGCATCCGGTCGCCATTCTCCTGCCAATGATCGACGGCATGGACGAGTTGCGCGCGGCCAAAGCAGCCATCGAAACGGCAAAAGCGGAACTCGTCGCCACCGGGCAGTCGTTCAATCCCTGTATTCCCCTCGGCGCGATGATCGAAACGCCATCTGCGGCGATCCTCATCGAGCACCTGGCCGA
Organism: Candidatus Accumulibacter aalborgensis; assembly: GCF_900089955.1. GTDB lineage: Bacteria > Pseudomonadota > Gammaproteobacteria > Burkholderiales > Rhodocyclaceae > Accumulibacter > Accumulibacter aalborgensis. Next base: position 115,822 of record NZ_FLQX01000001.1, on the reverse strand, counting down.
CGAGGTCGACTTCTTCAGTGTCGGCACCAATGACCTCGTCCAGTTTCTGCTGGCCGCTGACCGAATTCGTGGCGAAACGGCGTCCACCTACGACCCCTTGCATCCGGCAGTCATCCAGGTGCTCGCCACGCTGGCGAGCGTGGCCGGGAGCAAGGGCAAACCGATTTCCCTGTGCGGCGAAATCGCCAGCGATCCGGCGTACACGAACCTCTTGATCGGCCTGGGATTTCGCAGTCTCAGCGTCAGTCCGGGTCGATTGCTGGACGTCAAGCACGCGATTCGCTCGACCACCTTGCAGGACGCCGAAAGACTGGCTGGCCAGGTTCTGGCAATGCGCTCGACGTTCGCTATCAGGACGCAGGTGGAGGACGACTGGAAACGGCGCCGACCGGTCTCTTCACCCGAGTTCCCGACGTCGAGTTTGACGACCAGCGCGGCGACCAGCACAGAGCCCTGCCCAATCACCCACAACGTCGCCAGCCAGCGCTTCGAATCTCCGGCGGGCGCCGCTCTGGCGTCCCTGAGCTACGTCATCGAAGGCGAGCGTGTCATCCTGGACCATACCTTTGTTCCCGACGAGCTGCGCCGACGCGGAATAGCCGCTGCGTTGGCCCGTAGGGCGCTGGACGAGGCGCGGCAACGGCGCTGGAAGATCGTCCCTCGCTGTTCGTATGTCGCCAGCTTCATCGGGCGCCACCCCGAATTCGCGGACCTGGTCGACCGGCAAGAAATGGATCAGGACCAAGGCGAGTGTTCCCAACGGCGGTAGCGCGAACGATAATCGATGATCTCGGTGTCACAGATTGCCAACGTTCCCGGTGGCCGAAGAGGTTCTTGGTGATGCCGACGGGAATTCGACTGGGTGGGAGAGGGTCTATTTGGCACCGTACATTCGGGGTGGCGGTGCTGCGCTTTCTTTTGCTTTTCGTGGTTGGTGATCGAACGGAGAGGCGAACGGATCCGTTTGACCGGGTGTGACGGTGCGCCACCGCTGCAGGTGGCGCCATGAACTTGGGGAGGTGCTGTCAGCACCTCTGTATGGCCGCCAGAAGCGGCTCACCGACTGAAATCCCCCGGCTCGGCCGGGGGTACGGTCATTTCGTCGAGGAGGTTTTGTCATGGCACTAGCACACGCCAAGTCGGGCGATCTGGTGAACATCAACGATACTACCGACGCGCTCGCCAGCAATACTTCGGCTACTTTGGTGCGCGACGAACATATCGAGATCTTCCGCCTGGTCCTGAGCGCCGGTACCGACATGCAGGAACACAGCGCTGCCGGGGCGATGACGGTGTTGTGTCTGAGAGGCGAAGTGGACTTCAGCTGTCACGACAGAACCCAGACGCTGTTGCCGGGCGACCTCATCTACCTGAATAATGCCATACCGCATGCGTTGTATTGCAGGCAGGACGCTGCCCTTCTTATCACACTGTTTTTGAAGCGGAAATAGGGATTTGTGTCACGACGCTCGGGCACCTGCCGGAGGGTCAGACAGCCAGCGCTGTGCCCAATCCGAGCCTTGTCCAATAGCATGCTCCCTGCCCATCGAGCGATTTCGGCGTGCACGCCGGAATGCGCCCTGCCAGGGGGGGGAACGGCCATGACTTTCATGATCGGCAGTGTCTCGAAAGTCATGACCTTTCGGTGGCTGCGAATGCCGGGTTACGCTACGCAAACCAGACCTGCGATCCAGGCCTGTCACATCTAGCGCAATTTCTGATCGACCAGCGCTGCGAGCTCAGCGCTCAGGTTGCCGGCAGATTTGGCCCTGAGCAGCGCTGCGCGCGCTTCGCTGGAACGGCCCTCAGCGTCCAGCGTCAGACCGAGACCCAGCCACCAGCGGCCATCGCCGGGTGCCAGCCGGGTTGCCGCCTGATAGTGTTCGGCCGCTTCACCGTTGCGCCCCAGCCGTTGCAGGATGTGCGCCATGAAGCCTTGGTAATCAGCGTTGCCCGCCGCCGCGGGAAGCGAATAATCGAGCGTTTGCCCGGCGCCGGTGAGGTCACCACGATCAACCTGCAAACGCGCCAGAGTTATCGCCCAGCCGATCTGCCCCGGTTGCCCTTGCAGCCCTTCCTGCAGCACCAGGGCGGCTTCATCGGGCCGTTTCGTGTCCAGCAACACTCGGACCAGTACCTGCCGGGACGGGCCATGAAGAGGGTCCTGCCACAGCGCGTGGCGCAAACCTTCGATGGCCTCGGCGATGCGTCCCTGATCAAGTTTGGCCAGGGCCTTGCGGTAATCGGTCTCGGCACGCTCCCGTGGCGAACCGCTGGCCTCTGTTCTTTCGATCACTGGCGTCGTGGCCGATTTGCCTGTTCCTTGCGGCGCAAGGCCGGCAGCTGCAGGCCCCGGTTGCTCGGCGACCGCCGACTTGCCACGGTCATCGGCGAACGGGTGATCGGCAGCAGCAGAATTCTCGCCCACAGCGGCAGTGCCGGGCGGCTTCGCTCCCTTCTGCTGCTCGGTCGGCTGCGTCATGGGCTCAGCATGGCGCACTCGGTCGCCACTATCCGGAACGTTTGCTGCGCCTGGCGGCTCGGACTGAAGCGCTTCCTGCTGCGCGCGTGCCAGCGGCGCAGGAGCGGCTGGAGACGCGGTCGTCAGCTCTGCCGGGGCGACCGCCGTCGGTACGCCCGGCGGGGCAGGCTGAGCGGCCTCCTGCCTTATCTCCCAGTGATGCACGGCAAATCCACCGCCTAGTACCAGCAGCACGACCACCGCCAGAACCATTGGCAGTTGCGTCTTCTGCGGCTTCGGGAGAGGGCGCACGTCGTTTGGCAGCGTGCTACCGACGCCATGCGCTGCCCGGCGCGCGTCGAGATCCTGCAGTACCTGATTGATCAGACTCATGTCTTGTGCACCGACGTCCTCATCCCCACAACCAGCCGACGCGACGTGCGCCGTCGGTATCCCTGCGCGCCAGCCTGACGTGGCGCACCGTGGCCGTCTGGCGCCCTTCGCCAAAAACCGACAGCAGTGACTTGTGCGCCAGTATGTTGATCAGGCGCGGCGTTCCACCACTGGCGCGATAAAGTGCCCGCAACGCCGCCGGCGTGAACAGACCCTCGCCCCGGTAACCGGCGACCCGCAGGCGGTGCGCCACGTAGTTGCCGATTTCGCCCTTTTTCAGACCGTCCAGGCGGTAGTGAAAAGCAATGCGCTGGAGAAGCTGCCGCGCTTCCGGACGGTGCAGCTTGGCATCCAGTTCCGGCTGACCAAAAAGGGCGATCTGCAACAACTTGCGTTTCTCCGTTTCCAGGTTGGACAACAGGCGCAGGGCTTCCAGCGTCTCGACCGGCATCGCCTGCGCTTCGTCGATGCAGACCACGACGCGCTTGTTGTCTTCGGCATAGGCCAGCAGCACCCGGCCGATTCGTCGTACCAGATGATACTGATCCAGGCCGCTGGCGTCGGTGATTCCCAACTCCTCGGCCAACGCCAGGAACAGGGTATCCGGAGCCAGATTGGGATTGGGCAGATACGCGGTTACCCAGCCATCGTCGAGTGTTTGCAGCAGCCGACGGCAGAGCAGCGTTTTCCCCGTGCCGACTTCTCCGCTGATCTTGACGAAGCCCTCTCCCTCGTTGAGGGCCAGCAGAAGGGTATTGAGTGCTTCCTGATGATACTGGACGGAGTAAGCAAAACTGGTGTCCGGAGTGATCCCGAAAGGCAGTTCGGTGAGGCCGAAATGGTTCAGATACAAGGTACGCTCCGCAGCGAGCACACGGCTAGCGACCCACCTGGGGCCGGACGAGGCGGGGATCGAGCTGCTGAACTCGACCCTGTGTCTCGATCAGATCGTCCTTCCAGCTTGAGTCGTTGCGGATGATGGTCGGCTTGATGAGGATGATCAGTTCGCGTTTTCTCAGATAGCTGTTGCGCGTGCCGAACAACAGTCCCCAGGTGGATGAAGCCGTCGTGCCGGGAAACCCGTTGGCATCCGATGACTGCTCCTGCCTCATCAACCCGCCGATGGCGACGATGTTGCCGTCCTGCACCCGCACCACGCTATCGGTTTCGTTGACCGCACTATTGGCCAGCGGCAGGGTAAACTGACCGAGTGTGCCGAGATCAATCACCGTCTGCTTCGCTTTCACCAGGCTGATCGACGGATGAACATGCAGAACGATGTTGTCCTCGCCGTCGATTTGCGGCGTCACATCGAGGGCAATGCCGGAAAAGAAAGGCTGCAGGGTAATCGACGGCGTGGTCACGTTGTTGTTGCCCGACGAAGTCACCGTAGAACTTACGTTGGTCACAAAGAACTCATCGACGCCGACCTTGAGCACGGCCATCTGGTTGTTGATACTGGCAATTCTCGGGCTCGACAAGACCTGAACGTTACCCTGGGTTTCCAGGAAGTTGAGCAATGCGGCAAAGTTTGCGCTCTGAAACGCCAGTCCGAAAAAACCGCTGCCCAGCCGCGTCGCCGCAGCAATCCCGCCCGTCCCGGGCAGAACGCCAACTCCCGGCCCGAGGATCGCACCCGCTCCATTCTGCACGACATTCGAGGCGTCGAATCCGGCCCTGTTCGTGGTATTCAGAACAGCTCCCGGCTGTACTGGCCCATAGGCAAAACGGTTGTTGGTGCCGCCGAACTGGTTCCAGTTGACGCCGGACTGAAACTCTTCGTTCAGTTCCACCTCGATGATCTTGGCTTCCAGAATCACTTGCCGCTCGACGATCAACTGAGTGATCCGCAAGTAGTCCTCGACAGATCGGAGGTCCGCCGGAAAAGCCTTGACCAGCACCACCCCGGAACCCGGGTTGACCACCACGGCACGCCCGTCCTGCGAGCCGACAATGCTGGTCAGCGCAGTGGTCAGATCACGCCAGAAATCGCTGTTCGTGGTGGTCGATATTTGGCTACTCGGTGGGCCTGAGCTGGGGCCAGTCGACGAGTTGCCTGGAGAAAAAGGCGCTGCGGAGGTCGACGTGGTCGCCCCTGTGCTTGCCCCCGTGGGCGGCTGCGCTGAGGACATGGTGTTCGATATCACGCGCACCTCGCTCTGCCCGCGACGTTTTCCGTCCAGATAGTTGATCCGGAAAATGCGCGTCTGCATCGTGTTGGGCTGAACGTAAATGCGTGTCCCCTGAAATCTGAACTCGTAGCCATACAGATCGCGCAGCGTTTCCAGCGCTTCACGTATGTTCACGTTCTTCAGGCGAACGGTCACGTTGCCGGTCACTTCCGGCGACACCAGCATGCTGTACGGCGAATCGCTGGCCAGGGCCATGAACACCTGGCTGGCCGGCGCATTGCTGACGGCGAGATCAAAACGCGGCTCAACGCGCTTCGCCGAGTCGGGCAGATCAAGCTGCAAGGGCGGCAACATGGCTCGGCTCAGGGCATCGTCCAGCCCCTTCGATCTGGCGTCCACAGCCCGCTGCATTTCGTTGCCGATCAGCTCGAAGCTGCTTGTGCCCGGAGTCTTCTGCTGGCTGGCACAGGCGGCAAGAAGCAGTGCCATCGGCATGACCAGCAGTATCGATCTTAACTTCATGAGGGGTCCCCACTCTGCGCACGTTGGCCGGCCGGCGATCTGGTCATGACTTTTTTCTTCTCTATGCCGGGCGTCAGCGGCAGCCGTTCGATCCCCGCAGGGCCTTCGAGAACGGCTTCTCGTTCAGTCAGCCTGATCAGGCGACTTTGGCCAATCATCTGACCCAGCCTGACCTGCTGCCCGCCGATCACGGCGACCGGCTTGCCCTTCTTCGGAATCATCACCGACTGCAGGACCGGGCCTGCGATCTGCTCGACTGGCCCGGCATCCGGCGTTGGCGTCGAGATGCCGACCGGCGGGCGGGTGGGATCCGGCAGAACCGATTGCGCCTGTGTTCCGGTCGTCAGTGTGCACAGCGCCAACGACACAGCGGTGTGCAATGCCGGCATCAAACGATCAGCCATGCACGATCCAGACTCAGGGTATATACCGTCAGCGTCAGCACCAGTTTGGGGTGCTTTTCGGCAGACAGAGAGAGGCTGCTCCACAGCAGAGCTGACTTCGATTGTTCGAGACGCTCGAGATACGACAGCAAGGCCTGATAGCTGCCTTCAAGCTTGATCTCGACACCATGCTTGAAGAGGCCGACCTCGGGATTTGCCGGCTTGTCGACGGACTTTGCCGGCGCCGTTTCATCGACGCTGGTCTTCTTGTCCACCAGAGGCGCAAGCGGCAGGCTTCTCAGGCTCAGCAGGCGCAGCCCCGTATCGCGTCCGATCATCTGCTCGAGCAGGCTGGGCATGCGTTGTGAGGGGAGCAATGCGCTTTCAATGGCCTCGAGTCGGCCGCCAACTTCGCCCAGTTGATTCTTCACGCCGGCCAATTCGGCGCGTGCGACAAGGTCGGGGTCCTGCTCGGCTGACTGCAACGCCAGCCGCTGCGCCTGCAGGACGGAAATCTGCATGCGCTGTTCGGTCATACTCCGCTCGGCGAGCTGCAAACGCTTCAGTACCGGCTCGACGAAGAGGCTGTAGCCGACCAGGACGATGCCGCCAAGCATCGCCGCAGCAAGCAGCCAGCGCTCGCGCAATTGCAGCGCATCATAGCGCACAGCGAATTTGAGCCATTGCTCCTTCATGGCTTATCTCCCGTGCGCGCGGCGGCATTCAAGGTCACCGCATTCTCCGAGCGAAGAACAAATTCAACATAACGCGGCAATTTGGCCTCCCCATGTTGCGCCACGCCGATCTCGGACACCCTGGCCATTGCCGGCGGATCGGTTTTCTTATCGCCGGGATCAACGTCGCGCATTTCCAGCGCAGCAAAGCGACGGCCGTGAAACACCGGCTCAGTGCTCAGGCGCTGCACGTAGGCCGGCAGTCTTGCCGGGTCGAGCAGGCGGCCATGGATTTCGATTTCATCACCGCCGACGGTGATCAGAAACCCTGTCAGCCAGGGATCGCTTTGCGACTGTCGCGCGAAAGCAGACATGAAGCCCGAAAATCCCTGCCTGTTGCCCCATTTACGAGACTCCAGCACGAGCAGGACATCCTGGTGGGCACTGAGCATCGCCTTTGCGCTGGCCAACTCGGTGGCCAGCGCTGGCGACACGCGCCGCTGCGCAACCGTGCTGCTCAACGCGGTCAATTTTGCCCGTTCGTCGGCCAACTGTTTCTCAACAACACGAAGCTCTTCGCTTTTCCCGTTCACTACAAAGCTGGCCCCTAGCGAAATCGCCGTCATCAGTGCCAGCAAGGCCAACGCACCCATCCCCAGATGACGCGCTATCGCCAGTTCATGACGCGGCCGCAAGCGGGGTTCGTAGAGGTTGATCTGCTGACTCACGCCACTTCCTTGGCGACGCCTAGTGTAGTACCTGCAGTACGCGTCGTACGCAGTGCTGCGCCAATCACCAGAATATTTCTCGCCTGACACTGGCAGTCGTTCAATTCCGGAACGGCAGGGAAATCCATCACCGACGAAAGATCCATCTCCTGGACCGGAACGTCGATATTTTCACCCAGCTCGGCAGCGAGATTCTCGACCGGCGGAGAACTCGCCAGAACCAGCCTGGAAATGGGAATTCGGCTGTACTGCCGATCAAAATGGTCAAGACTACGCTGCACATCGAGCAGCAGACGCTCCCTGACGTGCGCGCGCTGATCCTGGGAAGCGCTGTTCAACTCAAGCGTATTCATCACGCCGCTGCGCACGGCAATCAGCTCGCCCTGAAAAGTCAGGGTCAGCATCATGCCGGCTTCGTCGATACGGAGAAAAGCCAGGCTGCGGTTCTCGTCTTCCAGCAAGGCTGCGACGTTTCGCTGCGCAAGTTCAGGAACGTCCACCGCGTCCAGACCTGTCTTTGCCTTCTCGAAAACGGCGACACGCGAACGCACCGCCTGCTCGGCGGCCGAGACTACCAGAACTCCGGCTGACCGCCCGGGCGGCAGAGCCTCGTTGGGCACGTCGAGCACATCGACACAGGCGCTTTCGAGCGGATAGCTGACCATGTCCCGGAGCGCCCAGCGCAGCGCCTCCTTGCGCTCCGCCTGGGGAACGGGCGGCGCATCGAGCTGCGTGAGGTGGTACTCGCCGTTGGCCATCAAGGTCGTGCAGGCGTAGGCCTTGAGCTGGCGTGCCGTGCGCAGGCGCCGCAAGGCGTCGACCTCGCTGCCTTCGACGCGGAAAGACGCCAGCATCCGAACCTCCGGCCGGACACCGGCGCCGCGAACGACATGCGCCAGCGCAATGCGGTCGCCAAGCGGCAGGACCGCCATCCAGCCGGGCTGACGTCGAACGGGGAAAAATGACAGCATTGCATCGCTCAATACAGTTTGTCCGTGCAAGGATACCTGCTAACGCAGCAAATAACAGCGGAGTGTTGTCCATTGTTCACACCTGTGGCGCAGGCACGCAGCCTGCGCCACATCGCCGAAGCTCGGGTCAGTAACTTTCACGGCGATAAATCAACGGCGTCTTGAATACCCCGAAAGTGGCTCGCCCGGCCGGGTTGCTGCTACCGAACCACGGCAGGTTGGCGGCCGCAGCCGAAGAGGGTGTCGATGAAATGCACGTCGAACCGGCAGCCGTACTGCCGACGTTCAGCGCCAGGCTGACGCTGCCGTCATTGCCGGCACCTGGCGCGGTCAGCCGCAGAGGGGATTTGCCCTTGGCCAGCGTGACCGTGCTCCCCGGCGAAAGATACGTTTCGCAGGCCGCCAGGTTCTGCGTAAAGTTGGACAGGACGATGCTCGACGCTGCGAAGTTTGTGCAGTTGTCGTCACGGTTGGTCACAAAGTAGCCGCCCGCGGCCCCGGCAGTCCAATGTTGAGCCTCCAGCGGAATCGGCAAGGCGAGGAGTTCGGACCCGTATGCACTCCCCAGTTGCAAACGGCCGCTGCGTGCTGAGGTCGCTCCGTCCGTTCCCGTCGACGGCGCGCTATCGACATCGTCCGCATGCACGGCGATCGCCGTGGGGACGGTCGGAAAGATATTGAAGACATAGGAAATCTTGCCCGAAGGGTCACTGTAGCCAACCGTCCCGACGCCGCTGGCAAACTTGCCCGCCGGGATGGCGCGGATACCGCCCGGCGTCGAATCGACATAGAGTGCGCCAACGGCACCACCAGCCGAGAGCGTCAGATCGACATCCTTGGAAAATCCGGCGGCACTGCTGTAGTTGGTGGTCGGCGTGGGTGCCGAGAGGCCGTTCATTGCCGTGGCCTTGACGGTAAAAGGCTGCCCTGTCCGCCCGGTCGGCGCCGACGCAGTGGCGCGCCCGGAATAGACGAAGCCCGCGCACTGCGGCGTGACGACGACGTCGAAATGGTCGGGATAGAAGCGCCCGACGTAAGCGGTCGAAGTGACATTGCCGGCCCCCAGATAATCGCTGTCGCTAACGGTCAGCGCAGCCGCGAGAATGCCCACTTCGCTCCATTTGAGACCGCTAGCGGTGAAGGTGCCGCTAAAGCCGCCGGCAAAGGCGAACACGCCTGACGGCAAGAGGCCATCGCTGCCACCCATGGGCGTCGTCGGCAGTATCCGACTCCAGGTAGCAGCGACGATTTCCGGTGGGCTTTCCCGTCCGTAGTTCGGCGTCACGACCCCGCCCGAGGTGCGAGCGGCAACGGCCGCACTGAAAGTCCTTCCCGCCGCACAAAACCTGGGGTCAGTCACGCTGGGCAAAGTCTGACTGGCGGCATTGGTCGTGCTCGTGCTGTCGCAGGTGGCGGTCAGAGAAAAGCCGGCTGGCCTGGTCACAAAGGCGTTCGACGAGCCGTTCAAGGCGGCGAGAAATGGCGAGCTGGCTGGTTTGCTGGCATACACTCGGACTTGCCCGGAATCGCCATAGTTGAAAGTGAAAGGCGCGTTGCCGCTGCTGTCGAAGGCCAGGCCAACAGGGGTGTAACTGCTGACGCTGCCATTGGCGTTGCGCGCGATGGTCGTCGAGGTGCCACCATTGATGCTCATCAGGTTGCTGGTCGAGCAGGTCGTCGGGTTGTTGCATTCATAGGCCATGTTGACCGCCGTGCTGCCGGTCAGGGCCGTCTCGCAAGCCTTGGTCGTGGTGTTGGTCCTGACGGCACGCAAGTAATAGGTGTTCGATGAAGTACCGGCGATCTGGGAAGGAATCGTCGCCGCCACGCCGTTGGCAGCGCTGGCGACGATGAAGCCCGTCGTAGCGAAACCAGTGGAACAGCTACTCGCTGCACTGCAGTTGATGCCGTTCGGGCAACACTGGCGAGGATGGGTGGCGGCGATTTGCTCGCCAGAAAGCGTGATCGATACCGATGTGCCATTGGCCGCTGCCGGATAGCTCAAGGTGGTCGTCGCGACGCCTGCCGAGTTGAAGGTCAGCGTGGTGGCGGCCAAAGTCCCGGCAGTGGTCGCCAGGGTAGCGGTGCTGCCGCTCGCCGAAGTGTCGGTACTGGTGCACGGGCTGCTGGTGTTGGCGCAGGCAGTCACCATGACCGTCGTTGGCAGGCAACTGATACTGCTGGTGGGCAGCGACAGTTCGTAATGGTCGACCGCCGATGCTGCGTTGCCAACCACAAAGGTGGTCTGGGCCGCGATACCACCGGTAAGGCCGATGGCCTGGGTTGTCGTCGACGTCCTGATGCCGACAGTGGGATTGGACCAGGTGCCGCCGACCAGTTTGCCGACGATAAAGGACGATGTCGTCGTTCCGGAATCCAGGTCAGCGGCTGCAAAAGTGAATGTTGGGCTGTAGGTGCTGGATGAAATGGTGTCGCCGGGAGCCCACAAGGTCCAGTAACGATTGACGTCCAGGCTGGCACTGATACCGGCCGTTCCGCTGGGCGGCAAATCGCTGCCCTTCGTGCTGCCGGTTAAGGTGCCCGCACCGGTATTCGTGATGACGATCGGTGCGTAGGAACCGTTTCCAACGTGAAAGGTGCATGTCGTCGAGGCCGATGGGAAGGTCAACCGAAGGTTTCCATCAACGTACCCAGCTGTGCGGCCGATACCTGCGGGGCAACTGGCCGACGCGACGAGTGAATTCGGCCCCGTGATGATATTGCCGTTCGTCAGGGTCAGCAGCCCGCTGACCGTTACGTTGCCCGACGAGAGTGTTAGTCCACTGCCGTTGATCGCCATGTTTTGAAAACTTGGCGTACCGGCGGTGATGCTTTTCGGCAAACTGGCATTGAATGTCCAGGTCCCTGCCCCCGAAGTGAACGTGCCGCTATTGGCGAAATTTCCCGCCAGACTGACCGGTGCAGTGTTGCCTGTGAAAGTACCGGAATTGGTGAAATCGCCCGAAATCGTCAGCGGTCGTGCGCTGTTGTTGCTCGCCGTGTAGGTTCCAGCGATCGTCAGACCGCCTCCGATATTGATCGTGGGATCGTTATTGCCGGCATCCAGCGTCACCCCCGCCGAAACTGTGGTCCTGCCAAGAATAGTCAGCGTACCGCTGGCTGGTGTCTTGGTTCCTGAGCCCGAAAGAACCAGATTGGGATAGCTTGCGCCCGTGGTCTGCAGAGACTGGTTCCCCGCCCGATTCAACTGAACGGTAAACGCCGCGTTGTTGTTGCTGTTGAAGAGCTTGCTTACCGAGTTGCCGGAAAAAACATTTGTCGTCAGGAAAGACAGGGTTGGCGTCCCGGTGACCTCCAGCTTGCAAGTTCCCGTGCACTTATTGTTTCCCGTACCATTCAGATCGACGTTGTCCAGGCTCCACGTCCCGGTACCGGACCAGGTCGAGGTCAGGTCGGTTCCGACGAGATAGATGGTGTTGGTGCGACTCCCGGACGCCATATCCAGTAGCCCGTTGTTCACCAGGTTTCCGCCCAGATAAAGGTCAAAATTTCCAAAACTGGTGATTGTGCCGCCGCTGTTGACGGTAAGTGAGGCAATCGTATTCGAGGATCTGTCCAGGGTGACCGTGTGGGGGCTGGCAATGGTCACCGTATCGCCATCCGCTGGCACTGCGCCACCACAGCTATTCCAGGTGGTGCTAGCGCTCCAGTCACCGGTTGCTCTGGATACGCAGAGGTTGGCGCCCAGCCCTTCAGCCGGGAAGAACAGGGCCAGGACGCACGCGCTACTGACCGTCGTGCACCACCCGCGTACTGACCGCGATTCAGGATATTCCTCGTTCATCGCATCTCCGGGCTATGCCCGCTCAGCAGTCGTAAGGAGCAGCGGTGATGGTCGCATCGCGACACTTTTCGATCCTCGCCTTCACCTGCCGCTCGACTATCACCGGCGACGAACCGATTGCGGTGGCGGTGGCGACGATCTCGAAAATGCGTATCGTACGCCCGCTCTCGGCATAAGGGGTCGCGGCTCCCGGATAGCGCGTGCAAGCGACCGACACGCTGTAGCCGGGAATCGCCGTCAGGACCGTGGCCGCAAAACAGGTCGGCAAGGCAGCGGCATCGCCATTCGGATCAAGTTGAAACAGCCCCCACTCGACACCCGCCTGCGCCGCCTGGTACGCGCGCGCGCCCTGCACGTCCTGTGCCGACGTGATGTGGGCGGTGCTCACCAGGCTGGCCATGAAAGCGGCCAGTGCGGCAAAGAGCAGCAGGATGAAGATGGCGGTGATGATCGACACACCGCGCTGGCGGCCGCCGAGCGCTGGCGAATAAATCAGTGGATCGCGCTTGCGTACGTCGTCCCGCTCTGCTGGGGCTGCGGCAATTCTTGCACAGCCTCTGGGTCGCGGCGCAGGAAACATCGGCTTCATGGCGTATTCATCACGTCGACCTGGTGCAGCAGAATGACGCTCTCGTGGTTGCGGGTCAGGGTAATACTCATCGACACCAGTCCGTTGCGCTGCAGAGCGCCCGGCGCATAGGCAAAGGCGCAGGCGCTGACGCCGGCGACGAGGACTGCCGATTGCACCGCAGGGCATCCGGGATAGGTTGCCAGGGCGCCGAAAGACGTCGGCTGCGGGTCGGTATACGCGTAGCACCAGTGCCGGCGGATGGTGCCGAGATCGGGGCTGGCGGCATTCGGCGCGCATTCGAAGCTGACTGGCCCGCCGACAATCTGAAAGCGGTTCTGCGGCGAGGCCAGCGGGAACTGGGCGCCGCCCACCGTGTAGGACAGATTGCTGACTGTCCCAGTGGGCGGCGCGATGGCCCGGCGACTGCTGTTGGCAAGGGTGGTGGTATACACATCCGACCCCGGAATGCCGAGGTTATAGATTACCAGTTGATCGCCGAGAGCCACGTTGACCGGTGGCCCGAAGACGTCGAAAGAGTGGTCGGCCGGGTCGTTGAAATCCAGCCAGTCGTCGCCGGCGCCGCCACCGCTTTGCGCGCGATAGCGGCCGGCGTCCTTGATCGGGACGAACTCAAGGAAGTTTCCCGAGAGGCGAACGCTGTTCGGCAGTGCTGCCTGCAGGTCACGCGCGCTGCGGCGCAGCGCGGTATCGGCCGCGTCGGCCAACTCGGTACGCGCGGCAACGTCGAAGTAAGCCATGATCTGGTTGCGCGTAAACAGGCTGACCACCGACAACAGGATGCCGGTGACGACGATGGCGACGATCATCTCGATCAGCGTCACGCCGCGCAGGTGTCGGCGCGCGGCGAGATCAGTTGCGCGGCGCATAGCGGAAGCGGTAGCCGGTGAGCGAAAAGTCATCCTGACCGGCGTGCGAGACGGTGACCGTGACCTGCAGTGCGTCACCATTTTTGGCCAGGCCGAAAGCCGTTCCGGCTCGCGTCACGACTACCGCAGCCGTGTAGCCGGCGACCGGGTTGCCGCCGGTGATGTCGTCGATCGGCGAGTGCAGGCGACCATTGGCACTCGTGGCACCGCCATAATCGGCGACATTGTCGAACTGCGCGGCTGGCGCAGTGGCGTAGCGCGTTTCGCTGGACGGCGTCGCGCTGCTTAGTGCGGCGACGCCGTCCTTGTCCTGCGAGGTAGCGAAACAGCCCGCTGTGCTGGTCGCCGTGGCGAAGTTGGCATCGTCCGGGTCGCAGTAGGTAAGGGGCTGGTGCAACGTTTCGTTGAGCAGCGATTCGGCAATCGCAAGCATCTGTTTGCGCAGCATCGGATCGGCGCTGTCGCGCGTCAGCGAGCCCGTGACACTGACCAGGCCGACGACGCCGACGCTGATGATGATCATGAAGACGATCAACTCGATCAGCGTGGCTCCGCGCTGGCCGGCGCCAGCACGGAGTCCATCGAGGTCAATGCACATAGCCGGTCTCGGGCTCTACCGTGATGTTGAGCGTCGGCGGCAGATTCTCGACGGCAATCGTCGTCCCGAGACTCGGACGACCGAGCGGGCTGAAAGTCAGCGTTGCACCAGGATGCACGGAATACCTTGCGCCACCGGTCCCGGCGACGTTCAACGTTCCGCCACCCGGCCTGCCCAGCGCCGTTCCGCCGCTGCAGTCGCTCGCCGCGAAGCTGGACGCCACGCTCGCCGTCAGGCCGCTGGTGGTGAAGTTCAGGCACACCAGCCGCCGTGCCGAGATGGCCGATTTCTGCGCGTAGCGCAGAGCCGCCGCCGTCTCGTCGCGCAGGCCGCGATCCTCGAAACCCGACTTGCCGATCCAGCGCGGCACGGCAATCGCCGCCAGCACGGCGACGACGACGATGATCACGACCAGTTCGGTGAGCGTGAAACCCGGCGAACGCGGCATGTCAACTCTTGGCGTCACGCCGGATGCAGCGTGCCCGCTCGGAGAAAATGGGGGCGGGCTTCCCTCATCCTGCAGCAACCCGGAAGGCTTAACAGCCGGTTGAAGTCAGCGTGTAGGTAGGAGGTGTCACTGCATCTGCGGCCTTCACATAGACCACGGCGCAGGTGTCGGGTGCGGTCGCGTAATCTTTGGCTTTCTTGTGCTGAATGCTGCCGTCGGTGGCTATTGCGCCAACGCCGAAATCGCCCACCGGGTTCAATGTCAGCACCGAGTTCAATGCTGTCGCGCTTCCGGCGTAACCATAAACCGTGGCCACCGCAGTCCCATTGACTGTGACTGAGCTTGAAGCCAGGGCGGTAGTGCCGGCAGCCGCGGATTTTGCATAAACCATCGTGTCGGCTCCGCGCATCGCGGCCTCGACGCCTTGCATGACGCCGGCGCGTGCCTCCTTGCTCAGGTCAAAAAACTTGGGCAAAGCGGTTGCCGACAGAATGCCGAGTATCACGATCACGACGATCAGTTCGATCAACGTAAAGCCTTGTTGCCTGCTTTCCATTTGCATCTCCTAAAGAAAATCACCACCCGGGAATCATTCTGCTTCCACACAATGACCTTATCGGCCTCGAACCCGCCATCTTTAGACTTGGGACAGATCTTTTCTGATCGTGTCGCAAAGCCCCTGCGGCGTTCCTCAGCGCCTGATCGCCGTCTTGCCGAGATCCCACATCGGCAGGAACACGCCAAGGGCCAGGATGAGCACCAGAATGCCCAGCGATACGATGAGGATCGGTTCGATCTGCTGCCCAAGAGTCTTGAGTTCGTATTCGACCTCCTGCTGATACATGCCGCCGATCTCGCTCATCATGTCGTCGACGGCGCCCGACTCTTCGCCGACGGCGACCATCTGCAAAACCACCGGGCTGAAGATGCCGGCGCTGATCGACGAACGCAACAGGCTTTCACCACGCTCGACGTTCTCGCGCATACTCTCGATACGTCGTGCGACATAGCTATTGTCTACCGTTTGCGCCGCGTTGGACAGGGCTTGCATCACGGGAACGCCGCTTTGCATGGCCAGGGAAAAACTGCGGGCAAATCGAGACAGCGCTGCCTTGTGCAGAATCTTGCCGGCAATCGGTATGCGCAGGGACATCCGGTCCCAGTCGTGCCGGCCCTTGATGGTCCCGAGCCAGGCGCGAAAGACCAGCACACTGCCGATGACGATGGCCAGCAAGTGCGGCCAGTAGTTCACCATCAAGGCGGAAAACCCGAGCAGAGCGCGCGTCATCAGCGGCAACTCCGCGCCAAAGCCGGCAAACACCTGGGCAAAAACGGGAATGACGAAGACATTGATGACGACGATCGCCACCGCCATGGCGACGACGACAAAACTCGGGTAGCGCAGCGCCGCCTTCACCTGTTCACGCATGTAACGCTCGAACTCGAGGTGCTCGAACAGTCGGAAGAAAATTTCCTCGAGCAGACCCGTGGCTTCACCAACGCGAATCATCGACAGGTAGAACGGCGAGAAAATGCGTGGATGCCGTGCCAGGGCTTGCGACAGCTCGCGGCCGCCCTCCAGGCTTTCGCGCACCTCGCCGATGACGCCCTTCAAGGTCGGATTGGTCGCCGCCTCGCGCAAGCCATTCAAGGCGCGCATGATCGGCACTCCTGATTTGAGCAGCCTGTGCATCTGCCGGCTGAAGAGCAGCAGGTCGATGGTCGAAACCTTTGGCGCGAACAGGGCGGCACTCAGGCTGGATGCGGATTTGGCCGCCGGGGCTGACGATTCCCTGATGTCGACCGGCATCAGCCCCTGCCCGTGCAGAAGGTCGGCGATGGCGCCTGCATTGGCGCCCTCAAGCACCCCCTCGACGAGCTGCCCGCCGCTATTACGTCCCTTGTAGGCGAAGGTCGGCATGATCGGCTGGTGACTTTCTTGCTCGGTCGGCAACGCTCATCGGATGGATTCCCTTCTTTCGGCCACTTTCCGGTCATGCGCTATCCAGCCTTCGGTGGTCATGCGCAGAACGCTCTGCAGCCTGTCGATGGCCCACTGGTTGTACTGTGCATCAAGATCGCAAGCCATCCATCGCCGGTTGAGCTGTTCGGCAACGACCGCCGTGGTGCCCGATCCGGAAAAGGGGTCAATGACCAGTTCACCCTTGTTCGACGATGCCAGAACGAATTTACGCACCAGCTCTTCGGGTTTCTGGGTCGGGTGTGGTGTTTTTTCACCCATGCCATTGCAGGTGGTTGGAATATCAATGACGTCTTTTGGCTTTGCCCCTTTGGCGTGTGGCGTCCAATGGTCGCGTTCCTTGTCTGCGCCCCTGCCATAGGCGCTTGTTTCGGCCTGCGGATGCGAGGGGTATTTGAGCGTGTGTGCCCCGTAAGGCGTACGCACGTCGTCGATGTTGATTTTGACCGCATCAGACTTCCGAAAATGAAGGATGCTTTCATGTGCTCGGCCCCAATCACGACCCAGATTCGCCTTGTTCTTGTAGTGCCAGACAAGCCACCGGCAATGCTGGAAAAATCGGCACGCCGGGTGCTTCAAGTCAGCAAGGATTTCCGAGAAGCCGCACACGTACAGGGAGCCGGCAGGCTTCAATACCCGCGAGACCTGGCTTATCCATTGGATGGACCAGTCAATATATTCTTCCTGACTATCGAAACTATCCCACTCGGCCTTCCTGATGTTGTACGGCGGGTCAGCAAAGACGAGGTCAACGGATGCATCATCAAGAGATTTCAGCCAGTCGATGGAATTTCCTTGATACAAGCGCCCATTCGGGTGCTCGAATTGCAAGCGAAATCCTTGATGATTGGACTGTAATACAAATATTTTGCCTTTGGCCCGCTGCTCAAGCTCGCTCGGTTCAATGAGAGTCAGTTGGTCCATGAAAGCCTTCAATCCTCGAACTGATTACTGATGCGCATGGCTTCGTCGATGGTCGTGCGCCCGCTCACTACCAGTTGCACGGCATCACGGCGCAGGGTCGCGCCGGCCATCTGCTTGCGCGCCACCTGCATGAATCTTCCCGGGTCGTCGATGCCGATCGCTTCGACGATCTCGTTGCTCATTTCAAGCATTTCGTACACCCCGGTCCGCCCATGGTAGCCGGTTCCCGCGCAACGCGCGCAACCCTTCCCCTGACCGAAGCGGTGGTGGTCAACGGTGTTGCCCAATTCGTGGCGCAGCCATTCGCGCTCGTGTGGCTCAGGCGAATGCGGCTGGACACAGTTTTCGCAGATCACTCGCACGAGTCGCTGGGCAAGAACCAGTTGCAGCGACAGCGCGACCATGTAGCGCGGCACACCCATGTCGAGCAGCCGCATCGGCGTTGAAATGGCGTCGTTGGTGTGCAGCGTCGACAGTACCATGTGGCCGGTAATCGCTGCCCGCATGCCGATTTCAGCGGTGATCCGGTCGCGCATTTCGCCGACCAGCACGATGTCCGGGTCCTGGCGCAGAGCGGAACGTAAAACGCGCTCGAACGAGAGATCGATCTTCTCGTGCACCTGTACCTGATTGATTCCCGGCAAGCGGTATTCGACCGGGTCTTCGACGGTGATGATCTTCTTTTCCGTGGTGTTGAGTTCGGACAGCGTCGCATAGAGCGTCGTCGTCTTGCCACTCCCGGTCGGGCCGGTGACCAGGACCATGCCACTCGGGCGACGGACGGCATGGCGCAGCCGTGCCAGCGTGTGCGGCGGCATGTTGAGCCGCTCCAGCCCGAGCAGCCCGGTGTTCTGGTTGAGTAGGCGCATGACCACCGACTCGCCGTACTGCGTCGGCATGGTCGAGATACGCACGTCGACTGGGTTGTTGCGCACCGTAATCGCAAAACGTCCATCCTGCGGCAGCCGTTTTTCCGAGATGTCGAGCCCCGAGATCAACTTCAGACGCAGCGCGAGCGCCGATGCGATCTTGGCATCCGCCTCGGTCTGCACATGCAGGACGCCGTCGATGCGGAAACGAACGCGCAGCGAGCGGTCCTGGGGCTCAATGTGGATGTCCGAAGCGCGTGAGCGCATGGCCTCTTCAAAGACCGTTTGCAGCAGCTTGACGACCGGCGCTTCTTCGGCGCCGGTGGCCGTTCCGAGCAGGTCGCCAAACTCGACCGGCACATCGCCCAGATCCGCGGTCAGCTCCTTGGCCAAGCCGCTGATTTCTTCGCTACGCCGGTAGACGCGATCGATCAGCGCCAGTAGCTGACTCTCGGCAACCACCACCAGGTCGAGTTCACGACGCAGCAGACGGAAGATATCGTCATACGCCTGCAGGTCGGTCGGATCGACGAAACCTATCCGCAGTCTGCCGGCAACCTCGCCCAGCACCAGGGCACGAAAACGCCGTGCCTGCGCTTCGGGCAGCAACTTGATCAGTTCCGGCCTGGGATCGAAGTGCTTGAGATCGACGTACGGCACCTGCAATTGCCTTGCCAGCGCCTGAGAAATGGCCTCTTCGCTAACAAAGGAGCTTTCGACCACAATACGGCCCAGCTTGCGCCCGCTGCGCTTTTGCTCGTCGAGCGCGAACCTGAGCTGCTCATCGCTGAGCAGACCTTGCTGAACGAGTAGATCGCCGAGGCGAATCTTTTCTGGCCGAGCCATACAAGCTCCCGTCGCCCTGAGGGCAGTTACGCTAATCGCCGGATTCTATCTGATCGCCGGAAAGAATTTCTGGTATCCCGCTTCGACCTAGCTGCTATCATCGGAGTTCATACGGGCGACACGGAGATCGGCGGGCCTGTGAAATGGGCGGTTTACCGGCGTAGCCGGGGCTTTCTCGGACAACAGGGTTTCGTCCTGGAGAGGCTGTCGCCGCATGATGCATTAACGGCAAAGCGACCATGCAGGGAGTACACAGGTGAAGCAAACGCCTCATCATTCGAAGGCTGGTGAACGTGATGCCGGCAAGCTGGGCATTCCGGAACCGACCAGCGAGCGCGTTGTGCCGCTTGACGAGATCAAGCTGGCCATCGGCGACTCGTTCCAGATCCAGACACAGATCGAGCAGGCGGAAGCCCGGTACTACGTCAAACTGGTGGGTTATCTGAAAGGCAGGAGCGTTCTGGTGACCATTCCAGAAGCCGAAGGACGCCTGTGTTACGTGCGCGAAGGCCAGGCATTCGTCGTTCGCTTCTTCGCCGGCAGGAACGCCTATGCCTTTACGGCCAACGTTCTGAAATCATCAAGCATCCCTTTCCCCCACATGCACCTCAGCTATCCGTCGCAGGTGCGAGGTCTGGTGGTCCGTGCGGGAGAGCGGGTCCCCGTCAGGATCATCTGCGCTGTGGTCATGCAGGAGGATATGAGGACGGTTACCGCTGCAGGCCTGTTGACCAACCTCAGTGTCAGTGGCGCTTTATTGTCGGCCAAAACACGGCTGGGCAGCAGTGGCGACCTTCTGTCGCTCAAGTTTCGTTTTGACATCAGGGAGATCGAGTTCGTGACCTCAATTGATGCGGCTATCCGCTCAGTGTCGCAGGACGAGTACGGCGAATTCCTGCATGGTCTTCAGTTTGCCGGTCTGGCCAATGACGTGGCTATCGCCTTGACGGCTTTCGTCTATCAGAAGCTGGCCGAATCGCCGCACTGAACACGTCGCAACCCGATGACCGCTAGGTGAGAATCAGGTTGTCGCGGTGGATGATTTCCGGCTCGTCGATGTAGCCGAGGATGTCTTCTATGTCCTGGCTGGCACGGCGCGCAATGCGCCGTGAATCGCTGCTGCCATAATTGATCAGGCCGCGGGCAACCTCCTGACCGTTGCCGCAGACGCAGGCGACTGCAGCGCCACGTTCGAACTCGCCCTGCACGGCAAGAACCCCGATCGCCAGGAGGCTCTTTCCCTCCTGCAGTGCCTGGATTGCTCCCTTGTCGAGAGTCAAGCGGCCGTTGAGCTGCAGGTGGTCGGCGAGCCATTGCTTGCGCGCGGTGAGCGCCGGTGTTTCCGACACCAGCAGCGTGCCCAGCATATCTCCCCGGGCCAGGCGCAAGAGGACGTCCGGTTCGCGGCCGCTGGCGATGGCTGTGTGTGCTCCACTGCGCGCAGCGCGCTTGGCGGCGATGACCTTGGTGATCATGCCGCCCTTGCCGAACTGCGTTCCGGCGCCACCAGCCATGGCTTCCAGAGCCGGGAGCCCGGCACGCGCTTCGGCGATCAGGGTCGCTGCCGTGTCCCTGCGCGGATCGGCCGTGAACAGGCCGTCCTGATCGGTGAGAATGATCAGGCAATCAGCTTCGACAAGGTTGGCTACCAGCGCACCGAGTGTGTCATTGTCACCGAACTTGATTTCATCGGTGACCACGGTGTCGTTCTCATTGATGATCGGCACGACGCCCAACTGGAGGAGAGTGCTCAGCGTCGAGCGTGCATTGAGGTAGCGCTTGCGGTCGGCGAGGTCGTCATGGGTGAGCAGGATTTGCGCGGTGTGCAGCGCGTAGCGGGCAAAGGCGCTTTCATAAGCTTGCACCAGACCCATCTGGCCGACCGCCGCTGCGGCCTGCAGTTGGTGCACCGCGCGCGGACGTTTCCGCCAGCCAAGACGCTGCATTCCGCAGGCAATGGCGCCCGAGGAGACCAGAATGACTTGTCTCCCCGACTGTCGCAGCTCGGCGATCTGTCGCGCCCACTCGTCGATGGCAGCGAGGTCAAGGCCTTCGCCGTTGTTGGTGACCAGGGCGGAACCGACCTTGATGACCAGTCGGCGCGCTGAGGCGATGCGGGTAATGGCCATGCTCACAGACCCTGGTGGTCGGCGAACACGTCGTCGGCAAAGCCTTCGGCAGGGGTGCTGTCGCTTGCTTCGGCGGCCGCTGGTGCGACTGGCAGTTGATCGAGCGCCTGCTGCAGTTTCTGGGTCAGCTCGCGGCAGCCTTGGCCGCTGATGGCGCAGATGCGGAAACACTCGCTGGAAGGCGTGCCGACGGCGTGCAGGAAGTCGGCGATCCGCTTCTCGTGCTCTTCGACGGGAATCAGATCGAGCTTGTTGAAAATCAGCCAGCGCGGTTTTCGGGCCAGTTCGGGATCGTACTGCTCGAGTTCGCGAACAACGGTCAGGCAATCGCGGATCGGGTCGGCATCCGGGTCGGTCGGTGCGAGGTCGACGATGTGCAGCAGCAGGCGCGTACGCGTCAGGTGCTTGAGGAAGCGGATACCGAGCCCAGCGCCGGCGGCGGCGCCCTCGATCAAGCCGGGAATGTCGGCGATCACGAAGCTCTGGTTCGGATTCAGGCGCACGACACCCAGGTGTGGATGAAGGGTGGTGAAGGGGTAGTCGGCAACCTTTGGGCGGGCTGCCGACACGGCGCGCAGGAAGGTGCTCTTGCCGGCGTTGGGCAGACCGAGCAGGCCGATATCGGCCAGCAGGCGCAATTCGAGTCGCAGTTCACGCTGCTCGCCCGCCTCGCCACGGGTGCATTGGCGCGGCGTGCGATTGACGCTCGACTTGAAGTGGATGTTGCCCAGCCCACCACGGCCGCCTCTGGCCAGCAGAAGTTTCTTGCCGTCCACATCGAGGTCAGCGAGGACTTCGTTGGTGTTCACGTCGGCAATCACGGTGCCGACGGGCACGCGCAAGGTCAGGTCTTTCCCGCGCTTGCCATAGCAGTCGCTGGAGCCGCCGTTTTGCCCCCGCCCGGCGCGATGCCTGCGCGCGTAGCGATACTCGATCAAGGTATTGACGTTGCGGTCAGCGACGAAGTGCACGCTGCCGCCGTGTCCGCCGTCACCGCCGTCCGGGCCACCCTCAGGCTCATATTTGTCGCGCCGAAAAGAGGCGATACCGTTGCCGCCGTCGCCGGCGGCGACGAAGATCTTCGCCTCATCGATGAATTTCATGGTGGGGTCTTTCCGTGTGGCCAGATGGGAAAACAAATAGTCCTGCGGACCTGCCCTGCCCTGCAAAGCAAAAAAGCCCTATCGGCAAGGATAGGGCTTTGTCCAGGACAGGCTGCCGTGAGGCAGCCTGCGTACAGGGCTTCAGACGGCAGCAGGAACGATGCTGACCGTACGACGGCGCAACGCACCCTTGATCGCGAACTGGACATGGCCGTCGATCAGCGCGAAAAGCGTGTGATCCTTGCCGATGCCCATGTTCTCGCCTGGATGATAGGCCGTGCCACGCTGGCGAATGATGATGTTGCCGGCGCGAACCAGTTGACCACCATAGCGCTTGACGCCCAGACGCTTTGCTTCCGAGTCGCGGCCATTACGTACGCTGCCGCCCGCTTTCTTGTGTGCCATGAGTCAGACTCCTGTCAAATCAGGCTGAAGGAACCAGCGCCGCGCCGCCGGCAATCACATCAACCCGGATTTCGGTGTAATTCTGGCGATGCCCCTGATGCTTTTGGTAGTGTTTGCGGCGACGCATCTTGAAAATCCGAACCTTGTCGTGACGGCCTTGTGAAAGCACAGTCGCCCTGACCGTGGCACCGGCGATGATCGGCGTACCGACCGTAACGGTCTCGCCTTCGCCGACCATGAGGATCTGGTCAAGGGTGATTTCTGCGCCAACTTCTGCCGGTATCTGTTCTATTTTCAATTTTTCGCCGCTGACAACGCGATACTGCTTGCCCCCGGTTTTTATGACCGCGTACATGTTGGACTCCAAAAAACTAGACAAAATGAAGCGAAGAACCGCGCATTATACGTATGTTTTCCTTCTCGTCAAAGGGATTTGCGCACTCTTTCACGCAAGCGTTGCTTGACGCAAGGCAGGTCGGCGCCTAAGATTCCGCAGTTTTGTGCCAAGGTGCCGTGTCGTGAGAATGGAGCAGTTCTACAACCTGATCGAGCCTGACATGAAGGCGGTTGACGCGGTAATCCGTCAGCGCCTGCATTCCGATGTCGCTCTGGTTCGGCAGGTCGCCGAGTACATCATCCAGAGCGGCGGCAAACGATTGCGTCCGGCACTGGTCCTGCTCTCGGCTGGCGCGCTGGGCTACCGCGGCACGTATCATCAGGAGCTTGCGGCAGTGATCGAGTTCATTCATACGGCCACGCTGCTCCATGACGACGTGGTCGATGCTTCCGACCTGCGGCGCGGCCGTGAAACCGCCAATGCGATGTTTGGCAACTCGGCCAGCGTGCTGGTCGGTGACTTCCTGTATTCGCGTGCCTTCCAGATGATGGTTGCGGTTGGCGACATGCGCGTCATGCGGGTGCTGGCGGATGCGACAAACGTCATTGCCGAGGGTGAGGTGCTGCAATTGATGAACTGCCATGACGCCGATGTCGATGAGCAGGGCTACCTGCAGGTCATCCGCTACAAGACGGCAAAATTGTTCGAGGCCGCCGCGCAACTGGGTGCGATCATCGGTGGCGGCACTCCGGCCGTTGAACAGGCGATGGCGACTTACGGCATCCACCTGGGTACGGCGTTTCAGCTGATCGACGATGTCCTCGATTACTCGGGGGCCGAGCTTGAGACCGGCAAACACCTGGGTGATGACCTGGCTGAAGGGAAACCCACGCTGCCGCTGATTTTTGTCATCCAGAATGGCAGCGCCGAAGCGGCGGCCTGCGTGCGCAGCGCGATCGAGAGTGGCGGCCGGGATGACCTGCCTCTCGTCTTGAAAGCAATCCGCGCCACCGGCGCCCTGGAATATGCCAAACGGAAAGCCGGCGACGAGGCAGGACTCGCTGCTGCTGCACTGGATGTCGTGCCTGCTTCTCAATACAAGGATTCCTTGTTAGAATTATGCCTCTTCGCCGTCGCTAGGTCTCATTAGCGCGGCTTCGGTCGGGGCGTAGCTCAGCCTGGTAGAGTACTGCGTTCGGGACGCAGGAGTCGGAGGTTCGAATCCTCTCGCCCCGACCACTGATTTCGAGACAAACCGGAAACTGACGATTTGTCTTGCGGGATGTTGGAGCAAAGTTCAGGCGGCTTTGCTCCAGTTCTGCTCCGAGTCTTTCGCCAAGTCCTTAGCCAAGTCCTCCTCAATATCGACAACCTGTTGCCGAAACGAAGGGCAGCGCCTGATCCCTTCTCGGAACATTCTGCTATGCTTGACAGTCCCGCAGGATTCCTCTGGCAATGACGAAAATCCTACTGCTGATCGCCCTGGTCTTCGCTGTCTGGTGGCTCTGGCGCCATTCCCGGAAGTTGCGCAGCGGTTCTGCCTACGAGAAGCCTCAGCGCGAAGCCGAGCGCATGGTGCAGTGCGCCCGCTGCGGCGTCAATCAGCCGGTCAGCGAGAGCATTCTGGCCAATGGGCGTTACTACTGCTGCGCTGCCCATCTTCGCGACCCTCGCTCGGACGACGCCTGAGCGGCCATGGCCCGCACGGAGAACGACGGCGTCGAGCGTTTTTCCGAGACGCACTGGAAGTCGCTGCGCTACTTCAACCTCTATCGCCTCGCACTGGCCACTCTGCTTTTCTTCTCAGCGCTGCTCTATCCATCAGCTTTTCCCGTTCTCAGTCCGGATCGCGGTCTGCAGCATCTGGCGCCGGCCGGTCTGTACCTGGTGAGCACCGTGGCAGCCGTCATTCTCGCGTATCGCCACCGCCAGCACGCCAGCATGCAGTTGACCAGCAGCGTCCTGATTGATGTACTGGTCATGACGATTCTGATTCATGCCGGCGGTGGGCTGGGTAGCGGCCTCGGTTCGATGTTGCTGGTGACGCTGGCCGGGGCCGGACTGGTCGGACAGGGACGCCTGGTGTTGTTCTATGCCGCGATGGCTACCCTGGCGGTGCTGTTTGAGCAGTCGTACCGGGCCCTGCAGAACGACTTCGATGCGGCTGGCTTCTTCCAGGCCGGAATCTTCTGTGCCGGCTTCTTTGCGGTAGCTGTGTCGGCGCGCCTGCTGGCGCGTCGGGTGATCGCCAACGAAGCCCTGGCTCGTCAGCGTGGCGTCGATCTGAACAACCAGACGATGATCAGCCAGCGGGTGATCGAGGAGATGCAGGACGGTGTTCTCGTCCTCAGCCGTGACGGCAGGGTGCGCCAGAGCAACCCGCGCGCCAGGCAGATGTTGGGTCTCAACGAGGCAAGCGACCTCGGGTTGGCCACCTGCTCGCCTGAACTAGCGCAGGGTTTTTTCGATTGGTGCCGGGGACTCGGCGAAGCGGCGGTCCTGACGCGGGTACCGGCAAGTGGCTTCGAGTTGCGGGCCAGCTTCATCCCGACCGAAAGTTCGGAACGTGACGTGCTTGCTTTTCTCGAGGACATGGGGCGGTTGCGCGAGCAGGCGCGGCAGATGAAACTGGCCGCCCTCGGGCGTCTCACTGCCAATATCGCGCACGAAATCCGCAATCCGCTGTCGGCCATCAGTTATGCCGGCGAACTGCTGCACGAAGAGCGGCGTGGCGAGACGTATGAGCGTCTGCTGCGCATCCTGATGGACAACACCCAGCGCCTGGAGCGTATCGTCAGCGACGTTCTCGAACTGGGGCGCCGTGATCGCGCCTATCGCGAGCTGATCGACCTGCGCGACGTGTTGCCTCCTTTCGTCGACGAATGCTGCGCCAGGGAGCACCTGCCGGCCGACGTCGTCAGCCTGGAATTGTCTGGCCTGGCGAAGCTCTGTTTCGACCGTTCCCACTTTGATCAGGTGTTGTGGAATCTTGTCGGCAATGCGCTGCGTCATTCGCGACGTTCGCTGGCCAGCGTTCGCCTGCTGGTTCGTGATGCCCGCGCCGCAGGCTGGGTGGAGGTGCACGTCATCGACGATGGTGAGGGTGTGAGTGAGGAGTGCCGCGATCAGATCTTCGAGCCATTCTTCACCACCCATCATCGGGGCACCGGGCTGGGTCTCTACATTGCGCGCGAGTTGTGTGACGCGAATGAGGCCCAACTCGACTTGGACAGCGTCGGTCCGGGCGCGGATTTTCGTCTTTTGGGGAGGGCTGTCGGATGTCGGTAGGCAAGGCGGAGCGTCGCCCGCGCGGCGACTTGGCAAGGGTGCTGGTGGTCGACGACGAGGCCGATATTCGCGAACTGCTGGATTTGACGATGGCGCGTATGGGGCTATCTGCAGACTGTGCGGCAAGCGTCGCCGAGGCCCGGCAATTCCTCGAACAGCAGCACTATCAACTGTGCCTGACCGACATGCGCTTGCCTGACGGGGAAGGCCTGGAGATCGTAAGGCTGATCGCCGAGCGCTATGGGGCTACGCCGGTGGTCGTGATCACCGCCTTCGGTAACGCGCAGAACGCGGTCGCTGCGCTCAAGGCAGGGGCTTTCGATTATCTGGCCAAGCCGGTGTCGCTGGAGCAACTGCGCAGCCTGATCCGGTCGGCGCTCAGCCTTCCGCGTCAGGCTGGCACGGTGGACGGCGGGCAGGACTTTGTCTCTGGCGGGCAACTGATCGGCGAGTCGGCGGCGATCGAGCACGTTCGTCAAATGATCGACAAGCTGGCCCGTAGCCAGGCTCCGGTCTATATCTCCGGTGAGTCCGGAACTGGCAAGGAGCTTGCTGCGCGCCTGATCCACGATCACAGCGCGCGCCACGCGGCGCCCTTCATCCCGGTGAACTGCGGAGCAATTCCCGAAAACCTCATGGAGAGCGAATTCTTCGGCTATCGCAAGGGCGCGTTCACCGGTGCCGACAGCGATCGCGGCGGCTTTTTTGAAGCCGCCCGGGGAGGGACGCTGTTCCTCGACGAGGTAGCCGACCTGCCGCTGCTGATGCAGGTCAAGCTCCTGCGCGCGATCCAGGAAAAGAGGGTGCGCAAGGTTGGCAGTCCGGCCGAAGAAGCCGTCGATGTGCGCATCATCTCGGCGACTCACCGCATGCTCAAGGACTGCGTCGATAGCGGCACGTTTCGACAGGATCTCTATTACCGCCTGAACGTCATCGAGCTCAAGATGCCACCGCTGCGCGAGCGCCCGGAAGATGTGGCGCCCCTGGTCGAGGCGCTGCTGCTGCGCATCTGTGGCGCCCAGCCGCCGTGCCTGGGACCTCCGGCGATGCAGGCGCTGCAGGCGTACAGCTTTCCGGGCAATGTACGCGAGCTCGAGAACATCCTCGAACGCGCCACAGCGCTGTGCAACAATGGTACGGTGGTGCTTGACGACCTTCAGTTGGCGCCGCAAGTGGCGGTCAGCGACAGCGCCGGCCGTGAAGGCGAAACGCTTGACGACTACATCAACCGTGTCGAGAGGCTGGCGATCCTTGAGGCCTTGGCCAAGACATCGTTCAACCGCACCGCCGCTGCGCGGCTGCTCGGCGTGACCTTTCGCTCGCTGCGCTATCGCATCGAACGCCTCGGTATCGAAGAGTGAACCGGCTGCTTTCCAACCTCGCGTCCGGCATCAGTCCTGACGGCTGGCTTGGCGATGCGCTTCGTCTCGAATCGCCCAACCACGATGACCGTCCGCAGGGCGAGGCGGTATCGCTGATCGTCGTCCACGCGATCAGCTTGCCGCCGGGGCAGTTCGGCGGTGACGGTATCGTACAACTGTTCAGCAATCGACTCGACCCGGCTGCCCACCCCTACTTCAGTCAGATCAGCGCGCTACGCGTCTCGGCCCACTTTCTCGTTCGGCGCGATGGCGAGTTGATCCAGTTCGTCTCCTGCCGGCAGCGCGCCTGGCATGCAGGTCTTTCTTCCTGGCATGGACGCCAGCGCTGCAACGACTTTTCGGTCGGGATTGAACTGGAGGGCTGCGACGAGTTGCCCTTCGAGGACGTGCAATATACGCGCCTCCTGACGGTGGTCGCGCGGCTCAGTGCTCACTACCCCGTCGACGCGGTCGTTGGGCACCGCGACGTGTCGCCGGGGCGAAAGTCTGATCCGGGTCCCCATTTCGACTGGCGGCGTCTGGCATCGATTGGCGACCTGCCCGGCGTTTTGAGGTGATCGCCCTGACACCGAGCAGGAGAGTCAATACGCCGACCTTGTCTTCTCATGTATATCAGTATATCCTTATATGCATGAGAATCAAGGCTCGACATCGCTGGTCAGGCTGGCAGCCGCTGCTCGTCAGCCTGCTTGCGGCCGCTTCGCTGACGGTACACGCGCAAGGCCTGCCAACGATCATCGCCCAGCCCCATCCGGTTGATCTGATGCTGCCCGCGGAAGCATTGGTCGAAGCGGTCAATCAGGCGACGGTGGCGGCGCAGGTTTCCGGGCGGGTCGTCGAGGTGCATGTGGATGCCGGCCAGGCGGTGCGCAAAGGCGACCTCTTGATGAAGATCGACGCCCGTGAAGCGCTCGAAGCCGCAGCCGGTGCCTCGGCGCAGTATGTCAACGCCAAGGCCGCCTATCAGCGCAACATGAGCCTTCGCCAGCAAGGCTTCGTCAGCCAGGCGGCGGTGGACAAGGCAAGAGCAGACCTCGATGCCGCACAGGCGACCTATGGGCAGGCCACGGTCGGCGCCGGGCATGCGACGGTGCGCGCGCCGATCTCTGGTATCGTCGCTCAGCGGCTGACCGAACTGGGGGAAATGGCAGTGCCGGGCAAACCGCTGTTGACCATCCACGATCCGAACGGCCTGCGGGTCACCGCCAGTATCCCGCAGTACCGCTTGCCGCAGATGCGCGCCGTGCAGCAGGCGAGGGTCGAGTTTTCGGAACTGGGCAAATGGGTAGATGCAGCCAGCGTCACCCTGCTGCCGACTGCCGACGCAGCGACGCATGTCTCGCCGGTGCGCGTCAGCTTGCCGGCCGGGATCAGCGACATCGTTCCCGGCATGCATGCGCGCGTGCACTTCGTCATCGGTCGGGCCAGCAAAATGACCGTGCCCCAGACCGCCATCGTGCGCCGTGGTGAGCTTGCCGTGGTCTATGTGCAGGCGGAACAGGGAACGCTTTCCCTGCGCCAGTTGCGCCTCGGCGAGCCGGTCGGGATCAACGAGGTCGAGGTGCTCGCCGGCTTGCGGGCCGGCGAGCGCGTCGTCCTCGATCCGGTGAAGGCGGCCGTCCATCTGAAATCCGCCAGCCCGCCGGGTCACTGAGCCGATGGGTGTTTCCGGCCGTATCGCCCGTCTTTTCGCCAGCTCGCAGATGACGCCGCTGCTGGCGCTGGTGGCCTTGCTGATGGGCCTTTTCGCGACCCTGGTCACGCCGCGCGAGGAAGAGCCGCAGATCGACGTGACCATGGCCGACGTTTTCATTCCCTTCCCCGGGGCATCGGTCCGCGATGTCGAAAACCTGGTGGCGACGCCTGCCGAACAGGTCTTGTCGCGCATGTCGGGAATCGAGCACGTCTATTCGCTGTCGCGACCGGGAATGGCGGTGGTGACCGTGCAGTTCGCCGTTGGCGTCAAATACAACGATGCCGTCGTGCGCCTCTACGACACGGTGAATTCGCATCGCGACTGGCTGGCACCGAACCTCGGTGTGCTCGAGCCGACCATCAAGCCGGAAGGCATCGACGACGTGCCGATCGTTGCGCTGACCTTCTGGACTGCTGACCCAGGCCGCTCGGCGTTCGATCTGCAGCAGGTGGCGCGCGCGGCCGAAATCGAGTTAAAGCGTGTCCCGGGGACGCGCGACGTGTCCACTCTTGGCGGCCCCGATCACGTGCTGCGCGTGCTGATGGATAGCGAGCAAATGAACGCCTTCGCCGTCACGCCGCTGGATCTGGCCGCTGCGCTGCGCGTTGGCAACGCGCTGCAGTCTTCCGGTAGCGTCGTCGCCGGCAACCGCGAAGTGCTGGTGCAGACCGGCACCTATCTCGAGTCGGCGGCCGACGTGAGGCAGCTCGTCGTCGCCGTTCGCGGCAGCGCCGACGCGCGCAAGCCGGTGTTCATGGGCGACGTCGCGAGCGTCGAGGATGGACCGGATCAGCCTCGCCGCTACGTCTGGTTCGCCAACCGCGACGGTGAATTTCCGGCGGTGACCGTGCAGATCTCGAAAAAGCCCGGCGTCAATGCGGCCGACGTCGCCAATGCGCTGATCGCGCGCGTCGATTCGCTCAGGGGGACGCTGATCCCGGCAGGCGTCGAGGTCACGGTCAGCCGCAACTACGGCCAGACGGCGACGGACAAGGCGCAGAAGCTGATTGGCAAGCTGTTCTTCGTCACCGCTTTCGTCGTCCTGCTGGTCTTCTTCGCCCTCGGCCGCCGCGAGGCGCTGATCGTCGGCGTCGCCGTCAGCCTGACGCTGGCGGCGACGCTCTTTGCCTCCTGGGCCTGGGGATTCACGCTCAACCGGGTGTCGCTGTTCGCGCTGATCTTCTCGATCGGCATCCTGGTCGACGACGCCATCGTCGTCGTCGAGAACATCCATCGCTGGCAGACCCTGCGGCCCGGCCAACCGCTGCTCGAGATCATCCCTCTGGCGGTTGATGAAGTCGGCGGTCCGACGATCCTGGCCACCTTCACGGTGATCGCCGCGCTGCTGCCGATGGCCTTCGTCACCGGCTTGATGGGGCCGTACATGAGCCCGATCCCGATCAACGCGTCGCTCGGGATGTTCATCTCGCTGGCCGTCGCCTTCGTCGTCACACCGTGGCTGGCCGCACGCCTGCTCGCCGCCGCGCCGCACGCGCCTGCCGCCGACGCGCCGGTGGCGAGCCGCCTCGAGCGACTGTTCCGCCGCCTGCTGACGCCCTTCCTCGACGCCCAGACCGGCCAGCGAGCACGGCGCTGGCTGCTGCTCGCCATCGGGCTGCTGATCCTCGGCTCGCTGGCGCTCGCCGGCCTCAAGCTGGTCGTCCTCAAGATGCTGCCTTTCGACAACAAGAGCGAGTTCCAGGTCGTTCTCGACATGCCGGTAGGCACGCCGCTCGAGGAAACGGCGCGCGTGCTGCGCGAGATCGGCGCCGAGGTCGTCAAGGTGCCGGAAGTCAGCGACTACCAGGCCTACGCCGGCACCGCCAGCCCGATCAACTTCAACGGCCTGGTCCGCCAATACTACCTGCGCGCTGCGCCGGAACTGGGTGACCTGCAGGTCAACCTGGTCGACCACCGGCAGCGCGAACGACAGAGCCACGAGATTGCCGTATCGCTGCGCGCAGCCGTCGAGACCATCGGCCGACGGGCAGGTGGCAACGCCAAGGTCGTCGAAGTGCCGCCGGGGCCGCCGGTGCTGTCACCGATCGTTGCCGAGGTCTACGGGCCCGATTACCGGGGCCAGATCGCGGTGGCCAGGGAAGTGCGCAAGGTCCTCGAAAGCACGCCCGATCTCGTCGGGGTTGACGATTCGGTGACCGCTGCAGGCAGCAAGACGATTCTGCATGTCCTGCAGAACAAGGCGGCGCTGCTCGACGTCGCGCAGAGCGATATCGTCGAGGTGGTGCGCATGGGGCTGGCCGGCGAGGACGTCACTCCCGTGCATAACACCGAGTCGAAGTTCGAGATTCCGGTCCGCCTGACGCTGCCAGCCGAACAGCAGAGTTCGCTCGACGCGCTGCTCCAGCTCCGCGTACGTTCGCGTGCCGGCCGGCTGGTGCCGGTCTCGGAACTGGTCGAGGTGCGCGAACAGCCACGCGAAACGGTCGTATATCACAAGGACCTGCTGCCGGTGGTCTACGTCGTCGCCGACATGGGTGGTCAGCTCGATTCGCCGCTCTATGGCATGTTCGCAGCGCGCGCCGAACTCGTCGGCCGGTCGCTCGACGGTCTCGACCACGGCGCAGGAACTCTCGGCGAGTGGTTCATCCGCCAGCCAGCCGCCCCCGACGCAGCCTACAGCATCAAGTGGGACGGCGAGTGGCAGGTAACCTACGAGACCTTCCGCGACATGGGTATCGCCTACGCGGTCGGCCTGATCCTGATCTATCTCCTGGTCGTCGCACATTTCAAGAGCTACCTCGTGCCGCTGATCATCATGGCGCCGATTCCGCTGACCGTCATCGGCGTCATGCCGGGGCACGCGCTGCTGGGCAGTCAATACACGGCGACCTCGATGATCGGCATGATCGCGCTCGCCGGCATCATCGTCCGCAACTCGATCCTGCTGGTCGATTTCATCCGCCAGCAGGTCGCGGAAGGAATCGATCTGCGCGCAGCGATCATCCAGTCGGCCGCCGTGCGCGCCAAGCCGATCGCGCTTACCGCGCTGGCCGCGATGCTCGGCGCGCTGTTCATCCTGGACGACCCGATTTTCAACGGGCTGGCGATCAGCCTGATCTTCGGGATCTTCGTCTCCACCCTGCTCACGCTGATCGTGATCCCGGTGCTTTACTACGCAGCGTTCAGAAAGGACCATCAGACATGACGACCGATCGCGCCGTCCGCATCATGGCCGGCAGTTTCATCCTCATTTCACTCGCTCTTGGCGTCGTGGACAGTCCGCTGTTCGTGTCGAAATACTTCCTGTGGTTCACCGTCTTCGTCGGCGCGAACCTGCTGCAGAGCGGCTTCACTCGCTTCTGTCCGGCCGAGAGCATCATGGTCAGGCTGGGGATGAAGCGGGGCGGGTAAAGCGACACGCTGACGAGGTACTTGCCACCTGCGTTAGAATAGGGTCTGTCTAGTTTCCTGAACTCCACCCTGCCCATGACCTCGATCCTTCTCTATGACACTACGCTGCGTGACGGTTCGCAGCGTGAAGACATCTCGCTTTCCGTTGAAGACAAGCTGACCATCGCGCAGCGACTGGCGGCCTTCGGCATGCATTACATCGAATGCGGCTGGCCGGGTTCCAACCCCAAGGACGCCGATTTCTTTGCCCGTGCTGTGAGCATGAACCTGCCGGCGCGACTGGCCGCCTTCGGGCGCACGCGCAACCCCAACGGCTCCTGCGACGACGATACCAACCTGCGCGCGCTGGTCGTTGCCGGTACGCCGGTGGTGACTCTGGTCGGCAAGTCATGGGACTACCACGTCACCCAGGTGCTGTCCACGACGCTGGCGGAAAACCTGGCGATGATTGGCGACAGCGTCGCCTGGATGAAGGCGAGGGGCAAGGAGGTGGTGTTCGACGCCGAGCATTTCTACGACGGCTTCCTCGCCAACCCGGATTATGCGCTGGCGACCCTGCGCGCTGCGGCGGCAGCCGGTGCCGACTGGCTGGTCCTCTGCGAAACCAACGGCGGCCGGCTGCCCTGGGAGATGGAGGCGATGACGCGCGAGGTGGCGGCGCGTCTGCCCGGCGCGCAAATTGGAGTCCATTGCCACAACGACACCGGTTGCGGGGTGGCCAATTCGCTGGCTGCGGTACGTTCTGGAGCGACCATGGTGCAGGGAACGATCAACGGCTATGGCGAGCGCGTCGGCAATGCCGACCTGGTGACCATCCTGCCCAATCTGCAATTGAAGATGGGCTACGCGGTGCTGCCGGAAGAAAAGCTGCGCGAGCTGACGACTCTTTCGCGATACGTCGCGGAAGTGGCCAACCTCAAGCACAACGACCACCAGCCCTATACGGGTCATTCGGCGTTCGCCCACAAGGGCGGCATCCACGTGGCGGCGATTCTCAAATCGGCCGACACCTACCAACACATCGACCCGGAACGAGTGGGCAATATGATGCGCTCGGTGACCTCGGAGTTGTCCGGTCGCGGCAATATCGTTCTGCAGGCGCGCAGGATGGGGCTCGACCTTGACAACGAGGCCGCGCAGCATGTCCTCGCGCAGATCAAGCACCTGGAGCACGAGGGTTTCACCTTCGAGGCCGCAGAGGCCAGCGTTGAGCTGATGTTCCACCGCCTGCGGGCTGACTACCGCCGCCCGTTCGAACTCCTCGATTATTTCGCGATCACCGAAAGACGGCATGGCCGCGGGCTGGTCGCCGAAGCGACGGTCAAGGTGAAAGTGGGCGAACTGATCAAATTCACCGCCGCCGAAGGCAATGGTCCGGTCAATGCGCTGGCCAGCGCGCTGCAGGAGGCGCTGGTCGATCATTATCCGATTCTGCGCACGGTCCGCCTCGCCGACTACAAGGTGCGTATTCTCGGCGGGACCGCTGGCACCGCGGCGAACACGCGCGTCCTGATCGATTTCCAGAGTGGCACGGAAGCGTGGACGACCGTCGGCGCCAATGCGAATATCATCGACGCCAGTTGGCGAGCGCTGTCCGACAGCATGGAATACGCGCTGATACGCCTGGTGGACAAGGGCGCACCCGACAAGGGCTGAATTCTGACGACCGACGCCCCGACAATGCGATAATTCATCCCTCCTTTTTTCGCGCTGGCAAATCAATCATGGCACGCACCCTCTACGACAAACTCTGGGACGCGCACGTCGTCCATCAGGAAGACAATGGCACGGCGCTGATCTATGTCGACCGCCATCTGGTTCATGAAGTCACCAGCCCGCAGGCCTTCGAGGGTCTCAAGCTGGCGGGTCGGCGGCTGTGGCAGGCGAAGACGGTTCTGGCGACCCCCGACCACAACGTGCCGACCACCGACCGCGCAGCGGGCATCGTCGATCCGGTCTCGCGTACCCAGGTGGAAACGCTCGACGCCAACTGCGTCGAGTTCGGCCTCAATGAATTCCGCATGGACGACAGCCGCCAGGGCATCGTGCACGTCATCGGCCCGGAACAGGGCTTCACGCTGCCTGGTGCCACGCTGGTCTGTGGCGACTCGCATACCAGCACGCACGGCGCTTTCGCTGCGCTGGCCTTCGGCATCGGCACCTCCGAAGTCGAACAGGTGCTGGCCACGCAATGCCTGTGGCAGAAGAAGTCGAAGGCCATGCTGGTCAAGGTGGACGGCGAACTGCCGGCCGGCTTGACGGCCAAGGATGTCGCTCTGGCGATCATCGGCCGCATCGGCACCGCGGGCGGCAACGGCTATGCGGTCGAATTCGGCGGCGCCGCGATCCGCGCGCTGTCGATGGAAGGCCGCATGACGCTGTGCAACATGGCCATCGAAGCCGGCGCGCGCGCCGGCATGGTGGCCGCGGACGAGAAGACCATCGCCTACGTCGAAGGCCGCCCACAGGCGCCGAAGGGCGACGATTGGCAGCAGGCCGTAGCCTGCTGGCGTACCCTGCATTCCGACGAAGGCGCGCCGTTCGATGCGGTCATCGAGTTCGACGCGGCGCTGATCAAGCCGCAGGTGACCTGGGGAACGTCGCCGGAAATGGTGTTGTCGGTCGAGGACCGGGTGCCGAACCCGATCGACGCCCCGACGGCGGTCAAGAAGGCCGACTGGGAGCGTGCACTGGCGTACATGGGGCTGACCGCCGGTACGCCGATCGCGGAGATCGCCATTGACAAGGCCTTCATCGGTTCGTGTACCAATTCGCGCATCGAAGATCTGCGCCAGGCCGCCGCCGTGGCGCGCTGGGCTGTCGCGCAGGGTCGCCGGGTGGCGAGCAACGTCAAGCTGGCGATCGTCGTCCCGGGCTCCGGACTGGTGAAGTCGCAAGCCGAGGCGGAAGGGCTGGACAAGGATTTCCTCGCCGCCGGCTTCGAATGGCGCGAGCCCGGCTGCTCGATGTGTCTGGCCATGAACGCCGACCGCCTGGAACCGGGTGAGCGTTGTGCCTCGACCTCCAATCGCAACTTCGAAGGACGCCAGGGCCAGGGCGGCCGCACGCATCTGGTCTCGCCGGCGATGGCCGCCGCCGCCGCGGTCTTCGGGCATTTCGTCGATATTCGCGGGCTGATGAACGAGGCACGGCAATGACCGCCACAAAGGCGAAAGCACGCCTACTCGCAGGCATACTTATCGGCGTCGCCCCACCGGACAGCGGCGCTGGCCAAGTCATTCTTCAGGCAGACAAGCAATGAAACCATTCACTACTTTGCAGGGTCTCGTCGCCCCGCTTGACCGCGCCAATGTCGATACCGACGCCATTATCCCGAAGCAGTTCCTCAAGTCGATCAAGCGCTCCGGCTTCGGCCCCAACGCTTTCGACGAGTGGCGCTATCTGGATCGCGGCGAGCCGGACAGGGATTGCTCGGGCCGCCCGCTCAACGCGGATTTCGTGCTCAATCGGCCGCGTTACCAGGGGGCTTCGATCCTCCTCACGCGCGAGAATTTCGGCTGTGGTTCGAGCCGCGAACACGCGCCCTGGGCGCTCGAAGACTATGGCTTTCGCGCCATCATCGCCTCCAGTTTTGCCGACATCTTCTTCAACAACTGCTTCAAGAACGGCGTCCTGCCGATCGTCCTGGCGGCCGACGTGGTCGAACGCCTGTTCGTGGAAACCGAGGCTCGGGAAGGCTATCAACTCACCATCGACCTCGGCGCGCAAACCGTGACCACTCCGGCGGGCGAGGCGATTCGCTTCAGCGTCGATGGCGAGTCAAAGCACCGCTTGTTCAATGGCCTCGACGACATCGGCCTGACCCTGCTGCACACCGACAAGATCAAAGCCTATGAGGTGCGTCGCAAAGCCGAGGCCCGGTGGCTTTTCCAATAGTGCAGTGACGCGGCAGGCATGCTTAGCCGGCCCTGTATCAACCCACGACCAAAGGAACGTTCAAATGAAACTGATCGGTTTGTTTGCGCTGGCTGCGGCTCTTGCCGGATGTGCTTCCCAGGAGACAATGCCGCCCGCTGCGCAGGGCGCACGAACGGAAAGCTGCAAGGCAGTGACCGAACAGGAAGTCGCTGCCTTGTTCGATCGCTGGAATCAGTCCTTGCAGACCGGCGACGCGCACAAGGTGGTAGCCAACTACGCCGAGCGGTCGATCCTATTGCCCACCGTTTCCAACAAGCCTCGCTTGACCCCGGCTGAAAAAGAGGATTATTTCCACCATTTCCTGGCAGACCGGCCCACCGGCAAAATCGATCTGCGCTTCGTCGAGTTGGATTGCAACACGGCTTTTGATGCCGGCCTGTACACCTTCACCTTTGCCAGGACGGGCGCCGTGGTCAGCGGCCGCTACAGCTACACCTATCGCTGGAATGGCGCCGAGTGGCTGATTACCAGCCATCATTCGTCCGCCATGCCGGAGAAGAAATAGGCACAGCGGGTACGACGTACGACGGGCGCCGGCTTTGACCGGTGACCGTCGCACGCGCCATTACGTGCTTCATGATCCACCCAGGCGGTCAACAAAGCGGACAAGGGCCTCGATGACCGACCGCGGCTGGTCGCGGTGTGGCGAGTGACGACAGTCAACCAGCTTGAGCAGATCGACATCGGGGGCCGCTTCGGCAATGCACTCGATCTGGCGCATCGTCGCGTATTCGTCGTCTTCGCCCTGAATCGCCAGGAGCGGACAACGAATCGCCGGCAGACAGCCGGTAATGTCCCAGGAGCGGAATTCCGGGGCCAGCCAGATGTCGTGCCAAGCGCGGAAAAGGGCATCCGGGTCACGGTGGTAGCGCCTCAGTTTCTGCCGTCGCTCGCTGTGCGCATACGACTCACCCGCACGACGGATGCCATCGAGCGCCTTGTCCTCGACGAACTCGTGCGGCGCCAGGACGACGACGCCGGCTACCCGATCCGGCAGAGCTGCAGCGTAAATCAAGGCGATCGAACCGCCGTCGCTGTGCCCGATCAGCACCGGCCGTTCAATGGCCAGCGCGGCGAGCAGCGGCGGCAGGCGCTGCAGCGCCTCTTCATGCAGGTAACCAGGCGTCCGCGGTGCGGCCAGCGGAGCCGACTGTCCGTGACCAATGCGCGACCAGATCAACTCCGGACAGCCGGTCGCTTGTGCCACTTGCGCCGGGAAATCACGCCACAGCGCCACACTGCCCAGCGCCTCATGGAGAAAGACCAGCGGCGGGCGATCGGTCCGCTGCGCTGCAATGAGCTGATATTCAAGCGTCAGCCCATCGATCTCGATGTGGGCCACCGTTACACGACGAGCAGAAAATCGCGCACGATCCCGATCTGGCCGGCGTCGAGAAACATCGGTGCGTGCCCGACGCCAGCGATTTCTGCGGTTTGCGGGCGTGGCCCGCGCAAGGCCATCTCGTGCAGCGTTTCGCGCGTCAGCAGATCCGACTCGGCACCGCGCAGAACCAGCGTCGGGCAGCGAATGCAGTCGTAGATCGGCCACAGATCAACGTCGCCCGCACTCAATGCCTGCCGGAACGACTCGCCGATGGCCGGGTCGTAACGCATCTCGAGCCGTCCATCAGGCGCACGCTGCAGGCAGAATTCGGTGAGATGGCGCCACTGCGCGTCGCTCAGGGGGCCAAAGGGCTGGCTGACCAGACGCACGTACTTCTCGGCATCCTCATGGGTGTCGAACCTCGGTGCCCGACCGACGTACTCGCTGATCCGCTGCAGCGACGCCGCCGTGATCAGCGGTCCGACGTCGTTGAGCACCAGGCGAGTGATCGGCGAGTCGTCCTGACTGGCGATCCACATGCCGATCAGCCCACCCATCGAAGTGCCGAGCCAATGGATCGATTCGGCGTCGAGGCGGGCAAGCAGTACCATCATGTCGGCCACATACTGTGGAAAGGCATAGCACGAGGGGTCACGCAGCCAGTCGCTGCGCCCGCGCCCGACGACATCGGGACAGACCACTCGGTAGTCCGCGGCCAGCGACCGTGCCAGATCATCGAAGTCACGCCCATTGCGCGTCAGGCCGTGCGCGCAAACCAGAACGTTCGGATTGTCGCGCTCGCCCCATTCGGTGTAGGCCATGCGATGCAGGCCGGAAACCGAAGCACAGCGGACGTGGCATTCGGCGAATGCCGGCGTGCCGCCGGCCAGCCAGCGCGACAACTCGGAACGGACACTCATCGACTATCTCTCCCTGCAGGTTTCAGCTTTCCTGTGAGTTACCGTGGTTGGCGGGCAGCGCTCGAGCACCCCGGCCAGTCGCCCGCCCGGCAAGCGATTCACCCCGGCTGGAAGGCAGCGACTGTAGCACACAGACTCTGCTCTGGCAGCGAAAGCAGCCGCACTTACTGCGCGTGTCAGTGACGACGATACGCCGTTCGATACGAGGAGAGCGAGAGTCCTGTCGGCCAGGCTGTTTCCTATGGGGCAGTCTTGGCCAACTTTTGCTGTTGTCCTCTCTTCGCATTCCGCTTTCCAGCGCGAGTGGAATTTGCACGTGGAAACGAAGTCTCAAGTATCCTTGGAGGTAACTCCTCAAAAGCCCCAGACACGACCGTTGACTGAATCTGAGATTCTTGCTTGCAGGTGGAGCAGTGCTAGTGCAGTGCTTTACAACGAAGGCCGGGAACTCTATAATCCGTCCTTCTTTCGAGGGGGTATAGCTCAGCTGGGAGAGCGCTTGCATGGCATGCAAGAGGTCCGCGGTTCGATCCCGCGTACCTCCACCAGCAAGTCGAAGGAAACCTGTTCAGGTCCCCATCGTCTAGAGGCCTAGGACACTACCCTTTCACGGTAGGTACCGGGGTTCGAATCCCCGTGGGGACGCCAGCGATTCCGCGTTTTTAGGCAGCGGCCTGATGCGGCAGTACAGCATCGCTTCAAAGGCTTGTGGTGTAAGCGTTCAGCGCACCCACCGCTGGGTGCGCACAATCACGCGGATTGTTTGAGAGGCAACAACTCGTCGATGCCGGCTGTTCGGCCAGGAGGGGAGCTTCTCCAGGGTGTCGGTAAGCCAGACACAGGCCAGCCACCGCCGCAGACTGTAAACGATCGCCTTGGCCAGTGCGCCCCCCATCGGCCACCGATTTACGGGTATTCAGGAGTCCACTTGCAGGGCTTCGAGCAGTCCACCGGCCCGCTTGTCGGCCCAGAACAGCAGTTCCGGCGAGGGGGAGAAGGGGGCAAGTTATAGTAAGGTGGACCCCCCATGGCCCAAGGCAACACCGTCAATCGCAGGATCGTCCTCAACTCCCGCCCTGCTGGTGCGCCGACTGCGGAAAACTTCCGCCTTGAAACCGGCGCCGTTCCAGTTCCCTCAACCGGGCAGGTGCTGATGCGTACTCTGTATCTCTCGCTTGACCCGTACATGCGCGGCCGAATGAGCGAGGCACCGTCCTATGCCGAACCGGTGGCGGTGGGTGACGTGATGGTCGGCGGCACCATCGCACGGGTGGAAGCTTCGCGACACCAGGACTATCAGGCAGGCGACCTGGTCGTCGGCTACGGCGGCTGGCAGGACTATGCTCTCGCCAACGGAACGAATCTCACCCGGCTCGATACCCGGATGCCGCACCCTTCGCTGGCCCTCGGCGCCCTCGGCATGCCCGGTTTCACGGCCTACATGGGCTTGCTCGACATCGGCCAGCCAAGAGCAGGGGAAACGGTGGTCGTCGCCGCAGCGAGCGGGGCTGTCGGCTCGGTGGTGGGGCAAATCGCCAGGCTCAAAGGTTGCCGCGTCGTGGGTATCGCCGGTGGCGAGGACAAATGTCGCTTCGTGGTCGACGAGTTGGGCTTCGATGCCTGTATCGACCGCCGCAGCACCGGTCTCAGCCAACAACTGGCAACTGCCTGCCCGAAAGGCATCGACGTCTACTTCGAGAACGTCGGTGGCGCGGTCTTCGACGCTGTCCTGCCCTTGTTGAACGTCAGCGCACGCGTTCCCTTGTGCGGGCTGATCGCCCACTACAACGACACCGACTTGCCGCCGGGTCCGGACCGGCTCGGTTTGCTGACCCGCACGCTGCTTACCCGGCGCATCAAGATGCAGGGTTTCATCATCTTCGACGACTACGGCCCGCGCTACGGCGAGTTCTTGAGCCAGATGAGCACCTGGCTCAAGGTGGGGAAGGTGAAATTCCGCGAAGACCTGGTCGACGGACTGGAGAACGCTCCCCAGGCCTTCATCGGTCTGCTTGACGGCAGGAACTTCGGCAAGCTCATCATTCGTGTCGGCAACGACTAACTTCCTTGCGGAAGTTCCAACGAGCGGCAGTCGCCGCCGCTCAGGCCATCAGAGCAGGCGTGCGGTGGCTGTCTATCACCTGCAGCAGTTGTGCGAAAATCTTGGGATTGCCGGCGACGACGTTGCCGGATTGCAGGTAGGTTTCGTTGCCGGCAAGGTCGCCGATCAGTCCGCCGGCCTCGGTTATCAGTAGCGCGCCACCGGCAATATCCCATGGGGAAAGACCAAATTCCCAGAACCCGTCGAAGCGGCCACAGGCGACGTAGGCCAGATCAAGCGAAGCGGCACCAGGGCGGCGCATGCCGGAAGTTTTTTTCGCCAGATCCTTGAAAATCGCGAGGTAGGCGTTGATGTGGTCATAGACGCGGTAGGGGAAGCCGGTACCGATCAGCGCGTCTTCTAGCCTGAGGCACTTGCTGACGCGGATTCGGCGGTCGTTGAGGAAGGCGCCGCCACCCTTGCTGGCGGTAAACATCTCGTTGCGCACCGTGTCGTAGACCACCGATTGGGTGATCTGTCCGCGATGCGCCAGCGCAATCGAAATTGCGTATTGCGGAAAGCCGTGGATGAAGTTGGTCGTTCCGTCGAGCGGATCGATGATCCACTGATACTCGCCGCCGCTGGCCTGGCCGGCAGTCAGGCCCGACTCTTCTGCTAGAATGCCATATTCTGGATACGCGTCACGCAATACCTCGATGATCGCAGCTTCGGCAGCTTTGTCGACTTCGGTGACAAAGTCGCTCTGGCGCTTGGTCGTGACCTGCAGGTGACCCAGGTCCAGCGATGCGCGGTTGATGATCTGGCTGGCGCGCCGCGCCGCCTTGATGATGATGTTGAGAGCTGGATGCATGATTGTGAACAACCCGACGCGCCGCCGGTGCCGCCCGATTGGTGTGGAAGATCCCCGATTCTAATATGAACAGGCCTGCAAGGTCTCATTCTTCCGGTTTGCCGCTCGACCGAATCCGGGTCGTCCTGTCGCACACCAGCCATCCGGGCAATATCGGCGCGGCGGCCCGCGCGATGAAGACGATGGGCCTGTCGCGCTTGCTGCTCGTCAATCCGAAGCGTTTTCCGGATGACCAAGCGGTCGCCCGAGCGGCAGGGGCCGACGACATCCTCGCGCAGGCCGAGGTGTATGCGACTCTCGATGAAGCGCTGGCCGATACCGTCCATGCCTACGCACTGTCGGCGCGACATCGCAACCTTGGCCCACCAGCGATGCCGGCGCGTCTGGCAGCGACCGATATTCTGGCCAGGACCGACGAGGGTGAGGTTGCCTTGCTGTTTGGCAACGAGACCGCGGGCCTGTCGAACGCCGAGGTACAGCGCTGCCAGCGGACGGTGTTCATTCCAGCGAACCCTGAGTACACTTCGCTCAACCTGGCTTCGGCGGTGCAACTGTTGTGTTACGAATTGCGCCTGGCGGCTTTTGGTGGTCGCCCGCCGGTGGTGAGCAAAGCCGTGCCCTTTGCCACGCCGCTGGCGGCTTATCAGGATGTAGAGCGCTTTTACCAGCATCTCGAGCGGGTGATGGTGGCTAGCGGCTTCCTCGACCCGCAGCACCCGCGCCGCCTGGTGCCCAAGCTGCGGCGCCTGTTCGGACGAGCCGAACTCGAAAGCGATGAGATCAACATCCTGCGCGGGCTGCTCGACGCGGTAGAACATACGCTGACTGGGAAGGGCGAGTCGCGCGAGGCGAGGCAGGACGATAGTGGACGTAAACAGTAGGGTATTGTATCCTGCCCCTACATGAACAAGGACTTTCTCTCACATGTTCAGCCGCCTGCGCGAAGATATC
Source organism: Candidatus Accumulibacter aalborgensis (assembly GCF_900089955.1). Classification (GTDB taxonomy): domain Bacteria; phylum Pseudomonadota; class Gammaproteobacteria; order Burkholderiales; family Rhodocyclaceae; genus Accumulibacter; species Accumulibacter aalborgensis. Next base: position 72,871 of record NZ_FLQX01000001.1, on the reverse strand, counting down.
CAATCAGTGTTCGACCGTGACCCTGCTGCCCGCAACTTCTGGGAAGTGTTGACCTGTTATCCGGGCGTTCACGCGATGGTCGCGCACAGACGCGCGCATTGGTTATGGACGCACCGCTTGCGCTGGCTCGGTCGCCTGGTTTCGCACCTGGCACGTTTCTTCACCGGCATTGAGATCCATCCCGGAGTAACTATCGGACGTCGCCTGTTCATCGATCACGGAATGGGCGTGGTGATTGGCGAGACGGCGGTCATTGGCGACGACGTGACGCTGTACCACGGGGTCACGCTCGGTGGCACCTCATGGAACAAGGGCCGGCGCCATCCGACGCTGGAGAACGGCGTGGTGATCGGTGCCGGCGCCAAGGTGCTGGGGCCAATCACGATCGGCGCTTCGGCCAAGGTCGGTTCCAACGCCGTGGTCGTCAAGGACGTGCCGGCGGGAGCGACGGCGGTGGGCAATCCGGCGCGCATCATCGATAGCGCGCAGGCCCGCAAGCGCGAGGAGATGGCCGGGCAGTTGGGCTTCTCGGCGTACGCGCTGGCCGGTGATCAGGACGACCCGCTGGCCAAGGCCATTCATGGCCTTCTCGACCATGCAGTGGCGGTTGATCGGCGCTTCGAATTGCTGCTCAGGAAGCTGGAGAAGGCCGGTGTCGATGTCGAAGGCGAACTGGCGACAGCCGACCAGTTCGATCCGCAATACTTGAGTAAAATAGTTGACTAATATGAAAGCAGTCACTATAGTGTACCAATCCAATCAACTATTATGGGTGGAGACAAGATGAGACTAACGACCAAAGGACGTTTCGCGGTGACCGCGATGATCGACCTGGCGCTGCGCTGCAGCGAGGGGCCGGTAACTCTGGCTGGAATCAGCGAGCGCCAGAAAATATCGCTGTCCTATCTGGAGCAATTGTTTGGCAAGCTGCGTCGCTACGGACTGGTAGACAGCGTGCGTGGTCCTGGTGGTGGTTACTGTCTGGCGCGCTCAACGACCCTGATGACCGTCACCGATATCATCCGCGCGGTGGACGAGCCCCTCGACGCCACGCAGTGCGGTGGCCGTGAGAACTGCCACGACGACGAACGCTGTATGACGCATGAGTTATGGTCGACGCTCAACGACAAGATGTTCGAGTATCTGAGCTCGGTGACGCTGAACGAACTCGTCGAGCAACAGCTCAAGAAGCAGGGTGGCGAGATCGCCGTCCTGCACGATGCGCGGCGTCGGGTCAGCGCACGACCGCGTGCCAAGGCGATGGCGCTCAATAGCTGAGCTTCCAGCAGCCATGTTTGCGCCCGTCTATCTCGACCACAACGCCACCACAGCCGCCGATCCGGCGGTCGTCGAGGCCATGCTGCCCTATCTTTCGGGTCAGTTCGGCAACGCCTCGAGCGGGCACGAGTACGGCCGCGCGGCGCGGCGGGCGATCGACCAGGCGCGTAGCCAGGTGGCTGAGGCGGTTGGCGCACACGCCAGCGAAGTGGTGTTCACCAGTGGCGGTTCGGAAGCCAACAACCTCTTCATCAAGGGTGCCGCCGCGTGCCTGAAACCCGGCGTCGTGGCGGTCAGTGCCATCGAACACCCGTGCGTGATCAAACCGGCCGAGCAACTCGGCAAGCGTGGCTGGACCGTGCGCCAGTTGACCGTCGATGGCGACGGGCGGGTCGATGAAAACAACTTTGCAGCGGTGATGGCGCTGAAGCCAAAAATCGTTTCGGTGATGCTGGCCAACAACGAGACCGGCGTGGTGCAGGATATCGAGTGCCTGGCCGAACGGGCGCGAAGTGTGGGCGCATACTTCCACACGGATGCCGTGCAGGCGGTCGGCAAGATTGGCGTCGATTTTCGCCGCCTCAACGCGGCCGGGGTCTGCGCGTTGAGCCTTTCGGCGCACAAGATCGGCGGTCCGAAGGGAGCTGCGGCGCTGGTGCTCGACAAGCGCGTCGAGCTCGAGCCTCTGATAGCCGGTGGTGGCCACGAGCGCGGCTTGCGTTCGGGCACCGAGAACGTGGCGGCGATCGTCGGCTTCGGCGTGGCGTGTGAATTGGCCGCTCAACGCCGGATCGCTGTGGCCCGGCGACTGCTCACGCTACGCGTGCGACTCGAACGGGGACTGCTCGGACTCGGCGCGACGCTCTTCAGCCAGGCGGTTGAGCGCCTGCCAAATACGGTCTATTTCGCGTTTCCCGAACTCGATGGCGACACGCTGGTCGGAAAGCTCGACCGTGACGGCTACGCCACCGCCAGCGGCGCTGCCTGTTCGAGCGCCAACCCCGAGTCCTCGCACGTGCTGCGCGCGATGGGGGTGACGCCAGATGTGGCACGGGGCGCCGTACGCGCCAGTCTCGGCGGCAGCAACACGCAAGAACAGATCGACGGTTTCCTGAGCACGCTGCAGGCAACCGTTTCCAGGCTGCAGCGGCTAACCGCGATGGCCGTCTGAGCGCGCAGCTCTGAACAGTCAACAATTTGCACAACACGTACAACCCGGAGCAAAAGCAATGCTGAAACTGCCCATCTATCTCGATTACTCGGCCACCACCCCGGTTGATCCGCGTGTCGCAGAGGCGATGATCCCCTATCTTTTCCAGAGATTCGGCAATCCGGCCTCGCGCTCGCACTCCTTTGGCTGGGAGTCGGAAGCGGCTGTCGAAGCAGCGCGCGACGAGGTCGCCCGGCTGGTCAACGCGGACCCCAAGGAAATCGTGTGGACCTCGGGGGCCACCGAATCGAATAACCTGGCCCTCAAGGGTGCAGCGCAGTTCTACGCTGGCAAGGGCAAGCACCTGGTGACGGTCAAAACCGAGCACAAGGCCATCCTCGATACCTGCCGCGAACTCGAGCGCCAGGGTTTTGAAGTGACCTACCTCGACGTGCAGGACAACGGCCTGCTCGACCTCGAAGTCTTCAAGGCGGCCCTGCGTCCCGACACAATCGTCGTCTCGGTGATGTTCGTTAATAACGAGATTGGGGTCATCCAGCCAATCGCCGAGATCGGCGAAATCTGTCGTGCGAAGGGAATCGTCTTCCATGTCGATGCGGCGCAGGCGACGGGCAAGGTGATGATCGATCTGGCCGCCCTGAAGGTTGATCTGATGAGCTTTTCGGCGCACAAGACTTACGGCCCGAAAGGCATCGGTGCTCTCTACGTGCGTCGCAAGCCGCGGATTCGCCTGACCGCTCAGATGCACGGTGGAGGTCACGAGCGGGGTTTTCGCTCCGGTACGCTGCCGACGCATCAGATCGTCGGCATGGGTGAGGCTTTCCGCCTGGCACGCCTGGAGATGGGCGTCGAGAACGAGCGCATCCGCATGCTTCGCGACCGTCTGCTCAAAGGCCTTTCGGACATCGACGAGGTCTACGTCAATGGCGATATGGAACACCGCGTGCCGCACAATCTGAACATCAGCTTTGCCTATGTCGAAGGCGAATCACTGCTCATGGCGATCAAGGATCTCGCGGTGTCGTCCGGGTCGGCGTGCACCTCGGCCTCGCTAGAACCTTCCTACGTCTTGCGCGCCCTCGGCCGCGAGGACGAACTGGCGCACAGCTCGATCCGCTTCACGCTTGGCCGTTTCACGACCGCCGAGGACATCGACTACGCGATCAAGCTGCTGCACGACAAGATCGGCCGGCTGCGCGAACTCTCGCCGCTATGGGAAATGGTGCAGGAAGGTGTCGACCTGAGTACGGTCCAGTGGGCCGCACATTGATCAATGCAGTAAAGGAGAAACAGCATGTCGTACAGTGTCAAGGTTCTGGATCACTATGAGAATCCGCGCAACGTCGGTTCGTTTGCCAAGGATGAGGAGGGTGTGGCTACCGGCATGGTCGGCGCACCCGCCTGTGGCGACGTGATGAAGCTGCAGATCAAGGTTGGCAAGGGTGGCGTCATCGAAGATGCCAAGTTCAAGACCTACGGTTGTGGCTCGGCCATCGCTTCGTCATCGCTGGTGACCGAGTGGGTGAAGGGCAAGACCATCGATCAGGCGCTGAACATCAAGAACACGCAGATCGCCGAAGAACTCGCGCTGCCGCCGGTGAAAATCCACTGTTCGATTCTTGCCGAGGATGCAATCAAGGCCGCCGTCGCCGATTACAAGAAAAAGCACAGTGAGCATGTGTCCAGTTAATGCCGCACCCGTCAACGCACTTACAGCAGGAGGTTATCAATGGCAGTAACACTTTCTGAGCGGGCAGCCAGTCACGTCGCCAACTACATGGTCAAGCGTGGCAAAGGCATCGGGCTGCGCCTGGGAGTGCGTACCAGTGGCTGCTCCGGCATGGCCTACAAGCTTGAGTTTGCCGATGTCGCGCAGCCAGACGATATCGAGTTCGAATCGCACGGGGTGCGGGTGCTGGTCGACCCAAAGAGCCTGCCCTACCTCGACGGCACCGAGCTCGATTACGCGCGCGAAGGGCTCAACGAGGGTTTCCAGTTCAATAACCCGAACGTAAAGGACGCCTGCGGCTGCGGCGAGAGCTTCAACGTCTGACCGCCCTGGCGCCAGGGTGGCCGCCCCGCCCTCTCCACTCGTCTCCACTCGCCGCCGCTTCACCTGCTCGACTGACCGTTTCCCATGGACTTCAACGCCGATCACTTTTCTCTGTTCGAGCTACCGCGGACGTTCCGGCTGGATGCCGCACTGCTTGAGCGACGCTATCTGCAAATGCAGTTGCTGGTTCATCCCGACCGCTTTGCCAGCGCCGGCGACGCCGAGCAGCGCCTGTCGTTGCAGTGGGCGACGCGGGTCAATGAGGGCTACCAGACGCTGAAGAAGCCGCTGCTGCGAGCGAAGTACCTGCTGCGTCTGGCAGCGCACGACCTGGGCAGCGAAAACGTGCCGGCCGACTTTCTCGTTGAACAGATGGAATGGCGCGAGGCAGTGGAGGAAGCACGTGCCGCCGGCCAACACCACGAACTCGAGCATCTGCACCATCGGCTGAAACGCGATATCGTTGAGCGCCACGAGGAACTCGCGCTGCTGCTCGACGATCAGCACGACCTGGGTCAGGCGGCTGACCGCGTGCGGCGGCTGATGTTTCTCGACAAATTGCTGGTCGAGATCGATGAAGCCATCGCGGAGTGCGAAGAGTAGGACGAGTAAGACGACGAAGTCGATCGCTCGCCGCCAAACCACCAGCAACAAGCACCAGGACCTGTTCATGGCACTACTACAGATTGCGGAACCGGGCGATTCAGCCGCGCCGCACCAGCACCGGCTGGCGGTCGGCATAGACCTCGGGACGACCAATTCGCTGGTGGCGACGGTGCGCAGCGGGCTGGCCGTCGCCCTCAGCGATGAGCTCGGCCGCCCCCTGCTGCCTTCGGTGGTCCGCTATCTTGCCGACGGCCGCTGCGAGGTCGGCTACGAGGCGCAGGCCAGGCAGGCAGTCGATCCACGCAACACGATTGCTTCGGTCAAGCGTTTCATGGGCCGGGGGCTCGCCGACATCGCCCACCGCGAGGCGCTGCCCTACGTCTTTCAGGATGGCTGCGGGATGCTGCGCCTGCACACCGCCGCCGGGCTGAAAAGCCCGGTCGAGGTATCGGCCGACATCCTGCGCACGCTGCGCCAGCGTGCCGAAGCGTCGCTGGGCGGACCGCTGGTCGGTGCCGTGATCACTGTGCCGGCTTACTTTGACGACGCGCAGCGCCAGGCGACCAAGGACGCCGCCAGGGTCGCCGGGCTGCCGGTTCTGAGACTGCTCAACGAGCCGACGGCGGCAGCCATCGCCTACGGGCTCGACAATGCGGCCGAGGGTGTTTATGCCGTCTATGACCTCGGCGGCGGTACTTTCGACATCTCGATCCTCAAACTTTCGCGCGGCATCTTCGAGGTCCTGTCGACCGGAGGCGATTCGGCGCTCGGTGGCGATGACTTCGACCAGAGAATCTTCTGCTGGATCCTGGAAACAGCCAAGCTGAAGCCCCTGTCCGTCGAGGATGCGAGCATGCTCCTGACGCGTGCCCGTGAAGCCAAGGAGTACCTGACCTTTCATGGCGCTGCGCCGGTCACGGCCAGGCTCAACAGCGGTGAGGTGGTCGATCTGACGCTGACCACCGAAACCTTTGCCGAAATCACCCAGACCCTGGTCGCCAAGACCATCCAGCCGGTCAAGAAGGCGCTGCGCGACGCCGGGCTGTCGGTGAGCGAGGTCAAGGGCGTGGTGATGGTCGGCGGCGCCACGCGCATGCCACAGGTACAGCGGGCCGTCGGTGAATTCTTCAGGCAGGAACCGCTGAACAATCTCGATCCCGACAAGGTGGTAGCCATCGGTGCCGCGACGCAGGCCAATCTGCTGGCCGGTAACCGCGCTGCCGGCGACGACTGGCTGCTGCTCGATGTCATTCCCCTGTCGCTGGGTCTCGAAACGATGGGCGGCCTGGTCGAGAAGATCATTCCGCGCAACGCGACGATCCCGACCGCGCGCGCGCAGGAATTCACCACTTTCCGCGATGGTCAGACGGCACTGGCCGTACATGTCGTTCAGGGTGAGCGCGAACTGGTCAGCGACTGCCGTTCGCTGGCGCGCTTCGAACTGCGTGGCATCCCGCCGATGGTCGCCGGCGCAGCGCGCATTCGCGTCACTTTTCAGGTCGACGCCGACGGACTGCTGGCGGTCGCCGCCAAGGAACAGACTTCGGGAGTCGAGGCCAGCATCGTCGTCAAGCCATCGTACGGCTTGTCGGACGACGAGATTGCCGGCATGCTCAAGGATTCGCTGGCGCACGTCAGGGACGACGCGCTGCGCCGAGCACTCAAGGAATCCCAGGTCGAGGCGCAACGCTTGATCGAAGCCGTGCGCTCGGCGCTCAAGGCCGATGGCGATCTGCTGGCGGCCGACGAAATGGCGCGCGTCGAGAACGGCATCATCAGACTACAGAATGCCACGCTCGGCGACAACCGCCGGCAGATCGTGCTGGCCATGGATGACCTCGAAGCCGAGACCAAGGATTTTGCCGCGCGACGCATGGACAAGTCGATTCGCCGGGCTTTTGCCGGCCGCCACATCAGCGAGCTGGATAGCGAAGCCGCCGTCGCGACGACCGGAGAAGTGGCATGACCCGGATCATCGTTTTGCCGCACATCGAACTCTGCCCCGACGGCGCGGTCATCGACGCGCGAGCCGACGAATCGATCTGTCAGAACTTGCTCGAGAACGGCATCGCTATCGAGCACGCTTGCGAGATGTCGTGCGCCTGCACCACCTGTCACGTCGTCGTTCGCGAAGGTTTTGACGCGCTTGAAGCGTCCGACGAGGTCGAGGACGACCTGCTCGACAAGGCCTGGGGCCTGGAACCGAACTCGCGTCTGTCATGCCAGGCGATGGTCAACGACACACCGCTGGTGATCGAGATTCCGCGTTACTCCATCAACATGACCAAGGAGGGCAAGCGATGAAATGGACCGACATCAACGACCTGGCCATCGAACTTGCCGAGGCCCATCCCGAGCTTGACCCGCTGAAGATCAATTTCGTCGACCTGATGAACTGGGTTCTCGCCTTGCCCGGCTTCGAAGACGATTCCCGCCACTGCGGCGAGAAGATTCTCGAGGCAATCCAGCAGGCCTGGATCGACGAAGTCACATGAAACCAGACGATACTGGCGGCAGCCAGCGCAACGTTCTCGGCGGCTTGCTCGGGTCGTGCAGCGAGAGGCCGATGACCGGTTTCTTTCGTGACGGCTGCTGCAGCACCAGCGACGAGGATCTCGGCAGTCACACGATCTGTGTCGTGTTGACCGCCGAGTTTCTCGACTTCTCGAAAGCCCGCGGCAACGACCTGTCCACGCCCCGCCCCGAGTTCGGATTCCCCGGCCTGCAAACGGGTGATCGCTGGTGCCTGTGCGCGGCGCGCTGGCGCGAAGCGCTGCACGCCGGCAAGGCACCGCGCGTCGTCCTCAGTTCCACCAATGAAGCCTGCTTGCTGATCGTCACCCTTGACGACCTGAAGCGGCACGCGATCGACCTGAACTGACGCAGGCGCGACTGGCGAGAGATTCGTCGCTCCCTTGACACGCCGCACATGACAAGCTGTGGCGCAGCAACTGACTTGCTCAGCCGGGGCCTCTGGCCGATCTGGTAGCCAGAGATCAAGAGAATGTGGGCGACGCAGTGCGCAACGCCATGCGGCAATGACCCGCCAGCGCTGCCCTATTCAGTCTTGCTGGTAGCCGGAGCTGCCTGATCAAGAGCCTGAATGCTGGGCAAGCAGCGCCGAAAGTTCCCGCTGCAGGAGGTCGGCGTTGCCGATGTTGAGTTCGACCAGGCGGCGCAGGTGGGTCACGCTGTCGATGTCGATCGAGTGGCAAACAAGGCCGGCCTGGCGACCTTCGACATGAGCAATCGTGCCCTCCATGCAGATCTCCTCGCCGTCTTCGAGGTTGATGTGCAGTACGGAAGTGGCTCCGCCGACGACATCGGCGTCCTCCGGCAAGCCGACGAGCGCGCCTTTCACGGACAGGTCCAGGACCTGCACTTCAAGCTTGCGGTCGGCGAGAATCAGTTGCGCCGGTGAAGCAAAGGCGATGCGGGAAGAGTGGCGGCGATCGGCGTTCACGGCAGTTTGCTCGCAAAGATTACTTGCCCCGGATGTTACCCCAAAGCAGCTTGTGCAACTGCAACTGAAAGCGTACCGGTAAGCGATCGGCGAGTATCCAGTCGGCCAGTGTTGCCGCAGGCAGTTCACCGTCGACCGGGGAGAAGAGCAGCGGACAGAGGGCCGCCAGCCGGCGATCGAGGACCAACTGGCGCGCCCACTCGTAGTCTGCCCGGTCCTTGAGGACGAACTTGAGCTCGTCGTTGGCGGTCAGCAGCGCCAGGTTCTGCCACCGATTGCGGCCAAACTCGCCGGAACCAGGCGCCTTGAGGTCTACGATGCGCGAAACGCGCGCGTCTACCTCGGCCACATCGAGTGCGCCAGAGGTCTCCAAAGACACCGCATAGCCGGCATCGCTCAAGGCGCTCAGCAAGGGTAGGCACGCTGGCTGTGCGAGAGGTTCGCCGCCGGTCACGCAAACATGGTTGACGCCATGACACGCCACTTGCTCGATGATTTCCGGAAGCGAGATCGTCTGGCCGCCGGAAAAAGCGTAGGCAGTGTCGCACCAGACGCAGCGTAGCGGGCAGCCGGTCAGGCGGACAAAAACGGTCGGTAGCCCGGCACGGGAGGTCTCGCCCTGCAGGGACAGGAAGATCTCGCTGATTTTCAGCGACAGCGGTCGTAGGGAGGCGTTCACCCGCCTACTTCTTGAGGCGCTGCCTGGCGGTGACCGCCGCCGTACTTTCCGGGTACTTGGCGACCAGCGTTTCCAGCGTACCTTTCGCTCCCCTGGCGTCGGCAAGTTCGTGCTGGCAGGTGGCCACATTGAGCAGCGCTTCGGGCGCCTTGGGGTTGGCGGGCCATTTACTGACCACCACCCGCTGAGCATCGATCGCCTTCTTGCAGTCGCCCAGCGCGTAATGGGCGTTGCCGAGCCAGTAGTAAGCACTTGGCGTCAGCGTGCTGTCCGGGTGCGCTTTGGCAAAAGCGTCGAAAGCCGCGGCAGCTTCCTTGACCTTCTTGGCTCTGAACAGATTGAGAGCGGCCTCGTATTCACGCGTTTCGATGGCCGGGTCGCTGGCTGGCTTTCTCGGCGCTTCGGCGGCGGCCTTGTTCTCCTCGGCAGGCTTTGCCTCCACGCTGGCCGTCAGCGGTGCTTCGAGCTTGCGCAGGCGTCCGTCGAGGTCGATATAGAAGTCCTGTTGTCGCTTCTTGGCCGAATCGAGCTCATAGGTCAGCGTCTCGATCTGGCCACGCAGGTGCGCGTTCTCTTCACGCAGCGCCTGCGTCTGGTTGGCCAGCTCGATCTGTCCTTTGGAGACGGTGTCGAAGCGTTCGCTGGTCTTGATCGACAAGTCCTTGACCTGACGGCGTGCTTCGTCGTCATCCAGAATACCGGCACGCACGGGTTGCGCGCCGATGGCCACGAGTAACAGCGCACCCGCCTGCAGGGCGGCCCAGCGACGATGCGACGGCTCCGACATCCTAGAACTCGCCGGTGTAGAGCATGTCGCCGCGGCGGTTCTGGGCCCAGGCACTTTCGTCATGGCCTTCGTTCTTGGGCTTTTCTTCGCCCAGGCTGACCGATTCGAGTTGCTCTTCGCGGGCCCCGAGCAAGGCCAGCATCTTCTTGACTGCGTCGGCCCGCTTCTGACCTAGCGCCAGGTTGTACTCGCGGCTGCCGCGTTCGTCGGTATTGCCCTGGATCAGAATCTTGAACTGGCGATTATCGGTGAGGAACTTGGCGTGGGCGGTCACCAGATCCTTGTATTCAGCCTTGACTTCGTAGCTGTCATAATCGAAATACACGCTGCGCTTCGAGAGAATGCTTTGCGGATCGGTGAGCGCTGCCGGCAGGCCGCGCGTTTCGACGCCGCCCGTCGTGACCGTGGTCACGCCTCCCGACCCGCCACGCGTCTCGACGGGCGCACCACCACCGGCGGCCTGGTCGCTGCCCTCGCGCGTCGAACTGCAGGCAGCGATCAAAAGGATCAGAGCGGCGGGGATGACGAGTTGCTTCATGGTGTTTCTCCTGCAGAAAATTCGGACTGACGACGAATGCTTATTTGTTGAAGGGGCCCCACGCCGGCTCGCGCACATCGCCCGCCGTAATGGAAAGACGCTGTTTGATGCGGCCATCGATCGATACCGCCGAGAGCACACCGCGACCGCCTTGCTCGGTGGCGATCAGGATCATCCTCCCGTTGGGTGAGAAACTGGGTGATTCATCCTTGTGCGAGTCGGTCAGGACCTGCACCTGCCGGCTGGCAAGGTCCATCACGCTGAGACGAAAACTGCCTTCGCGCCGGCTGATGAAGGCCATCGACTTGCCGTCCGGTGACAGGCGCGGGGTCACATTGTAGCTGCCATCGAAGCTCACGCGCTGCGGTTCGCCGCCGCCGACGCCGACGCGATAGATCTGCGGGCTGCCGCCACGATCCGAGGTGAAGTACACCGACTGCCCATCCGGAGAGAAGTTCGGTTCGGTATTGATCGCGCTGGCGGTCGTCAGCCGCTGCACGCCCGAACCGTCGGCGTTGACGGTGAAGATCTGCGAGCCGCCGTCCTTGCTCAGCACTACGGCCAGCTTGCGACCATCGGGCGACCAGGCGGGCGCCGAGTTGGAGCCCTTGAAGTTGGCGACGACGATACGCTTCCCTGAGGCCAGCGAGTGAGCGTAGACCACCGGTTTCTTGTTTTCAAAGGAAACGTAGGCCAGGCGCGTGCCATCAGGCGACCAGGCTGGCGAAATGATCGGTTCCTTGGAGATCAGCGCCACCTGCTCGTTCTGTCCGTCGGCGTCGGAGATGTGCAACTCGTAGCGCGTCGCGCTGGCCCTGACGACGTAGGCGACGCGGGTGGAAAAGATGCCCGGCTCACCGGTCAGCTTCTCGTAGATCATGTCGGCGATGCGATGGCCGGCGGCACGCAGCATGGGCTTCGAGGTGACGAATGCAGATCCGCCCAGGATGCTCTGTTTGTTGACGTCAAACAAGCGGAAGCGCGCCTCCTTTCGACCATCAGGAGTCTCGCCGATGCTGCCGGCCGCCAGCGCGTCGGCGCCCCTGCTCCGCCAGTCGTCATAGACCGGGGTCGACGCCTCGGTCATGGCCATGCCGTTGGTGTCGACCATCTTGAACAGGCCACTGCGTTCGAGGTCACCGCGCACGACGGTGGTCACGACGCGAGCAGCGCTTGTTTCTCCGCCGAATTCGGCAATCGCCACGGGGATGCGGTTGGCCCCGGCGCCAGTAATCTCGATGGTCAGTTGGGCGTACGCCGGCGCCTGCAGCAGAGCCAGTGTGCTGACGGCGAGCAGGCCGAGCCGACGGAGTTTGAGCACGAGTGGAAACATGGGGCAGTCCAGGACAGAATGCGCGATTATATCGCCTCTGAATGCTGTCAATTGGTAACGAAACGTGATCATGTCGCCAGCGACCGGCAAACGGCACGCGCTTCTTGCCGGCGACACCTTGGAGCTAGCGCTGCTGGACGCTTCTCGAGCGCATGTAAGCGGCAAAAAATCCGCCCTCAATGGCTCGCAGCCGCTCGCGCTGTTCGACCAGTGCGCGGCTGTGGCCCAGTTTATCGAGGTCGAGTATTCGTGTCAGGAGAAGGAAGGCCTGCGCCGCAGGGACTGGTTGGCTGCCTTGGTCGATGCTTTGCACGAGCGTGGTGCCAACATCGCTCGCCGCTTCCGGGTAGCGCAGGAGATACCAGGCGGGAAACCAGCTCGCGTCCAGATCGTCGAGGTCGGCCTGAAAGTCGAGCCAGTTCCGGTCGAGCAGCGGGTCATTCAGTTCCTTGAGCACGGCTGGAAAATCGCCGGCAGCGTGCCAGGCGAGGAAGAAGATCTGCGGGCGTGCGCCCTTCAGGCCGCTCAGGCGATGACGGGCAATGGCTCGCCAACGCAGGACTGCGCGCTCCCGTGCGTGGCCGACGATGCCGTTCGCCGCCTTTTCGACCGCATCGTAGGCTTCGGCGTGCAGGAACAGATCGGCGGCGTGAAGCTGCGGTCGTGCCGGGTCGAAAGGGTGATTGGCGACGCGCGCCAGTTGCCGCCAGAAGAACCTGAGGAAGCCCTTGGCAGCAGCGCCAAGGACGTTGGCACACGGGATGATCTGCGTATCGAGAATCACCAGCACCTCTTCAAGGGCCTCCTGGTCGAGCGTGGCAAGGTCGGCGTCGCGGCATAGCTGCCCGAACAGAGCCAGAAAAGCCAGCAGGCTGTCGAAAAGTTCCAGATCCCGGTGCGCCGGCGCTTCGGCACGCAGGCAGGCGATGCTCTGCGCCGCGCGCTCGCTGTCGTGCGCGCACAAGGCAGCGACCACCTCGTTGACCAGCGTGACCTCGCGCGAATCGAAAAAAAGGTCGAGTTGATGGGCGTTCAAGGCGATGGTCTTGATCATCGGCAGCCGGCCGCGGGCTCTAATCGTCGTGTGGTTTGTAGGGAATGCTCAGCACGCGCGAGAACAGTTCCTGTTGGGCAGGCTTGGGCAAGGGCGAGGATTTGCGGATGGCGCGCTCGACGGCAGCGTCGAGCGCCGGGTTGCCGCTAGACCGGCGAACTTTGACCTCGAGCACCTCGCCCGAGGGAAGTTGGGTGACCTCGAACACGGCCTGCGGGTTTCCCTGGATGCCCGGCGGCAGAGAGATGTTGCCGCGAATCTTGCCGCGCACTTTTTCGATGTATTCGGCGAGCCCGCGCTTGTTGTCGGCAGACGCCTGTTCAGCCTGAAGTTGCTTGAGTTGGCGCGCCTCGGCTTCGGCGCGGGCGTGCTGGTCCTGAAGCGCTTTCTGCCCAGCTTTCTGTTGCTGCAGTTGCTTCGTTTCACGGTTCAGTTCATCGTCAAAACTTGGGCGCGCAGGTTTGGTGACCTCCTTCGGCTTCGCTTCATCCTTGCCGGGAGACTCTTTGGGCTTTGGAGCTTCTTTCCGGGGAGGTTCCTTCGGCTTGGGATCTTCCTTCTTCGGCTTCTCCTTGACCTTGGGCTCTTCCTGCTTGGGCGGTTCTTTGGCCTTGGGTTCCTCTTTCTTCGGCTTCTCCTTGACCTTGGGCTCTTCCTGCTTGGGCGGTTCTTTGGCCTTGGGTTCCTCTTTCTTCGGCTTCTCCTTGACCTTGGGCTCTTCCTTCTTGGGCAGTTCCTTGGCCTTGGGCTCCTCTTTCTTCGGCTGCTCCTTGACCTTGGGCTCTTCCTTCTTCTCCGGCTCTTTGAGCTTCTTGTCTTCCTTCAGCGCGATATCCGGCTTGGCTGGTGGCTTCGGCTCCACTTTAGGTTCGGGTCTGGGTATTGCTTTGGCAACCGGCCTGGGTTCAGGCTTTGGCGCCGGCCTTGGAATCGGTCTCGGTTCGGGCTTCGGTTCGGGCGTCGGCTCGGGTTTTGGAACAGGCTTGGGTTCGGGTTTCGGCTCGGGTGCTGGCCGGGTTTCGGGCTTGGCTTCGAGTGTTGGCTCGGGTTCGCTGACCACCGTCGGTGCCGGTGCGGAGCGCCAGACTTCGACTTCGACCGAGCTGGGCGGCTTGCTCTTCCATTGCACGCCGAGGAACAACGCAGCGATGAGCAGCAAGTGGACGGTCGCCGAGAGGACCAGCGATGGCCATTTCGCGGGGTCGTCCTGCGGCGGCAGGATGATCTGGTCGACAGCTTCCACCGCTCAGTAACTCACTGCCCGCTCTGTTCGACGAGGAGGCCGATGCGTTTGACCTGTGCCTTTTGCAGCGCTGCCATGACATCCATCACCGCCTTATAGTTTACCTTTTTGTCGCCGGCAACGACCACGGCTTGTTCGGGAGTCTTCTGCGCCGCGACAACCATTGCCCCGAGATCACCGAGACTCACGCGCTTGCCATCGGACTTCCCCGGGAGAACCAGCGTGAGCTTCCCGTCAGCGGTGACGTCTACCCGCAGGGCTTCTCCCGGCGTCTGTGCCGCCTTGCCCACCGAAGGGACGTCGATCGTGCCAGTGGTCATCATCGGTGCGGTGACCATGAAGATGACCAGCAGCACGAGCATGACGTCGATGTAGGGGACGACGTTGATTTCGTTCTTCAGACGACGCGGACGCATGGCCTTATCTCATCTGCCGTTGCAGGATGTTCGAGAACTCTTCCATGAAGGACTCGAAGCGCGACGAGAGACGATCGATTTCGTGCGCGAAGCGGTTGTAGGCGACCACCGCCGGAATCGCCGCAAAAAGGCCGATGGCGGTGGCGACCAGCGCTTCGGCGATGCCGGGTGCGACCGCAGCGAGTGTCGCCTGGCCGACGTTGGAGAGGCCGCGGAACGAATGCATGATTCCCCAGACGGTTCCGAACAGACCGACGTAGGGGCTGACCGAGCCAACCGAAGCGAGGAAGGCGAGATGCGAGTCGATGCTGTCCATTTCCCGCTGGTAAGTGGCGCGCATGGCGCGGCGCGAGCCGTCGATCACGTCTTTCGGGTCGAGGTTCTTCTGACTGCGCAGTTTGGTGAATTCGCGAAAACCGGCCTCGAAGATACGCTCCATGTTGCCGGTGCTGTGACGGTCATTGATCGCGCTCTGATAGAGGCTGTTGAGATCGCCGCCACTCCAGAAGTCACGCTCGAAATGCTCGGTTTGCGCGCGCGCCGCGCGCACCGTGAACCACTTGCGGAAGATATAGTACCAGGACATGAACGAGACGGCAGCCAGCAGCAGCATGACCCCCTGCACGACGGCGCTGGCGTTGATGATCAGTTGCAGGATCGAGAGGTCTTGCGAGACATTCATTGCAGAGATTCCAGTTTGGAGCGCAGGAGAGCGGGGATCGGAGTCGCTTTCATCAGCGCGGAGTTTACACAAACGATGTGGATCGCGCCGCTGACCAGCTCTTCCCAGCCGCCGGCGACGGCCTGATCGGCGCGCCGTATGTGCTGACGAAAAAAGATCTGCGCGCGGCTGATCTTCTCGACTTCGAGGCCGACGACGAGTTGATCATCGAGCCGTGCCGGCTTCAGGTACTCGACGCTGACCCTGCGCACGACGAAAGCAATGCCGGGGTCGCGCAGCAGATCTGTCTGCTGATGGCCGACCTCGCGCAGCCATTCGGTACGGCAGCGCTCGAAAAACTTCAGATAGTTGGCATAATAGACGACGCCGCCGGCGTCGGTATCTTCATAGTAAATACGCACTGGAATGGCAAAAGCGTTGAGTTTGTGGGGGTGTTTCATGGCCGGGTTCGATTCTAGTGTCGCCTGCTTCTGGCAAATGTAAGTATTTGTGACTGCGGGTCTGGCGCGCCGGTCAGGGCGCCCGCCAAACGGTCATGATTTTCAAGACACCCCCGATCATCAAAGTCATGCTCGTTTCCCTCACCCCCGACCCCTCTCCCGCACGCGGGAGAGGGGAGATTCGTCAGCGGTTGGCGCGACTTTCAAAGTAAGCTCGCCTTGCCGTTCGCCGAGCAGCTTGTCGAGGCCGAGGTGACGGTAAACTGCCGCCGTGGCCACCCGGCCGCGCGGCGTGCGCTGCAGGAAGCCTTGCTGGATCAGATAGGGTTCGAGCACGTCCTCGATGGTATCGCGCGCTTCGCCGATGGCGGCGGCCAGATTGTCCACGCCGACCGGACCGCCGCCGAACTTGTCGATCACCGCGGAGAGCAGCTTGCGGTCCATGACGTCGAGGCCGCCATGGTCGACGTCGAGCATCAGCAGAGCCGCGTCGGCGACCTCCTGTGTGATGTGGCCTGCGGCCCTCACCTCGGCGAAATCGCGCACGCGGCGCAGCAGGCGGTTGGCGATGCGCGGCGTACCGCGCGAGCGCCGCGCGATCTCCAGCGCGCCGCCGGCATCGGTGGGCACCTTGAGCAGTTGCGACGAGCGGGTGACGATCAGCATGAGCTCCTCGGGCGTGTAAAACTCGAGCCGCGAGACGATGCCGAAGCGGTCGCGTAGCGGATTGGTCAGCATGCCGGCGCGAGTCGTCGCACCGACCAGCGTAAAGGGCGGCAGGTCGAGCTTGACAGAACGTGCCGCGGGGCCCTCGCCGATCATGATGTCGATCTGGAAATCTTCCAGTGCCGGGTAGAGAATCTCTTCGACCACCGGCGAGAGACGGTGGATCTCGTCGATGAACAGCACGTCGCGCGGTTCGAGGTTGGTCAGGATGGCCGCCAGATCGCCGGCACGTTCGAGTACCGGGCCAGAAGTCGAGCGCAGGTTGACGCCCATCTCGGCAGCGATGATATGCGCCAGCGTGGTCTTGCCGAGACCCGGCGGACCGAACAGGAGCACGTGGTCGAGCGTGTCGCTACGCTTCCTGGCTGCTTCGATGAAGATCGTCAACTGCTCGCGAATCTTCGCTTGCCCGACGTAGTCGGCCAGACGCCGAGGCCGCAGGGCTCGCTCGATGAACTCTTCCTGGGTCGATTTCGACTCAGCCGAGATCAGGCGGTCGACCGAAATACTGCCGAGGTCATCGGTTTCGATCATCGCAACCCGCCCTCGCCGCTTCCCGACGTCGACCCCGGCGCGTCGGGGTCGGCGTGCGCCAGCCACTCGCGGACCAGCACCTGCCCCAGGGCCAGCAGGGTCGGGCCGAGGAAAAGGCCGATGAAGCCGAAGACCAGCACACCGCCAAAAACCCCGACCACGATGAGCAGCAGTGGCAGGCTGGCGCTGCGTGAAATCAGCACCGGTTTGAGGAAGTTATCGACGCTGCTGATGCCGAACATTCCCCACAGCACCATGAAAACGGCCCAGCCGGTCTGGCCCTCGTTGTACAGCCATACGGCGGCACCCAGCCAGATCAGCGTGGCGCCGACCACCGGGATCATCGAGAAGAAGAAAGTGGCCAGGGTCAGAATGATGATGCCCGGAACGCCGGCAATGATGAAACCGATCATCGCCACGATAGTCTGCGCCGCCGCGGTGCCGACGATGCCGGCCATCACACCGGTGACCGTTCCTTCGACCAGCGCCAGCATCCGTTCGCCCAGATCGCCGGCGAGCATGCGGCTGCCGGTGTGTAGTGCTTCCACGTAGAGGTGCGCGTCACGAAAGATGAAGAAGACGAAGAAAATCACCAGCACGAGTTGCAGCAGTCCCTGCGCGAACAGCGCCACGGCACCCAGCGCCAGCCTGCGCGTCGGATCGAGGACCTGGCGCAGCAGGGCGTTCATCTCCTCCCGGCTCTCGATCAGCTCTTGCCAGTAGTTGGCGACGTCCGGACCGACGAACGGCATTCTGAGCAGCCACTCCGGTGGGGTGGCGGGCAGTCCTTTTTCCATCAGCGGCTTGAAGTAACGAATGGCCAGCTCGACGCCGTCAGCAAGCGACCCCGAGAGCAGCGCCATCGGTGCGACGAGCAGGATCAGGAGCAGGATCGACACCAGCAGTGCAGCGAGGCTGCTGCGTCCGCGGCAGAGGGTCAGCAAACGGTTGCGGATCGGCAGCGTGGTGACGCAGATGACGATGGCGAACAGGAGCGTGCCGGTGAACGGCAGCAGGACGGCGACACAGCCGATCAGCAGGAGCGCGACGAGCGCGATCTGGATGAGTTGTTTGTGGCCGGAGTTCATTGTCGATTCAGACCCTTGACAGCAGCTTGAGCGCCTGACGAATGCCGTCGGAGGTGGTGGTGTCGGCGGGCAACTGTTTCATCGCTGCGGCCGCTTCGCGGTCATTGTAACCCAGCGCCAGCAGCGCATTGAGAATGTCGCTGCGCGCACCATCGGTCGGCACGGCGCTGGCCGGCAGAGCGTCGGCAAGCTTGCCCTTGAGCTCGAGCAGCAAACGCTCGGCGGTCTTGGTGCCGATGCCGGGCACCTTGGTCAGGCGTCCGACCTCCTGACGGGCCACCACCTCGGCCAGATCACTCACCGAGAGGCCGGAAAGCACCGACAGCGCCAGGCGCGCGCCAACTCCGGAGATTTTCAGCAGCAGGCGGAAAGCGAAGCGTTCGGCTTCGCTGCCGAAGCCGTAGAGAAACTGTCCGTCCTCGCGGACCGCGAAATGGGTCAGCAGACTGAGCTTCTCGCCATTCGCCGGCAGGTTATAGAAAGTGCTCATCGGCACGTCGATTTCATAGCCGACGCCCTGCACGTCAAGGAGCACCTGCGGTGGATTCTTCTCGAGCAGGATTCCGCTCAGCCGACCAATCATGTTTTGCCCTCGCTCATTTGCCGACTATCAATCTGCCGTTACGCACGTGCAGCCCGCGGCTCGTCAGAGCTCCGAGTCCCTGGCCGCCGTGGGCGTGCGCAATCGCACAGGCGAGCGCATCGGCCGCGTCCGGCCTGGGGTCGGCCGACAGGGATAGCAGGCGGCGGACCATATGCTGCACCTGCGCCTTGTCGGCGTGGCCGTTGCCGACCACCGCCTGCTTGACCTGCAGGGCCGTGTACTCGGCAACCTCAAGGCCGCTGGCGACCAGCGCCGTGATCGCCGCGCCGCGCGCCTGGCCGAGCAGCAGCGTCGATTGGGGATTGACGTTGACAAAAACGATCTCCACTGCCGCCTGATCGGGTTTGTGTGCGGCCACCAGTTCGCGCACTCCGGCGTGGATCGTTCCCAGGCGGCCGGGCAGTGAGTCCTTGGCGTCGGTGCGGATGCAGCCGCTGGCCAGGTAAGCGAGCCGATTGCCGACTTTTTCGAGCAGGCCGAAGCCGGTGATGCGCAGGCCGGGATCGATACCCAGAATGCGCAGCGCGACTTTGGCGCTGTCGTTCATCGGGCATTCGCCCGCGCCAGATAGACCCCGCCGACCGCCAGCACCATCCCGCTCAGCGCCAGTCCGGACAGCGTCTCATTGAAGACCAGCCAGGCGATCACCGCCGTGCTCGGCGGCGTCAGGTAGAACAGGCTGGCGACATTGACCGCGCTGCCGCTGCGAATCAGCACGTTGAGCAGGCTGATGGCGCCAAAGGAGAGCACCAGTACCAGCCACAACAAGGCAAAGGCAAACTGCGGCGACCACTCGATGCGCATGGTCTCGGTCGCCCACGCAGCCAGCGCGGTGACCCCCGCCGTCGGCAGGAACTGGATCACCGAACCGGTGCGCAGGTCGAAGTGCGGGCAGAAGCGTTTCTGGTAGAGCGTGCCGACGGTGATGCCCAGCAGAGCGACGAGCGCCGGCAGCAACATCGCGGCCAGCGGCACGTCGCCAAGCTTGTTGGCGACGACCAGCGCCACGCCGGCAAAGCCGAGCACCAGCCCCAGCCACTGCCGCGGCGAGACGCGCTCGCCGAGCAGGAAACCGGCACCACCGGCCGTCAAGAGCGGTTGCATGCCGACCACCAGGGCGGTCACGCCAGCCGGCAGGCCGTTTTTGATGGCCATGAACACTCCGCCGAGATAGGTCGCGTGTACCAGCAGGCCGGAGACGCCGATATGGATAATCTGACGGCGGTCGGCCGGCCAGGGTGCACGCGTCGCCAGAGCGAACGCGGTCATCAGCGACAGGACCAGGAGATAGCGGGCGAGCAGGAAAGTCAGCGGCTCAGCGTAAGGCAGGCCAAACTTGGCGCCGATGAAGCCGGTGCTCCACAGGAAAACGAACAGGAAAGGCAGCAGCGATGACGGACGGGGCATGGGGTCGGCTTGTGGACGCAGGGCGGCAGTGTAGCAAGCATTGCGGCCGCCATGGCGGCAAACAGACCGCCGTGTTTCTGGAGAGTGGACGCTCTCCCCGAAACACGGCTAACGCCAGTTGCCAACAAGGATGAAAGGGGCCCAATAGAAGGGGTGATTCAGATTGGGATCGGCAATGAGCACGACTTGCGCACGGCGGAGCGCTTCTGCTTTCGAGAGGCCGTCGCGCACGATGCCTTGGTAGAAGCGCTCCATGACCAACTGCGCCGCCTCGTCGGAAACCGGCCACAAGCTGCCGAGGACGCTCCTTGCCTTGGCCTTGATCGCCGCGCCGGCGATGCCCAGCGGCGAGCGATCGTCGCCTTCGGCCGTCTCGCAGGCCGACAGGGTGAGCAACTCGATGGGAGTTCTTCTGACGCCTTCCACTTGCAGCAGTTTCTGCAATCCATCCATGGTCACCAGGTTGTCGTAGGCCATGATGAAGCTCTCGTCTGCGGTGCTGCCGAAGAAGCCGTGGGTAGCCAGATGGACAATGTGGTATTCACCCTTTGCAAACTCGTCACTCAGGCGTGCCGTGGTGAAGGTTCCGTCGAGCAGGCTGGTGCCGGGCAGGATCTTCGCCAGGCTGTCCACTTCAAGCTTGACGCCCGGCAGGGCCAATTGCTCCTTGACAATGGACATGTCCGCAGCGCTTCTCGCCGCACGGGTGGACAGCGATACTTTGCGCAGTGTTCTATTCTGGGCCAGGGGGAGAGCAGAACGCGAAGCGGGCTGGTCCAGGATTTGGGCCAGCGAACTGCTTGATAGCCGGTCGACGACCGGCCCAGGCTTAGCCATTCCGGCGACAAGAGCGGTAAACACTTGGCCACGGGTAGCTGTCTGACTGGTCATCGACAGGCCACTGTTGATGACCAGCGCGTACTTCTGGACGAGGAACTGCTGGCCATCATAAAGCGTCGCCCAGGGCAGCAAGCGGAGCACGCCGTCGGGCACCACCAGGAGGGTATGCACGCCTTGGGCGATGATTTCGTTCTCGAAAGGCCTGACGAGAATGTCGTAAAGCTTTACCGCGCCGTCGAGGTAATCCGGTTCGCCATCACGGAGTTTTTCCGCATAGGACGATACCAGTTTGCGCAGCGACTGGGCGTCCATGTTCGTCGTATGGCGACTGATGCCGGCGCCTGACTCGAAGATCACCTCGATTCGATCGTGGAGAACGATCGGATAAAAAATCGCCGTCCCCGCCGCCACACCCGCTTGCGTACTGTTCTGCGCCGCGTCGACGCTGCACCGTTCGCCGAGATAATCCTGCAGTTCCGATTGTTTGATGAGTTCGCCCGTGTCGCGAGCGCGGCGCAGCAGAGCGACGCGCTCGCTGCCCTCGGCCGCGTCGGCTTTCTTCAGCAGCAGATCGATAAGGCCGAGATAGATCGGTTCCAAGGTATCGCGAAACGACGAGCGGCCGCTCTCATATTCGATGGGGATGTCCTGGCGAATGCTCTCGACCTGCGCGATGGCGCGCAGGTAGGCCGCCCGCGCCTGCTCGTTGGCGCCTTGCGCCGCGAGCAGGCGGCCTTGGCGCCATTCGAGCCGGAGCAGGATGTCGGCGTATATGCCGTCTACCGTCTGGGCGCGGGTGATCGCGCGGCGGCTCAAGCGCAGCGCTTCGTCGTAGCGGCCCTGCCGCTCATAAAGCTGCGCCAGACCGTCGAGTGCCTCGACCTCGACGCGGACGTCGCCGGCCTGCACGGCCAGGATGCGTGCCTCGTCGAGGTTCTCGTAAGCGATCTGCACGCTGCCGACCTCGCTCGCCAAGATGCCGACAGAGAGTCGCAGGCGCGCACGCGCCAGAGGAATGTTGACACGGGCGAGGTCGCGCGAGATCGCCGCGAGCAGGGTCGGCCGCTCCCGGCGATCGGCTAGGCGGGCCTCGTTGATGCGCGCCATGAGGGCGAGAGCCGAATCGCCGCCGGCCAGCGTCTGCGCTTCGGCGTAGAAGCGCAAGGCCTCGGCTGGCCGCCGGCGCGCAGCGGCCAGGTTGCCAAGTTCGATGGCATAGCGCGCACGTTCGCTGCCCGCGGTCCTGGCGTAGGCTTCGCGCAAGTAAGCCTCGGCCTCGTCGTAGCGCCGAGCCTGCAACAGTGAGGCTCCCAGTTCGCCGCTAGCGGCCACGCGATCTTCGCCGGTATCGAGCGAGCGGAAGTAATCGATGGCCTGCTGCAGATTGCCGCCATTGCGCAGCGCGACGCCTCGTGCCAGCGCCTCCGAATCCGGCGCCGCCTGCGCAGTGAGTGCGAACAGCATGGCCAGCAAGAATCTGACGACAGGCGACCCGAGGATGCTCATTTGCCGTTCCTTACCATGGAAGTCGCGGGAGCGACTCACGAATCTCCCCTCTCCCGCTTGCGGGAGAGGGGTCGGGGGGTGAGATGGGGAATTCGCGGAGCATGCTCCGTGCCCATCGAGCGATTCCGGCGTGCAAGCCGGAATGCGCCCTGCAAGGGAGGGAAACGGTCATGACTTCTCATAACCGTTAGAAAAACGAGTAGGACAACTGCAGCTCGATGCCTTTTTCCTGGAGGTTGGAGCCGTTACTGATCACCGTCCGCGAGTGATAGATCCGTTTCGCCAGCGACAGATCGAAGGTCAGCCCCTGCCAGCGCAGCCGGGTAGCCAGGCCAGCAGAGGCAATGACCGACGCCGCCGCGTCGCTGTTCCAGGCGCGACCATAATCGACGAAGGGCTTCAGGTTGAGCTGCAACTGGCGCGCACCATCGGCCAGCACGGGGAAATCCAGCTCGATGTTGGCCACCACGCCGTTGTCACGCACCAACTGGTTTTCAAGATAGCCGCGCACCGTATTGATTCCGCCGACCGCCATCTGCTCCATGGGAATCAGACGATCGGGCGTGTCCTGGACATTCAGGCGCAGGATCAACTGGCTGCCGTTGTCGAGTATCCGCCGGGCATACTGGGCCTGCCCCAGCCAGATGAAATAGTTGTGGTCCAGCGTCAGGCCAGGGAGGGGGAAGGCGCTGGCCGGGAGCTCGTTGCTTTCGCCGAAGGTGAAGGTCGAGCGCAAAGCCAGCACCTGGTTGTCCGAGCGGTGGGAATACTCCTGCCAGAAGCGCCAGTCGGTGGCCTTCGAAGTGCCCGTCGGCTCTCCGGCAACGAAGGAGAAAGGCTCGCCAAGCAAAGTCGTGCTGTTCTCGCGCCAGACCCGGTTCACGCCGATCGCCAGCCTCTGCCTGAGCGTCTCCGACAGCACCTGGCCGATGCCGATTTCCTTGTTGGTCAGGTCGCTCTTGATGTTGAGCGGCTTGGTGGGTTGCTGGATGACCGAAGACACGCCGCTGTCATAGTAGAGCGAGAGTTGTGTACCCCGGGTGTTGAGCGGCATGCGCCAGCCGATCGCGCCTCGGCGGGCGTCGCCGTGGCCGAGCGGGTCCTGGTAGCTGGCTTCGAGAATGTCGCCGTAGCCGGTCAGGTTGCGTACCCAGCCGGCGATCGTCCCGCTCTGCGGGCCAATCGAGATTGGCAGATAGTTGTTGGCGAAGACGCTCAACTGGTAAGGCCGCGCGCGTTCGACATCGACACTGAGGATCGCCTGGCCACGCTCGGCATCCGGCAGCAATTGGCCGTTCATGCGCGCAAACAGAGGGTCGGTGAGCAGCAACTGGAATCGCTCGCCGAGAGTCAGGATGTTGAGCGGCTCGTCATCGCGCGTCAGGCGGTCGGCGACATAGTGCTCGTTGAGCCGCTCGAGGCCATGCAGGCGAACTTCCTTGAGCCGGCCTTCGATGATATGCAGGGTCAGCGTTCCGTGATCCCAGGCATCGGCGTCTAGAACGGCACCGGAATTGATGTAGCCGCGCTCGACATAGAGCAGTGACACCTTCTGGCGCAGCGTTTCGACGTCGTCGGCGCCGACGGTCTTGCCCACGAAGGGGGCCGCCACAGACTGCAGGTCCTCGGTGCTGACGACCGTGTTGCCGACAAAGCGAACGCTGTCGAGCATGACGCCTGGTGCTCCCGGTGCGGCACCAGCGACGGAGCCATCCGGCGAGATCGGCGGCAGGGTAAAGGGCTCGCCGGGCTTGCGCTCCAGGTAAGGCGGTCGTGCCGGTTCCTGGGCGTTCAGGTGATCCGGTTCGATACCCCGCGCCGAGAGGGCCGTCAGGGCAGTCAGCGCTGCGGCTGCGGCGAGCAAAGGAGTCTTGAGCATTTACAGGACTGCCAGGCAAGGTGAAAAAGTGTTCGTCGGCCGGTTCGCGTGCACGGTGGGCAAGCTCACCGTTGGCGAGGCGACGAAGCCGATGCCGGAAATCTGGCCTGGACTCAGGAAATCCGCTCCGCCAGGCACCAGTCCGCCGCGCCCGACCGGGACCAGCGAACTGCCGCGGGTGTTCTCGCAGAGACGGCGCGCGACCTGGGCGTTGATCAGGCGCGTGTCGAGGCCGATCAGGCTGGACGTGACGTCCAGCCTGGGCACAGAAGTCTGCACCGTTCCGCTGACCCCCGTTGGTGCCGCCGCCTGGATGACGTTGAAGCCGAAAACGCCCGGCTGGTAGGTGTAAGGCGTATTGCCGCCGAGGAACAAGGTGTTGCCACTGGCCACCAGATTGTTCACCGTGATCGACACCAGGCCGCCGCTGGCATTGGTCGCCGCCGTATTGGCCTGGATGAAGCCGGTGTTCATGATCAGCGAGTCGGCGATGATGGCGATGTTGCCGCCGTTGCCGGCCAGCCCAAGGACCGACGTGGCGATCTGCGAGTCCTGCAGCCAGAGTAGCCCGGCGGTGATGTCGATGGCGCCACCGTTCCCCTGGTTGGCAGTGGTGGTGATGCCGCTAGGGTCGAGACGGAGGGTGTCGCTGGCGGTGATCTTGATGCTTCCGGCGGCGACGTTGCCGGTCGATCGGGTGCTGATCGCATCCGGGCTGTTCAGGATCGTGATGCGTGGCGCGGTCACGGTAATCGAGGTGGGCGTCAGCGCTGATGGATTGGCAACCGTGGCCTGGTTCTCGATGGAGATCTGGCCGCCGTTCGCGAGCGTGATGTCATTCGCCGTGACGCTGATAAAACCGGTCTGCCCGGAAGACCCTTTTGCCGCCGCGGCGCTGATCTTGTTCGCATCGCCATCCACCCGAAGCGAGCTGGCACGGACCGTGACGGAACCGGCAGTGCCGGCAGTCAAGGTGCTGGAGGAGATGACGCCGCCGTAGTCGAGGGCAAGCGCCCCGCTCACCGAGACGTCGACGCTGCCGGCATTGCCGGTGCCAAGCACCGCTGCGCTCAGGATGTATCCCCCGCTGCTGCTTCCCCTGCTGCCGATGCCGATACTGCCGGCAGCGATACTGACCGTCCCCGCGTGACCGGTGCCGTAGGTGCTGGAAGATATGTTGCCGCCATCGTCAATGGCAATACTGCCGGCGCTGACCTTGACCGTGCCGGCGCGACCTGAGGAGAAGGCGTCGGAAGAGATGACGCCGCCATGGTCGAGGAAAACACCGCCGATCGCCGAGACGTCGACGCTGCCGGCGTTGCCGGAGCCGAGCGTCGCGACGCTGAAGATGCCGGTTGGGCTGCCGGTTCCCTGACTGCCGATGGTGATGTTGTCAGCGCTGACCTCGACCGTGCCGGCGTCACCGGACGAGGCGGTACTGGAAGAGATGGCGCCACCATGGTCAATGGCCATACGGTCGGCACTAACCTTGATCGTGCCAGCGTGACCAGACGAGTAGGTATTGGACGTGATTACGCCGCCATGGTCGAGGAAAAGGGCTTCAGTCGCCGAGACGTCGACGCTGCCGGCGTTGCCCGTGCCCGCATTCGCCTGGCTGAAAATGCCTGTCGGGATGCCGCTTCCCTGTCTGTCGATGGCGATACGTCCGGCGCTGACGGTGACCGTGCCGGCCTCACCGGAGGAAAAGGTGCCGGAAGAGATTTGGCTGCCATTGGTGATGGCGATACTGCCGGCGCCGACACTGACCGTGCCGGCGCGGCCGGAGGAGTAGGTGTTGGAAGCGATTTGGCCGCCGTTACCGAGCGAAAGATCCCCGCTCGCCGAGACGTCGACGCTGCCGGCGTTGCCCGTGCTGTCAGGCTTCGCTGTGCTGAAGATGCCGGTCAGGCTGCCATTTTCCTGGGCGTTGATGGCGATACTGCCAGCGCTGACTTTGACCGTACCGGCGTGACCCGATGTGTAGGTGTTGGAAGCGATTTCGCCGCCATGAACGACGGAAAGATTCCCGATCGCCGTGACTTCGACGCTGCCGGCGTTTCCGGTGCCGGAACTTGCCTGGCTGAAGATGCCTGTAAAGGCACCGCTTCCCTGTTCGTCGATGGTGATACTGCCGGCGCTGACCCTGACCGTGCCGGCATGGCCGGCGGAGTGGGTGTTGGAAGTGATTTCGCCGCCATGGACGAGGGAGAGATTCCCGGTGGTCGAGACTTCGACGCTACCGGCGTTACCCGTGCCCCGCGTCGCCTGGCTGAAGATGCCTGTAAAGCTGTTACCTTCCTGCGCGTCGATGCGGATGCTGCCGGCACTGATCTTGACCGTTCCTGCGTCACCGGCGGAGGAGGTATCGGAAGCGATTACGCCACCATTGACCAGGGAAAGATCCCCGGTCGCCAGGACTTCGACGCTGCCGGCGTTGCCAGTGCTGCCCGCGCTGCCCACCGCTCGGCTGAAAATGCCGGTAAAACTGCCACTTCCCTGCCTGTCGATGGCGATGCTGCCGGCGCTGACCTTGACCGTGCCGGCGTTGCCAGAGGTGTAGGTATCGGAAGATATGGCGCCACCCTTGTCGATGGCCAGCGTCCCGGCCGTCGAGACTTCGACGCTGCCGGCGCTGCCAGTGCCCGCCTCGGCGCGGCTGAAAATGCCGGTAAAGCCACTACTTTCCTGGCTGCTGATGTCGATACTGCCGGCGCTGACCCTGACCGCGCCGGCGTTACCGGCGGAAAGTGTATCGGCAGAGATGGTGCCGCCATTGACGAGCGAAAGATGACCGGTTGCCGAGACTTCGGCGCTGCCAGCGTTGCCGGTGCCATCCCCCGCTCGGCTGAAGATGCCTGTCACGCTGCTGCTTTCCTGTCTGTCGATGGCGATGCTGCCGGCGCTAACCGTGACCGTGCCAGCGTCACCGGAGGCGTAGGTAGTGGCAGATATCTGGCCGCCATTGACGAGGAAAAGATTGCCGGTCGCACTGCCGGCGCTGACCGTGACCTTGCCGGCGCGACCCACTGAGTAGGTGTCGGCAGATATTTGGCCGCTATTGACGATGGCGAGATCCGCCGCCGCAGAGACCTCAATGCTGCCGGCTTTGCCGGTGCTGACGGTGTCTGTCAGGATTCCTGTGTAGAGGTCGCTGGTCTTGCCGTCGATGGCGATACTACCGGCGCTGACCTTGACCGTGCCGGCATTGCCGGAGGAGCCAGTGCTGGAAGCTATTTCGCCGCCATCGACGAGGGCGAGATTTCCGATCGCCGAGACTTCGATGCGGCCACCGTTGCCCGTACTGCCGAAGGCCGCGTTGCTGAAAACGCCTGTCGTGCTGGGGCTTCCCTGGCCGTCGATGGTGATCCCGCCGGCGCTGACCTTGACCGTGCCGGCGTGACCGCCGGCGTAGGTACTGGCAGAGATGACGCCACCGTTGACGATGGCAAGAGCCTCTTTCGCCGAGACGTCGATGCTCCCGGCGTTGCCCGTGCCAGACTCGGCCCGCGTGAGGATGCCTGTCGTTTTGCTGCTTCCCTGGCTGTCGATGGTGATCCTGCCGGCGCTGACGGCAATCGCGCCGCCATCGATTGCGCCAGCAACCGGTGATCTGATGCTTCCACCATTCAGGATGGCTAGCTTGCCCGATGCCGCTGCCAACATGCCGGTCAAGCCGACCTCCTGCGCCGCCTGGCCGAGAGCCACCACCCGAATGTCGCCCCCCGGCGCGAAAACGACACCATTGTTGATCTCGACGTCCCCGGCGACGATGCTGATCGGCTGCGAGATCTGGGTCGCCATCGTCGCCCCCTCCTGGACAGCGATGGGGGCACGCGTGCTGCCGAGAAAACCGAATGCCTCGGGCGCGGCACTCGACAGCGTGCTGGCCTGCCCAAGATTGGCATAGAACTTGTCGCCGTTGGCGAACTTGACGTAATCGCCCGTGCTGACGTGAAACGCGCCGGGGACATTGATCGAGGCGCCGGCGCCGAAAACGACACCGGACGGGTTGATGAAGAAGAAGGCCGGCGCCGAACCCGCAGCCGGCGTCAGTTGCAGCATCCCGTTGATCTGGGATGGCGATCCACCGGTGACGCGACTGATCACATTGGCAAGTGTAGCCGTGCTCGTGGTGAAGTCGGCGGTTTGCCCCGTGTCGATATTGAACTTCGAGAAACTATGGAAGAGGTTGTTACCGACGACTGAGCCCAGGGCTTGCGGGATAACAAAACGTCCCGCGCCCGCATTCGCGCCGGCAATCGTCTGCCGCGCGCCGACGCTGCCGTCGGTAGCGATCCCGGCCCCTCCGTAGCCGCGCATGGCCATCGTCAGCAGTGCCGCAGTGACCAGCACCCGAGAGAGAAAGAGTGACCGCAGCCAGAATGTCCCTATCATGATGTTCCCCCGACAATTGACTCAGTTTCTAGCGCAATCGCGCTGGCGCAGCCGATCAGCGAGCCAGCCGTAGACGGCCAGATTGATGAGCATTACCGCAGCCGCCAGGCCGAGCTGAATGCGGCGCGTCAGCACGGCCGGATAAATCATGTGGGCACCGGAGTCGGTCACTCGGGGGGGTCGTCCACTCATGATCGTGTTGGGGCCATCGGTGTAGCCTCCCGGGCCAGCGTTACCCTGGTAGAACCGCCGGCGTCGGAAGACGGTCCGGGAGGCAGGGCAGAGAGCATGAGTATCGCCGCCGGAGGGTCCCCGGTCAAGTGCCGCTACCCGGTCTGCGCACCGTTTCAGAAGCTCTCGTTGAAGCCTCTGATCTGTCGCCGGGCCTTCTTGGTCGGCCGACCGCGCAGGTCACTGCCAGGGACAGGCGCGAGTCGTCGGGCTTCTTGCTGCGCAGCACGCCTTTGGCCGCTCTCACGCGTCTCCTGGTAGAGCCGCTGCGCTTCGACGGCCGGGCGCCGCTGTTCGTTGAGGCCCTGGACGACAACGGCCCAGACGACGTCACCGATAGCGATCTCGAGCTGGTCGCCGCAGCGGATCTCGCGAGCGGGCTTGACGGAGTGGCCGCCGACCCTGACGTGGCCAGCGGCGATGGCCAGCGCCGCCAGTGAGCGCGTCTTGTAGAAGCGTGCCGTCCACAGCCACTTGTCGACCCGCATGTGCTCCAGCGCGGTTTGCTCCGGGTTGGTCACCAGCAGGCCCTGCTCACGGACAACTTCCCGCGTCGCTGTGGTAGGCGTCCAGGTTCAGGTGGCGCAGGCGCTCCAGATAGCAGCCATAATGCCGTCCCCAGCGGAAAGCCCGGTCGTCGGCCAGCAGACCGGGCAGGTTGGTCAGGTCCAGTTCGGCGACCCGCAGGTATTCGCCGCCCGTCGCACGCAGCAAGCCCTCGACGAGCAGCATGTCGGAAAGCAGATACACTCCGAAGACCGGGGACGCGTCGACCAGAGCCGTGCTTGTCTCGCTGGAGAGCGGCGCGATGCGCTGGATTGCCTTGCTCAGCGCACGGAACTGAAATCCGTCGCGGTCGATAGCGCTCGCTGAAATCGACCCCCCGGCCGCCAGTCGGGTCAGCGCGGGAAATACACCGCGACTGACCGGACGGCTGACAGCGGTCATGGTCACCGGCGCAGGAAGGGCGTGCGACACGCGAGCGAGCTTTTCGTCGGCCAGACGGCGTGCAATGGCCACCTCCTCATCGCTCATTGGCTGCAAATGGCAGGGGGCTGATTCGCTGCCTCGAATCGCCCGGCACAAATGCCGGTACCAGACCTTCTGGCCCAGCATCTCGCCGAGAGATGTGTCCGCGCCGGAAATCTGCAGGCTGCCGCCGCCGATGTCGAGCACGTGACTGGTCGTCAAGCCCTTGCCGAGAAGTTGCCGCGCACCGAAGTAGCCATAAGCTCCTTCTACGGTTTGGGGAATGACCAGGACGGCGACGCCGGTCGCCTCACGAATCTGCGCCAGTATCGTCAGCAAACGTTCCTTGTCCTGCTGACCGGCAAGACGCCAAGCCGAAAAGCCACCTCCCACACGTTCGCAATCGCCCGCGAAGCCCGCTGTCGCAGGCAGTTCCGCAAGGGCCGACACTGTCGCCGGCAAAGTGGCCTCAAGTCCGCGCCCCGACCATAGCGCCGCCAGGTAATCGATCTCTGTGCTCCGCGTGACCGCGCTGTTCGAAGCGCCTGCCCGAATTCCGGAAGATCCCATGTCAAAGGCGATACGGCAGCGTTCGCCGGCCAAGGCCGACGACAGGAGGCAGGCGAGAAAAACGAGGCAAACCACCGAGCGGCCAACGGGAAGCATTCTCTTCATGTCGACATTTTGCCTCAAGCCACCAACATCACAAAGAATGGACCCCATCAATGAATGCCTATCCCGATTACTCCCACCATCGCCGGCAGGGCGTCGCCTTTACCAACCACCCCCATGATCACCGCTCAAGGCCAAGTAGCCTCACCCCGGGCGCAGGCGGCACCGACGACCCGGCCAAAGCTGCTCACACCGGCGCTTTTGATGAAGACGCATTGCTTGCCCAAACGCTTGCACTGGTCCTTTACGCGCCACCAGTTATCTTGACTGGTGGACTCGCCATGGAGAAATGCTTCCTTCAACCTGTGGCAATGCGAATCATTCTCATGTATACTGCGTCCGTGTTGGCCAGCGTCGCGGCGGTTTTTTTCGCAGGCATGCAGATGACCATGGAATTGAAGGGAGGTAGCAAAGCACATGAAAGCGATGGAATTGATCAGCCTGTTTGACCTTCCGATGGGCCAGGAGGGAACGGTAAGCAGCGGGCCGCTCGTCACTAGCGGCGAGGCGACCGACCGGGAACTGGCATTGCGCCTGTTCGAGATCGGTTTTGTCGATGGCGAGCGCGTGCGCATCGTCGCCCGCGGGTATCCGGGCGGCGATCCGGTCGCAGTGCGGGTCGGCAACACGATGTTCGCCTTGCGCCGCTTCGAAGCCGAGCGGGTGCTGGTCGCTCCGCTACGCAAGGACGAGGTAAACGCATGAGCACTGCGAATATGGCCTTGCGGCTGGCCCTGCTGGGCAACCCGAATTGCGGCAAGACGGCACTGTTCAATTTGCTCACCGGCAGCCGGCAAAAAGTCGCCAACTACCCTGGCGTGACCGTCGACCGCAAAGAGGGGCAACTGACGACGCCGGCGGGCAAGCAGTTTCGCGTCCTCGACCTGCCGGGGGCGTACAGTCTCAACGCCGTCAGTATCGATGAGGAGATTACCCGCGACGTCGTGCTCGGCGCCCTCGCCGGCGAAGAGCGTCCCGACCTGCTGGTCTGTGTCAGCGACGCGACCAACCTCAAGCTCAA
Source organism: Candidatus Accumulibacter aalborgensis (assembly GCF_900089955.1). Taxonomy (GTDB): domain Bacteria; phylum Pseudomonadota; class Gammaproteobacteria; order Burkholderiales; family Rhodocyclaceae; genus Accumulibacter; species Accumulibacter aalborgensis. Next base: position 41,256 of record NZ_FLQX01000001.1, on the reverse strand, counting down.
CCTGCGGCTGGTGCTGGAGGTGAAGCGCCTCGGGTTGCCGATGGTGTTGGCGCTGAACATGACCGACCTGGCCAAGAAGCGTGGCATCGCCATCGACGTGCCGGCGCTGCAGCGCGAGTTGGGCATGCCGGTGGTCCAGACCGTTGCCGTCAAACGCGGCGGCGCCAGCGAGTTGATTGCCCAGCTCGAAGCGGCCTTGCCGGGTGATCTGCCGCATCCGACTGCCTGGCTGCCGCCGGATGTCGCCGACGTCACCGCCACTCAGCGCGAAGTACGGCGCATTCTTGCCGCAACGGTGCGCGAGCCGGTGCTCGACACGCGCTTTGACGAGCGCATCGATCGCGTCGTACTGCACCCGGTGTGGGGAATGCTCATTCTGGCGGCGACGCTGTTCCTGATGTTCCAGGCGGTGTTCAGTTGGGCCAATGCGCCGATGGATCTGATCAAGAGCGGCGTCCAGGCGTTCGGCGCGTTCCTTACCGAGCGCATGCCGGATACCATCCTGCGCAGCTTACTGGTCGACGGCATCGTCGCCGGCGTCGGCAGTGTGCTGGTCTTCCTGCCGCAGATCCTGATCCTGTTCCTGTTCATTCTGGCCCTCGAAGACTCAGGCTATCTGCCGCGCGCGGCGTTCCTGCTCGACCGTTTGATGGGTACCGTCGGCCTCTCCGGCCGCTCGTTCATCCCGTTGCTATCGAGCTTTGCCTGCGCCATTCCCGGCATCATGGCCGCGCGTACCATCGCCAACTGGCGCGACCGGCTGGCGACGATCATGATTGCGCCGCTGATGACGTGTTCGGCGCGGCTGCCGGTCTACGCGCTGATCATCGGTGCTTTCATCCCGAACACCACGGTGGCTGGCGTCTTCAATCTGCAGGGGCTGGTGTTGTTCGTCCTCTACGTGGCCGGTGTGGTCAGCGCGATGGCGGTCGCCGGCATGCTCAAGCTTACCGTCGCCAGAGGCTTGCAGCATCCGCTGATGCTCGAATTGCCGTCATACCGCTGGCCGCATGGCCGCAATCTGGTGCTCGGTCTGATCGAACGCGCCAGGATCTTCCTCATGCGCGTCGGCAACATCATTCTGTCGCTGATGGTCGTGCTGTGGTTCCTGTCATCGTTTCCGGCGGCACCCGACGGCGCCATCGGACCGGCGATTCAATACAGCTATGCCGGCATGCTCGGCCACGCGCTCGAAGTCGTCTTTGCGCCGATCGGTTTCAATTGGCAGATTTCGATCGCCCTGGTCCCCGGCATGGCGGCGCGGGAAGTCGCCGTGGGGGCGCTGGGAACGGTCTATGCGCTTTCGGCAACCGGCGACGTCGCTGACCAACTTGCGCCAATGCTGGCTGCCGGCTGGTCGCTGGCGACGGCTTACTCGCTCCTCGCCTGGTACGTTTTCTCGCCGCAATGCCTGTCTACCCTGGCGGTCGTCAAGCGCGAGACCAACTCGTGGCGCTATCCGCTGCTGATGGCCGGCTATCTGTTTGCATTGGCGTATGGCGCGGCTTTCGTCACTTACCGCGTGGCATTGCTCCTCACCGGAGGCTGACATGTTCGAGGAACTGGTGGTCTACAGCGCGGTGGCCTGCGCCGCTACCTACGCGACCTGGCGGCTCGTGCCGGGCGCTGTGCGGGTCGCACTGGTCGAAGGCTGTGTCAGGCTGGCGCAGCGGGTCGGCTTTGCTCAACCCGACACGGAACTGCGAAACCAACGGGCCCGCGCCAATGGCAGCGGCTGTGGCGGTTGCAGCGGCTGCGCCAGAAAACCGATCCCACGGAGCGTGGCGATGGTCACCAAGACAAAAACGAAAGACCCGTAAAATTGCAGGCCTGGCCTCTTCTGTGGCACTAACTGTGGAGAATGAAAATGAGTGAGTTCAATCGCGAAGAAGCAATTGCCGTTCTCAACGAAATCATGGAGCTTGAGCTGGCGGGCGTTGTCCGCTACACGCATTACTCGCTGATGATTTTTGGCTACAACCGCATCCCGATTGTGGACTGGATGAAACAGAACGCCGACGAGAGCCTCATGCACGCCAGTCGAGCAGGCGAACTGGTAACCCTGCTCGGCGGGCATCCCTCGTTGGGGATCGGCCCGCTGCTCGAAACGCACAGGCATGACATGGGCGATATTCTGCGCGAAAGTCTGGAGCACGAAACATTGGCCAGAGGGGCTTACTATCGGCTGCTCGCGCTCGTTGAGGGGAAGAACGTCCTGCTCGAAGAATACGCCCGCGAACTGATCGTCAGTGAAGAGTTGCACAGTGACGAGGTCAACAAGATGCTTCGACGGCCGGGAGAGACTGAAGCATTCCAGGCCTGATATACCGGAGCCAACCGAGAGCGCCTGCTCTGCGCTTGCCGTGCAGGCCCGGGCGGCGAATTCATGTTTGGGGCTGAATCGTGTTTGATGTACCATTCGAGACGTTTGGGTGCCTTGCTCCACGACCGTGGGGCGGGTGAAACGGGAAGCCGGTGACTCTGATTCTTCAGACATTCCGGCGCAGCCCCCGCTGCTGTAAAGTCTGACGACTCCGCAAAACGCCACTGTGCTCGGGCATGGGAAGGCTGCTGGAGAAGCTCGACGGCAAGCCAGAAGACCGGCCCGAATAAAACGTAGCGCCATTCCCCGGGGTAAAGGGAGCGCGTCTGTTGATTCGCTGTCAGTCGGCTTTTTCGTGCTGCGGCTTTTCTTCCGATCTGATTGCTTTTCTCTCCGAATGGCGCTCCTGGTCATTTCTTGGGAGAGATTCATGCACATCATGGAAGGCTTCCTGCCTGTAGAGCATGCAGTCGGTTGGTCGGTGGCGTCCGCGCCGTTCGTTGCTTACGGCCTTTACGCCGTCAAGAAGCGCATCCGCGAAAATCCGGAGCAACGGATGCTGCTCGGCGTGGCAGCAGCCTTTACCTTCGTTGTCTCGGCGTTGAAACTGCCCTCAGTGACCGGCACGTGCTCGCATCCCACCGGCACCGGGCTTGGTGCCATCCTCTTCGGCCCGGCAGCGATGGCGCCGATTGGCATGGTGGTGCTGCTCTTCCAGGCGCTGTTGCTCGCCCACGGCGGTCTGACGACACTCGGGGCCAACATTTTCTCGATGGCTATCGTCGGACCATTCGCTGCTGCCGCTTTGTTTCGCCTGGCGCGCAGCCTGAAGCTTTCCTTCGCGGTTGGCGTCTTCATCGCCGCCAGCATGGCTGATCTGCTGACTTACGTGACCACCTCGCTCCAACTGGCCTGGGCCTTCCCTGACCCGGCAGGCGGTTTTGTCGCCTCTTTTGCCAAGTTCGCCGGAATTTTCGCGATCACCCAGATCCCGCTGGCGATCAGCGAGGGGCTACTGACGGTGGTCATCTTCAACGCCTTGATCCGCTTCAACCCACAGGAGTTGAAGGACCTCAAGCTTCTTGACGGCAGCGAGGCGCACGCATGAAACACCATCAAAACCTCGTGCTGCTGATTCTGGTTGTCCTGCTCGCCGTTTTTCCGCTGTGGCTGGTACAGAAGCCGGCACCGGCTGCCGATGGCCAGCGAGTCGAGATCTTTGCCGGGTCAGATGACAAGGCAAAGGATCTGATCGGTGACATCAATCCGAACTACAGGCGATGGTTCGAGCCGCTGATCGAGCCGGCCAGCGCGGAGATCGCCTCTCTGCTGTTCGCTTTGCAGGCTGCTCTGGGGGCCGGTTTCATCGGCTACTACCTGGGCGTTTCGGTCACCCGTGAAAAGTATTCTGCACGCGGCAAGGCAGTGGAGGAAGGTGCCGCATCATGCTGATCGAGCAATCGGCCTACGCCAATCGATGGCGGAAAGCCTCGCCGGCGGCCAAGGGAATCTTCGCGCTTGGCGGCTTCTGCGCGGCTTTCGCCGCGGGGGCGCCGGCAGCCGCTGTGGTCGTCGCTCTCCTGATCGCCGCAGCGACGCTGGCTGGCGCCGGAATACCGAGCGGACGCTATCTGCGTGCGGTGACGCCGGCGTTCTTCTTTCTCGGCATCAGTTGCCTGTCGCTGGCGTTCTCTCTGAGGCTCGATGACGGCACCGGCGAACTCTCGTTGGCGCTGACGCCGAGCGGTATGCAAAAAGTTGCCGAAGTCAGCGCACGTTCGATCGCTGCGCTGACGGCACTGCTCTTTCTTGTCCTGACGACGCCACTCACTGACCTGATCGCGCTCTTTCGCCGCTTGAAAACCCCCGAAGTGTTGCTCGAAATCATGGTGCTTTGTTACCGGATGCTGTTCGTTCTTTCGGCAGCAGTGCACGACACCTTGAGCGCGCAATCCGCCCGGCTGGGTTACGCCACACCGCGTCTCGCCATACGTTCGCTCGGCGGTCTGGCGGCCAACCTGACCTTGCAGGTGTGGCAGCGCGCCCACGCCTTGCACATGGCGGCGCAGGCGCGCAACAACGATGGCCCTTTGCGTTTTCTCGAACCGGTTTTTGCCAATAGCGGCCGCGATGCCATCATCGCGACGGCGGCTGGCAGTGCGCTCGTCGCGCTGGCCGTAGGGTGGTCATGAAGTCGCCCGCAGACAATACGAATACGCTGCTCGAACTGGAGAACGTCACTTTTCGCTATCCCGATGGCTGTGTCGGCCTCGATGGCTGTTCGCTGGCCATCCACCTCGGCAGCCGCAATGTCCTGATTGGCGCCAATGGATCAGGCAAGACGACGCTCTTTCAGCACGCCAACGGTCTGCTGCGTCCGCAGTCGGGTCTGGTGCGCTACGCCGGAGCAGCCGTCGATTACAGCCGTGGCGGCCTGCGCCAACTTCGCAGCAAGGTTGGCCTGGTTTTCCAGAATCCGGATCACCAACTCTTCTCGGCCAGCGTGCAGGAAGACGTTTCCTTCGGGCCGCTCAATCTCGGGCTGGGTCAGGAGTCGGCACGCGAACGTGTCGCAGCAGCGCTGCAGGCGGTGGGGATGGCCAGTTTTTCCGACAAGGCCGTGCACAACCTGAGCTTTGGACAAAAGAAGCGGGTCTGCATTGCCGGCGTCCTCGCCATGGACCCCGAGTTGCTGGTGCTCGACGAGCCGATGGCCGGCCTTGATCACGGCATGCGGAAGGAGCTGTTGGCAGTGTTGGACGAGCTTAACGGCCGGGGAATTACCCTGCTGCTGGCAACCCACGATATCGACTTCGCCTACCGCTGGGCCGACCGGATTCACTTGATGACCGGCGGACGCTGTGTTGCTTCGCTGGACGCGGCGAAACTGGCGGACGATGGTCACGCTTTGTCGGCAGTTGGGCTGCCATTGCCCGCAGTCGTTGAACTGCAGCGCGCACTTGGCGCGCACGGGCTGCTCTCGGACAGTGCCTTGCCGCGAAGCCACAGCGAGCTGTTGGCCATGCTCGATGGGCCAACAAGCCAAAGCCACTGAGTGCGGCGATGGTCACCAAAACAAACACGAAAGGCACTTGACATGTTCATTCCAGAAAACAAGGCTCACCACCTGGTTACGGCATTACTGCTCTCTTCTTTTCTCGGGCAGCCGCTGGCCGCTATGGCGGCTGACAATCCGGTCGCGCCTGGCGAGGTCGATGCGGCCACCCCCGTAGCGCCTCCCGACGCCGCGGCTGCGGCCGAACCCGCTGCCGCCGACGACACCCCCAACTGGCAGGAAATCACCGTGACCGGTGACTGGGGCGGCGCTCGCAAGCGTCTCTACGACGCAGGGGTGCAGGCCGACCTCCTGTACACCGCCGACTACCTCTACAACACCACCGGCGGCCTGCAGCGTGGCGGCGCCTATGTCGGCCACGCCGACATCATCGTGCAGTTCGACGGCGAGAAGCTTTTCGGCTGGAAAGGCGGCTCCGGCTATCTGCAACTGATCAGCAACAGCGGCGGCAGGCCCAACCTCAATTACGTCGGCAGCCTGATGGGCATCGACAACTTCGAGGCGCCAGTCAACCGTAGCGGCATCTTCAAGGCCTGGTTGCAGCAGTCTTTCCTCGACGACAAGGCGTCCGTACGGGTCGGCCTCTACCCGATCGATAGCGAGTTCTACGTCACCGATTCGTCGGGGGTCTTCCTGCATCCGTCCTTCGGCATGGCTGCCGAGGCTGCCAACTTCGGCAGTCTCGCCGGTCCCTCGATCTACGCCACGAGTTCCTACGGCGCCCGCCTGCGCATCGATCCCGATCCCGCCTGGTACGCGATGTTGGCGGTGACGCGGGGAATCCCGTCCGATCGGATCGCTACGTCCGGCCCCAACATCAGTTGGCAGAACGGTAGCGGCAGCATGCTGATCGGTGAACTAGGCCTCAGCCCGGCCAAGGCAGGATGGCTCCACGATGGACCCGTATCCGGCGAGCAAAAGAGCGACGACAAGAAAGGCGACGATTTCCAGCCGATCAGCAAGCTGGCCCTCGGCGCCTGGCGCTATACGCCGCAGTTCCCGCAACTCGTTGCCGTCGATGCCGCCGGCGACCCGCTGCTGGCGACGCACTGGGGCGCCTACCTTCTCGCGGAACAGAGCGTTTATCGGGTGCCCAGGTCGAATCGCGATCTGGCTGCCTTCGTCCGCTACGGCTTCACCGACGGCACCACCAGTACGCTTGCGTACTCGGTCAGCGTCGGCCTGAGCAGCAGGGGCACGTTCGCCAGTCGCGAGAAAGACAGCTTCGGGATCGCCGTGACGCGTGCGCACGCCGACCCCCAGGGACGTGCCCAGTTATCGGAATCGATCGGCGCGCCGCTGTCGTCGAGTGATGAAACCGCTCTGGAAGTGACTTATCGCGCGCAAGTGCTGCCTGGAGTGGTCGTGCAACCCGTCGTCCAGCGCATCGTCCACCCCAATCTCTCGCTGCCGAATTCCACTGTGGCGGGTGTCCGCGTGCAGATGGCGCTTTGAGCACCGGTCAGGTCCAGGTCTAAAGACTTTCCCTGTGGTGCCGTTATACTTCCCGTCCATAGCCCGATTGTGCGTTGTCACCCGTGAACCCCATGTCGATCCGTCGCTGCTTGCTGCTACTGGGTACCGTCCTCAGCCTCCTGGCACAGGGCGCGTACGCCAGCACCGAGCAACGCCTGGCCTTGCTGATCGGCAATTCAGCGTACAAGTCATCGCCCCTGCTCAATCCGGTGAACGACGTGCGCCTGATGGAAGGTGCGCTGAAAGAGGCAGGATTTACCGTCGTCAAAGCCGAAAATGCCTCGATTCGCGAGATGCGTCGATTGGTCCGCGATTTTGGCGACAAACTGCGCGCGTCGGGTGGCGTCGGCCTGTTTTACTTCGCGGGCCATGGCGTGCAGGTTCGCGGTGGCAATTTCCTGGTGTCCACCGATTCCGATATCCGCAACGAAGACGAAGTGCCGGATGACTCGATCAACGCCAACGTGATCCTGGAAAAGATGCAGGGCGCGGGCAATCGGATGAATCTGATCATCCTCGACGCGTGCCGCAACAATCCCTTTGCCGTCAAGTCGCGCTCCGCCTCATCGGGCCTGGCGACGATGAACGCACCCAGCGGGTCGCTGGTCGCTTACTCCACGGCCCCCGGATCGGTGGCGTCCGATGGCACGCGCAACAACGGCCTGTACACCGAGCATCTCGCCAGGGTCATTCGTCAGTCGGGGCTACCCGTTGAAGAGGTGTTCAAGCAGGTGCGTGCCGCGGTGCGCAAGGAAAGCAACAATCAGCAGACTCCCTGGGAAAACACCGCGCTCGAGGGCCAGTTCTACTTCAAGGTGCCGGCTCCGGCGGTAGCGCCCTCAGTAACACCAGCGCCAGCCACTGCGCGTCCCGGCGTACCCGACAACGTGGCGCTGGAGTTGGCACTGTGGGAGAGTGTCAAGAACAGCCAGCGCAGTACTGAGCTACAAGCGTATCTCACTCGGTTCCCCGACGGGACTTTTGCGGCGGTGGCCAGAGGGAGGCTGGACGAGTTGACGCCGGTGGTCCCGAACGCGGCCAAATTACCCGTGGCGCCGATGCCGGAAGCACTTCCGGTGGCAGCCAGGAAGCCGCCGGAAGCCGCACCTGCCGTGGCGAAAGTCAGCCCGGCAGAGCCCCTTGCCGCAGCGGACCCGACTCCGCCACTTCTTCCCCCCGAGGGGAGGATAGGCACCCTCGTGCTGACCGATATCATGACCGGAATCAAGAAGAATCTGGACGTGACCGTGCAGGAGTCGAATGCCGAGAAGACCGTGTACTCCTCGGGCGATGTGATCGGGAAGGACGGTAAAGTGCTGCAAGTCATGGTTGGAGAAGCCGTGCTGCAGCTGGTATCGGGCGCCATGTGGACGATTCCACCCAAGGTGGGCAGCACCGGCGAGGCCGGAATTAAACGTGTGGATGTAGATTATGCGTCTGCGGGCACCGTGAGTTGGAAAGTGCTTGCGGCGGGTGAAGGTAAAGCGAGAATTGAAGCAGATGTCGCCTATACCTGGCAGCATTCTAGCAGGACCCTCGTCAAGCTATACGGAAAATGGCTGGCAACTTACAGTGCTGGCCAACCATTGCCGGAGTCTTCTGCGGCCACAATGAGGCGCGGTGCGGGCGAGGGATCCAACATGGTTTCTGCCGAGATCAAGCTGCGCTGAGGCAGCGGATCTGATCAGAGCAGTACCGGCAGTGAGCCGGCCAGGATGGCGATGAACATCGCCGAGAAGGCGAAATAGAAACCATAGACGCTCGATCGCCCAGCGAGCGTCCGGCGATCGCGCCGGCCAGAGAGGCCGTGGCCCACATCGCCAGCGCAACGCCAAAATAGTAGGCCGGCCGCAGCGGTTTGCCGAGCACCTTGCGCTCGGCAAAGTCCCAGCTTTCGTCGGTCATGAGAAGTTCGCCCGGCCGTGCTCCGCTCAGGCAGCGAGTTCGTAAACCTGCTGCGCACGCGCGAGGTCGACGCTCCGATGCTCGCCCAGGGCCACCATGCCATGCCGCTTCAGTTGCGCCACCAGCGGTGCGATCGCCTCGACACCGATCCCGTAGTCGGAGAGCCTGGTCGGTACCTGCAGCGATTCGAAAAACAGCCGGGTGCGCACGATGGCTTGATCGATGCGCGCTTCGGCGTCGCCTTCGCGCAAACCCCAGACGCGTTCGGCGTACTGCAACAACTTGTCGCGCTTCTCTGCACGCTGCACCTGCAGCATCGCGGGCAGCACCACGGCGAGCGTCTGCGCATGGTCGAGACCGTGCAGAACGGTGAGTTCGTGACCGAGCATGTGCGTCGCCCAATCCTGCGGAACGCCGGCACCGATCAGGCCGTTCAGAGCCAGCGTGGCGGTCCACATCAGGTTGGCGCGGACGGCGTAATTCTCCGGCTCGCGCAATGCGCGCGGGCCTTCTTCGATCAGGGTCAGCAGCAGGCCTTCGGCAAAGCGGTCCTGCACCTTGGCGTCGGCCGGGTAGGTGAGGTATTGCTCGGCGATGTGTACGAAAGCGTCGACGACGCCGTTGGCGACCTGGCGCGGCGGCAGGGTGAAGGTCTTGCTCGGGTCGAGGACCGAGAAGCGGGGGAAGAGCAGGTCGTTGAGGAAAGCCAGCTTGTCGCTGCTCGCGCGGCGGGTGATCACGGCGCCGTTGTTCATCTCCGATCCGGTCGCCGGCAGCGTGAGGACGCTGCCGAAAGCAATCGCGCGGGTCACCGCAGCGCGCTTGGCGAGCATATCCCACGGGTCGCCGGCAAAAGGAATCGCGGCGGCGATGAATTTGGTGCCGTCGATCACCGAGCCGCCGCCGACGGCGAGCAGGAAGTCTACCTTCTCGCGACGCGCGAGGGCAACGGCCTCCATCAGCGTTTCGTAAGTCGGGTTGGGCTCGATGCCGGCAAACTCGAAGACGGTGAAGTTCTTCAGCGCGGCCTTGACTTCGTCGAGCGTCCCGGTCCTCACGACACTCCCGCCACCGTAGGTGATCAGGACGCGCGCGCCGGCCGGAATTTCGGCCGCGATGTCGGCAATGCGGCCCTCGCCGAAAAGGATGCGGGTCGGATTCTGAAAGGTGAAATTCTGCATGGGGTGTTCCTTGTGTCCTTGGGGCCTTGGGTTCTTGTGATTCAGGCGGCGGTGTCGAGGAAGGGGTAGTCGGTGTAGCCATGCTGGTCGCCGCCATACAGCGTATCGGCATCGAGGGCGTTGAGCGGCGCGTTGCGGCGCAGACGTTCGACGAGATCAGGGTTGGAGATGAAGGGCTTGCCAAAGGCGATCAGGTCGGCGTGATTGCTCGCCCGCGCTTCGATGGCCATGGCGCGCGTGTAACCATTGTTGGCGATGTAGGTGTTGGGAAACAGACGGCGCAGCTTGCCGAGGTCAAAGTCGGTTGGCCTGCCGGGCAGACGCGGTCCGCCGGTCACGCCTTCGATGAGGTGCAGGAATCCGATGTCACGCTGCGCCAGTTCCTGCACGACATGGGTGAATACCGGCTCGGGGTTGCTGTCGTCGATATCGTTGACCGTGCTCATCGGCGAGAGGCGGACGCCGACGCGCGCCTTCTCCCACACTTCCAGAATGGCATCGGTCACTTCGAGCAGCAGGCGGGCGCGGTTCTCGATCGTGCCGCCATAGGGATCGGTCCGCCGATTGGTCTTGTCGCGCAGGAACTGGTCGAGCAGGTAGCCGTTGGCCGAGTGGATTTCGACGCCGTCGAAACCGGCGGCCTGAGCGTTCTCGGCGGCATGCCGGTAGGCGGCGACGATACCCGGCAGTTCGGCAAGTTCGAGCGCGCGCGGTGTCACCATCTCTTCCCGGCCGCGGCCGGTGAATACCCAGCCCTTCGGGGTCACTGCCGACGGGCCGACCGGCAGGGCACCGCCTTCCTGCAGGTCCGGATGCGAGATGCGCCCGACGTGCCAGAGCTGGACGACGATCTTGCCGCCCCTGGCATGGACTGCGTCGGTCACCCGTTTCCAGCCGGCGACCTGCTCGGCGCTGTAGATGCCCGGCGTCTGGATGTAGCCCTTGCCCTGCGGCGAGACTTGCGATGCCTCGCTGATGATCAGGCCGGCGCTGGCGCGCTGGGCGTAGTAGGTGACGGCGAGCGGGCCCGGTACGTCGCCTGGCAGTGCACGGCTGCGCGTCAGCGGCGCCATGACGAGACGATTGGCGAGGGTCAGCGGACCCATCTGGTAAGGCTGAAAGAGATCGGGCAAGACGGATACGTCAGCGTTGCTGTGCTGTGCTACGGACATGGGGAACTCCTGAAGTTATGGACCGACCGGTCCGAAAATAGCAAAAAAAAAGATCACCGTCTGTGCTCCAGCAGACAGTCGAGATGCGCGTCGGCAATGGCTGCCAGCCGCGCGCCTTCGACGCCGCCCTTGGCCAGCACCTGCAGGCCGGCGATCAGATTCAACAAGGCGTCGGCGGCCTGCGCGGGGTTCCGGGCGGCGCTGATCGATCGTTCGCACTGCGCGCGCATGAGCACTTCGGCGAGCAGCGCCGCCAGCGAATCGATGTGCTGGCGTACACGCGCCTCGATTTCCGGGTCGTGTGGCGCCAACTCGACAGCGACGTTGACCATCAGGCAGCCGCAACGCTCGCTGGGGCGGCGCGCTTCCGGGTCGATGCCATGGCTGATCCAGGCGGCCAGCAGCGGGGCGACCGGGCCGGCGGCATTGAAGTGGCAACGCGTTTCGGCCAGTTCGCGGGCGCTGTAACGGCTCAGAGCCGCGAGCAGCACCTCACGCTTGCTGCCAAAGCAGTCGTAGAAACTGCTCTTGCTGAGCCCCATCGCAGCCAGTAGGTCCGTCATCGACGTCGCCGCATAGCCCTTCAGCCAGAAGGCGTTGAGCGCCTGGTCAAGGGCTTCGTCACTATCGAATTCGCGGCAGCGGGCCATGGTGTGAGTGTGGGTAGGGGTTGCGGAAACGGTGCTGCGCATGATACCGGACCGATCGGTCCAGATCAAGCGTGTGTTGACCGATGGACGCGAACATCCAATCCACACACCCAGGAAATTTGGACAAGCTAGAATGGACGCCCGATTCAGCAAGCGGAGAGTTGACGTGCAGATCATCAAGTGGATGGGCATCGGCGTGGCGGCGATCGCCGCGCTGGCATTGGTCGCCGGGCAACTCGGCCTGCTCAAGGGAACGCCTCCCAGTGACCTGGGCGTGCGCGAGGGCATGCTCAAGCGACCATCGGCAAGCGCCAACAGTGTCAGCAGCCAGGCACTCCTCTGGCTAGCCCATCCCCATGGCGAGGATGCCCATATCGCACCGCTTGCGCTGCGCGGTGATGGGCCGGCGACGATGGCCAGGCTGAAGGCCCTGTTGCAGGCTCTGCCCGGCGCCACCATCGTCGACAGCCGCGCCGACTACCTCTACGTGCAGTTCACCACGCGAGTGATGAAGTTCGTCGACGATGCGGAATTCTGGTTCGACGCCGAGAATGACGTGATACAGGTGCGTTCCTCGTCGCGCGTCGGGAGCCGCGATTTCGGGGTCAATCGCCAGCGCATCGAAGCGCTGCGCGAGAGGCTAGCGGCTTCCTGACCAAGGCGCCGCAGGTTTCGAGTGGAGGGTGGCGCCTCCATTTGCCCGCTTGTTGCGCTGCAACTAGAATGTCTGTCGTTTTCAAGGGAGCACACGCCATGCGGGCACATTGCCACCTTCGACCTCATTCTTCGGGAACGCTGAGCGGGTGAATGCCAACCGCCAGCGGGCCGGCGTTGCCTTCGGCCTGCTCGCCTATGGCATCTGGGGGTTCTTTCCGCTGTATTTCCGCCAGCTCGCGCAGATCTCGCCGATGGACGTGTTGAGCAACCGCGCCGTCTGGGCCTGCGTCTTTGTTGGCCTGTTGCTGACGCTACGCCGGCAGTGGCACAACGTCGCAGCCGTTTGCAGGAGCTGGCGGCAGTTGCTGATGCTGACCATCGCGGCCCTGCTGATCGGCAGCAACTGGCTGGTCTTCCTTTGGGCGGTGGCCAACCAGCAGGTCGTCGCCTCCAGTCTTGGCTATTTCCTGACGCCGCTGGTCAACGTCCTGCTCGGCCTGCTCGTGCTCAAGGAAAAGCTGAACCGGCTGGAGTGGCTTTCGGTTGCCCTGGCGCTGGTGGCTATGGCTAACGAAATCGTCGCCATCGGCAGTCTGCCGTGGATATCGCTGATCCTGGCCGGCACCTTCGGCACCTACGGCCTGGTGCGCAAGCAGTTGCCGGTCGATGCGCTTTCGGGCCTGTGGCTGGAAACCGTGGCGATGCTGCCGGTGTGTGCGCTGTACGCTTGGTGGCAGGCGGCGAATGGCCATCCGGTGTTCACCGGGCGCGACCTGGCGACGACCTGTCTGCTGATCGGCGCCGGCGCACTCACGGCGCTGCCTCTGCTCGCCTTCGCGGCGGCTGCCCGGCGGCTCGACCTGGCGACCGTCGGCATGCTGATGTACATCAATCCGACGCTCCAGTTCGTCACGGCGATCTGGCTTTTTGGCGAGCCGCTGCGCAGCGCTCAATTGTTCAGTTTCGGACTGATCTGGTTGGGGCTGCTGGTTTTCAGCGCGAGCGCCTGGAGCAGGTACCGGCGCCATCCCGGGAGATCGACGCCCGAGCCAGCGCCTGTATGCTCACGTCCGTCATGAGAGTGGGGAACCGTCCGCCCCACCGTGGCGACGCCGATTCGGTTTGGGCGGCTGGCAGCAGCGGCTCACTTGACGCGCATACCGGGCTCCGCCCCTGCGTCGGGCGAGAGCAGGAAGATTCCGGGGGTCTGGCCATCAGCGTCCGACGCGGCCAGCACCATGCCCTCGGACAGGCCAAACTTCATTCGGCGCGGTGCCAGATTGGCGACCATCACGGTCAGTCGGCCGACCAGCGTGACCGGATCGTAGGCGGCCTTGATGCCGGCAAACACCTGCCGGGTACCGAGCGGTCCGATGTCGACCACCAGTCGAACGAGTTTGTCGGCGCCTTCGACGCGCGTGGCCTCCTTGATGCGGGCAATCCGCAGGTCAACGCGCATGAAGTCGTCGATGCTGATGTGCGGCCCGGCTGCGGCACCGGCGGCTGGCTCCGTCACGGCAACTGCCGCAACCTGATCCTCTGGCTTGGCTTGCGGCGCAGCTTGCGGGACGGCGGCCAGCGTCTCGCGGTTGGCGGCGACGAGTGCATCGACCTGTTTTTTGTCCACGCGCGTCATCATGTGCCGGTAGACCTTGATGGCGTGCCCGGCGGCAAGGACCGCGCCGGCGTCTTCCCAGACAAACGGTGCGACGTTGAGGAACGCCTCCACCTTGGCGCCGAGTGCCGGCAACACGGGCTTGAGCAGTATGGCGAACAGGCGAAACAGGTTCAGCGCATTGGTGCAAGCCGCCTGCAACTCGGCTTCTCGACCCGGTTGGCGGGCCAGTTCCCATGGCTTTACGCTATCTACATACTGATTGGCAAGATCGATGAGGGCCATGATCTCACGGATGGCCTTGCTGAACTCACGCGCTTCATAATGATCTGCAATCAGGGGGCGGCGGTCGCGAATGGCGTTGATCGCCGATAACGACTCGTCGCAGGTGCACAACTGGCCGGCGAAATGCTTGACGATGAAACCCGCCGACCGACTGGCGAGGTTCACGAACTTGCCGACCATGTCGGAATTGACGCGAGCGATGAAATCATCGAGATTGAGGTCGATGTCCTCCATCGAACTCGACAGCTTGGCAGCATAATAGTACCGCAGCCACTCCGGGTCCAGACCCTGAGCGAGGTAGCTCTCGGCGGTGATGAAGGTTCCGCGCGACTTTGACATCTTGGCGCCATCGACGGTCAGGAAGCCGTGGGCAAATACCTTGGTCGGCGTGCGGTAGCCGGCGTGTTCGAGTTCAGCCGGCCAGAACAGCGCATGAAAGTAGAGAATGTCCTTGCCGATGAAGTGGTAGAGTTCGGTGGCCGACCCCACCTGCCAGTACTCGTCGAAATCGAGGCCCTCGCGGGAGCACAGATTCCTGAACGCGCCCATGTAGCCGATTGGCGCGTCGAGCCAGACATAGAAGTATTTGCCCGGCGCGTCCGGGATTTCGAAGCCGAAGTACGGTGCATCGCGCGAGATGTCCCAGTCGGTCAGATGGTTCTCGCCATCACCGCCCAGCCACTCCTGGAGTTTATTGGCGGCTTCATTCTGCAGGCGGCCCTCGCCCTGAGTCCAGCGGCGCAGGAAGGTCTGGCAGCGTGGATCGGAAAGTCTGAAGAAGTAGTGTTCGGATCGCCGAAATACGGGCGTGGCCCCTGATACAGCCGAATAGGGGTTCTTCAGTTCGTTGGCCGTGTAAGCCGAGCCACAGCTTTCGCAGTTGTCGCCGTACTGGTCGGGCGCACCACACTTCGGGCATTCACCCTTGATGAAGCGATCCGGCAGGAACATTTCCTTGAGCGGATCATAATACTGCTCGATGGTCCGCGTCTCGATCAGACCTGCGGCCAGCAGGCGAGCGTAGATCTCGTTGGCGCAGGCCTGCGTCTCATCGGAATGGGTCGTGTAGTAGTTGTCGAAGCCGACGTGGAAGCCGGCAAAGTCGCGCGCATGCTCGCCATGGACGCGCTCGATCAACGCCTCCGGCGTGATTCCCTCTTTTTCGGCACGCAGCATGATCGGCGTGCCATGTGTGTCGTCGGCGCAGACGTACCAGCACTCGTGGCCGCGCATCTTCTGGAAACGCACCCAGATGTCGGTCTGAATGTACTCGACCAGGTGACCGAGGTGGATGGCACCGTTGGCATACGGTAGGGCAGAGGTGACGAGAATCTTGCGGGTCATTGAACTTGGCGCAACCAGGAGAAAGGGCCATTCTACCAAAGCAGGGTCGCCAAGACGCACGCTATCGGCGGTGATTGGCGCCAGCACAACCCTCAGGGGGCAAGAAGATGCGCAAGAACTTGCCGGTAAGCAAGCAGGCGACGATTCTGCCCGAAAACGAACTCATCTGTTCGCGCACCGATCTCCGGAGTGATCTGAAGGCCGGGTGTCCGTGGGGCGGCATCTGACCGATCCGGCGGAGGGGTCGGATCAGGGGTTTGCGTTCAAGGCGCGGTCCTGTCCATGGTTCGTGCGCTTCGTGCAGACGAATGCGAGATAAATTGGAGATGCCGTTTTGACGGCTAATAAGCTATTGAAAAACAATTATATTCACCTTCGATGGATGGTGTTCTATTGGCTAAGTGACCAAGTCTGACGTTGTCACTATCAGCAAGACGCTGTTATAATGCGATGTTGGTTTAAATCCGGAATCGGTGAGGTCGCACTCCGTACGGGGTGTAGATCCCCGTTTCTTTTCGCGGCTGGGGTTGTCTTGCTGCCCCACCCGTTAGTCTTGTTAGACTTGTCCACAGGGGGTAATGATGGCGGAGCAGAAGCTGGGTAATCCAGCGGTTGTCGGTCTGGCTGGTTTTGGCTTGACCACCATGGTGTTGCAATTTCATAACGTAGGGTGGATGGGCATGGGTCCGGTCATCTGGCTGGGCCTCATCTTTGGTGGCTTGGCGCAAATGATCGCCGGACTGCAGGAAATGAAGACAGGAAACAACTTTGGCTACTGCGCGTTCACCGCTTACGGCTGTTTCTGGATTTCCCTGGCACTGCTCCTGATCGGCAACCATTACGATCTCTACACATCTAGCAAAACCGATGTCGGCTGGTTTCTGGTTGCCTGGACGCTGTTCACGGCAGTTCTTTGGATCGGCTCGCTGCGCATCCACGGTGCCCTGGCACTGACTTTCACGCTGCTCTTGATCGGCTTCGTGCTGCTCGACCTTGCGCACTTCGGCTATCCGGACCTGACCGTTGTCGCCGGTTATGAACTGATGGCCACGGCAGCGATGGCGTGGTACATCATGGCGCACATCATTTATGCTGACGTCTTTGGCCGGGACATTCTTCCGGTCGGCAAGCCCTGGATCAGCTAGGGTCCGTTTCGTCGGCACCTGGCGCAAGCATTAGGCGGAGGCCAGAGTTGCAGACATGTCTGAAAAAGTTATGAGGGAGCGCGATGTGATGAAGAATGGAAAAGCGATTGGCTGGCTGGTGGTTTTGGCTGCGTGCGGGTTTGTCCGCGCGGTCGCCGCAGCAGAAGCGGACGCGGCGACGGCAGAAGAGGCGATCAATAACGTGCGTGCCGCAGTCAGGTTCCTGCACGACAAGGGATCTTCCGGTTTCGCCGAATTCAACAACAAGGACGGCAAATGGGTGTGGAAGGACAGCTACGTCTTCGTCTTCGACTGTCGTCGGAACAAGATGTTGGCGCACCCGCTGAGACCCGACCTGGTCGGCCAGCCGATTATGCAGATCACGGACAATTCGGGCAAATTCATCTTCAGGGAACTCTGCAAGGTGGGCACCGAACCGCGCGGCGGCTGGGTGGAATATATGTGGCAGAAGCCCGGTGCCGGGAAGCTGTCCCGGAAACTGTCCTATGCCCTGGCGGCAGACATTTCCTTCACCACCGGCATTGAGGTGGGCGCCGGCATCTATGATGAAAAGCTGAGCGTGCCGGAACTGGGCAAGGTGCTGGAAAAGATGTCCGACCCGGCCAAGCTGCCGGCGCTGTGATCCGCTAGTCGATCGCACAGTCCCTGTGTGGCGGGTACTATCGCTGTGTAGTATCGACCGAAAGCGCGCTGCCTGCGCTTTCGGCCGCGTCCACACCGCTCATAGAGCCACGAGCAACGGCGGAGTCTTGAGCACGTCCGTGGTTTCGTCCTGGTTGCCGGGGATGCGCTCGACGCTGGTCCCTGAGACCGCGCGGGGCGTTGGAGCACCGACCGTCCAGACACCGTCCGGCATCTGTGGTCAGAAACTCTTTCCAACGCCCTGTCGCCAATAGACGGTAAGCCTGTAGAATGTGTACTGGGCCTGTAGCTCAGTTGGTTAGAGCAGAGGACTTAGCGAGGTCAAGCTTGTCCGTCATGGAACGGTAGATTGACCTCAAAGGGTTGCCCCTTGCCAGCTTTTCTCTGGTGACGGGTAGAACTGGTCAAATTCGGTGGACGCTAACTTCGTCAGGATATGCCAATACCGAGCCAAGCCCCCGGCAGCAAGGGGAAAGGTGTAGAGACTAGACGGCCAGCCTGTAATGGGAAGGTATAGTCCAGACCACAAACTCGCCTGAGGCGGCGAAAGCCGTAGTGGTAAGCATAATCCTTTGGTCCAGGGTTCAAATCCCTGCGGGCCCACCAAACAAGAAGACCAACCCCTCATCGGGTTGGTCTTTTTTGCCTAAAGTGGCCCCCTGAGTCACGACCAATTTGCACCGTGTTCAAGCTGCACCTACGGCTTCACCAGCATCTGGACGGCGCCGCCCCCTACGGCGCTCCGGTACACCACTTGGGGTGGCCTGGTAGCCCAATACTGGTGCGGGCGCTCGCCGTTGTAGAAGGCGAAGTACTCTGCCAGGCCGACCATCAGTTCGCCTGCCGTGGCGTAGCCCTTCAGATAGCCGTCCTCATGCTTGACCCTCCGCCAGAGCCGCTCGACGAAGATGTTGTCGAACGCGCTCGCCCTCGTCCATCCATGCGGATGACCACGCCTCACGCGGCAGCACCTCGGTGAACGCGTCGCTGGTGAACTGCGAGCCCTGATCGCTGTTCTTGAAAATACAGGGCTGGCACACTTATGCGTCAGGGCTGCCGGCTGATCGGTGCGTGCGCGGACCGTTCGACGACACCGCAGCCTTGCTTAAAACGCAACTTGGTTGCATTATGACGGTCGACCGGACTGCTGCTGACCAGCGTGACACCGCGCCGGCATTACCAAAACTGATCGTGGGGAATCCCTGTCGATGTTCCGCCAAAGACTTCTGCTGCTGCTTGTTTGCCTGCTCCTTGCGCCTGCTTCGGCGCGGGCCGCCGAACCGATCGCCGTCGTCGCCAGTTTCAGCATCCTCGGTGACCTGACGCAGCGCGTTGGGGGCGAGCGCGTCCGTGTCCACACGCTGGTCGGCGCCAACGCCGATGCGCACGTCTACCAACCGACGCCGGCCGACGCCAAGATGATCGGCCGCGCAGCGCTAGTTGTGGTCAACGGCCTCGGTTTCGAAGGCTGGATCGACCGCCTGGTCAAGGCCGCCGGCTATCGCGGCCAGATCGTCGTCGTCAGTCGCGGCATCGATTTACTCAAGCAGGCGAACGGACACCCTGGCCAGCACGCAGCGTCCGACCCCCACGCCTGGCAGGATCTGGCCAACGCGCGTCGTTACGTCGACAACATCGCCGCTGCGCTGACCGAGATCGACCCCGCCGGCAGGGGCGACTACGCGGCCAACGTGGCCCGCTTGCACGGCGAGATCAATCGCCTCGACCGCGAGATCCGCATCAGCATCGGCGCGCTGCCGGAAGCGCGCCGCACCGTCGTAACCACGCACGATGCCTTCGCCTACTTCGCTCGCGCTTACGGCATTCGTTTTCTCGCGCCGACCGGCGTCAGCACCGACTCCGAGGCCTCGGCAGCCGACGTCGGCAAGCTGATCCGCCAGATCCAGACCGAGAAAATCCCTGCTGTTTTCATGGAAAACATTTCCGATCAGCGGCTGCTCGAACGCATTCGCACCGAAACGAGTGCCCGCGTCGGCGGCACACTCTATTCCGACGCGCTATCGCCGGCCGACGGCCCGGCCGCGACCTACCTCGACATGATGCGCCACAACGCGCGTACGCTGGCCGCGGCACTCGCGCCCAAGCGCTGACCGGGGCCGACCACCAATGGCGTTGCCGATCACCCCCTGGCGCACTCGGCGCAGCGGCCACGCAAGTCGAACTCGATGCGCGACAGCGAAAACCCTGCCGGCAGACTCGGCGCCGCCGGTGGCGCCGAGTCGAGGCAGAAAACCCGCCCGCAATCGTCGCAGCGAAAATGCGTGTGCGCGCCATGCTCACCCGCGGCTGCGGCCGAGAAGCGGAATGCCCGCTGCGCGTCGGTACTCCGGTGCGCCAGCCCGCGGACAACCAGCCAGTCAAGGACGCGATAGAGCGTGACGCGATCCAGCATCCTGTCGCCAAGCGCCTGCTCTATCTCGTGATGGGTCAACGCCGCCGGAGCGGCGCGCAGCAGCAGCAGCACGCGGATGCGCGCCGGTGTGGCGCGCGCACCCTTCCTGCGAATCTGCAGCAGCACGCTTTCCGTCTCTGAAGGCGTGTCTACAGCGGGAGCGGTGGCGGTCATCATGGCCGCAAATTTAAGCACAACCGAGCTCCAGATGCAACATGGTTGCACCTGCCACCTCAGTGGCCGATCATCCCGAGTTTCAGGTGCTGCATGCAGCCGACAGGCGTAAGGTTTGCCATCGCGCTGACGACCAAGCATCAAATCCGCAGCGTTTCGACCTTTTCGATTTCTGGATGTCGAAAGGCTGCAGCAGCGGCCTGCCCACGGGCCGCTGAATTGGGGAACTGTCGCCGCGCTTGTCGGCCGAATGACGGCGAGCGCACAGTCCTTGCAGGTCGATGACCCGCGCGACGCGGTGGCCCCACCTTGTCGACCAGCAGCGCAGGTTGACCCATGTGGCGAGGGTCAGCACATTGTTAACGCCACACATTCTCTGGAGAACCTTATGGATCGTCGTCAATCACTGAAGTGGCTAGGCGGGTTGTCCGCCTTCATCCTGCCGGTAGCCACCCCCGGCGCAGCCTGGGCCAGCGACAGTGCCGGCACCCCGCTGCAGAAATCGAAGTCCGAATGGGCCGCTCTGCTACCCAAGCCCGCCTATCGCGTCCTTTTCGAGGAAGATACCGAACGTGCCGGTAGCAGCCCGCTGAACCAGGAGAAGCGCGACGGTACCTTCGTCTGCGCAGCGTGCTCCCTGCCACTTTTCGACAGCTCGACAAAATACGAGAGCGGTACCGGCTGGCCAAGCTTCTGGGACTACCTGCCGGGAGCGGTCGCCACCAGGACCGACTTCAAGCTGATTTATCCGCGCACCGAGTACCATTGCGTACGCTGCGGCGGGCATCAGGGCCACGTTTTCAAAGACGGCCCGCAGCCGACTGGCAAGCGTTACTGCAACAACGGCGTCGCGCTGCAGTTCGTACCCCGCGCCGAAAAACTGCCGGCACTGCGCACGTGAGCGCGCGCCTGTTGGCGGCAGCGCTGCTAATGCTCGTCCTCGGCGCTGGTGCCGGCGCCGCCGACCTGCCGGTCGGCAAGACGGCCGAAGTCCGCAGCGCGATTTTCGCCGGCGGCTGCTTCTGGTGCATCGAGGCCGACTTTGAGAAGCTGCCGGGAGTCATCGCCGCCGAATCCGGCTATACCGCCGGCCACACGGTAAACCCGACCTACGAGCAGGTCAGTGCGGGCAGTACGGGGCATACCGAGGCCATCCGGGTGACCTACGACCCACAGAAGGTGAGCTATCCGCAACTCGTCGATTACTTCTGGCGCCACATCGACCCGACGGTCAAGAACCGGCAGTTCTGCGATGTCGGAAGCCAGTACCGCAGCGGTATCTACTGGCAGAACGAGGCCGAGCGCAAGGCTGCCGAGAGCAGCCGCGATGCCCTGCTGGCCGGTGGCAAGCTGCCACGCATCGAAACCGAGATCATCGCCGCCTCAGCCTTCTACCCTGCCGAGGAGTACCACCAGGACTACTACAAGAAGAACCCGATTCGCTATGCCTATTATCGTCAAGGCTGCGGCCGTGACGCGCGCGTCCAGCAGATCTGGGGCGGCGGCTAGCAGCCCGCTGCACGGCACGCTCAATCGACCTGACAGAGCAAGCCCTTGAGATATTCCCCCTCGCCGAAGTTCAGCGCCACCGGGTGGTCTGACGGCGCGGCGAGACGGCGCAGAATGCGTGCGCCGCGTCCAGCGTCCAGCGCTGCATCGGCAACGATCTGCTGGAAATGCTCGCTGCGGATGCTGCCCGAACACGAATAGGTCATCAGCAAGCCACCTGGATTGAGTAGCCGGAAGCCGAAGACATTGATATCCCGATAGGCGCGCGCAGCGCGCTCGGCGTGCGCGGCGGACGGCGCGAACTTGGGCGGATCGAGAATGATCAGATCGAAACGCTGACCGCTGCTCTTCAGTACACGCAACTCGTCGAAAACGTCGGCCTGACGCCATTCGGCCCGATGGGCATCGAGTTGCCGGTTGAGCGCCAGGTTGTCGACGGCGGTGGCGAGCGCCGGAGCTGAGGAGTCGATCGAGAGTACGCTCACCGCCCCACCGGCAACTGCCTGCAACGAAAAACCGCCGGTGTAGCAGAAACAGTTCAGCGTCGCCCGGCCGGCGGCGAGTTCGCGCGTCAGCAGGCGGTTGTCACGCTGGTCGAGATAGAAACCCGTCTTGTGACCGGCGACGACGTCGACCCGCATGCGTACCCCGTTCTCGACGATCGTCAGCGGTTCTGCCGGAGCCTCACCAAGCACCCAGCCGGTCACCGGATCGAGCCCTTCGAGTCGGCGCACGTCCGAATCGGACCGCTCGTAGATGCGGGCACAAGCGCTCGCTCGCTGCAGCGCGCCAATGATCGCCCGCCGCCATTTCTCCGGGCCGGTGGCCGTCAGTTGCACGACGATTGTGTCGCCATAGCGGTCGGCAATCAGCCCCGGCAGGCCGTCGGACTCACCATGGATCAGCCGCAACCCGTCCTGGGTAGCCAATTCCGGCACCGCCTGACGACGTTCGACGGCCGCCTGAATGCGGCGCTTGAAAAAAACGTCGTCGACGATCTCGTCCGGGTCAAAGGTCCATACCCGAGCGCGGATCTTCGACTCCGGGCTCCACGCTGCCCTGGCCAATGGCCGACCGTTGGCGGCGACGACGTCGACCGTATCACCTGGACGGGCACGACCGTTCAATCGCTCGACCGCAGCAGCGAAAATCCAGGGGTGGCGACGAGCAAGCGAGCGATCCTTGCCGGCGAAAAGTACGAGTTGGGCCATTTGCTATGAAAGTCGCGCGAGCGACTCACGAATTTCCCCGCTCCCGCGTGCGGGAGAGGGGTTGGGGGTGAGGGAAACGGTCATGACTTTCATGATCGGGGGGCATGAAAGTCATGACCGTTTGGTTCCAAAAAACTAACGCGGCGCGATACCGGAGGTATCGCGCCGCGCGTGCTACAGACACCGACAAGTCAGCTCTTGGGTTGGGATTGAGTGCTTATTTCACTCTTGCCATCCTTGGCTTTCTCAGCCGAACAAGCGACAGCATTTGCACTTGATAGCGCCAGCGCCAAGGCCAACAGGCCGGCGGTAAGTTTCCCCATACGCTTCTCCTTGTGGCTGCCGACATTGGCAGCATGAATGTAGGCTGAACCGGCCGTAAATACAACCACGACCGTGGGAATGGCTTTCAGCACAGCTTGACGACGATGTTCAGCTCAGCAATTTTCTTGAGCGTCGGAGGTGTAACACTTCGTTGTCTGGCGCACGCCTCCCGTAATTGAGGTAACAGACTGTATTAAATCGAGAATATCGCTCCTTACCAGAGCGTTCACCGGCGTGTCATGGCGTTTTGTAGCACCCCTGTTCCTCACCCGGATCCCGCTTGTCGCCAGTAACCGGCTGATTTTATTAGCGGCCAGTCACTCGTCGATAGCTGGCACGATTGGCGCGTTAGACAGCCCAAGAGGAGCGCACCGAGATAATCCCAACTGACCGAGCACGATTCTCAACCTGGTCGGTATCGCTAGACTTGGTCCCGATGACCATTCCACTCGCTCGCAGCAGAAGACAGGTGAATGCCGTGACACTAATCCCTATTGCACAAGTTGTGCGCCGAGTGCGTCCGCTAGCCGCCGCCATGGAGATGCCCGACTTCCTTTCCATGATCGATCAGCAGGCAAGAATGCTGGTGAATTTGGCCACGACGGTGGGTGAGACGCTTGAAGGCAAGGAGTCCGCCCATTCTGTTCGCCTCCTCGACCTGGAACAGCGCCGCGAGGAGTTGAAGCGGCGTAATCAGGCGGCCGTACATTCGATGCTCGACCTAGGAGCGGATATCGACGAGATCCGCGGGTCGATGGAGGCCCTTGATCGGGCCGCAGCACGCCTGTTGCTGGCCGCACGCGGCCTCCATCAGTTTTGGTTGCACCCGACCGAAGCCGGCTGCCAGATGATGGCAGTTATCCGGAATGGGACCGAGAGCCTGCAGCATGGCTATGCCCAATTCACGAATGGCTGGTCTGCGGCAGAGTTCGATGCTGACGAAGCAATCGCCAGCAAGGACGCGCTAAGCCGCTATCGAATTCCTGCCTTCCCGGAAATACTGGACACCGATGATGAATCCCGCTTGCCACCTCTCGATCAACGCGTTGTAAACCCAGATCTCATGTCGGTTGAGCGCACATTCTGGCTTACAGAGCTTTATGGGAATCTGGACGACATCGCCCAGGAGCTTGCATGCGCGGGCGTCATCTTGAAGGAATGGTCACGGCGACGGTTCGCCAGCTTACACGATGGGCGGCAGGAGTGGGCAGGACCTGCTCCCTGTGATACCCCCGGTCGGCCGCCGAATAGTGGAAGATCCTGACCGTCTGTTCCAACAGTCGGCAGCGGTAGGCGGCTTGGCGCGCCGTGGGTCTGGCGCCAGTTTTTACCTCATGCGGAAGCGGTGATTGTGGATACTCAAATACAACACGTGTCAGATAGCCCCGTCGTCTCGACGTCGATCGAAAGCGACCTCGACGGCTATCTCAACGTCATCGACGACGCGACGGCGGTTTTCAGGTCGGCGGTCGACGCCTAGCTGAAGAATGGGACCGACGGCGCCTGCTGGCACCAGGCCAAACGGATCCCAGAACATATGCGCACGCTTGACGACATGCAACAGAAGCTGAAACCTCGGGGCATCCATTCTATGCTTTCGGGACGCATAATTCCGCGCTGGTGCATCTGACAATCGGGGTGAGCCGTTTGGTCAAGTACATGAGGCACATCACCGGCTTCGCCATCGAAGCCGGCTTGTGGGCCCGGTCGGCGTGTACCCTCGTATCTGCGCTCCGACGTGCAGGAACTCAGCGACGAGGTTTGCGCCACGGCGGGCGCCTTGGTCGACAGTTATCGCCCGAGCATGCTGAGGTGAGAACAGGCATCCGCTGGCGGTGCAGAGCGGGGCGTCAGTTGGTACAAAAGGCCAGGCAGACGCCGTACGCAGACTGGACGATGGCCAGTGCCAATTGCGGAGGCCAGCGCCATACGTACACCATTTGGTGGCGAGGTCGCAGATCGGGCTGTAACTGAATGGCTGCGACGAGCAACCCGGCGGTCTGCTGAATTTTGCTAGCAAATACAAGAAGGATGGTCGTGGTAGCATGCCCGTCCTAGGGCCAATGCTTTATTGCCCGACGTGGTAGCTCACGGTGGCTTTATGGACTGGATCGGAGGCTGAGCCTGTGGAACCGACTATAAAATTCAAGAATGACAAACTTGTCGGCGATTTCTGGGGCGGTTTTGCCGCCATGTTGGTCGCACTGCCGTCGGCGATCGCCTTTGGCGTGACGATCTATGCCTCGATTGGACCGTCCTACGCCGGTATGGGCGCGCTGGCCGGGATTCTCGGGGCTACCGCTCTCGGGCTGATGGCGCCGGCTCTGGGCGGAACCAATCGCCTGATTACGGCGCCGTGTGCGCCGGCCGCGGCGCTTCTCTCTGCCTTCGCCATCGAACTCGTGCAGCGTGGCGTAGAACCCACATTTATTGTCCTGATGTTGACCGCCGTCGGTATGATCTGCGGGATGTTGCAGTTGCTCCTCGGTTTCATGGGTGTCGGCAGCCTGATCAAGTACATCCCTTTTCCGGTGGTCAGCGGCTATCTCACAGGTGTCGGCCTGATCATCATCGGCAGTCAGATCCCCAAGTTTCTGGGCCATACCGGCGGCCACTCCTGGTTGCGGGTCCTGATCACGCCAGACTGGTGGCACTGGCAGAGCGTGCTCATCGGCGCCGTGGCGATCCTGGTGATGGTCGGCGCACCGTTGCTGACGCGCATCGTGCCGGCGGCCATTCTCGGCTTGCTGGCCGGGGTGCTCACTTATTTCGGACTGGCCTATGGGGTCGACGAAAAACTGCTGGTCATTGAAGGCAACGCGCTGATCATCGGTCCCCTCGGAGGGACCGCGTCAAGCATGCTGGAGGCGATCACCGGCCGCTGGAGCGAGATCGGCGAACTCAAGCTCAGCCAGATCGCCAGTCTGTTCGGAACGGCATTGATCCTGGCGTTGTTGCTGTCGATCGACACGCTCAAGACCGCCGTCGTTCTCGACACCATGACGCGCAGCCGACACGATTCGAACCGCGAACTGGTCGCTCAGGGTCTCGGCAACGTGGCCTCGGCTTGCGCAGGTGGTATGCCAGGAGCCGGACAGATGGGTGCAACGCTGGTCAATCTGGCCAGCGGTGGCCAGACCCGCGTGTCGGGGGTGATTGAGGGCATACTGTGTCTGATCGCATTTCTTGCCCTGGGAAGCTTTATTGCCTGGATTCCGGTCGCGGCGCTGGCCGGCATCCTGATCGTCGTCGGCGTACGAATGATCGACCGGCACAGTTTTCATCTGCTCCAGTCGCCATGGACCCTCCTTGACTTCATCGTCATCGTGGCGGTGGTGGCCGTGGCGGTTGGTTACAGCCTGATCGCCGCATCAGGCGTCGGCATTGCCTTGGCCATGTTTCTGTTCATCCGCGAGCAACTGAGCAGCACTGTCATCCGTCGAAAAGTGGAGGGGGGGAACAGGTCTTCTAAGAGAATCCGCTTGCGCCATGACATGGAACTGCTCAATAAAAAGGGAGAGCAGACGGTCATCCTGGAGTTGCAGGGTAGCCTTTTCTTCGGCACCAAAGATCAACTTTACACGGCACTTGAGCCGGAACTCGGCAAGCGGAAGTACATCGTTCTGGACATGCGGCGCGTGCAGTCAGTGGATGTCACGGCAGTGCATCTGCTGAGTCAGATCCGGGACTCGCTGCTCGAGCGTGACGCCTTCCTGATTTTCAGCAGCTTGTCGCAGGCCCTGCCCAACGGCCGGAACATCGCCGAGTTCTTTGACCAGATGGAACTTACGGCGATGACCAAGAATGTCAAGGTATTTCCGGAACTTGACGACGCGGTCGAGTGGATTGAAAACCAGATCCTTGGCGAGATCGGTATCAAGGCGCCCGAGGTCGCGGCACTGGATTTGAAGGATGTTGAACTGTTCAGCGACCACAAGGGCGAAACACTGGCCGACCTTGAGGCTTGCATGGGGCGACGCTCGCTGGCCAAGGGCGAGAAGGTGTACTCGTTTGGCGACCCGGGTAACGAACTGTATCTGATTCTCAAGGGCGCAGTGCGCATCACGCTGCCTAGTATCGGAGCAACACCGGACCACCACGCGTTGACCTATGGGCGCGGCGACTTCTTCGGGGGCATGGCCTTCCTTTCACAAATGACTCGCTTCAACGATGCGACAGCGCTTGAAGACACCGACCTCTACATGTTGCAGCGCGAAGAGTTTGAAACACTCAAGGAGGAGCACAAACGCTTGGCGTTTCACCTGCTCGAGGCGGTCGCCAAAGTGCTCGCGTTGAGATTGCGCTACGCTGACAAGGAACTGATGGCCATGCAGGACTAGACCGGGAGCCGGCCAGACCCTGGCGGAAAATGAGATGGCGCTGAAGCTGAAGCTCATCCTCTGATCGCTTAGGGCCGCCCCAGGCTGAGCCGTGTCTGCCGGATCCGAGAGATCCAGCGCTCGCCAAGCGCCGTGGCGGAAATATTCCCAAAGGTTAAAACTATCTAGTTACGTGCAGCTATCGTGTCCGTAAAATCAGTCGGTTCCGGGAAAATGCCCTTGAAAATTATCTTCTTTTTTGGTACCTACCGAGAATGAACAGGATTCAAAACGGTTGACACGCCGGGAAGGGACTTTAAACTGCCAGGTCAACCGTTGCTGCTGCGGGGTAATCCTTTACGCAACCCGCGTGGAAAACGCGATGGTGCAGGGGCGCTCCGTCAGTCTTGACCGCGTGGGTAATTCAGTCCACATATAACAGGAGGATAGGATGGATAAGAAGAGAGTGCGTTTGTTCGGCTCCACCAAAGACGTCGAGATGCAGTTTGACTCGTTTCTCGATACCCTTTCCGACGGGGCGCTCTCGTTCCGCGCGGGCGTCACTACCTACCTGGCGACAGGAGCGGACCACAGCGACTTTGTGGGCAAGCAGCAGCAGATCATCGATCTGGAGCACAAGGGCGACGAACTACGCCGTCTAATCGAGCACCAACTTTACACCTTGGCCCTCATTCCCGACTTTCGCGGTGACGTATTGAGCATGCTCGAGGATCTCGACGGGCTGCTCAACGTGATGAAGGAGAACATGGTGTCGATCGGCATCGAGGCTCCGAATTTTCCCAAGGAGTTGTATTCCGACGTCCTGCAGTTGGCTGAAGATGTCGGAGCAGCGGTGGAGAGTACGATCCTCGCCTCCCGCGCCTTCCTGCGCGATGTTCAATCGGTTCGCGACCACTTGCACAAGGTGATGTTCTACGAAAAAGAGGCCGACAAGCACGCCGACAAGCTCAAGCGGAGCATCTTCGCTTCCGCCTTGCCGCTGGCCGAAAAGTCCCACTTGCGCCGTTTTGTCGACAAGATCGACCAGATCGCCGACCAGGCCGAGGACGTTGCCGACTGGCTGGCGATCTACACCATCAAGCGCTCGGACTAGGGCCGGGGAGGGCGCAATATCATGGATCTGCACATATTTCTCTATCTTTCCAGCGGCTTGTTCCTGGGTTGGTCACTGGGAGCCAACGACGCTGCCAACGTCTTCGGAACGGCAGTCGCTTCGCGGATGATCAAATTCAGGACGGCGGCCATCATCATCACTGTCGGCGTGATCATCGGTGCCGTGATCAGCGGCGCCGGGGCGGCCCACACACTGTCCAAGCTTGGCTCGATCAATGCCCTCGGCGGCGCCTTCATGGCGGCCTTTGCGGCAGCGGCCGTGGTCGCCTGGCTCACCGTCCTGGGCTTGCCGGTCTCCACCACCCAGGCCATCGTCGGGGCGATCATCGGCTGGAACTTCTTCACTGGTTCGGTCACCGACTTTACCGTGTTCAAAACCATCTGCGCCACATGGGTCCTCAGTCCTCTGCTGACCGCCATCTTCAGCTACCTGATCTACCGGGGAGTGATGAAGGTGCTCAATCGCTCGAAAATCCACATCATCCGTCAGGATGCGTGGACCCGCCTCGCCTTGCTCGTCGCCGGTATTCTGGGCTCCTACTCGCTGGGCGCCAACAACATCGGCAATGTCATGGGGGTGTTCATTGGCGCCAATCCGTTCCAGGACCTGGACCTCGGCCTGGTCGAGCTCAGCGGCTTGCAACTGTTGTTCCTGCTCGGCGGCGTGGCCATCTCGGTTGGCGTTTTCACCTATGCCAAGAAGGTTATGCTCACCGTGGGCACCGAAATCGCTCCGCTGACGCCGGTGGGAGCCTTCGTGGTGGTCGTCGCCACGTCGCTGGTCCTGCTCCTTTTCGCGTCGGAAGATCTGGAGTTCGCCCTGGCCTCGATGGGGCTGCCCACCATCCCTCTGGTGCCGGTCTCGAGCTCGCAGGCGGTCGTGGGCGGCGTGATTGGTATTGGTCTGATCAGGAACGCACGCAATATCAAGTGGGGCGTGGTCGCGCGGATTTCCTGGGCCTGGGTGCAGACCCCCATCGTTTCGGCATTGGTGTGCTACGTTTTTCTGTTCGTTCTGCAAAACGTCTTCGGGCAAACGGTCTATAACCCAGTCGAGTACCGCGTCGCCAAGCAGGTATTGGCCAGGCACTCCGACAAGGTGGACGTCGAGAAGCTCGCCGCCTTGAACGACCAGGCCTTCGCCACCTCCGGCAAGCTCAAGGACGCCATCGATGCGGCCCTGCCGAACATTGAGTACAAGGCTGAGCTGAAGCTGATTGACGACGCTCTGGTGGAAGGGATTACGGTCGATCCGGACAAGTTCAAGGACCTGGAGAAGACGCAGGGGCTCGACGCCGAACAGCTTGATGCCGTGAAAAAACTGAGCGGCAAGACCTTCATCTACCGTTGGGAACTGGTTCAGGCGCTGGCCGACAGTACGCCAAGATGGAAACTCAAGGACAAGACGGTCCTCAACAAGACGTACAACAAAGAGATCCAGAAGAGCCTCGACATTGTGATGGATGCCTACACGCCCAAGATGAAGTAAGGGAACTGGTGCGGAGAGCACCGCATGCCCTTGCTTGGATATTCCGATAGCGGTGGGGTCAATACAAGGCCTCACCGCTTTATCGGCGAGCATTCGAATAGATGGAAAGTGCCACAGCCCTCAATTCCCCGTTTGGCAAAGCGCAGTGCGTGCCGCTGACATGGCGGCCACCGTCGCCATGTCGCATTGAATTTCCTTCTTCTTGCGGTGCCAGTACTAACCGCGCTTGATGTGCACTTTGGTGACCGTGCGGGCGCTGACCGTCCGCACCGTGAATTGATAGCTCTCCTCGTGGATATGGCTCCCCACCGGTGGAATCGTGCGCAGGCGGTTGATGATCAGCCCGGCCACGGTATGAGCCGCTTCCATGGGGATGTTGAGATGCAGTTCCTCATTGATCTGCGAGATGGGTGTTCGGCCATCGACCAGGAATTCGCCCGGTGCCAGTTCCTTGATCAGGATGCGCTGCTTGCTGCGGTGGGACTCGTACTCATCGAAATCGTAGCCGACATCGATTTCTCCCACCACTTCCTCGAAGATGTCTTCCATGCTGAGAATGCCGATGGCCAGTCCGAACTCATTGACGACCACCGCCATGAAGTCGATCGGACGCGATAGCAGCGTCGTGATGGTCCGGTCGATGGGTTGCCTGGAGGTGACGTAGACCGGCTCCTGGATGAAGCTGGCCTTGGGTTTGCGGTTGATGTCGGAGGCCATCAAGTCCCATGAGTTGAGGGTCAGAATGCCGATGATATTGGACATGTTGCCGCGATAGACCGGCAAGCGATTATAGCCATGGGCAAGAACCAGTTTCACGGCCTCCTCCGTGCTGGCGTGCTCGCTGATGCCCACCACCTCGTCGAGCGGAGTCATCACCTCACCCACCGATGTCTCCGAGAAACGGGTGATGCGCGCCACCTTCTCGGCGTCGAAGCTGCCATCCTGATCGTCCGTGGCCGATGACATTTCCAGAAGCATGCGCAATTCCTCGCGAGTGATCAGGCCGCTTTTCACCGCGGTGGTCCCGCCTGCCAGGCGAGCGGCGAAGCGCGCGATGCGACTGAAAACGAAGATCACCGGATAGTAAAGCCAGGAAAAAAAGCGCAGACCGTAGACGATGCGAGTGACCAGAAAGTCGGCTTTCTGCTGGTAGATGCTCTTCGGAACGATCTCCCCCAGAATCAGCAGGAAGGGTGTGGCGATGAGCACCGAGAGGATGTCCCCCTCAGGCCCGAAAACCTCGATAAAGATCAGCGTAACCATTGTCGAGACGGTCACTGTCGTGACGTTGGTGCCCACCAGGGTCGTTCCCAGCAGTATGTCGGGCGTCTTGTACAGTTTCAAAACCAGCGCTGCGCCCTTGTCACCCGTCTTGGCCAGGTGACGCAACCTGATCTTGTCGCTGTTGACCATGGCGATCTCCGACCCGGAGAAGAAGCCCTTGAGCAGAATGAAGACCACGATCACCAGGCATTCGATAAAGATTTCCATGACTCAGACCTCTTTCTTGGTGGCGGAAACTTGATCAGCGCGCGGCGTTTCCTGACCGGCCAGGCCCGGCAATTGCGACGAGAAAACCGAGTGCGTATGTTGTACCGTCGCAGCCACCGCCTCATCCGGCGAGCCAGCGCTCGCTGCGTTGGTTTCATCAGTCAGTGCTCGCGAGGGAACGCTGTCCTCGCTGTCCGTCGGCTCGGGATCGGGTCCCATTCCCAGCCGGGTCACGCGTAATTCCTCGATGCGCAAGCCCTGCATACGTTCAACGGCAAGCAGGAAGCCCTCGAAGGTGACCGAGTCCCCTAGCCTCGGCAAGCGGTTGAGCAGGCGCATGACCACCCCGCCGACCGTATTCATGCTGGGGTCATCGAGGTTGGCGCCCACCAACTGGTTGAAGTCCACCAGGCTCATGTCACCTGGGATCGAGTATATCTTGTGCACCTCGATCTCCCTGACGCCGGGCTCCTGTGGCGGGGCCAGCCTGCCAAGCATGAATGCCGCCACGTCGCGGATCGAAACGATCCCCAACACGTTGGCGTATTCGCCAATCACCAGTGCCGTGCGCGTGCGATTCTCCTGGAAGAACTCGACCATTTCGTCAACCTTCTTGGTCGAGGGAACAAAATGGGGTTGCCGCATCACGTCGCGCACACTCATTGCCGCCAGGTCGGCGCCACTGCGAACCAGCTTGATGACGTCTTCCGAATGGAGGAAACCGACGATCATCGCCGGGCTATCCTCGAACAGCGGCACACGCGCATGGTGGATGGCCTGGAAGGCTGCCACCAGATCCGGCAAAGGCTGCTGCACATCGAGCGAAACCATGCTCGAAATAGGCGTCATGATGTCGACCACCTGCGCCTCGGAGGCCTCCAGCATGTTGTCGATGAGGATGCGCTCCGTCGGCACGATCACGCCACTGGCCTCGCCTTCCTCCACCAGCGTACGGAATTCGTCGGAATGAAGCAGATTGTCCTTCTTCACCGGTTCGCCGACGATGGCCGAAGTGATTCGGTCGGCAACGGCGCGCACCGCGTTGCGCAGGGGCGTGATCAAGGCGATCCATTTGGGTAACAGCGCCGCCGTGATATTGGTGGCAATCATCATCGGGTAAGTGACGGCGATGGTCTTGGGTGTGACCTCTCCGAACAGGAGGAGCAACGGAACCATCACCAGAATGTTGATCCAGGTGGTCTGGTCGTCGGTGAAATACTTCAAGAAGATGGCCGCCATGTTGGCCGATGAGGCAATGTTCACCAGTTCGTTGCCGCACAATAGCGAGATGATCAGGCGGCGCGGCTCTTCGAGCATTTCGTGAATACTCTTGCTGCGCGGATGCTGACTGTTGCGCAACCTTTGCAGGTCGAAGGAAGTCAGCGAAAAAAGGGCTGTTTCCGATCCGGAAAAGAATGCCGACATGGTCAGCAGGAGCACCTGAACGCAGCCTCGGATGATCAGTTCAAGATCAATCCAGGCAGGTATTTGAACAGCCGATAGGTCCATGGGCAACCTCCTCAGGTGGTCTCAAATGACAGATCCGCACGATCGGGCTGAGTACCGGCGCGTGTCTGCTTGTTATCTGCGCTGTGCATGCGAAGAGAAAGCACGCACACGGCCCTTTTTTGCAAAAGGCGTGCGGATTATGCACAAATCAGAAATCCTGTCCACGTTCTGTTAACATCGCTGGCATCAAACGTCTTTGGGGGGGGTAAAGCATGCGTCTGGACGACCAGGGCGAGAGTCAGAACGTCGAGGACCGGCGAGGCGATGGTGGCGGCGGTGGCATTGGGCGCGGCAGCGTCGGCATCGGCACGCTGGTCATCGCGCTCGCCGCTGGCTACTTTTTCGGCATCGACCCGGCCGTGATTCTCGGGCTGGCTTCGAATACCAGCAGCAGCGCCCCTCCGCCAGCCAGTCGGCCGGCCCACAAGCCTCCGGCCAACGACGAAATGGCGACCTTCGTCGCCAAGGTTCTCGGTAGCACCGAGACCACCTGGCAAAGTATTTTCAGCGACGCCGGGCGCCGCTATCAGGACCCGAAACTGGTCCTGTTCACCGGCGCGACACCGACTGCCTGCGGCACGGGTCAGTCGGCGATGGGCCCCTTTTATTGCCCCGCTGATCATAAGGTTTATATCGACCTGGCTTTCTACCGCGATCTGAAGGAACGGTTTCACGCGCCTGGCGAGTTCGCGCAGGCCTATGTGATCGCACACGAAGTCGGCCATCACGTGCAGAACCTGCTCGGCATCTCGGACAAGGTGAGCGCCGCGCAGCAGCGCAGCGGCAACAAGGCGGCGGCCAATGCGCTATCGGTGCGGCTGGAACTGCAGGCCGATTGCTTCGCCGGCGTCTGGGGTCACCGCGCCGATAGCATGCAGAAGATGCTCGAACCCGGCGAGGCTGAGCAGGCGCTCACCGCCGCCTCGGCGATCGGCGACGATCGTCTGCAACGGCAAACGCGCGGGCAGGTAGTGCCGGAATCATTTACGCATGGCTCGTCCGAGCAACGCGTGCGCTGGTTCAAGCGCGGCATGGACAGCGGCGACATCCGTCAGTGCGACACCTTCAACGCGACTTCGCTTTAGCGGTGGGCAAACCAACTCCTTTCGCCTTCGTTTCCCTCTGTGCAGGCGCCTTGCTCGCCCTGTTCGGGCCATCGCTGGCGCATGCCGGATTGCCCAGGGCCGCCAGTGTCCCCGGAGGGGTGGCGCTGGTCTCGCTGGGTCCGGTCTCGGCCGACGGCGCCCAACCGCGCGCATGGCTCGGTGACCAGCGGGTTCTGGTTACCGCCGAAGCGGGTCAGTGGGTTGCGGTGGTTGGACTGGCGCTCGATACCGCGCCTGGTGCGCACGAACTACGCGTGGAGGGGGCCGGCGAGACGCGCAGCGCGGGCTTCGCGGTCAACGCCAGGAACTACCCTGAGCAGCGGATCACGATCAAGGACAGCAGCAAGGTGCAACTGTCGGCCGGCGACCTGGCACGCGTCGAAGGTGAAGTGGCCGCCATCGGGCGCCTGAAGCGTCACTGGCGCGAGGCGGCAGTGACGGACACGGCCTTTGTCCTGCCGGCCGACGGGCGGCTGACGGGGCGCTTTGGCGTCCGCCGTTTATTCAACGGCGAACCGCGTTCGCCACACGCCGGCTTCGACATCGCGGTGCCTCGCGGCGCCGCGGTCAGGGCCAACGCAAATGGTACCGTACTGGCAACCGACGACTATTTCTTCAACGGCCAGACCATCTTCGTCGACCACGGCAACGGCCTGATCAGCATGTATTGCCACCTCGAGCGCATTGATGTGCAACCCGGGGCGGTAGTCGCCAAGGGCCAACCGATCGGCCGGTCGGGAATGAGCGGTCGCGCAACCGGCCCTCACCTGCACTGGAGCGTGATTCTCAATGGCGCGATGGTCGATCCCGAACTGTTTGTTTCACGCTCGGGCAACGCACGCTGACGCTGGCGCCCCTCTCGGTCCAGTTCGGCCAGCTTGTCAATCGGCGAGCGGCGCCCGGTGGCGCTCGCCGACCGTCCTCACCGAGTTGCCGCGATGCGGGCAATCCGTCTTGGTGCATTCGGCGTAGAGATAAAGGGCGTGCTCGCGAATGATGAAGCCACGCTCCTTGGCAATCCGCGTTTGGCGGCGTTCGATCTCGGCATCGTAGAACTCTTCGACACGACCACAATCGATACACACCAGATGGTCGTGGTGCTGTCCCGCGCTCAATTCGAAGACCGCCTTGCCCGATTCGAAATAGTGACGTTCGAGCAAGCCGGCCTGCTCGAACTGGGTCAGCACGCGGTAGACGGTGGCCAGGCCGACATCCAGATTCTCGGCGAGCAGCAGGCGATAGACGTCCTCGGCGGTGAGATGACGAACGTCGGTTTTCTCGAAAAGAGCGAGGATCTTGAGGCGTGGCAGGGTGGCTTTCAGCCCCATGCTCTTGAGGTCATCGGAGTTGCTCATCGGCTTACCTTGATCGGCTGCGAAAGGAGGACGGGGTTTTCGGTTATGATATACCTTCAGCGGCTGCAATGCAGAACCGGCGCAAGTCTTCCGTCAGTTCGATTGCCGATCCTGGCGCCGTCCCGGACGCCTTGATCGACATCGCTCGTCGCTTCCTGATCACTCACCACGATCCGACCAGAACATGAACTTCCCGCGTTTCGCCACTTCCCTCATCGTCCTCTGCCTGCTGTCCGCCTGCTCCTGGGTACCGCGCATCGTCAACGAGTACCGGATCGATGTACAGCAAGGCAACGTGCTGACCCAGGAGATGGTCTCCCAGTTGCGTCCAGGGCTGTCAATGGATCAAGTGCGCTTCATCCTCGGCACGCCGGTGCTGGTCGACATGTTTCACGCCAACCGCTGGGATTACTTCTTCTGGCTGAAGAAAGGGAATACCGGAGTGGTCGAGAGCCGCCTGTTTTCGGTTTTTTTCGACGCCGAAGGCAAGCTGGTTCGGGTCGCCGGCGATGTCACCCCCGCGCAACAGACAGACACAGCGACTGTAGCGCAACCGCGGAACAGGGAAATCGATCTGAGTTCGCTGCCGACCGATGGCAGTGTGGCCATGCCGCCGCCGGACGAACAAGGATTCTTCAGCAAGATGCTGGAAAGCGTGGGGCTCTGACATGAACGACTTGAGAATCGCGATTGCGGGCGCCGGCGGCCGCATGGGACGGATGTTGGTCGAGGCGACGCTGAGGGATGCGGAGGCGACGCTGGCAGCAGCGATCGACCAACCTGACGCGGTCGTGCTGGGGAAGGACGCAGGCGAGCTGGTCGGCCTGCCGTGCGGGATTCTGGTGAGCAGCGACCGGGACGCGGGAATCGCCCAGGCCACCTGCCTGATCGACTTCACCCGCCCTGAAGGCACGCTCGAACACCTCGAGATATGCCGGCGCCACGGTACGGCGATCGTCATTGGCACGACCGGCTTCGACGCTGCCGGCAAGAATGCGATTGCGGCTGCCGCCGAGGACATTCCAGTCGTCTTTGCGCCCAACATGAGCGTCGGCGTCAACGTCGTCTTCAAGCTGCTCGACCTGGCCGCGCGGATCATGAACGAGGGCTACGACATAGAGATCGTCGAAGCGCACCACCGACACAAGATCGATGCCCCATCGGGGACCGCGCTGCGCATGGGTGAGGTGGTGGCGCAGGCGTTCGGTCGTGACCTCCGGCAATGCGCGGTCTACGGTCGCGAGGGGGTCACCGGCGAGCGACTGCCATCGACGATCGGCTTTTCGACTATCCGCGGCGGCGACATCGTCGGCGACCACAACGTCATGTTCTGTGGCCTTGGCGAGCGCGTCGAAATTGGCCACAAAGCGAGCAGCAGGCTGCCGTATGCGCTGGGCAGCCTGCGTGCAGCACGTTTTCTCAGCAGCCGGAGCAAGGGCCTGTTCGACATGCAGGACGTGCTTGGACTGCGCTGAAACGGGTGATGTCGGTACCGAGCAAGCGGCGCGACAGATGAGACAATCGCTGGTTGGACCTGAATGCCTCTATGGTGAGTCCGTTGACGTAGAGGTCGAGGAACATCCCGGTGGTCGGATCTCGGATGTGTGCAGATAGATAGCCTTCTGCTGCAAAACCCAGGGCCAGCGCGTTCCTCTGTGCTCGGACATTATCCTGATAGACGAGGCTGCTAAGCTTGTTGAGCTGGACCTTGTTGAACGAAAAATCCAGTGCCAAGAGGCTGCTTTCCAGTCCGATTCCGGTGGTTCGGTTTGCGGAATCCGGCAGTCCAATCATGAACTCTGCGCGACGATGCTCCGCGTGGATATCCGTCAGGCTGACCAGACCCATCGGCATCGCGTTGTCCGCCTTGCAAATCACCCAGTCGATCGACCTGGTTTGACAGGGATGCAGTTGCTCGGCTGCGGCCAGTTTCTTCTGCAGGCTTTTCACATCTGAAACTCGCGCGAGAAAGCGATTGAACCGGTTCGTGAAGTCCGACGAAGCAAACCATGCACTTATCAATTCGGCATCCGACCTGACCGCTCGTCGCAGAACCACGTGGCGACCGACGAGCGGGCGCGTCCAGACCTCGCTGACTTCGAGGAGGTTCGCCCGCGCCTCAGGAAAGACCGGCTTCTGCTCGATCGCCTTGTTGAATTGTTCAGCGGCCTCCGCTATGCGACCGATGGATTTCAGCGCTTGCCCGAGATTATTCAAGGCCTCAGGATAGTGGGGCTGTGCTTCCAGCAGGACACGATACACTTCGACCGCCCCGTCAGCCTGACCAAGCTTCTGCAGCAGGTTGCCGAGGTTGTTCAACGCATGTGGATATTTGGGGCGACAGGTCAAGGCCTTGCGAAAACACTCTGCTGCGTGTTCCAGTCGGCCCGATTCCATCAGGATCAGGCCATGAAGATTGAGCGCCTCCGGCTTCAGCGGATCGCGGGCAAGCGCCCTGCAAATCGTGGCTTCTGCCTGGACCGCGCATCCCTGATCCCGCAATGCATTTGCATAGTTGATCAGGTAGTCGAGATTTTCCGGTCGATTCGCGATGGCTTTCTCGAACCATTGATTTGCTTCGCCAAACCTTCTCGACCGGGAGAGAATGATGGCCAGCAGGTGGGCGGCATCGCTCTGGGAATCGTCGAATTCCAGGACACGCCTGCAGCCCTCCTCTGCCTGGGCCAGTTCCCCTGCCTGGGAGTGCCTTACCGCATCGAAGAAAGTGTCTTCTGGATTCAGCTTCATCGCGTCAGAAAACGGGGCCGGCCATATGCAACTCAGATCGCTTCGAAATTGAGCGTTGATACACCAACGATGCCAGCAAAGAAGTTCCCGGTGGCATCTTGTACGGCGCTGGGATCGACCTCAAGATAATAGTCGGTTCCGGGAACCAGGTCAGCGTTGGGGTTAACTTCGACCCGCGAGGGAAAATTGAAGCTGACCGCTCCCCCCGCACCTCCCATTCCGGTCGCGACATCGAAGCCTTCCACGAGGCTGCCGTCCGCCTGGTACAGCCGGATGGTGCCGGTGCCGGCATGGACATTCTCCGAGAACACCAGCTGCAGGTTCCCCTGGACAGGCAGTGTCCCATTGTCCGACGGGTAGGACCCCGAGAGCGTTGGTGCCGAGTCGACAGCCTTGAAATTCAGGGCTGTACTGTCCCCGATGCCGGCATAGCTCTGGCCGGAACTGTCCTTCACCGCGGTTGGGTCGATTTGGAGGTAGTAATCGGTTCCCGACAGTCGATCGGCCTTGGGGCTAACATCGACCCGCTGACCATTGAAGCTGACCGAACCGCCTGCCCCTCCCATTCCGGTCGCAACATCGAAGCTTTCCACGAGACTGCCGTTCGCCTGGTACAGCCGGACGGTGCCGGTGCCGGCGTGGATATTCTCCGAGAAAAACAGACTGATGTCCTGAGAGTAGTCCATATACAGTGTCCCGTTGTCTGACGGGTAGGACGAGAAGAGCGTTGGTACCGAATCGACCGCCTTGAAGTTCAGGGTGGTATTGTCACCGATGCCGGCATAACTCTGCTCGGAACTGTCCTTCACTGCAGTCGGCTCGATCTGAACGTAGTAGTCGGTTCCCGACAGCAGATCGGCCTTGGGGTCAACATAGACCAACGAGCCGTTGAAGCCAACGGAACCGCCTGCTCCTCCCACACCGGTAGCGACATCGAAGCTTTCCACCACGGTGCCGTCCGCCTGGAACAGCCGGATGGTGCCGGTGCCGGCGTGGACGCTCTCGGAGAAAGGCAAGATTATGTCGTGATCGAACTCTATGGTCGACGGGTAGGACGAGGAGAGCGTTGGTACCGAGTCGACAGCCCTGAAGTTCAGCGTCGCATT
Organism: Candidatus Accumulibacter aalborgensis; assembly: GCF_900089955.1. Lineage (GTDB taxonomy): Bacteria > Pseudomonadota > Gammaproteobacteria > Burkholderiales > Rhodocyclaceae > Accumulibacter > Accumulibacter aalborgensis. The sequence continues at coordinate 1,876 of NZ_FLQX01000001.1, read as the reverse complement.
GTCACTGATGCCGGCGTAGCTGTGGTTGGTACTATCCTTCACCGCAGTCGGGTCGATCTGAAGGTAGTAGTCGGTTCCCGGCAGCAGGTCGGCCCCTGGATTCACAGAGACGCCTTGCCCGAGTTTTCCGAAGCTGACCGAACCGCCAGCCCCTCCCATCCCGGTCGCGACATCGAAGCTTTCCACTACGGTGCCGTCCGCCTGGTACAGCCGGATGGTGCCGGTACCCGCGTGGATGTTCTCGGAGAACCACAGCGACAGGTTCCGATCGAACTCCATGGTCCCGTTGTCTGACGGGTCGGACCCGGAGAGCCTTGGTACCGAGTCGACCGCCTTGAAGTTCAGGGTCGTGTGGTCACCGATGCCCGCATAGCTGTGGTTGGTACTATCCTTCACCGCAGTCGGGTCGATCTGAACGTAGTAGTCAGTTCCTGGCAGCAGGTCGGCCTTGGGGCTAACATCGACCCACGAGCCGTTGAAGTCGACGGAACCGCCTGCCCCCCCCACTCCGGTCGCGACGTCGAAGCTTTCCGCGAGGCTGCCGTCCGACTGGTATAGCCGGATGGTGCCGGTGCCTGCATGGATGTTCTCGGAGAAAAACAGGCTGATGTCCCGATTGTACTCCATGGTCCCGTTGTCTGACGGGTCGGACCCGGAGAGCCTTGGTGCCGAGTCGACCGCCTTCAAGTTCAGGGTCGTGTGGTCGCCGATGCCCGCATAGTTGTGGTTGGTACTATCCTTCACCGCAGTCGGGTCGATCTGAACGTAGTAGTCAGTTCCTGGCAGCAGGTCGGCCTTGGGGTTAACATCGACCCACGAGCCGTTGAAGTCGACGGAACCGCCTGCTGCCCCCACTCCGGTCGCGACGTTGAAGCTTTCCACGAGGCTGCCGTCCGCCTGGTACAGCCGGATGGTGCCGGTGCCGGCGTGGATGTTCTCTGAGAAATGCAGGACGATGTCCCGATTGAACTCCATGGTCCCGTTGTCTGACGGGTCGGACCAGGAGAGCGTTGGCACCGAGTCGACCGCCTTGAAGTTCAGGGTCGTTTTGTCACTGATGCCGGCATAGCTGTGGTCGGTACTGTCCTTCAGCGCAGTCGGGTCGATCTGAAGGTAGTAGTCGGTTCCCGGCAGCAGGTCGCCCTTGGGGTTGATATCGACCGACGAGCCGTTGAAGCTGAGCGAACCGCCTGCATCTCCCACTCCGGTAGCAACGTCAAATCTTTCTACCACGGCACCGTCCGCCTGGTACAGCCGGAGGGTGCCGGTGCCGGCGTGGATGGCCTCGGAGAAATACAGGTTGATGTCCCGATTGAACTCCATGGTCCCGTTGTCTGACGGGTCGGACCCGTAGAGCGCTGGGACCGAGTCGACAGCCTTGAAGTTCAGTGTCGTGTGGTCACTGATGCCGGCATAGCTCTGGCCGGTACTGTCCTTCACCGCAGTCGGGTCGATCTGAAGGTAGTAGTCGGTTCCCGCCAGCAGGTCGGCGCCTGGATTCACAATGACGCCTTTCCCGCCGAAGCTGATCAAGCCGCCTGCCCCCCCGATGCCGCTAGCGACATCAAAGCTTTCCACCACGGTGCCGTCCGCCTGGTACAGCCGGAGGGTGCCGGTGCCGGCGTGGACGTTCTCGGAGAAATACAGGCTGATGTCCTGATTGAACTCCAGGTTCCCGTTGTCTGACGGGTTGGACCCGTTGAGCGTTGGTACCGAGTCGACAGCCTTGAAGTTCAGGGTCGTGTGGTCACTGATGCCGGCATAGCTGTGGTCGGTACTGTCCTTCAGCGCAGTCGGGTCGATCTGAAGGTAGTTGCGTATTTCGCGGAACGTGACCGGTCGTTTCGCGTGATCGTGACCGGTGGAGAGATGCTGC